>NZ_JAHUXC010000005.1:0-343872 GCF_019218665.1 Aeromonas sp. sif2416
TTTGCCTGGCGGCCATAGCGCCGTGGAACCACCTGATCCCATGCCGAACTCAGAAGTGAAACGCGGTAGCGCCGATGGTAGTGTGGCATTCGCCATGCGAGAGTAGGACACTGCCAGGCACCCAATTGAAGAAGCCCGCTCAATCGAGCGGGCTTTTTTATTGTCTGAAATTCCTGTTGCCTCCAGCGTTACCCATCGCATTCTCATCCCTAGTCACATTGCTGCCCCTTCCTGGTTGTCAGAACCCACGCCAGCTTGCGATTTGGGTTGTATCTGCATCATAACTCGGTAGAGTAAAGGGCACTCTGGGTTTGCCTGTACCATGCCTTCAGCTCCTCTCTGGTACGGGGTAATCCGGCCTGTTTTCATTAACCTTCAATCAGTGGTATCGATATGGAACAAGTAAACAAGTCTACCTTCAGCGACGTATTGGAATATGTGCGCATGTCCCGTCGCCAGAACAAGCTCAAGCGCGAGATCGTCGACAACGAGAAGAAGATCCGTGACAACCAGAAGCGGGTGCTGTTGCTCGACAATCTGAGCGACTACATCAAGCCGGGTATGAGCATCGATGAAGTCCAGGCCATCATCGCCAACATGCGCGCCGATTACGAGGAGCGGGTTGATGATCACATCATCAAGAACGCCGAGCTTTCCAAGGAACGCAAGGAACTGAGCACCAAGCTGAAAGGCATGAGCTCCAGCAAGTAAGATTGCCGCCTCGCGATTTTGAAACACCGGCCTCTGGCCGGTGTTTCACTTCTGTCCATCAGCTCGGATCACTCTCCGCCCTGCAACAATCGGCTCCCATTTTCATAATCGCCCTGTTAACATCGCACCAAAGCGGTCAATAGTTTTCAAGCCCTTGACTTGAAACGACTAAGCTTGAGTGAAACACAATAAATTGCGCAACCATGGTGGGGCTGATATGGGCGCATCAAAACAGACGGATTTGAACAAAGTGGCATCTCAGGATTCATCCGTACCGCATGCGGACGGGCAATACAAGCGCAAGCGTCGTCCCTGGTGGCGGTGGTTGTTCTGCTTTATCTTTTTGCTTTGCCTGGCTGCTGCGATCGCCCTGCTTGGCTATGAGATGAAGACCTCTCGTCTGCAGTCGCAGGAAATTTCCAACTATGCGGCCAAGCTGACCTATCAGCTCGAGCCCGGCCTCAGCAAGCAGATCCGCTTTCCCGATGACGGTCCCTTCGACAAGCGGCTCGGCTATGTAATGCTGCCGATGATCCAGGAGCGGCTGATCCAGCGCGGCTATCAGGTGAGTGAGCAGGTGCATTTTTCCGATGCACTGTATAACTACGCCAGCCATGGCTTCTTCGTGCCATACACCGAGAAGGTACAGGCTGGGCTGACCCTGCACGATTGCCGCGCCGAGCCTTTCTATCAGTACAAGTACCCGACTCACTACTACCCGGATTTCAACTCCATTCCTCCCCTGGTAATACAGTCGCTGCTGTTCATCGAGAACCGGGACCTGCTGAGCAACGAACAGCCGCTGGCCAACCCGGCGGTAGACTGGCCGCGTTTCGCCAAGGCGGCGCTGTCCCAGGTGGGCAAGGCGCTGGACATGCAGGATCAATCCGCCGGTGGCAGTACGCTGGCCACTCAGGTCGAGAAGTATCGCCACTCCCCCGATGGCCTGACCCTGTCTCCGACCGAGAAGATCCGCCAGATGGCTTCTGCCAGCGTACGGGCCTATCGACTGGGGCCAGAGACCCTGGAGGCACGCAAGCTGGTCGCCTGGGCCTACCTCAACTCGGTGCCACTCTCTGCGGCCCCCGGCTATGGCGAGGTGCATGGCCTGGGTGACGGTCTCTGGGTCTGGTTCGGAGCCAATGTGGATGAGGTGAATCGTCTGCTGGATCCCGCCCGTAACCAGGATGCCACGCTGGCGGAGCAGGGCCTGGCCCTGCGTCAGGTCGTCTCCCTGATGATCGCTCACCGCCGCCCTTCTTACTATCTGGCTCAGGGGCGGGAGGCGCTGTCGACCCTGACCGACAGCTATCTGCGTCTGTTCGTCCAGGAGGGGATGATTGCGCCTCCGCTGATGGAGTCTGCGCTCAAGGCCAAGCTCGGCTTCCGCGACTTCCTGCAGTCACCGGCGATCACCCGGGTCAATAACAACAAAGGCTTGCAGGTGGCGCGGACTCGCCTCAGCCGCCAGCTCGGGGTCCAGCTGTATGATCTGGATCGTATGGATCTGACGGCGGACACCACGCTCAACATGCCGCTGCAAAATGACATTTCTCGTTACCTGCAGCAGCTGGCTGACCCAGCCGTTGCCGCTCAGGTCGGCCTGTTTGGTGAGCGCCTGCTCTCGCCGGAAAAGACGGGAGACGTGAAGTACAGCTTCACCCTGTTCGAGAAAACTCCGGAAGGGGTGAAGGTGCGGGTGCAGACCGACAACACGGATCAGCCGTTCGACATCAACGAAGGCAGCAAGCTGGAGCTGGGCTCCACCGCCAAGCTGCGGGTGCTGACCACCTACCTGGAGATCGTCACCGAGCTGCACGACAGCTATGCGGGCATGCCGGCCGACAGCCTGCGCAAGATAGAGGTGTCCAACCAGGACAACATCAGCCGCTGGGCCATCTCTTACCTGATGGTCGCCAAGGACAAGAGCCTGCCGGTGATGCTGGAGGCGGCGCTGGATCGCAAATACTCCGCCAGCCCCTATGAGGGCTTCTTCACTGGTGGCGGCATGCACACCTTCAACAACTTCCGCAAGGAAGACAATGGCCGCATCCCGCCAATCCGCGACGCGCTGCGCGAGTCCATCAACCTGCCCTTCGTGCGGCTGATGCGGGACATAGTGCGCTACAGCCTCTACAAGGAGGGGAACCGGGCCCAGTTGCTCAAGGATGACAAGGATCCGCGCCGTACCGAGTACCTCGCCAAGTTTGCCGACAAGGAGGGCCAGACCTACCTGCTGCGCTTCTGGCGCAAGTACCAGGGCAAGACCCCGGATGAGCGGCTCGATACCTTCCTCGATGGCCTCAAGCCCAGTGCGGTCCGGCTCGCGGCCGTGCATCGCTACCTGATGCCGGAGGCGTCGCAGCTGGACTTCGCCGCCTTCCTGGCGAAGCGGTTACCGCGGGACAAACTGAGTGACAAGCGGATCGAACAGCTCTACACCAGCTACGGTCCTGGTAAGTATTCGCTACCGGATCAGGGCTATATAGCGCGGGTGCACCCGCTGGAGCTGTGGCTGCTCTCCTACCTCAAGGAGTTCGACAAGGCGACCTTCGCCGATGCGGTCGCGGCCAGCCGTGATGAGCGTCAGGAAGTGTACAGCTGGCTGTTCAAGACCCGTCATCGCAGCGCCCGGGATAGCCGCATCCGTACCATGCTGGAGGTCGAAGCCTTCCTCGACATTCATCAGCGCTGGGCGCGGTTGGGTTATCCGTTCGATCATCTGGTGCCGTCGTTGGCGACGGCACTCGGCAGCTCGGGGGACAGACCGGCGGCACTGGCCGAGTTGATGGGGATCATCCAGAACGGGGGTATACGTGCCCCGACCCAGCGCATCGAGTATCTCTCGTTTGCCAAGGACACGCCCTTCGCCACCGTGTTCGAACCGGCCAACGTCCAGGGAACCCGGGTGCTGCCGGTCGAGGTGACGGATGCCTTGCGCAATGCTCTGTCCAAGGTGGTGGAGGGGGGTACGGCGCGGCGCATCGCCGGGGCCTTCGCCCTGCCGGATGGCACCATCTTGCCGATGGGGGGAAAGACGGGGACCGGGGACAACCGGCTGGAGACGGTCGGCCGCTATGGCAACGTGACCAGCTCGCTGGCCCGTAACCGGACCGCGACCTTCGTCTTCTACATCGGCGCCGATCACTTCGGCACCCTGACCGCCTATGTGCCGGGCAGCCAATCCGACAAGTTCCGCTTCACCTCTGCGCTACCGGTACAGGTGCTCAAGGGGATGGCCCCCTTGCTGATGCCCTATCTGCAGCCGGGGACTCATACCCAGTGCATGTCGGGTAGTTGATGCGTGAACACATTGCATAAAAAACGGGGCCAGATTGGCCCCGTTTCGTTTTCGGCCGGCGGCATTCTGCCCCGGACCTAGTTATGACTTACAGCTGGTCTTCGATCTCACCACGCAGATACTGGTACATCTCGCGGAAGGCCACCGGCGGCTTGTTCAGCTCCCGCTCCTTGTTGGCACTGCGGATCAACTGGCGCAGCTTCTGGCGATCCAGCTCGTGGAACTGAGCCATCAGCTCGTTGAGGGCGCTGTCCCCTTCGTTGATCAGCCGCTCGCGCCACTGCTCCAGACGATGCAGACGGGCATTGACGGTCGAGTGGCGGTTCTTGAAGATGGAGAGAGCCTGTTCGATCGGCTCAATATCCCGGCTGCGCATCAGGCGGCCGATGAACTGCAGGTGGCGGCGGTAGGATTCGTCCTTCTTTGGCTTGAGTTTACGGCCCAGTTCGATGGCATCGGCCAGCTCTTCATCCAACGGGATTTTTTCCAGCTCGCTGTGGCTCAGGGAGACGATCTCTGCTCCCAGCTTTTGCAGTGCTTCGGCGTCGCGCTTGAGCTGGCTCTTGCTGGGACCCCAATCGTCCAATTCGTTGTCGTCTTGATACTGACTCATCGGTCTCTGATTCCTGTCATTCACGTTAGGGGATATGTTACCAGCTTCTCCCGCTGGGCGCAGGGGTCTGATATGCTTAGCCCCTTTCCTTCCTTCATACAGATGTGAGTTATGGACCAGCAAGACCAAATCCGCCAGGATCAAGCCCATCTCGAGGCCGTCGTCGCCGAGGCACTGGAGATAGCCAAGGGACTGGGCGCCTCGCTGGCCGAAGTTTCCATCAGCAAGCAGACCGGGCTGTCGGTGAACACCCGGGGCTGTGAGCTGGAAAGCATCGAGTTCAACAAGGATGGGGCGCTCGGCATCGCCGTCTACCGCGATGGCTGCAAGGGGTCGTCTTCGACCACGGATCTGAGCAAGTCTGCCATCCGTGCCGCCGTCGAGGCGGCCATGGAGATCGCCCGCCACACCTCGCGGGATGACTGTGCCGGCCTGGCGGATGCCGAGCTGCTGGCCTGGGATGCCCCCGATCTGCAGCTGTGCCATCACATCGAGCTGGATCCCCAGCGTGGCATCGAGCTGGCCATCGAGTGCGAACGGCTGGCGCTGGGTCGCGATGCCCGCATCAAGCATTCCGACGGCGGCAGCTTCTCCAGTCATCTGGGGGTCAAGGTCTACGGCAACAGCCACGGCTTCGTCAAAGGCTATGCGGCGTCACGCAACTCGCTGAGCTGCGTGCTGATCGGTGAGCAGGATGGCGACATGCAGCGGGACTATGGCTACTCCTCCAGCCGGGATCTGGCCGGACTCTGGAGCCCGCAACGCATCGCCGACGAGGCGGTGGAGCGCACCGTCTCCCGTCTCGGTGCCCGCAAGATCTCCACCCGCCACGCCCCGGTGCTGTTTCACCCAGACACCGCCGCCGGCCTGTGGGGCCATCTGGTGATGGCCATCAGCGGCGGCAACCTTTATCGCAAGTCGAGCTTCCTGCTGGACAAGCTGGGTGAGCAGATCCTGCCGGACTGGCTCCGCATCCAGGAGTTCCCCCACCTGCGGGGGGGGCTGGCCAGCAGCCCGTTCGACGGTGAGGGGGTGCGTACCCGCGACATGGACATCATCCGTGACGGTCGCCTGATGAGCTGGCTGCTCACCTCCTACTCGGCGCGCAAGCTGGGGCTGACCAGCACCGGCCATGCCGGTGGCATCCACAACTGGCAGGTCTCCAATACCGGCCAGGACTTCCAGGGCATGCTCAGGGAGATGGGCACCGGCCTGCTGGTGACCGAGCTGATGGGGCAGGGGGTCAATATAGTCAACGGCGACTACTCCCGTGGCGCCGCCGGTTTCTGGGTGGAGAACGGCGAGATCGCCTACCCGGTGGAGGAGATCACCATAGCCGGCAACCTCGCGGACATGTTCCGCACCCTGGTGGCGGTCGGGACGGACGAGGACGAACGTTCCAGCCTCAAGACCGGCTCGGTACTGGTCGAGCAGATGAAGCTGGCGGGTCACTGAACCCCCTCGCTTTCCTGCACTGGCGGCATGAAAAAGGCCCCCTCGCGTTGGCGAGGGGGCCTTTTTAGTGGGCTGATAAATCAGCCCTTGATGCGTTCGATGCGACCACCCAGACCCTGCAGCTTGTGCTCGATGTCTTCATAGCCACGGTCGATGTGATAGATACGCTCGACTATGGTGGTGCCCTCGGCCACGAAGCCGGCGAGGACCAGGCTGGCGGAGGCGCGCAGATCGGTCGCCATCACCTGGGCACCCTTGAGTTGCTCGGTGTCACGGCAGATGGCGACGTTGCCCTGCAGCTCGATGTCCGCGCCCATCCGCACCAGTTCCGGCACGTGCATGAAGCGGTTCTCGAAGATGGTCTCGGTGACCATGCCGGTGCCCTTGGCGACCGCGTTCAGCACGGTGAACTGGGCCTGCATGTCGGTCGGGAAGGCCGGGTAGGGGGCCGTCTTGATGGTGACCGGCTTGAGGGTACGACCTGTCATGTCCAGGCTGATCCAGTCAGCACCCTTCTCGATCAGGGCGCCGGCCTCTTCCAGCTTGACCAGTACCGCTTCCAGCAGGGAGGGGTCGGTCTTGCGGCAGGTGATCTTGCCGCCGGTGACGGCGGCGCCCACCAGGAAGGTACCGGTTTCGATACGGTCAGGCTGCACGCTGTAGCTGCCACCGTGCAGACGCTCGACCCCGTCGATGGTCAGGGTATCGGTACCCGCGCCTTTGATGTCGGCGCCGAGGGTGTTGAGGAAGTTGGCCAGATCGACCACTTCCGGCTCACGGGCGGCGTTCTCGATCACGGTGCGGCCGTCCGCCAGGGTGGCGGCCATCATCAGGTTCTCGGTACCGGTGACGGAGATCATGTCCATCAGGATGTGGGCACCCTTGAGGCGACCATCGACCCGGGCCTTGATGTAGCCATCCTCGATGGCGATCTTGGCACCCATCAGCTCCAGGCCGTGCACGTGCAGGTTGACCGGACGGGCCCCGATGGCGCAACCGCCGGGCAGGGAGACGTCGGCCGCACCGAAGCGGGCCGCCAGCGGGCCCAGCGCCAGGATGGAGGCGCGCATGGTCTTCACCAGGTCGTAGGGGGCGATATGGTTGTTCACCGCACCGGTCAGCACGGTCACATTGCCGTTGACCTTGGTGCTGGCGCCCAGCATCTCCAGCAGCTTGAGGGTGGTGCCCACGTCCTTGAGGCGCGGCACGTTGGAGAGTTGGATCTCCTCATCACACAGCAGGGTGGCGAACAGGATTGGCAGGGCGGCGTTCTTGGCGCCGGAGATGGTCACTTCGCCGTTGAGCGTGCAACGACCATCGATCTTGAATTTGTCCATTTACTTAGATACCAAATCAGGAGGGCAATAGGAATTTACGTTCGCGCTTCCATTCGGCATCGGTAAACGCCTTGATGGAGAGTGCGTGGATGGCGTTGCTGGCGATCTTGTCCATCAGCGGAGCGTAGATGGCCTGCTGTTTCTTGACCCGGCTCATACCGTCAAACATGTCGCCGACGGCTATCACCTGATAGTGACTGCCGTCGCCTTTGACATGGACTTCGGACAATGGCAAGGCCTCAAGGAGTATCGCTTCAATTTCAGAGACTTGCATTATGCGTCCTCAGTGTTGGGCGGGGTTGATTGAAACAAATTGGCCACCCCGTACAGGTTGGCCAAGGTATGGAAATCACGGGAGGCGCCCACTAGCTGTGGTGTGGCGCCTCTTGCCAGGGTGGCCTTGGCCCACTTGACCAGCAGGGCCAGCCCGGCGGAGTCCAGGGTGGTGACGCCGCTCAGCTCGAGCGCATCATCTTGCCACCACTCCGCCCGGCGCTGCCACAAGGCGTTGACCTGTGGTGCCTGCAGCTCACCCGTCAGGGTCATGACTTGAGGACCAGCGGCTTGGCGTTGTGTTCGCGCAACTGGGCGATCACCGCATCGATGCCATTCTGGCGAATGAGGCCACCGAGCTCGCTCTGCTTGGCGGAGAGCAGGCTGATGCCTTCGGCGACCATGTCGAAGGCCTTCCACTCGCCGGTCTTGTTGTTCTTGCGCAGTTTGAACTCGAGGAAGATGTCCGGCTTGCCGGTCTCTTTCACGCTGACGTTGACGGCGGTGATGTTGCTGTCGGTCGGTGTCTTGCCCGGCTGGACCTGGACGGTCTGCTTGTCGAAGTGGGCAAGGGCATCGGCATAGGAGCTCACCATGTACTCGGTGAACACCTCGACGAAGGCATCACGCTGGGCGGGAGTGGTCTCCTTGATCTGGTTGCCAAGCACCTTGTAGGCGGCGAAGCGGTTGTCCACGTAAGGCAACAGCTCTTCGCGGATGATCACCCGCAGGTGGTCCGGGTTGCTCTTCACCTGGGACTGATCTGCCTTGAGGCGGGCGAAGGTCTGCTGGGCAGCCTGATCCACCAGGGCATAGGGATCCGCGGCGCTGGCTCCTGCCTGGGCAGTCACGGCAAACAGCATGCTGGTCATCAGACCCAGCAGCAGGGCAATTTTCTTGAACATGGTTACTCCTTACTTGCTGGCAGCTTTGTTGTCGGCAGACTGACTGTAGAGGAACTTGCCAATCAGATCCTCCAGTACTATGGCCGATTTGGTGTCTTCGATCATGTCACCATCCTTGAGCATGTTGGTGCCCATCTCCTCGTCGGTGAAGCCGGGCGCCAGGCCGACATACTGCTCGCCGAGCAGACCCGAGGTCAGGATGGAGAGGGTGCTGGTCTCGGAAAACTCGCCGGCGCTCTTTTGCATCTGCAAGGAGACGACTGGCACCAGGCTCTTGGCATCCAGGGCGATGTCACTGACCCGACCGACGACCACACCACCGACCTTGACCGGTGAGCGGACTTTCAGGCCGCCGATATTATCGAAATGGGCGCGCAGGGTATAGGTTTCTCCTTCCGGTTTGAAGCTCAAACCGGCAACTTGCAATGCCAATACCAGAATGGCCGCGATGCCGGCCAGCATGAAGGCGCCGACCAGGAATTCTACTTTGCTGAACTTCATCTTTACCTTATCCAAACATGATTGCGGTGAGTATAAAATCCAGACCGAGCACGGCCAGGGACGAGTGGACCACGGTCCGGGTCGTCGCCTGACTGATCCCGGCCGAGGTCGGCTTGGCATCATAGCCATTAAAGAGCGCAATCCAGGTGACCACCAGGGCGAAGATCAGACTCTTGATGGCCCCTTGCATGATGTCATCCTGCCAATCGACGGAGGCCTGCATGGCAGACCAGAAGCTGCCCTCGTCCACCCCCAGCCAATCGACGCCGACCAGCTTGCCACCGAAGATGCCGATCAGGCTGAACATGAAGGCCAGCAGCGGCATGCTGATGACCCCGGCCCAGAAACGGGGGGCCACCACCCGGCGCAGCGGATCCACCGCCATCATCTCCAGGCTGGAGAGCTGCTCGGTGGCCTTCATCAGGCCGATTTCGGCGGTCAGGGCGGAACCCGCCCGGCCGGCAAACAGCAGGGCGGTGACGACCGGTCCCAGCTCCCGCAGCAGGGAGAGGGAGACCAGCGGCCCCAGGCTCTGCTCGGCACCGAAATCCTTCAGCACGTTATAGCCCTGCAGGGAGAGCACCATGCCGATGAACAGACCCGACACCAGGATGATGGCGACCGATTGTACCCCTACCACATAGAGCTGCTGCATCAGCAGGGGGAAGTGCTTGCGTGGCTGGGGGCGGCCCGCCAGCGCGTGAAACAGCATGATGGTGGCGCGGCCGATGGCGTTGATGAAACGCACCCCAACCCGACCCAACTTGCTTACTTGGCTTATCAACATCACAGATCCTGTAGCAGATCGCCTGCCGGAAAATGAAACGGAACAGGACCGTCTGGCAATCCTTGCAGGAATTGTTCGACTTCCGGATTGTGCTCCTCGCGCAGTTGATCCGGGGTGCCGTGCGCCACCACCTTGCGGTTGGCGATGATGTAGGCGTAATCGGCGATGCTCAGCACCTCCTTCACATCGTGGGTGACGATGACGGAAGTAATACCAAGGGCACTGTTGAGTTCCTTGATGAGCTTCACCAGCACCGCCATGGTGATGGGATCCTGACCGACGAAGGGCTCGTCATACATGATGAGGTCCGGATCCAGCGCGATGGATCTGGCCAGAGCGGCGCGCCTGGCCATGCCACCGGAGAGCTCGGACGGCATCAGTCTGGCCGCGCCACGCAGCCCGACGGCCTGCAGCTTCATCATGACGATGGTGTGGATCAGCTCCTCCGGCAGGCCGGAGTGCTCTCGCAGCGGGAAGGCCACGTTGTCAAAGACGGTCATGCCGGTGAACAGGGCACCGCTCTGGAACAGCATGCTCATCCGTTTGCGGACTTCATACAGGCGGGAGCGGGAGAGGGTGGGAATGTCTTCTCCATCAAACAGGATATGACCCGATTCAGGTTTCAGCTGGCCACCGATCAGGCGCAGCAAGGTGGTCTTGCCGATCCCGCTTGGCCCCATGACTGCGGTGACCTTGCCACGGGGAATGGTCAGGTTGATCCTGTCGTACAGCAACCGATCCCCGTGACTGAAGGTCAGATCGGAGATGGTGATCAGGTCATTGTTCAAACAATTGTCCATCCGGTATAAAAGAAGAGCGAATTTTATGGGCTAGTCTAGGTCTAAGCAACAGCAAGGAACAACTATTGAGCGTGCTTCCCCCCCAAATGCACGACAGTTTTATGTAACAACTTGCATCAGCAGGATGAGGTCCCGCATCCGATTCGCTTATCTCGGCAGACTTTTTTATAATCCCGCAGCAAATTTCGGCCCGGAGCTGTGTCTTTATGTCTGTAAAGCCTGAAAAAGTGTCTGAACTGTTCGATTTTCGTCGCAGTGCCCGCGCGGTGCTGGACATTGAAAAGCAAGCGATTGATGGCCTCTACCAGTACCTCGACGAGACCTTCGTTCGGGCCTGCGAGATGGTGCTGCGCTGCGCCGGCAAGATAGTGGTCACCGGCATGGGCAAGTCTGGCCATGTCGGCAACAAGATCGCCGCGACCCTGGCCAGCACCGGCACGCCGGCGTTCTTCCTGCACCCTGGCGAAGCCAGCCACGGTGATCTGGGGATGATCTCCGCCGGCGACCTCATCATCGCCATCTCCAACTCCGGCGAGAGCGACGAGATCCTGGCCCTGCTGCCGGTGCTCAAGCGCCGGGGCATCCCGCTCATCTGCATGACCGGCAACCCGGCCTCGACCATGGCCAAGGAGGCCAATGTGCATCTGTGCATCAAGGTCGACAAGGAGGCCTGCCCGCTCGGCCTGGCACCGACCTCCAGCACCACTGCGACCCTGGTGATGGGGGATGCACTGGCCGTGGCCCTGCTGGAGGCCCGTGGCTTCACCGCCGATGACTTCGCGCTCTCTCACCCGGGCGGTTCGCTCGGCAAGCGACTGCTGCTGCGGGTGGGCGATCTGATGCATCGCGGCGAGCTGTTGCCCCAGGTGGGGATAGATGCCACCATCAGCCAGGCGCTGTTGGAAGTGAGCCGCAAAGGCCTGGGCATGACGGCGGTCGTGGACGCGCAGGGGCTGCTGGCAGGCCTGTTCACCGATGGTGACCTGCGCCGGATCCTGGATCTGCAGGTGGACATCCATCACACCCCGATCGCCAAGGTAATGACGGCCAACTGTGTTACCGTAGGGCCTGAGATGATGGCGGCCGAGGCCGTCAAACTGATGGAAATCAGGAAGATTAACGGATTGCTGGTGGTGGATGAAGCAAGGCGGCCACTGGGTGCCTTCAACATGCACGACCTGCTGAAAGCCGGGGTGATTTGATGCAAGACGTACCGACCCTCTATGGTCCGGTGACGCGCGGCCAGTACGACAAGGCGGCGCAGATCCGCCTGCTGGTGTGCGATGTGGATGGGGTGCTTTCCAATGGCTTCATCTACATGGGCAATAACGGCGAAGAACTGAAGACATTCTGCACCCGCGACGGGGCAGGCATGCGTGCCCTGCTCAATGCCGGGCTGGAGATCGCCATCATCACCGGGCGCAACTCCCGCATCGTCAGCGATCGGATGCGCGGCCTGGGGGTGCAGCACCTGGTGCAGGGGGCGGATCAGAAGCTGCCCCACTTCGAGGCATTGTTGACCAAGCTCGGTCTCGAGGCGTCGCAGGCGGCCTACATGGGGGATGACACCATAGATCTGCCGGTGATGCAGGCCTGTGGCCTCGGCATCGCGGTGGCGGATGCCCATCCGCTGGTGCTAGCAAAGGCGGATCTGGTGACTCGGCTAGGAGGGGGCGTCGGCGCGGTACGCGAGGTGTGCGACCTCATCCTGCAGGCGCAAGGGCTGGGCGACTACCAGCCCGAGGCCTCACGATGAACAGACAGACGCTGCTGTTTGCCCTGCTGTTTCTGGTGGCGCTGGGGGCCTGGCAGTTTGGCGAGATCGAGCTGGCCCCCGAGCCGGTCACCAAGGTGGAAAACTATCAACCTGACTTCACCGCCAAGAATCTGATCACGACCCGCTTCAACGAACAGGGCAAGCGGACTGAGCGGCTGGAGTCGGAGTTTGCCGAGTATTTCCAGATCCTCGAGCAGGCGACCTTCGAGAAGCCGGTGGTCTACATGTTCGATGAGCAGGGCGAGGCCGAGTGGAAGGTCACGGCCGAGACCGGGGTGCTCAACACCGACGACAACGTGATCCTGCGCGACAAGGTGCATCTGGACGGCCTGCTGCCAGCTTCCTTCATCTCCACCCTGGACACCCCCTATCTGGAGCTGGACCTGGTGACTCAGGACGTGAGAAGCAATCAGCACATCCGCATAGTAGGTCAGGAATTCCAGACCGAGGGGGTTGGCCTGAGGGGTCACCTGGATCGTAAATATTTCGAATTACTGGATAAAGGCCATGCCACTTATTTCAATGAAAAACGTTAATCTGGCCCTCGCCGCCCTGCTGTTGTGCGGTGCGGTGAACGCCAAAGAGTCTGACTTTGCCGAGAAGGTCTATGTGGACGCGGTCAAGCAAGTGGCCGAGATGCAGGACAATCGCATCACCTTCAGCGATGATGTGATCATCACTCAGGGCACCATCAAGATTAAGGCCGACAAGGTGGTGGTGATCCGCTCCGGCGATAAAGGCGCCGAGGTGATGACCGCCTATGGCAACCCGGCCACCTTCTTCCAGATCCTGGACAACGGCAAGCCGGTCAACGCCCACGGCAACAGCATCCGCTACGAGCTGAAGAACCGGCTGGTCACCATCACCGGCAACGGCCAGCTCAAACAGGAAGACAGCCAGGTCACCGGCGACCTCATCCGCTACGACATCGTCAAGCAGAAGATGATCGCCGAGAGCAAGGGCCCCACTCAGCGCGTCAAGACGGTGTTCCTGCCAGAGCAGGTAGAAAACTTCGACAAGCCCGCCGATCAGAAGAAGAAGTAGGAAACAGAAGCCATGGCAGTGTTAAAAGCAGTCGGCCTGCAGAAGAGCTACAAGCGCCGCATGGTGGTCAGCGACGTGAGCCTGGAAGTGGGCACCGGCCAGATCGTGGGGCTGCTCGGCCCCAATGGTGCCGGCAAGACCACCTCCTTCTACATGATCGTGGGTCTGGTACAGCGGGACGCCGGCCTCATCACCATCGACGATCAGGATATCAGCCTGCAGCCCATGCATATCCGGGCCCGCAACGGCATCGGCTATCTGCCGCAGGAGGCCTCGATCTTCCGCCGTCTGTCGGTGTTCGACAACCTGATGGGGGTCATGCAGACTCGCAAGGGCTTGAGCCGCGAGGAGCGGGAAGACAAGGTCGAGCGGCTGCTGGAAGAGTTCAACATCACCCACATCCGCGACAGCCTGGGGCAGAGCCTGTCGGGGGGGGAGCGGCGCCGGGTTGAGATCGCCCGCGCCCTGGCGGCAGAGCCGAGATTCATCCTGCTGGATGAGCCCTTTGCAGGTGTTGATCCTATTTCCGTCATAGACATCAAGAAGATCATCCAGCACCTGAAAGAGCGGGGCCTCGGTGTGCTGATCACCGATCACAACGTCCGGGAGACGCTGGATGTGTGTGAAAAAGCCTATATCGTCAGCCATGGCAAGATGATTGCCGAGGGCGCTCCGGCCGATATCCTCGCCGATGAGCAGGTCAAGCGCGTCTATTTGGGCGATCAATTCAGTCTATAGTAAGGGGGCATCCCTCATTTTTGTTAGGTGGCTGCCTCGCTGAACATAAGGATATCCCGACGTAGATGAAGCCGACATTACAGTTGCGTCTCGGTCAATCCCTGACCATGACGCCACAATTACAACAAGCGATTCGTCTGCTCCAGCTCTCCACGCTGGAACTCCAGCAGGAAATTCAGCAAGCGCTCGACAACAACCCCTTGCTGGAGCAAGAGGAGAGCGAGACGCAGGAGACCAACCCGGAAGAGGCGGTCGACGCCAGCCAACTCGATTCCAGCGATGCCATGGCTCAGGACAAGATGCCAGATGAGCTGCCGGTGGATACCACCTGGGACGATGTCTATTCGGCCGGAACGGCCCAGAGTGCCGGCCCCATCCACGATGGGGAGGACAGCGTCTATCAGGGGGAGACCACCGAGAGCCTGCAGGACTATCTGCTGTGGCAGATGCGACTGACCCCCTTCAGCGATCTGGACGCCGCCATTGCCCTCGCCATCATCGACGCCATCGACGAATCCGGCTATTTGACCGTTTCTCTCGAGGATATTCAGGCTGCAGTCAGCAGCGATGAGGTAGAAGTCGAACTGGATGAAGTCGAAGCCGTGCTCAAGCGGGTGCAGCATTTCGATCCGATCGGCATTGCCGCCCGTTCGGTACAGGAGTGTCTGCTGATCCAGCTCGCTCAGTATTCGCCCGATCTGCCCTGGCTCAATGAGGCGAGGGAAGTGATCAACGAGCACATGGACTTGCTCGGCAACCGCGATTACCGGACCCTGGCGCGCAAGACCAAACTCAAGGAGAGCGACCTCAAGGAGGTGCTGGATCTGATCCAGCAGCTGGAGCCAAGGCCAGGCAATGGCATCATCCAGAACGAGTCCCAATATGTGATCCCGGATGTGTCCGTGGTCAAGAAGGGCTACAAGTGGGTGGTGGAACTGAATCCGGATTCGGCGCCGCGCATCAGGGTCAATGAGACCTACGCGGCCATGGCCAGACAGGCCAAGACCAGTCAGGACTCCCAGTTCATCCGCTCCCACTTGCAGGAAGCCAAGTGGTTCATCAAGAGTCTGGAGAGTCGTAACGACACCCTGCTCAAGGTCGCCAGCTGCATTGTCGAACAGCAGCAGGGCTTCTTCGAGTACGGTGAAGAGGCCATGAAGCCCATGGTGCTCAACGACATCGCCGAGGCAGTGGAGATGCACGAGTCGACGATCTCGCGGGTGACGACCCAGAAGTACATGCACACGCCCCGTGGCATCTTTGAACTGAAGTTTTTTTTCTCCAGTCACGTCAATACGGAGGGAGGAGGAGAGTGCTCATCGACCGCAATTCGCGCCCTGATCAAAAAGTTGGTGACGGCAGAAAACCCTGCCAAACCGCTTAGTGATAGCAAGATCGCGGATTTGCTGGCCGAACAGGGTATTATGGTGGCGAGACGCACGATCGCAAAGTACCGTGAATCCTTGTTGATCCCGCCATCCAATCAGCGCAAACGCCTGGTTTAGGCAAACAAAAGGAAGACGTTATGCAAATTAACCTGACCGGACACCATGTCGAGATTACCGAAGCTCTGCGTGATTATGTGAATAGCAAATTTGCCAAACTCGAGCGTCACTTTGAACATATCAACAACGTGCATGTGGTGTTGAGCGTCGAAAAACTGAACCAGATTGCCGAAGCCAAGCTGCACGTCAGCGGGGGAGAGGTGTTCGCCAATTCGGAGCATGCCGACATGTATGCTGCGATTGATACCCTGCTGGATAAACTGGATCGGCAGATCATCAAGCACAAAGATAAGTTAAATCAAAAATAACTATGCAACTTGAACACATACTGAGTCGGGACTGCACCAAGAGTGCGGTCCCTTGTACCAGCAAGAAACGCGCCCTCGAGATCATCAGTGAACTGGCCGCAGAGCGCCTGGGCGCCTCCCGTCAGGTGCTGTTTGAGAGTCTGCTGGCGCGGGAAAAAATGGGCAGTACCGGGATCGGTGCCGGTATTGCCATTCCTCACGGCCGTATCGACGATGCGTTCGTCCCGACCGCCGTGCTGATGACCTTCTCCGAACCCATCCCATTCGATTCTATCGACAACCAACCGGTGGACCTGCTCTTTGCCTTGCTGGTGCCGGAAAGCGAGTGCAAGCAGCACCTCAAGACCCTTTCCCTGATGGCATCCAAGCTGGGTGACAAGGCCGTCTGCCGCCAGTTGCGCCAGGCGACCAGCGACGAAGAACTCTACCAGATCATGACCTCGGCCTGATGCCGGGCATGATACAGCCATGTTGGCGTGAGGGGACAAGATGCAGTTAATAGTGGTAAGCGGTCGCTCGGGCTCCGGTAAGACGGTGGCCCTGAGGGTACTGGAGGATCTGGGGTATTACTGTGTGGATAACCTGCCGGTCAATCTGCTGCCCCAGCTGATCGTCTCGGTCGAGAGCCAGTATGACAAGCTGGCGGTCAGCATAGACGTGCGCAACCTGCCCACTCAGCCCGACCGGCTGGAAAACTTGCTGGCCCAGGTACGCAACGAGGGGCGGGTGGAGTTCTCCAGCTTCTTCTTCGATGCCGACAACAATACCCTGCTCAAGCGCTACGGTGAGAGCCGCCGGCTGCACCCCCTGTCTCGCAACAAGCTGTCGCTGGATGAGGCGATTCGTGAGGAGACCCACCTGCTGGCGCCGCTCTCCTCCACCGCCGATCTGCGCATCGACACCACCAGCCTCAGCATCCATGACCTCAGCGAGCTCATCAAGACCCGGGTGCTCGGCAAGAAAGAGAACGAGCTGGTGCTGGTGTTCGAGTCGTTCGGCTTCAAGTACGGTATCCCCAAGGATGCCGACTTCGTGTTCGATGCCCGCTTCCTGCCCAATCCGCACTGGATCCCCGAGCTCAAGCCCTTCACCGGTCAGGATGAGCCCGTGGCCAACTACCTGTCCGGCCAGCCGGACGTGATGCTGTTCATCCAGCAGATCGAGAACATGCTGGGGACCTGGTTGCCCCACCTTGAGCGCAACAATCGCAGCTATGTGACGGTCGGCATCGGCTGTACCGGCGGTCAGCACAGATCCGTGTTCATCGCCGAGCGGCTGGCCAGCGCGTTCCGCCTGCTCGGCAAGAATGTGCAGATCCGCCACCGCACCCTCGACAAGCGCTCAACCCAAGCCTGACAGATCAATAGGACGCTCAGATGACTGTTTCCGCCTCGGTAGAAGTCAAAAACAAGCTGGGAATGCACGCCAGACCGGCCATGATGCTGTTCGAGCTGGTGCAGGGTTTCGATGCCCATGTGCTGCTGCGCAACGAGGACGGCGTGGAGGCCGATGCGGACAGCGTGATCGGCCTGCTGATGCTGGACTCCGCCCAGGGCAAACAGGTTGAGGTGCAGGTGGAGGGGCCGGAGGAAGAAGAGGCTCTGGCCGCCGTGGTGGCGCTGTTCACCTCGGGCTTCAACGAGGAGTGAGGCACGCCTCCTCTCCCGTCATGATCCGGTGCGTGCCAGCGCCTTGAAGTTGGCGAAATCCCGACAAGCCAGCAGATTCTTGCTGGCTTTTTCGTTCATCAGCGCCAGGAACAGATCGTAGAGTCCCATCGCCTCCTCATAGTCGGCCTTGGCGATGGCCAGCGCGAAGATGAGGGTGGCGGTCTCGCCATTGCCCCAGTCGATGCCCTGAGGTGCCAGCACCGTGTAGACCAGGGTGCGGCGCGCCAGCAGGCCGAGGGAGTGGGGCAGGGCTATGCCATCCCCCAGCATGGTGGAGACGATCCGCTCCCGCTCGTGCAGGGATCCCCTGAACGCCTCCTCCACCAGACCCTCCCGCTCCAGCCGATCGCAGATCCGGGCAAACAGGCCAGCCTGGCTGAGCGGTTCATCCACCACCATGAAGTGTTCGGCATCGAAGTACTTGTCGAGCAGGTAGGGGCGGGTGCGATCGATCAGCACCAGCTTGCCGAGCTGCTCCAGCTGGTACTGGGTCGGGAAGGGCGCCACCTGCACCACGGGGGCATTCTTCTCGCTCACCTTGACCGTGCTGATGACAAAGTCCTGCGCTATCCGTGGCAGGCTCTCGTAGTCCCGCACCGACTCCAGGCTGCTCAGCTGCAGCTGGGGGTATTCCCGCTTGATGCGCGCCTCCAGCACCCGGAAGGTGGCATTGCCCGCGTCGCACAGCAGCAGCGCCTGGGGTGGACGGCTGTAGCCGATGTCGTAGTGACGCTCCAGCCCGACCCCGATGTGGATCACCAGATAGCCTATCTCGTGATGGGTCAGGTGATAGGGGGTCTGCTTGATCCACTCCGAGATGGCGGCCAGGGTGATGTCGTAGGCGAGGGGATAATATTGCCTGATGTGTTCCGCCAGCGGATTGTGGCTGCCGATCTGGTATTTGATCCGCAGCAGCATGGCGCTGATGTGGGTCAGCAGATCTGAGTGCAGCTGGCTGTCGTGGCGCAGATCATAGGGATAGTGCTGGTGGATGTAGTCCAGCAGGTGCGCGACCAGCTGGGCGCTCTCGGCGGCCATGGTCGGGCTGAGCTGCGGGGTATCGGCGATGAGACGGGCCTGGATCTGGATGGCGAGGCAGATGATCTCCTGCTCGCCCGGCGGTGTCAGGGTCGGCAGCTCGGCATAGATGTCGCGGGCCACGGCCGCCAGGGGGGCGGTGAGGTCCTCGCTGCTGAATGCCAGCAGTTCGTGGCCTGCCGCCTGCCGCAGCAGGGCGACGGCGCAGTAGATGGTGAGCTGTTGCAGGCTCTCGTCCGCCAGCCGCAGCTGATGATGTCCGAGCTGCGCATGAATGCGATTGCCGATGACCTCCCGCGTCTTGCTGGGGCAGAGGTTCGGCAGCAAGCCTTGCAGCGGGTGGTTGCGGATCTGCTCCCGATAGAGCAACTGGGTGAGGCAGGCCCGGATCGCCGTCTCATCCCCCTGGATGCGCATGCCGAGCCGTGGCTTGCTGTCGATGCCGAGCCCGAAATGGGCGAGCCGCTCCCGCACTTCCGCCATGTCCCCCTGCAGCGCGGCCCGGCTCAGATACCAGGTATCCGCCAGCTCATCGAGCTTGATCCCCTGTTCGGCGGTGAGCAGCAGCAGCTGCAGATGCAGCACCCGCTCACGGCTGGTGCGGGGCAGGCTGCTCTCCTGCTCCTGCGCCGCCAGCAACTCATCAAACAGCCCCTGATTGTAGATCTTGAGCTGGTAGCCGCAGCCGCGCTGGTGGATCAGATGGGCACCGTGGGTGGCAATCAGCTCGTTGAGGATCGCCACGTCGGTGCGTACCGTGCGGGTGGAGACATTGAGGCGACGGGCGAGCTCCTCCTGTGGCAGCGGTTCGGCGTGGAGCAGGGTCAGCAGCTGATGGAGTCTGGGGTGGGGCAGCTTGGTCATGGGGAAGCGAGACTCCTGTCGCGGGGTGAGGATCGATGTTAACAAGCGGGACATGCACAAGCCAGGCACCGGCCGGGAAGTGGGCCGGTGCCAGTCATATCACGCCAGCAGTCGCTTCACCATGGCGAGCAGGGTGCGCACATCCTCGGGGCGGGTCTGGCCGCTCTCGCCGTCGATGATGGAACTGTAGACGTGGGGGATCACCTTCTCGACCCCGGCCGCCAGCGCGATGCGGACGATTTCCTCGAAGTTGTCGAGATCGATGCCGCCGGTGGGCTCCAGCCAGAAACCGTTGCGGGCACAGGCCTCGGCCACCGCCTGGTACTCGTCACGGCAGGCGAGGCCGCCCATGGGGAAGAACTTGACCGAGCTGCCCCCCATGTCCTTGAGCAGGGCGATGGCGGTATCGATGGGGACTATGCCATCGGCCTGGCCGGCGCTCAGCGGGCCGGTGGAGATCTTCACCATGCCGGGTGTGCCGGTGGGGGAGATGAGACCGTTGACCAGGGTGTGAGGCTGACCGAGCAGCGCCCGGCTGGCGCCGACCCCGGTGAACACCTGGTTGACGTGCTGGGGCTGCAGCTGGCGGGCCAGCTCGGCCACCATGGCGGACTGGCGGGGATCGCCTGCGCCCAGGCCGATGGAGAGGGCGTTGTCGATAAGCTTCGCGTACTCACCCATGTCGGCGACGGCGGAGGGCACATCCGGGTAGTTCTTGGAGAGCACGCCGACCAGCACGTGGCCCTCGGCGGCCTCATAGATATCGACGGCATTTTGCTTGGAGCCGGCCAGCACGTTGAGGCAGACACGGTCAAGGTAGTAGTTGGGAGTAAGGGACATCAGCGGGTCTCCTGGGTTAACTGGGCGATGGCGGCATGGATCTGGTCGAGCTGGGCCGGGCTGACGCTGCGCACGTCGATCTCGATGTGGCCCTCGTTGGCCTTGTAGCCGCGGCAGTAGATGGCCGGGTTGCCCTGCTGCAGGCGATCCACCAACTGCAGGGTGGTGATGCCGAGCCGGGCATGGTCGAAGGCGATGTCGGTGCGGGCGATGTCGCGCCCGGCACTGTCCCACACCACCTGGGCCCTGACGCCGGGCAACTGGTTGAGGCGCTCGATGAAGGGGGTCATCTTGGCCACCATGGCGGCACCACTCTCCTTCTCCTTGACCAGATAGCGCTCGATGGCGTGGGTCAGGCCGAGGATCCCCTCCTTGCCTACCTTCATGGCGCGGCCTATGCCGTTGGTCTGCTGCTTGACCCACTCCACATACTGGCGTTTGCCGAGCACCAGGCCGCTGGTGGGTCCCTCGATGGCCTTGGCGCCACTGTAGATGACCAGATCCGCCCCCTGGTTGTAGTAGAGCTGCAAGTCTTCTTCCGCGGCCGCATCGACGATGAGCGGCAGCTGGTGGGCCCTGGCCACCTCGGCGGCCTGGGCCACCGACAGAATGCTTTTCTGCACGCAGTGGTGAGACTTGATGTAGAGGATGGCGGCGGTATTGGGGTTGATGGCGGCGGCCAGCTGGGCGGGGGAGCATTCGTTGGCATAGCCTGCCTCGACTACCTTGCCGCCCCCCAGATTGACCATGGTGCCCACCGGGGCGCCGAAGTTCACGTTGTGCCCCTTGGGCAGCACTATCTCGCTCGGCACCCCGTGGGCATGGGCGTGCAGCTGCTCCAGCCGGTAGGCATCGCCGCGCACTATGACGGCGGCCACCGACTGGGCGATGCCGGCACTGGCGCAGGAGACCACCACCGCATCCTCCACGCCGAGCAGGCCGGCGAGGTAGGCGCCGGTCTTGTTGACCAGATCCTTCACCTCGAAGTAGTGGCCTAGGCCGAAGTTGACCGCGTCGACCACCTCCTGCTCCGGGGTGGAGACGCCGAGTAGGGTCATGCGCCCGGAGGCGTTGATCACAGGTTTGAGCTGATATTTCTCATACACAGAAGGCATGGTGGGATTTTCCATATTGAGTGAGAACCAGGCCACCGCCCACCAGGGCGGCGAGGGGAAGCAGTTGCAGATCGCCGTGGCGGGATTGCGCCTCGGTATCCATAAACAGGGCCGGGCCGCTGGCCAGTTCGAACAGGGTCAGATCGGCATCGGCCCCCAGCTCGAGCCGTCCTTTGCCAGGGAGGCGCAGCGCCTCGGCGGCCTGGCTGGTGACGCAGGCGAGCACCTGCTCCAGCGTCATGCCGATGGCGAGAAACTTGGACATCACGTGGGCCAGGCTGTACACGGGCCCCTTGATGCGGTTCTTGCAGTAGATATCCGAGCTGATGGTGTGGGGCAGGATCCCCTGACGGATGGCGGCCTCCGCCACCTCGAAGCTGAAGCTGGCGCCACCGTGGCCGATGTCGAGCCGCAGCCCCCGTTGCATCGCCTCGCGCACCGCGACCCGCAGCTCGCCGGCCGGGGTCAGGATACGGTTCGGCTTGCCGTTGAAGCAGTGGGTCAGCAGATCCCCCTGGCCGAGCAGGGCGACGATCTCGTCCAGCTCGGGCGGGGTGTTGCCCACATGCACCATCAGCGGCAACTGGCCGTGGGCCTGTTGCAGCGCCTTGGCCATGCGCAGCGGCTGCAGACCGTTCTCGCCCACTACGCTGCCGCTCATGCGGGCCTTGAGGCCGACGATGAACCGCGGGTGGCGGGCGATGGCGGCAGACGCCAGCCCGACATCCAGATCCCGGCTGTCGGCCAGCTCGTTCTGGCGCAGCAGGCCGATGCGGGAGATGTTGAGCAGGGCGTGCACCCGGGTCTTGCAACCGGCCGCCAGTCGCTGGAACGCGTCCACGTCGTCGGCGCCCGTGCTGCCGGCATCGATGACGGTGGTGACGCCGGACTCCACGCCGACCTTGTCCGGTTCATCCTGATAGATGGGGGAGGCGGGATAGCAGTGGGTGTGGCCGTCTATCCAGCCCGCGCTCACCCCGACCGCACCGGCCAGAGTGAGGGTTTGCTTCGCCTCGACCGTCGCTGGCAGCTGGCCGAGGGCCGCAATCTTGCCGTCCTGGATGGCGATGTCGATGAGCTCGCCGTTTCCCTGGCGCCCCGCTCTGATGATCATGTCATACATGCTGATGACCTCTGAAATGCCGCCCCGAAGGGCGGCCTGTGCTTAGACCAGGGCGATCGGGAAGAAGGTCCCGAGCAGCATGGCACCCAGGATGGCGCCGCCGGTGATGGGCTTGCCCCACACGTAGAACAGCAGCGCACCCAGCAGGGAGCCCAGCCCGATGGGGATGGAGGCGCCCATGGCTGAGAGGATGATCAGGGGGCCGAGGAAGCGACCCGAGCTGTTGCCCGCACCCATCATCACATCCGCCCCGTAGGTGGAGTTGCTCTGGTTGATGGTGAACTTGCGCGCCAGGATGATGATGCCGCCGATGGCGACCCCGATGGCCATGCCGGTCATCAGCGAGGCACCGAAGTTCTCTATCGGGTAGACGATGCCGGCTCCCAGCAACAGGGCGGGGACGCCCAGTCCGACCCCGGTCTGAATGGCGCCGCCGATATCCAGGATCCCCACCAGGGAGCCCTCGATGATGCGGGCGAACAGGAAGCTGGCGCCGAAGGCCGCGACCGCGCCATAGGCACCGGTGTCCATCCCGGCTTTCAGCATGGAGACGAAGGCCACCTCGTTGAAGGCCCCGACTCCATACAGGTAGAACATGTGGGTCCCGGCGAAGACGCCGGCCGAGAGTAGGCCGACGAAGATGGGGAAGGACCAGTCGGCATACCAGAAGTTGTTTCTCAGTTTCTCATCCATGTGGTGGCCCCTTATTTGCCGCTAAGCAGGTTATGGACGTTCTCCAGCCACAGGGGGATGCCCATGTGGAAGGATTCAATCAGTTTCATATCGAAGCCGCGGAAGAATCCGCTCAGCACGAACAGCAGCACTATGGCGCCCATCATCACGCGAGTGACATGGTTCCAGCCGCTCTCTTCCACCCCTTTGCCGATCAGGATGCCGAGCACCAGACCCGGCACGGCGTTGCCCATGATGAGCTGCGCCAGACCGCCGAAGATGGTTGCCCAGAAGCCGGACTTCTTGCCCGCCTCGATGGCGGCCAGCCAGAAGATCACCGGCATGACGGTGTTGACCAGCAGGTTGGCGGCCGGCACCAGTACCTTGACGGCGGTGACCTGCAGGGCCTCGGGAACAGCGGCGGCTGTGCTGTTGAGGAAGGCGACCACGATGGCACCTATGATGCCGCCGGCGATGGCCATCTTCTTGGGGTCGTGCAAGGTGGTGGCGAGATCCCGGTTCTTGACCAGCAGCGCGGCCGTGGCCCAGTGCGGGATGATGCGGTGATCCACGTCCTGGGTGAAGGCTCCGGCCGCCACTGTGGAGGCCCAGGCGTTGAAGAAGAAGCCGAGGCCGAAGGAGAAGTGGGAGGCGGGATCCCCTTCGCAGGAGTTGAGCTCACCCAGGGTTCGGAAAGCGCCCATACCCTGCACGGTCGGGGCGTGGAACATCCGCGCCGCGCCGGCTCCCACCCCGACGCCCACCAGGCCGCCGATGATCAATGATTTGAAAAGAATGATTAGAAACATCCAACATGTCCTTTTTGTGGGGTTGTGCCCATAGGGGCGTCACACCAGGGTGAACGTCACCTTGTCGGCGTCCAGGCTGCTGACCTTGACCGTGATCTCCAGCTGGACGCGGAACTCGCGGCGCTGGCGCGGCAGGAAGAAGAACAGGAACTTCTCCACCCGGACCGACTCCTCGGCCTTGAGCACCCGTACCTCGACCGGCTCGATCCGCAGCATCACCCGCGGGTTGTCCTTGAGCAGGCTGTGCTGCACCTGGCTGAGGGCGGAAGCGAACGCCTGCTGGCGGGTCGTCCCCTTGCCGTTGACGATGACCTGGGTAGTGAAGTCCTCTTTCATCAGGCGCGACCGTGTTTCTTGGCGAAGGCTTCGATCAGCTTCTGGCCCAGCTCTTCCTTGTCCATGAAGCCGAAGCCGAGCACCACGCAGCCGTCATTGATGGCGGTGACACCCTCCTCGACGGAGCGCATGCCGTAGCGGCACTTGTAGCCGTACTTGGTCTGGGCGGTGATGGCGCCGGCGCCGCCGCTGCCGCAGAAGGAGATGCCGAGATCCGCCTGCTCCTTGTTCATCACATCACCGAGCTTCATGTCCGCGGCCATGCCGGGGATGACGGTCACGTTGGCACCGGCGGCTTCCGCCCCTGCACCCACTTTCTGACCCTTGCCGAGACGATCTCCAATCACGAGTTTGATGGCTGACATTTAGTTATCTCCTGTGGTTACTGGTCGAGCAGCTGAGCTGAGTTCATTTTCTTTGGCAACTTCGAAATGGACGGACAAGAGGTGCGCTTCTTCATGGGCCAGCCTGTCCAGCCAGGCGACGACCTGTTCGGCCAGTCGCAGGGAAAGGGGGGAGATCTCCTCGAACAGGCTGAGGTCGACCTCCGGCAGGGATTCTCCGCTATGAGAGCGCCACACCATGGCTTTGACGTGGGAGGCGAGCATCTGCTTCTGCACCTCGTTGGGGATGATGCCCTGCTCGCCGAGCAGGCTGTGGATGCGGGCCAGGACCAGCTCGGTCTTGCGCAGCAGCGGCGGGCTGTCCGGGGTCAGGGCGGTGTCATGGGTGTCGGTAGTCAATGTCTGCTCTCCAAGGCTGGCAGAAGGAATAGCCTTACCCTAAGCCCGGGGAGAAAAGCAGAGGAGGCAGCATTTTTCCGATTCGAAATGGAAATCCCAGGCCGGAACTCCTCGAAAAGGACCCTTTCTGTGTGCCAGGGGAGCAAAGGGGGACTATCGGAGCCGACTCTATGTGATCGGGCCCGCACTTTCGCGGCGGTGACCAGGGTGGGATCGTTGGCGGAAACTGTGAGTCATCTCACGGAGTGGGGGAGAACTCATGCGGGGGAACCAAGGGAGGGAGGAATGACAAGGGGCGCCAATGCGCCCCTTGTGGTGGTCGGGTCTAGTCTCAGCTGGCGGAGGCGGCGCTGGTACTCGGCAGGTTCTGGTAGCGCACGTCTTCCTCGATGACGACCTCGACGTCCAGTGGCTTGCCGTTGCGGATCACCGAGATGCGGAGCTTGGTGCCGGGGCGGCTCTCGACGATCCTGTCCATCACGGCCCGCACGCCGCTGATGGCTTCCCCGTTGATCTTGAGCAGCACGTCACCCCGCTTGAGCCCTGCCTTGGTGGCGGGACCGTTGGGATCCAGGCTCTCCACCACCAGGCCCTGCAGGTCGCCGAGGTTCATCATGCGCGCGACTATGGGGTTGATCTCGACGCTGGAGACGCCGAGGTAGCCACGAATGACCCGGCCGTTGGCGATAAGCTCGTCCATGATGCGCTTGGCCAGCTTGTAGGGGATGGCGAAGCTGATGCCGTAGCTCTCCTGATTGCCGTTGAGGTGGTAGGCGGCGGTGTTGATGCCCACCAGATCGCCACGGCCGTTGACCAGGGCGCCGCCCGAATTGCCTTCGTTGATGGCGGCATCGGTCTGCAGCAGATCCTGCCGGCCATTGCTGTCCGGTCCCATGCTGGAGAGGCCGATCCGGCCGGTGGCGCTGATGATGCCCTGGGTGATGGTCTGGCCGACGTTGTAGGGGTTGCCGATGGCGAGCACCACGTCCCCCACATCCGGCAGCCGCTCCGGATCCTGCGGGATGACCGGCAGGTTATCCGATTCGATGTAGAGCACCGCCAGATCGGTCAGCTTGTCGGTGCCGATCAGCTCGGCGCTGAATACCCGGCCATCTTGCAGCGCGACTATGATCTGGTCCGCATCGGCGATGACGTGGTAGTTGGTCAGCACGTGGCCGCGCTGGTTCATGATGACGCCTGAGCCCAGCCCCTGTGGCCTGAGTTCGGCCTTCTCGCCACGATTGCCGGCGAAGCTGCGGGTGTAGATGTTGACGACGGCAGGGCCGGCGCGATGGGCGGCGTAGGAGAAGCTCAGCTCGCGGGCATTGGTGATGAGGCCCGGCAGGGGGGCACCACCTCGAAAATTGGGAAACAGCAGCAACAGGAGCGCCGCGACGGTGAGGCCGAAGCCGACGGACTTGCCCAAGTAACTGATCAAAGGTGGGATTTTCATGTCATTCTCGTCCGTACATGCTGCGCGCAGAGAATAACACTATCGGTGGATAAAAATCACCCGCGGCGGTTGCCGCGGGTGTGAGGGACTTAACGGATCACCAAATAGAGCGAGGAGTCGCCGCGTTGAATGTTCAGTGCCAGCACGTCCGGCTTGTTCTTCAACACTTTGGTCAGCTCGCCCAGCGAGTTGATGCGCAGGCGGTTGACCCCGATGATGATGTCGCCCTTCTGCAGACCGGAGGCGGCGGCAGGGGAGCGCGGATCGATATCGGAGACGGCCACGCCGGTGACCGGTTCTGTGGTGGTGCTGAGCTTGGCGCCTTCCAGTGCCGGGTGCAGGGCACTGGCGAGGATCTCGCTGTCATCTGCCTTCTTCAGGGTGACCTTGACGCTTTGCTCCTTGCCATCACGGATCAGGCCAAGGGCAACCTGCTTGTCGGCCCCCATGGTCGCAATCTTGGCACGCAGCTCACCGAACGAGCGGATGGGCTTGCCATCGATGCTGATGATGATGTCCCCGGCCTTGATGCCGGCCTTGTCGGCGGCGGAGTCAGGCATGACCTGGTTGACGAAGGCGCCGTCCTTCTTGTTGTAACCGAAGGTCTTGGCGATTTCGTTGGTCAGCTCGGTGCCGGTGATCCCCAACTGGCCACGGCGTACTTCGCCGTACTTGACGATCTGATCGGACAGATCGCGCACCATGTTGGACGGAATGGCGAAGCCGATGCCGATGTTGCCGCCGTTCGGCCCCAGGATGGCGGTGTTGATGCCGATCAGCTCACCGCGCAGGTTGAGCAGGGCGCCGCCCGAGTTGCCGGAGTTGATGGCCGCATCGGTCTGGATGAAGTTCTCCAGGTTCTCGATGTTGAGGCCGCTGCGGCCCAGGGCACTGACGATGCCCGAGGTGACTGTCTGGCCCAGGCCGAACGGGTTGCCGATGGCCAGCGCATAGTCACCGACCCGCAGCTCGTCGGAGTCGGCGAACTTGATCTGCACCAGATCCTCGGCCTTGATTTGCAGCAGCGCGATATCGGACTGCTTGTCCTCGCCAATCTTCTTGGCGGCGTATTCACGGCCGTCCTTCAGATTGACCTTGATCTCGTCCGCATCGTGAACCACGTGGGCGTTGGTGATCACATAGCCCTTCTTGGCATCGATGATGACGCCTGAGCCCAGCGCCTGGAAGGGCTGCTCGCTCACCTGCTCGTCAGGCATGTTGGGGCCGAAGAAGAAACGGAATTGTTCCGGCAGACGCTGGCGCGTGATCTTCTTGCCAGAGACGGAGATGTTGACCACGGCAGGGGTCACCTGCTCGAGCACGGGGGCCAGGCTCGGCATTTCCTGAGTGTTCGACAGCAAGGGCAGGGCAGCCTGCGCTGGCGCCGCAGACAGGGCGATACCTACACTGAGGGCTAAGACACTGAACACAGAAAGAGATTTACGCATATGAGAAACAGCTCCCAGAAAAAGTTGCATGGCAATCGTCAAGGTCTGACCACGATAAGGCGTAATTAGTTCCACTAGGGACTAGCTGGGTTGTTTGAGCAGGCCGGAGGCGCCGGCATAGTCGCGCGGCGGCAGGCCCGGCTCCTCGTTGTTGGAGGCATCGCTGCCCTCTTCGACCTGAGATTCACGGAACAGCGGCTCCTGGACCTTGGCCAGGAACTTGCTCTGCTCGGCCATGTGGCGATAGAGGGTCTGGTATTGCTCGGCCAGCTGCTCCATCAGGGCGGCGCTGTCGGCAAAGTGGGTCGTGATCTGGCCCTGATAGCTTTCCAGTTCCTTATGGGCCTTTTTCAGCTCCTGTTCCAGGCGCCCGGCATCCCGGCTGCGGACCGTGAAACGACCGACCAGAACGCCGATGATCAGAGCGGCTACCGCCAGCAGGATCCCGTTTAACAGAGTCATAGAAGCTCCTTGTTACAGCTAAATCGATGAGTGTTGAGACGGCCAGATTGACCGCTATGCCTCGTTGGCACTATACCGTGCCCCCCGAGAGCGTGATACCATTTTGTCCTTCATTCAGGGACTTGGAGGCGGTTTACAGGATGACCCCGCAGCAAAAATATCAGCAGGATTTGCAGCGCCCCGGCTTTTTGGCCGACCCGGCTCAGGCGATGGCCGTGAGCCACCTGGAGCGACTCTATCAGGATTTGTGCGCCAGCCCGACTCCGACCAGATCCCGTGGCCTGTTGGGATGGCTGCAAAAACCCAAGCCACCGACTCCCGTCCTGGGACTCTATATGTGGGGCGGTGTGGGCCGAGGCAAGACCTGGTTGATGGATACTTTCTTCGAGAGCCTGCCGGGTGAGCGTAAACTGCGCATCCACTTCCACCGTTTCATGCACCGGATCCACGCCGAGCTGAAGGGCTTGACCGGCCAGGCCGACCCTCTCCTGCTCATCGCCAGCAAGCTGGCCGGCGAGACGGATATCATCTGCTTCGACGAGTTCTTTGTCTCCGACATCACCGACGCCATGCTGCTGGGCACCCTGTTCCAGGCGCTGTTCGGCCACGGGGTGCTGCTGGTGGCGACCTCCAACATCCCGCCGCAGGAGCTTTATCGCAATGGCCTGCAACGCGCCCGTTTTTTACCCGCCATCGCGCTCATCGAGCGCCATTGCGAGGTACTTAACGTGGACGGTGGCGTCGACTATCGCCTGCGCACGCTGGAGCAGGCGGAGATTTATCACTTCCCGCTGGATCAGCAGGCCAAATGCAATCTCGACCGCTATTTTGGGCAGTTGAGTGGTCAGGCGCAGGTCAGTGCGGCCATGCTGGAGGTCAATCATCGCCAGCTGAGCACGCTGGGGATGGGGGAAGGGGTGCTTTATATGGAGTTCGAGCAACTTTGCTGTACCCCCCGCTCACAGGGGGACTACATCGAACTGGCCAGGGAGTTCCATACCGTGCTGCTGGCCAATGTTCAGCCCATGGGCACCGGCACGGATGACGCGGCCCGCCGCTTCATCGCCATGGTGGACGAGTTCTATGAGCGGCATGTCAAACTCATACTGTCGGCGGCGGTGCCCATGTCAGCACTCTACGGAGATGGCCTGCTGAATTTCGAATTCAAGCGTTGTCTTTCGCGGCTTCAGGAAATGCAATCGCACGAATACCTTGCAAGAGTGCACCTTCCTTAGTCACAATACCGCGCCTGCCAGTCGGATGGGCATCTGCGGCAGGTAGGGCCGGGCGACATTTGCTAGCTTCATGGCAGTGAAATTAGCAGGTGATATTTAAGGCAACTTCACTTATAATCGCCCGGCCCACGTTACAGCTGTCGATAAGACAGCAACACTTTAAGCTTTACTTGTATTCGAAGGGGTACAGGTAGGCCATCGTTTGTTGTTTGTGGGAGAGCCCCCATAAGCAATTGGGTCTGTAACAGGTAATTGGGTTTAACTTAATGAAAACTTTCGTTGCCAAGCCAGAAACCGTAAAACGTGACTGGTACATTGTGGACGCAGAAGGTAAAACTCTGGGTCGTATCGCAACCGAGATCGCTGCTCGTCTGCGTGGTAAGCACAAAGCTGAGTACACTCCGCACGTTGACACCGGTGATTACATCATCGTTGTAAACGCTGAGAAGGTACACGTTACCGGTAAGAAATTTACCGATAAAATCTACCATTCTCACTCCGGTTTCCCGGGTGGTATCAAGTCAATCAGCTTCGACAAGCTGATTCAGCGTAAACCGGAAATGGTTATCGAAGCTGCCGTCAAAGGTATGCTGCCGAAGGGCCCGCTGGGCCGTGCCATGTTCCGTAAACTGAAAGTTTACGCAGGCGCCGAGCACGCTCATGCTGCTCAGCAACCTCAAGTACTGGATATCTAATCGGGAACTGGCAACATGGCAGAAAATCAATACTACGGTACCGGCCGTCGCAAAAGCTCCACTGCTCGCGTCTTTATGAAAGCGGGTAGCGGCAAAATCATCATCAATCAGCGCTCCTTGGAGCAGTACTTCGGCCGTCCGACTGCCCGCATGGTAGTTCGTCAGCCGCTGGAACTGGTTGAAATGACCGAGAAACTGGATCTGTACATCACCGTTAACGGTGGCGGCATCTCCGGTCAAGCTGGTGCGATCCGCCACGGTATCACTCGTGCTCTGATGCAGTACGATGAGACCCTGCGCGGCGAACTGCGTAAAGCAGGCTTTGTTACTCGTGATGCCCGTAAGGTTGAGCGTAAGAAAGTCGGTCTGCACAAAGCTCGTAAGCGTCCGCAGTACTCCAAGCGTTAATTCGCTTTTGGTACGCACTCTCACGAGTGTCAAAAAAGCCTGGCAACTGCCAGGCTTTTTTTATTGGTAATATTCCCTACGCCAATGCTAACCACAGGTCACAAAAGACAAATATTTGTGTATTTATTGTTTTCACCCATCGCTTCTCTTTCTTGTCAAATTGTTATCTTTTCTTTAAAATTTCCATGGTCTTTCTGTGTCAATTGCCATACGGCTTCCGTTGCAGTTGTCATCGGGAGAGAGGGGAACGGGGACACTATAAGAATGAGCAGAGTCCACATGGGAGAGTTTTTGGATGAGCAATGCGCCAGTTGATACCGGTCGCCGCAGATTTCTTACCTGGTCAACGGTTGCCGTTGGTGGAGTAGGAGCTGCTTTTACCGCAGTGCCGTTTATAAAGTCATGGAACCCGAGCGCCAAAGCCAAAGCGGCAGGGGCCCCGGTCGAAGTGGATATCAGTAAGTTGGAGCCGGGTCAGCTCATTCGCGTCGAGTGGCGCGGCAAGCCGGTCTGGGTGGTGAAACGCACCAAGCAGACGCTGGATGCCTTGGCTGTGCACGAGGACAAGCTGCGCGATCCTGCCTCCGATGAGCCGCAACAACCGGACTACGCCCACAACGGCTACAGATCCATCAAGCCGGAGATCTTCGTCGCCGTCGGTATCTGTACGCACCTGGGTTGTTCGCCTTCCTACCTGCCTGACAGCTTCGGCGAGCAGGTGCAGGGGGTGGCCTCCGGCTTCTTCTGCCCGTGCCATGGTTCCAAGTTCGACATGGCTGGTCGAGTGTTCCAGGGCGTGCCTGCGCCACTGAATCTGGTCATTCCGCCATATCAATATCTTAGCGACACCACCATTCTGGTGGGTGCCGATGGCAAGGAGGCCTGACCATGTTTGCCAAACTCATGGGCTGGATCGACGATCGTTTCCCGCTCACCGCCATGTACAACGACCACATGGCCAAGTACCCGGCCCCCAAGAACCTGAACTTCTGGTATTTCTTCGGCTCGCTTGCCATGTTGGTGCTGGTCAACCAGATCATCACAGGCATCTGGCTGACCATGAACTACAACCCGTCGGCGGAGGGCGCCTTTGCCTCCGTGGAATACATCATGCGGGATGTGGATTACGGCTGGTTGCTGCGCTACATGCACTCCACCGGCGCCTCGGCCTTCTTCGTGGTGGTCTATCTGCACATGTTCCGCGGCATGATCTACGGCTCCTACCAGAAGCCGCGCGAGCTGCTGTGGATCTTCGGCATGCTGATCTTCCTGGTGCTGATGGCGGAAGCCTTCATGGGCTACCTGCTGCCCTGGGGACAGATGTCATTCTGGGGAGCCCAGGTCATCATCTCGCTGTTTGGTGCCATCCCGGTCATAGGTGACGATCTGACCCTGTGGATCCGCGGTGACTATGTCATCTCTGGCGCGACCCTGAACCGCTTCTTCGCGCTGCATGTCATCGCGCTGCCGCTGGTGCTGGTGATGCTGGTGGCCATGCATATCCTGGCGCTGCACGAGGTGGGCTCCAACAACCCGGACGGCATCGACATCAAGAAGCACAAGGACGAGAAAGGCTGGCCGCTGGATGCGGTGGCGTTCCATCCTTACTTCACCGTCAAGGACATGATCGGGGTGGCGGGCTTCCTGTTCCTGTTCTGCGCCATCATCTTCTTCAAGCCGGACATGTGGGGTTACTTCCTCGAGAAGCCGAACTTCGAAGTGGCGAATGGTCTGAAGACCCCTGAGCACATAGCCCCGGTCTGGTACTTCACCCCCTTCTACGCCATCTTGCGGGCGGTGCCTGACAAGCTGCTGGGGGTCATCATGATGGGACTCTCCATCGTAGTGCTGTTCCTGCTGCCCTGGCTGGATCGCTGCAAGGTGCGCTCGGTGCGTTACCGCAGCACTCTGCACAAGTTGAACATCGCCCAGTTCGTGGTCTGCTTCGTCATCCTGGGTGTGCTTGGCGTCTTGCCATCGACTCCGACGCTGACCCTGCTCGCACAGATCTGCTCACTGGGGTATTTCGGGTTCTTCGTCCTGTTGTTCTTCTACAGCAAGAATGAAAACACCAAGCCGCTGCCGGAGAGGGTGACATTCAAATGAAAAGAATCATTTTTGCAGTGCTGGCCCTGCTGCCCAGCCTGGTGCTTGCGTCAGGCAGCGGTTTCCCGCTCGACAAGGCCGACTACAACCTGAGCGACAAGGCGTCCCTGCAGCGTGGGGCCACCACCTTCATGAACTACTGTGCGGGTTGCCACTCCACTCAATATCAGCGCTACAACCGGGTGGCCACCGATATCGGTATTCCGGAAGAGCTGATGCGGGAGAACCTAGTCTTCACCGGCGCCAAGATCGGTGATCTGATGAAGAGCGCCATGTCCGAGAAGGATGCTGCGCGCTGGTTCGGGGCGCCACCGCCGGATCTGACCCTGGTGGCGCGGGTGCGTGGGGCGAACTGGATCTACACCTATCTGCGCGCCTTCTACGTGGATGAGACCCGGCCGTTCGGGGTAAACAATGCGGTCTTCCCGTCCGTGGGCATGCCCCATGTGCTGGAGCCACTGCAGGGAACCCCCCGTGCCGAATTCGGCTCCCACGAGGTCGATGGACAGTCGGTGCAGCGAGTCGTCAGCATCAAATCTGACGGCAACGGTGAAATGAATAACGAAGAGTATGATCAGACGGTACTGGATCTGGTAAACTTCTTGGTCTACTCGGCTGAGCCGGTACAGCAGGAGCGCGAACGCATGGGCTTCTGGGTGCTCGGTTTCATCGTTATCTTCTTCATCTTCACTGTGCTGTTGAAGAAGGAATTCTGGCGCGACGTTCACTAAGCGACCAGATCAGAGTAATATGACGCACGGCAATGAGGTTCGAAATGCTTCATTGCCGTTTCTGCTTTTTAATGACGGGAGGGTTCAATGGCTGTAGCTGCCAATAAGCGTTCGGTAATGACGCTGTTTTCCGGTGCCAACGATATGTTCAGCCATCAGGTGCGCATTGTCCTGGCGGAGAAGGGTGTTAGCGTGGATATCTGCCAGGTTGATCCGAGCAACCTGCCGGACGAGCTGGCCGAGCTGAACCCGTACAACACTGTGCCAACCCTGGTGGATCGTGAGCTGGCGTTGTATACCTCGCGCATCATCATGGAGTATCTGGACGAGCGCTTCCCGCACCCGCCGCTGATGCCGGTCTATCCGGTGGCCCGTGGCAACAGCCGTCTGATGATGCACCGCATCGAGCTGGACTGGTATTCGCTGGCCGACAAGATCATGGCGGGTACCGATGCCGATGCCGCCCGTGCGGAACTGCGTGACAACCTGCTGGCCATCGCCCCGATTTTCGGCGAGATGCCCTACTTCATGAGCGAAGAGTTCGGTCTGGTCGACTGTTACATGGCACCCCTGCTGTGGCGTCTGCCGAGCCTGGGCATCGACTTCGCCGGTCGTGGCGCCAAGGAACTGAAGGCCTACATGATACGTCTGTTCGAGCGTGAATCCTTCCAGGCTTCCCTGACCGAGGCCGAGCGCGAGATACGTGCCGGCGTATGAGTATGGAACCTACCATGACCCCCAGTCGCCCGTATCTGTTGCGGGCGTTCTTCGACTGGCTGCTGGATAACGAACTGACACCGCATCTGGTGGTCAACGTCAACGTCCCTCACGTGATGGTGCCGATGCAGTTTGTACAAGATGGCCAGATCGTCCTGAACATAGCGCCACGGGCCGTGGGGCAGTTCCACATGGACAATGAGGCCGTTAGCTTCAGCGCCCGCTTCGGCGGCGTGTCGCAGCAGGTCTACATCCCCATGGCGGCCATATTGGCCATCCATGCCCGGGAGAACGGGGTAGGAACCCTGTTCCCGCCTGAGCCTGGCTATGATCTCTGGCTGGAGCAGGCCGAGGCACAGGCAGAGCCTGAGCCGGAACCGCCGCGCCCAAGCGGACGTCCGACCCTGAAAGTCATTAAATAAAAAACGCAGCCAGTTGGCTGCGTTTTTTATTGCGGGTTGTTAGCCACTCAGTTCTGGGCAAACTCGAACGCCTTGATGACCTGCTTCACGCCGCTGACGTGGCGGGCGATCTCGACCGCCTGATCCCCTTCCTTGCGGGTCACCAGGCCAATCAGGAACACCTCGCTATTCTCGGTCACCACCTTGACCTTGGTGCTGTCAAAGTCCTTGGCAGCCAGCATGTCGGCCCGCACCTTGGAGGTGATCCAGGAGTCGTTGCTGCGTACCCCTATGCTCACCGGCTTGCCGAGGCGCAGCTCGTTGTAGACGTGGCGCACCCCTTCGATCCGTCCCACTATCTTGCCCGCCTCCTGCTTGTAGGCGTCAGAAGGTGTCTGACCGACGATCAGCACACGGCCGTTGTTGCTGTAGACGCTAATCTTGCTGGCGCTGTTCAGCTGCTTGTTGTCGGCCAGCAGGTTGGCAGCCTTCAGCTCTATGGTCTGATCGTCCCACTGGGCTCCCAGGGTGCGACGATCGCCCGTCGCCTTGGCGGTGCCTGCCGCGCCACCCACCACGAGGGCGGCACAGCCCTGCAGCAGCAGGGAGCCGGCCAGCAGGCCGAGTACGAGAAAACGCTTGTTCATGGTTTCAATCTTCCTGTTGAGGGAAAAGAGTCTGGTCGATGAGATCACAGAGGCAGTGCAGGGTCAACAGGTTCACTTCCAGAATGCGAGGACGACGGGCGGATGGCACCCGGATCTCCACATCGTTGGGACCGAGCAGACCGGCGATCTCGCCACCGTCACCACCGCCGAGCACGATGATCGTCATATCGCGGGAGAGGGCCGCCTCCGCTGCCTTGATCAGGCTGCGGCTGTTGCCGGTGGTGGTGATGACCACCAGGATATCACCGGGCTGACCCAGGGCGCGGATCTGCTTGGCATAGACCTCTTCGAAGCCGTGATCGGTGGCGATGGCGCTGATGGTGGCCATGTCGGGGGTCAGCGCCATCCCGGGCAGGGAGGGGCGCTCGGTCTCGTAGCAGTTCACCAGCTCGGAGATGAACAGCTGCGCCAGCGCGGCGGAAGGACCATTGCCGCATGCCATCACCTTGTGCCCATTGAGCAGACAGATGGTCAGCATCTGGGCTGCGGTATGGATGGCATCCGGCAGGGCCTCGGCGGCAGCTATCTTGGTCTGGATGCTTTCGGTGTAATTCTCTTTGATGGGATCAGTCATGGGGTCCTCTTAAAATGCGTCTTGGATCCAGTCTGGCTGGTCGCCCTCGAACGCGATCACATCGAATCGGCAGGCCTGGCCGGCCTCGTTGATGGCATGTTGCTTGAAATAGTGGCGCGCGGCCAGCACGATCTTGTGCTGTTTGCGTCGGGTGACCGAGCCGGCGGCTCCGCCATGGCTGGCGTGAGCGCGGTATCTGACCTCGACAAACACCAGGGTATCCCCCTGGCGCATGATCAGATCTATTTCACCACCCCGGCAGCGGTAGTTGCGGGTCACGGGTTGCAGGCCCTGGGCCTGCAACCAGCGTTCCGCTACTCGCTCAAAGTGCTGTCCCTTGCTCGTCGCCGCCGACGGCAACAGGTTCAACCACTGCTGGTGCAGTTGTGCCAGTAGCCTCTTCATGGGAGCTCTCCTCGAGCTGGGGCACGGCGCTATCGCTGACCAGCTTGCCGTTCTGGTAGACGGCCCAATCCAGCATGCGCACTATGTTGCCCTGGGGATCCACGCTCAGCTGCCCGCTCATGCCAGGCTGCTGCATGGCATTGACCCTGCGCATCTGCTGCAGGTTGTCAGCCAGGCTGACCGCATCGTAGCCGAGGGCGAACAGTCGTAGCAGGTCACCCTGGGTCTGTGGCCAGAGCAGGGCAATCTGTTCCCGCTGTTTCTCGTAGCCGCCCAGCAGCAGTGGCATGTCGGAGATGTGCATACCGTTGAGCTCGGACGCCACCTCGGTCGCGGCGCTGTCGTAACCCCTGGAGCTGCTGTAGATCGGCAGGCTGCCCATGGGCTCGACCGAGATGTCCACATAGGGCTTGATCATCCGGGTCTCCAGGCTGTTGGCCACCACATAGACCGCATCGATGCTGCGGGGGGCCGCATCGGAGAGCTGGACGATTTCCCCTGCCCGGGCGCTGGAACGACCGCTCAGGGCATTCTTGACCATGCCCTGCACCTCGTTGCGCGCCCCGAAGGTGGCGACCACGGGCTTCTCCTGGCTCACGCCGGCCCAGGCCTGCTCGAACGCCTTGATGCTGCTGTAGCCAATCCGGCCTTGGGCCGCGATCAGCAGCGGCTTGCGGTAGCCCTGACCATAGAGGTACTGGGCGGCCTGAGACGCGTCAGCGGCGGCGGAGAGGGAGAAGTAGTAGGTGTTGTCGTTGACGATCGGCTTGTCCAGCTCATTGAGGGCCAGCACCGGCACTGTCGGGTTGGCCTTGAGCAGCTCCGCGACCCTGTCCTTGAGCAGCGGGCCTATGATCATGTTGGCCCCCTCCTGGATCGCCTGCTTGTAGAGCTCACCCATCGCCTTGCTCTGGGTGTCGTAGAAGTTCAGGGTGAATTGACCCTGGTTCTCCTTGTAGGACATCAGCATGCCGTTGCGGATGGCCGCCCCCTGAGCCTCCAGATTACCGGAGAGGGGCAGGAAGACGGCGACCTGCTGCAGCGAGCCGACGTCGCCGGTGGCCAGATCCCCAAGCCCTGCCGGCATGTCGGTCTGGGCCGGGTGGTTCGGGAATGCCTGCTTCCAGCCCGCCAGCTGGCGGGCGAGCTGACTGGGCTGGGCCCCGAACTCGTTCACCAGCGCTGCCAGCCGCAGCCAGCCGGTGGTCACGTCGGGGGCCGGTGCCTCTTCCAGCGCCTGCAGGGTGGAGGGGGTCATGCTCTTGAGCATGGACCAGATCTGCTGGTGGTTGGTCGCCAGCTCATTCTGGGCCAGATAGGGCTCCAGCAGGATCAGCGACTTGGCGGCACCAAACTTGTTGTTGATGTCCAGCTGCAGCACCACGCGCTGGCGATACCAATCCTTCTGGGTATCGGCATCTAGCGCCACCTCGGGCTTGCCTTCCAGCAGGATCAAGGCCTGGTTGGCGTTGCCCTGCGCCAGCAACAGATGTGCCTGCAACAGTTGCAGTTGCGCCTGCTGCTCCGGGCTCTTGGCCTGTTTCTGCAGTTGCTGATACAGGGCGGCAGCCGGTTTGGCCTGGCCCAGCGCCAGGTAGCTGCGGGCCGCCATCACCTGCCAGCTGAAGGCCTCGGCCGGTTTGGCGGGATCCACCTGCTCCAGATACCACTGGGCATTTTTGGTCAGATCCGAGAAAGCCGACGGCATGCCTGGCTGTCCGGAAGATGGGTTGGGCTCCGACGCACAGGCGGTCAGCAGTACTGCCGCGAGTAGGATGCCGAAGAGTCGTGATACACTTAGCTGCTTTGTAACCCGGTTCAAGTTCATTCCCCGACCAGTGTTGAAGTTCTCCATAGTGTAAACGGGCCAATATGGCGACACAATTGTCGGGACACTCGGAGATCCCATGAGTGACATCCCAACCCTGTATATAGTCCCCACTCCCATCGGTAATTTGGCGGATATCACCCAGCGTGCATTGAACATTTTACGCAGCGTCGATCTGGTGGCTGCCGAGGATACGCGTCATACCGGTATCCTGCTCAGCCACTACCAAATCTCGGTTCCGACCTTCGCCCTGCACGATCACAACGAGCAACAGAAGGCCGATGTGCTGATCGGCCGGATCAAGGAAGGCAAGAGTGTGGCCCTGGTGTCGGATGCGGGCACCCCGCTCATCAGCGACCCCGGTTATCACTTGGTCACCCGCTGTCGCGAGGCCGGGGTCAAGGTGGTGCCGCTGCCGGGCCCCTGCGCCGCCATCACGGCGCTCTCTGCCGCCGGACTGCCCACCGACCGCTTCGCCTTCGAAGGATTCCTGCCGGCCAAGGCCAAGGGGCGCGACGATCGGCTGCAGGCCGTCATCGAAGATACCCGCTCCCTGGTGTTCTACGAATCGCCGCGTCGGGTGCAGGATACGGTGGAAGCGATCGCTCGCATCCTGGGGGAGCGTCAGGTGGTGGTGTGCCGCGAGCTGACCAAGACTTTCGAATCCATCCATGGTCTGCCCGCCTCCGAGATGCTCACCTGGCTCGGCCAGGACGATAACCGCTGCCGCGGCGAAATCGTGCTGGTGGTGGCCGGTGCCAGCAAGCTAGACGAAGAGTTGCCTGCCGAGGCGCTCCGTACCCTGGGGCTGCTGGTGGCCGAATTGCCGTTGAAGAAGGCGGCGGCGCTCACCGCCGAGATCCACGGTGTGAAGAAGAATGCACTCTACAAATACGGTCTCGAGCACCACTAGGTTGGGGAAAACGACCATCGCCGATTCGCCCGTTCAGCGGATACCTGATTGTGGGATGAAGAGGAATATGTTCTTCCAAGATGACCTCTAGCACTATTAATCGCGGTGAAACTCAATTGCCGGTTTACCCGGGGTGGCGGACAAGGCTATAATCCGCGCCCGGAGTCGGCTGGGCAATCGCTGCTTCGTCGTTGTGTCCCTCGGGACAGACGGGCGGAGGGGAGGAAAGTCCGGGCTTCATAGGGCAGGGTGCCAGGTAACGCCTGGGAGGCGCGAGCCTACGACCAGTGCAACAGAGAGCAAACCGCCGATGGCCCGCAAGGGATCAGGTAAGGGTGAAAGGGTGCGGTAAGAGCGCACCGCGCGACTGGCAACAGTTCGTGGCACGGTAAACTCCACCCGAAGCAAGACCAAATAGGCCCCTATTGGCGCGGCCCGCGTTGGGGGCGGGTAGGTTGCTTGAGCCAGTGAGCGATTGCTGGCCTAGAGGAATGATTGCTACCGGGGCAACCCGGAACAGAACCCGGCTTACAGGCCGACTCCGACCTATTTTCTGAAGAGCCTTGCGATTTATCGTGAGGCTCTTTTTTATTCGCAGGAAATATTGCCGGTGCATTCGGTGGTAATTGCTGGCGATGGGATTGATCTGAGCATCTTGCTTTTAAAATCATGAAATTATGATGCTTCGGTGTACCCCATCAGAGCCCGCTTTAGCTAGGTGGCGGGGAAGAAAGCGGCGTTAAGCACGGCGTTACCCTGTTTATTTTTTATTGATTCCAATTAATTATGCCGTTGTTACCAGAAATAACTTGTGGAAAATCAATTCATTTAATCGGTAGTGCCCCGGCGTCGCGTCAATATGTTCCCCATGCTCGCCATCCTCGCTTGAAAAGCCTCCTGCTCGTCCTTAAACTTCATGGTGGAGAAAAGTGGATCAAAGTGGTTTTATCAGGCAGTTTGCCTCCTTAAACTCACCTTCGGGGACTGCAATTTGTTGCGTGGCGCTCACGCCATCAGCCTGGACAGCAAAGGGCGACTGGCGATTCCGACCAAATACCGAGATTGGCTGCGCGACGAAAGCGACGGCCAGCTGGTCTGCACCATCGACATTGCCCACCCTTGTCTGCTGCTTTACCCCCTGAATGAATGGGAAGAGATCGAGCGCAAGCTCAAGACCCTTTCCAGCACCAATCCGGCAGAGCGCCGCCTGCAACGTCTGTTGCTCGGTCATGCGACCGAGTGTGAGCTGGACGGCAATGGCCGTCTGCTGCTCAGCCAGCCGCTGCGCAGCCATGCCGGCTTGGACAAGAAAATTATGCTGGTGGGCCAGCTCAACAAGTTTGAGCTGTGGGATGAAGCCCGCTGGCAGCAACAGATCAATGACGATATCCAGGGCCTGCCCGAGGACGATTGGGCAAGCTCACCACGACTACAGGACTTTTCCTTATAAATGACCCAAGCCGCTGAACACATCACAGTGCTGTTGCACGAAGCCGTCGAAGGGCTGGCCATCAAGCCGGACGGCATCTACGTCGACGGTACCTTTGGCCGGGGTGGTCACTCTCGTCTCATTCTCCAGCAGCTCGGCCCGAACGGCCGTCTGATCGCCATCGACCGGGATCCCCAGGCGATCGCCGAGGCCGCCAAGATCCAGGATCCCCGCTTCGAAATCGTGCACGGTCCCTTCTCCGGCATCACCACCTATCTGGTCGAGCGCGGCCTGCTGGGCAAGGTCGACGGCTTCCTGCTGGATCTCGGTGTCTCTTCCCCCCAGCTTGACGATGCCGAGCGCGGCTTCAGCTTCATGAAGGACGGCCCGCTCGACATGCGGATGGACCCGACCAGCGGCCAGAGCGCCGCGCAGTGGCTGGCCAGGGCCGATGTGGACGACATCGCCTGGGTCTTGAAGACCTTCGGCGAGGAGCGCTTCGCCAAGAAGATTGCTCGTGCCATCGTCCACGATCGGGTCACCGAGCCCTATGTGCGCACCCGCCAGCTGGCGGAGATGATCGCCCGGGTCAACCCGAGCAAGGAGAAGGGCAAGCACGCCGCCACTCGCAGCTTCCAGGCCATTCGCATCTATATCAACAGCGAGCTGGACGAGATCGAGACCGCACTGGACGGCGCGCTGCAGGCACTGGCTCCCGAGGGGCGCCTCTCCGTCATCAGCTTCCATTCGCTGGAGGACCGGCTGGTCAAACACTTCATCCGCAAGCATGAGAAGGGACCCGAGGTGCCGCGTGGCATCCCGCTGACCGAGGCGCAGCTGGCCGGTGGCCGTAAATTGAAAGCGATCGGCAAGGCGCTCAAGCCTTCCGAGCACGAAGTCACCGAAAATACCCGATCCCGTAGCTCAGTGCTGCGGGTCGCCCAGCGGCTGGCGGACTGAGTCATGAGCGAGGTGCGTGTCCATCTGGCCAAGGAGATCATCGGCGATCTCTGGCGGCACAAGCTGCAGATCGTGCTATCCGTTGCCGTGCTGCTCACCGCCTTTGCGGTGATCCTGGTGACCAACATGACCCGCGGCCTGACCGCCCAGCAAAATGACCTGATGGCGGAAGAGGATAGGCTCAACATCGAGTGGCGACACCTGCTGCTGGAGCAGGGCACCCTGGCCGAACACTCCCGGGTGGCGAGTCTGGCCATGGACAAATTGCAGATGGCTCGCCCGCTGGTGACCACCGAGAAGGTAATAACACAACCATGAAACGCAAGGCCGCCACCAAGGCCCCACCCAAGGCCAAAGCCCCGTCACTCTATCCGTGGCGCTTTCGCACGCTGGTGTTCTTCATCGGCATCGCGTTTGCCGGCTTGATCCTGCGGCTGGCCTGGATCCAGGTGATCGACCCGGACCGCCTGCGTCAGGAGGGGGACATGCGCTCGCTGCGTACCACCTCCACCCAGGCGGTGCGTGGCATGATCACCGATCGCAACGGCGAACAGCTGGCGGTGTCGGTGCCCGTCGAGGCGGTCTGGGCCGATCCCAAGACGGTGCACGAGTCCGGTGCCATCCATAACGAGCGCGCCTGGCTGGCGCTCTCCGCCGTGCTCAAGCTCGACATCAACACCCTCAAGCACCGTATCTCCAACCCGAGCAAGCGCTTCGTCTACCTGCAGCGGCAGGTGACGCCGGCGGTGGCGGAATACATCAAGGGTCTCAAGCTGGGGGGTATCTATCTGCGGCCCGAGGCCCGTCGTTTCTATCCGACCGGCGAGATCAGCTCCCACCTGGTGGGGGTGACCAACATAGATGGCAGCGGCATCGAGGGGATCGAGCGCAGCTACAACGAGTGGCTGACCGCGACCCCGGGCGAGATGCGGGTGCGCAAGGATCGCCAGGGCCGGGTCATCGAGCGGCTCGGGCTGGTCAAGGAGGGCAAGAACTCCAACGATCTGCAGCTGAGCATCGATCAGCGGGTGCAGGCACTGGCCTATCGCGCGCTCAAGCGCGCCACCGACGAGAACAAGGCCACCTCCGGTTCCATGGTGATGCTGGACGTGAAGACCGGTGAGGTGCTCGCCATGGTCAATACCCCCTCCTACAACCCGAACAACCGTGGCCAGTACCAGAGCTTCCGGGTGCGCAACCGGGTGGTGACCGATACCTATGAGCCGGGTTCGACCATCAAACCATTGATCTTGTTGAGTGCGCTCCAGGCGGGTGTCACCAGCTGGAAGGACACCATCCAGGGCGGCCCCCTGTTCATCGGCGCCAAGCAGATCCGCGATGTGAGCATTCACAAGGCGACCAACCTGTACGATATCCTGCGCTACTCCTCCAACATCGGCATGTCGCGCATCGCGCTGCGGATGCCCGCCCAGGAGATGATCAACACCCTCAGCATGGTCGGCTTCGGCATGGACACCGGCAGCGGCCTGATGGGCGAGAGCAGCGGCATGCTGCCCCAGCGTCGCCGCTGGTCCGATATCGAGCGGGCGACCCTGTCATTCGGCTATGGCCTGCGGGTCACCCCGCTGCAGCTGGCCTCCGCCTATGCCACCCTGGCCAACAAGGGCAAGCGGGTGCCCCTCTCCATCATCAAGGTGACCCAGCCGCCCAAGGGTGAGCAGGTCATCGACCACAACAACGCTACCGCCATGCTGCAGGCGCTGGAATACGTGGTCAGCAACGCCATCCCTAAGGCGCAGATCCCGGGTTACCGGGTCGGTGGCAAGAGTGGTACCGCCAAGGTCGCCGTCGCCGGGGGCTATGGCAAGGACTACATGGCCTGGTTCGCCGGCTTCGCCCCGGCCAGCAATCCCCGCTTCGTCATGGTGGTGGTGATCAACGAGCCCAAGGGCAGCGCCTACTACGGCGGTGCCGTCGCGACCCCGCCCTTTGCCGAGGCCATGGGCGGCGTGCTGCAGCTCTTCAACATTCGCCCCGATGGGCTAGCGCCTGCCGTGCCCGCCAAACTCGCCCGTGTGGAGGCTCCCAATGCCGCGCCACGCACCTGATTGGCGTCAAGCTCCCGCCCGCGACCTTGGTCGCGGGCCTTTTCCCCTGTCGTCGCGCCGTTCGGGCGCCTGTATTCCTGCCCAGTTGGAGGCTTCTCATGTTGTCCCGCGCGCTTGATCAACTGCTGCGCCCCCTCGGCATCTCTGCCCCGGCGCTCCCCCTCACCGACCTCCAGCTGGACAGCCGGCGGGTCGGGCCCGGTTGCCTCTTCGTGGCCATTCGAGGCCACCAGATGGATGGCAGACGCTTCATCGAACAGGCGGTGGCTCAGGGAGCGACCGCCGTCCTGTTTGAGGAGGACGGAGAATTTGTGGCGCCAACCCTGGCGGTGCCCTGTTTCGGGATCCCCCAATTGCCCGCTCGCCTCTCCGGCCTGGCCGGCGATTTCTACGGCCAACCCGCCAACCAGCTGCAACTGGTGGGCATCACCGGCACCAATGGCAAGAGCACCACGGCGCTGCTGGTGGCGAACTGGCGCACCCTGCTGGGGGGCAAGGCCGGGGTGATGGGCACGGTCGGAAACGGTCTGTTCGGTGAGCTGGTAGAAGCGGAAAACACCACCGGCAGCGCCCTGCAGGTGCAGGCGAATCTGGCGGCCCTGCAACGGCAGGGGGCGGATTTGGTGGCGATGGAGGTCTCCAGCCACGGTCTGGTGCAGCATCGGGTGGCGGCGCTGCCCTTCGCGGCGACCGTGTTCACCAACCTGAGCCGGGATCATCTGGACTATCACGGCACCATGGAGGCCTATGGCGCCGCCAAGGAGGAGCTGCTCAAGCTGGTCGAGGAAGCCAATGCGGTCATCAATGCCGACGACGAGGTGGGGCAGGCATGGCTGGCACGTTATCCCGAGGCCGTGGCGTTCGGGGTGAATGGCCCGATTGAAAACCATCCGGGGCGACAGTTAACGGCGCAGGATCCCCATTTCCACCAACAAGGTTTTCACACCAGGATTAACTCCAGCTGGGGGAATGGTGTATTATCCGCCCCCTTGCTCGGCCGCTTCAACGTCAGCAATGTGCTGGCGGCGATGGGCGCCATGCTGGTGCTCGGTTACGACTTCGATGCGCTGCTGGCCAGCGCGCCGCAATTGCTGCCGGTGACCGGCCGCATGGAGTGCTTCGGGGGCGGCAAGGCGCCGCTCGCCGTGGTCGATTATGCCCATACCCCGGATGCGCTGGAGAAGGCGTTGCAGGCCCTGCGGGTGCACTGCGAGGGCCAACTCTGGTGCCTGGTGGGATGTGGTGGCGACCGGGATCGCGGCAAGCGTCCCATGATGGCCGCCATGGCGGAGCTGCATGCGGATCGCGTGATCCTGACCGACGACAATCCCCGTACCGAGGAGCCGGCCCAGATCATGGCGGACATGGTGGCGGGTCTTCGCGATCCCGGCTCGGTGCAGATAGAGCACGACAGGGTCAAGGCGATCAATCTGGCCATCGGTCAGGCGAGCACACAGGACATCATCCTGGTGGCCGGTAAGGGTCACGAGGATTATCAGATCATTGGAACCGACAAGCGGCACTACAGCGACCGGGAAACCGTCGCGGCCGCCTTGCACACATTATTGGAGTCATTCACATGATGACCCTCAGGCTTGCCGACCTGGCGCAGGTGCTCGATGCCCGTCTGATTGGTGACGACGCGGCGATCACGGCGGTCAGTACCGACACCCGTACCCTGGGTGCGGGCGCACTCTTTGTTGCGCTGCGCGGCGAGCGTTTCGATGCCCACGACTTCTGCGATCAGGCCGTCGCCGCCGGGGCCTCGGCCCTGCTGGTGGAGCGCGAGCTGCCGCTGGCCATTCCCCAGCTGATCGTCGCCGACAGCCTCAAGGGGCTGGGGCGGCTCGGCAAGCTGGTGCGCGAGCGCCTCAACCCCAAGGTGCTGGCGATCACCGGCAGCTGTGGCAAGACCACGGTCAAGGAGATGGCGACCGCCATCCTGCGCCACGAAGGGGAGGTGCTGGCCACCGCCGGCAACTTCAACAACGAAGTGGGGGTGCCGCTGACCCTGCTGCGCCTCGAGCCGCAACACAGGTTTGCGGTGCTGGAGCTGGGGGCGAATCATCCTGGCGAGATCGCCTGGACCACCGCCCTGGTCAAGCCCGATGCCGCCATCATCAACAACGTGGCGGCCGCGCATCTGGAGGGATTCGGTTCCCTCGATGGCGTCTTCCACGCCAAGAGCGAGATCTTCGCCGGCCTGGGCGAGCAGGGGACGGCCATCGTCAACGCCGACAACGAGTTCTGGCCAAAGTGGCAGGAGAAGGGCATTCACTGCGCCTTCTCCATCGAGGATCGAAGCCAGCCGTTCCATGCCCGCGACATTCGTTTCAATGCGTCAGGCTGCGCCGAGTGCGTGCTGGTGACCCCGCAGGGGGAAGTGAGCCTGACCCTGGCCATTCCCGGCCGCCACAACGTGGCCAACGCCCTGGCCGCCACCGCCGGTTGCTTGGCGCTGGGTGCCTCGCTCGCTTCCGTCAAGGCGGGACTGGAGCAGATGGCGCCGGTCAAGGGCCGCTTCTGCGTGCAGCGCTGGGGTGGTCTCACCCTGGTGGATGACACCTACAACGCCAGCGTGGAGTCCGTGCTGGCGGGTATCGATGCCCTGACCGCCATGGGCGGCTACAAGGTGCTGGTGTTCGGTGACATGAAGGAGTTGGGTGAGGAGTCTGCCGAGCAACACGCCCGGGTCGGACGCCACGCCCGCGAGCGCGGTCTTGACGCCGTGCTGACAGTAGGGGAACAGAGTCGCCACACCGCAGATGCCGCGGCTGGCCGACATTTCGATAACAAGGCGTCGTTGTTTGAAGTGCTTGCGCAAATGATAAATACACATCAAGAAATTTCGATTCTGGTCAAGGGCGCCCGCGGCTCCCGCATGGAAGATATCGTCAAGATGGTCGCTGACCGTCAGGAGTCAGCCACATGCTAGTCTGGCTGGCGGAACTGCTCACCCCGCACTTCACCTTCTTCAACGTCTTCTCCTACCTGACGTTTCGCGCCATCCTGTCGATCATCACCGGTCTGGCGGTAGCGCTCTGGATGGGGCCTCGCCTCATCCGCCGTCTGCAGATCCTGAAGTTCGGCCAGGTGATCCGTAACGACGGCCCTGAGTCTCACCTCAGCAAGAAAGGCACTCCGACCATGGGCGGCCTGATGATCATCGCCGCCATCTTCATCTCGGTGCTGCTCTGGAGCCGCCTCGACAACCCCTATGTCTGGCTGGTGCTGTTCGTGCTCGGCGCCTACGGTGCCATCGGCTTCGCCGACGACTACCTCAAGGTGGTGCGCAAGAATACCGACGGTCTGATCGCCCGCTGGAAGTACTTCTGGCAGTCGGCGGTCGCGCTGGGGGTGGCGGTGTTCCTCTACGCCACGGCCACCCATGATGGCCAGACCCAGCTGGTGGTGCCCTTCCTCAAGGATATGATGCCGCAGCTTGGCCTGATGTTCATAGTGCTGACCTACTTCGTCATCGTCGGTACCTCCAACGCGGTCAACCTGACCGACGGCCTGGATGGCCTGGCCATCATGCCGACCGTGATGGTGGCGGGGGGCTTCGCCCTGATCGCCTGGGCGACCGGCAACGTCAACTTCGCCAACTACCTGCACATCCCCTACGTGCCCTATACCTCAGAGCTGGTGATCGTCTGCACCGCCATCGTCGGCGCGGGGCTTGGCTTCCTCTGGTTCAACACCTACCCGGCCCAGGTCTTCATGGGCGACGTCGGCTCGCTGGCGCTGGGCGGTGCCCTCGGCACCATAGCCGTGCTGGTGCGCCAGGAGTTCCTGCTGGTGATCATGGGCGGCGTCTTCGTGATGGAGACAGTCTCGGTGATCCTGCAGGTGGGTTCCTACAAGCTGCGCGGCGTGCGGATCTTCCGCATGGCCCCGATCCATCACCACTATGAGAAGAAGGGTTGGCCGGAGCCGCGCGTGATAGTGCGCTTCTGGATCATCACCCTCATGCTGGTGCTGCTCGGCCTCGCCACCCTGAAGGTGAGGTAAGCCATGGTCATCATCATCGGACTCGGTAAAACCGGACTCTCCTGCGTCGACTACTTCCTGAGTCGCGGCGTGACGCCGCTGGTGATGGATACCCGCGCCAACCCGCCAGGCCGGGAGCAACTGCCGGCCGGGGTGGAGCTCGTCCAGGGGCTGGACGCGGATCGGCTCAAGCTGGCCCACATGATAGTGGCGAGCCCGGGCATCGCCCTGGCCACCCCCGAGCTGCAGGCCGCGGCCGAGTTCGGGGTGCGCATCATCGGCGACATCGAGCTGTTCGTGCGCGAGACCCAGGTGCCTGTCATCGCCATCACCGGCTCCAACGGCAAGAGCACCGTGACCACGCTGGTCGGTGAGATGATCGCCGAGGCGGGCCTCAAGGTCGGGGTCGGTGGCAACATCGGCACCCCGGCGCTGGAGCTGCTCAAGCAGCCGATGGATCTCTGCGTGCTGGAGCTCTCCAGCTTCCAGCTGGAGACCACCCACAGCCTGCGCGCCGCCGCCTCGGTGGTGCTGAACCTGTCCGAGGATCACATGGATCGCTACGCCGGCATGGCCGACTATCGCGCCGCCAAGCAGGAGATCCATCAGCATTCCCAACACATCCTGATCAACCGTGACGATGCCCAGACTCTGCCCGACGTGGGTCAGGTGTGGCAGAGCTTCGGCCTGGATTGCAACGGCTACGGCCGCTGCCTGCTGGACGGCCGCCACTGGTTGACCCTGCACGGGGAGCCGCTGCTGGCCGTCGACGAGATGAAGATCGTCGGTGCCCACAACCAGGCCAATGCCCTGGCGGCCATGGCCCTGTGCGATGCGGTCGGCATCCCCCGTGAGCCACAGCTGCGGGTGCTGCGCCGGTTCGAGGGCCTGCCCCACCGTGCCCGCTTCGTGCGGGAGGTAAACGGGGTGCGCTGGATCAACGACTCCAAGGCCACCAACGTGGGGGCGACTTTGGCGGCCGTGGCCGGCGTGCGCGAGTCGGTCAAGGGCCGGCTGCTGCTGCTGGCCGGTGGCCAGGGCAAGGGCCAGGACTTTGGCCCGGTGCAGGCACTGCTCGGCAACCAGATCGATCACCTGTACTGCTTCGGCCAGGATGCCGAGGTGCTGCTCGCCCTGGGTGAGCAGACCGAACGGGTCGCCGATCTCGCTGCCGCCGTCGCCAAGGCCGCCGCCGATGCCAGACCCGGCGACTGGGTGCTGCTGGCGCCGGCCTGCGCCAGCCTGGATCAGTTCAAATCCTTCGAAGCCCGTGGCGATCGCTTCACCGAACTGGTGCTGGCCCTATGAATGCCTTGCGCACCATCGCAGCTCTGCTGCAACGCTGGTTGTTACCGGCGCGCCCCGCCGGTCTCTACGATCGGCAGCTGGTGGTGCTGGCGCTGGCGCTGATGTCGGTGGGCCTGGTGATAGTGGCGTCGGCCTCCATTCCGGAGGGGATCGCCATCAACAACGACCCCTTCATGTTCGTGAAGCGTCACGGCCTGTTCCTGGTGATGGCGCTCGGCATCTCCTGGTTCGTGCTGCAGGTGCCGATGGCGCGCTGGCAGCAATACAACAGCCCCATGCTGTTGCTTGCCATCCTGATGTTGGTGCTGGTGCTGCTGGTGGGCCGCAGCGTCAACGGTTCCATCCGCTGGCTGCCGCTCGGCCCCTTCAACCTGCAGCCTGCGGAATTTGGCAAGCTGGCGCTGTTTGTCTACTTGGCGGGCTATCTGGTGCGTCGCCAGAACGAGGTGCGTGAGCGCTTCATCGGCTTCATGAAGCCCATGGCGGTGCTGTTCGTGGTGGCCATCTTGCTGCTGGCTCAGCCGGATCTGGGCTCGGTGGTGGTGATGTTCGTGACCTCCCTTGGCATGTTGTTCCTGGCAGGGGCGCGGCTAGTGCAGTTCATCGGCCTCATCCTGGTCGGGGTGAGCGCCGTGGTGACCCTGATCATCGCCGAGCCCTACCGGATGCGGCGAGTGACCTCCTTCCTCGACCCTTGGGCCGACCCGTTCGGCAGCGGTTATCAGCTGACCCAGTCGCTGATGGCATTCGGTCGTGGCAGCTGGTTTGGTGAAGGGCTCGGCAACTCTATCCAGAAGATGGAATACCTGCCGGAGGCGCATACCGACTTCGTGTTCGCCATCCTGGGGGAGGAGCTGGGGTATGTGGGCGTGCTGGGTGCGCTCCTCCTCATCTTCGCGCTGGCGTACAAGGCCTTGCGACTCGGTCATCAGGCGCTGGTAGCCGAGAAGTTGTATGAGGGTTATCTGGCCATCGGCATCGGCATCTGGTTCAGCTTCCAGACCTTCGTCAACGTCGGCGCGGCCAGCGGCATGATGCCGACCAAGGGCCTGACCCTGCCCCTGGTCAGTTACGGTGGTTCCAGTCTCATCATCATGATGGTGGCGGTGAGCATGTTGATTCGTATCGATTTCGAGTTGCGCCAGGCCAGTGCCCAGGCGCGCGTGCGGGAGGTTTCGTGAGCAAGACCCTACTGGTGATGGCTGGCGGTACCGGGGGCCATGTGTTCCCCGGGCTGGCGGTGGCCGATCGCCTCAAGGCCCAGGGCTGGACCATTCACTGGCTCGGCACCGCCGACCGGATGGAGGCCGAGCTGGTGCCCGCCCACGGTTACCCCATCTCCTTCATCGACATCCAGGGGGTGCGTGGCAACGGCATCAAGCGGCTGCTGGCGGCCCCTTATCGTATCGTCAAGTCGGTGCTGCAGGCCCGCAAGGTGCTCAAGACCATTCGTCCGGACGTGGTGCTCGGCATGGGGGGCTTCGCCTCCGGTCCCGGTGGCGTCGCGGCCTGGCTGTCCGGCATTCCCCTGTTGCTGCATGAGCAGAATGCGGCGGCCGGCATGACCAACAAGCTGCTGGCGCGCCTCGCCAAGCGGGTGCTGATGGCCTTCCCCGGCGCCTTCGCGCCGAGCCGTCGCACCGCAGTGGTCGGCAACCCGGTGCGCCCGGAAGTGGTGGCCCTGCCGGATCCGCAGCTGCGCAGCAGTGCCGAGCCGCTGCGCCTGCTGATCGTCGGCGGCAGCCTGGGCGCCAAGGTGCTCAACGAGCAGGTGCCCCCTGCCGTGGCCGCCGCCGGTGTGCCCATCCAGGTGCGCCACCAGTGCGGCAAGGGCAATAGCGACGCCGTGGCGGAGGCTTACGCCAGACTGGGGGCCGATGCCGAGGTGAGTGAATTTATCAAGGACATGGCCGACGCCTATGCCTGGGCCGATCTGGTGGTGTGCCGCGCGGGGGCCCTGACGGTCTCCGAGGTGGCCGCCGCCGGTGTCGCCGCCATCTTCGTGCCGCTGCCCCACGCGGTGGACGATCACCAGACCCGCAACGCCCTGACCCTGGTCGACGGCGGTGCGGCCGAATTCCTGCCCCAATCCGAGCTGACCACGGCCTCGCTGGCCGCGCGTCTCTCCTGGCTCGCCGGGCGCAGGGAAACCCTATTGAACATGGCCCAAGCCGCCCGTCGCGTCGCTATTACCGATGCCGCCGAGCGGGTTGCCGATGAATGCAAGCGGCTTGCGGCAGACTGAGAGAGAACTATGACCAAGGTTGAACTGGCAAAACTGCGTACTGTGATCCCCGAAATGCGCCGCGTGCGCCGCATTCACTTTATCGGCATCGGTGGCGCCGGTATGGGCGGGATCGCCGAGGTGCTTGCCAACGAGGGGTATCAGATCTCCGGCTCCGATCTGTCGCGCAATGCGGTGACCGAACGACTGGCCTCGCTCGGTGCCCACATCTTCGTGGGCCACAGCGCCGAGCATGTGAACGAGGCGAGCGTGGTGGTGGTGTCGACCGCCATCAAGCAGGACAACCCCGAGCTGCTGGCCGCCCGTGAGTTGCGCATCCCAGTGGTGCGCCGTGCCGAGATGCTGGCCGAGCTGATGCGCTTCCGTCACGGCGTCGCCGTCGCCGGCACCCATGGCAAGACCACCACCACCAGTCTGGTGGCGAGCATCTATGCCGAGGCCGACCGGGATCCCACCTTCGTCATCGGCGGTCTGCTCAACAGCGCCGGCACCAATGCACGCCTGGGCAGCAGCCGTTACCTGATCGCCGAAGCGGACGAGAGCGATGCCTCCTTCCTGCATCTGCAGCCCATGGTATCCATAGTGACCAACATCGAAGCGGATCACATGGACACCTACGGCGGCGACTTCTCCAAGCTGAAGTCCACCTTCATCGACTTCCTGCACAACCTGCCGTTCTACGGATTGGCCGTGGTGTGCGTGGATGACCCCGTGATCCGTGGCCTGCTGCCGGAGATCGGCCGTCCGACCATCACCTATGGTCTGTCCGCTGATGCCGACGTGCAGGTGCTGGACTTCGTGCAGACCAGCAATCGCAGCCGCTTCCGGGTACGTCGCGCTGGTGCCGGTGAACTGCTGGTGACCCTCAATCTGCCGGGGGTGCACAACGCGCTCAACGCGGCTGCCGCCATCGCGGTCGCGACCGAAGACGGGATCGGCGACGAGGCCATCATCCTGGCGCTTTCCAAGTTCGAGGGGGTGGGTCGCCGCTTCCAGCAATATGGTGAGTTCGAGACCGGTCGTGGCAAGGCCATGCTGGTGGATGACTACGGTCACCACCCGAGCGAGGTGAAGGTGACCATCAATGCCGCTCGCGCCGGCTGGCCCGAGAAGCGCCTGGTCATGGTGTTCCAGCCACACCGTTACAGCCGGACTCGCGATCTCTATGAAGATTTTGCCGACGTGCTCTCCAAGGTGGACGTGCTGGTGATGCTGGAGGTCTATGCCGCCGGTGAGGAGCCTATCCCGGGGGCCGACGGCCGCGCCCTCTGTCGCACCATCCGCTCCCGCGGCAGCCTGGAACCCATCTTTGTCGCAACGCCGGACGATGTGCCTGCGGTGCTGGCGGACCTGATTGGCGAAGGGGATCTGGTGCTGACTCAGGGCGCGGGGAACGTCGGTGCCCTGGCTCGCCGTCTCGGTGAGATGAAATTGAGCGTGGATAGCATGAAATCCGGTGCCTGAGGGCCCAATGAGTATTTTGACCGCCAAGCCGGGGCCTATATAATGGCGGACCGGTCTGCAAGTGGCCGGCATGGCGCGTTAAACGGGGATTGAGCGGGTGGAGGCAAGGGCACAAGGGCGCACCAAGGGGGGCTTCATCGCCGGGGTGGCATTTTTCATCCTGGTCATGTGGGGGCTCTACCAGACTGCGCTGGATGTTAAAGACTGGCTGACGGATGCCAGTCGGTTGCCCATGAGCGAGCTGTTGCTGCAGGGGCAACACGAATATTTGAAGGCCGATGAGTTGCGTGCCGCCGTGCTGGATGGTGCCGAACTGCGCAACTTCTTCGAGCTGGATGTGAACGAATTGCAGGGGCGTTTGAACGCCCTGCCCTGGGTAGCCCAGGTCTCGGTACGCAAGAAGTGGCCGAACAAGATCAAGGTCTACCTCACCGAACAGGCGGTGGCGGCACGCTGGAATGGCAACCGCTTCGTCAACACCAAGGGTGAGGTATTCAGTGCACCGGACAGGGTGAAAACACCCCTGATGCAGTTGTCCGGGCCCGATGATCAGGCCGCCATGGTGCTGGAGGCCAGTCACCAGTACGAGGCGCAGCTGGCTGCCAAGGGATACAAGTTGTTGGGGGTGAATCTGACCCCTCGCCATGCCTGGGAACTGACCCTGGATGGCAACATTCAGCTGTTTGTGGGGCGCGCGGACATCGCGCTTCGCCTGCAGCGGTTTATCGATGCCTTCCCGGTCATCGAACCCCGTGAGCAAGTGGCTTACGTGGACCTTCGATACGACACCGGAATGGCGGTTGGCTGGAAGAAGAACGAAGAGAAAGTGAATGACCAACACCGCAGATAGGAATTTGATTGTCGGACTGGATATCGGCACGACCAAAGTGGCGGTACTGGTTGGAGAAGTATTGCCGGATGGCGAGCTCAATGTCATCGGCATGGGTAGCCACGCGTCTCGCGGGATGGAGAAGGGCGGGGTCAATGATCTCGACTCCGTGGTCAAGTCCCTGCGCCGGGCGGTGGAAGAGGCCGAGATGATGGCCGACTGCCAGATAAGCTCGGTCTATCTGGGCTTGTCCGGCAAGCACATCGATTGCCGCAACGAGACCGGCATGGTGCCCATCTCCGACGAAGAGGTGACCCAGGAGGACGTGGACAACGTCATCCACACCGCCAAGTCGGTGCGATTGTCCGATGAGCTGCGGGTGCTGCACGTGCTGCCCCAGGAGTTTGCCATCGACTATCAGGAAGGGATCAAGAATCCGGTCGGCCTGTCCGGCGTGCGGATGGCGGCCAAGGTGCACCTGATCACCTGCCACAACGACATGGCTCGCAACATCGAGAAATGCGTTGAGAAGGTCGGTCTGCGGGTGGATCAGCTGATCTTCTCGGCGCTGGCCTCCAGCTATGCCGTGTTGACCGAAGACGAAAAGGAACTGGGTGTCTGCGTGGTGGACATCGGGGGTGGCACCATGGACATGTCGCTGTTTACCGGCGGTGCCCTGCGCCATACCAAGGTGATCCCCTATGCGGGCAGCACAGTGACCAGCGACATCGCCTACGCCTTCGGCACACCGCCGCTGGACGCAGAAGCGATCAAGGTGCGCTACGGTTGCGCCCTCGGCCGCCTGGTCAGCAAGGAAGACAATATTGAAGTCCCCAGTGTCGGCGGCCGTCCGGCGCGTAGCCTGCAGCGGCAGACACTGGCCGAAGTGATTGAACCCCGTTACACCGAGTTGCTCTCCATGGTGAATGATGAGTTGGTGCGGGTGCAGAGCGAGTTGAAGGCACAGGGGGTCAAGCATCAGCTGGCGGCCGGGGTAGTACTGACCGGTGGCGCGGCCCAGATCGAAGGCATTGTGGAGTGTGCAGAGCAGATCTTCCAGAGCCAGGTCCGGGTGGGCGAACCCATGAACATACGTGGATTGAGTGATTACGTGCAGGCACCGGTGTACTCGACCGCGGTCGGGTTGCTGCAGTACGGCCGAACCCATCAATCCACCGGTACGAGCAAAGAATATGCTGCCAAGGCAAGCGTAGGTGGCCTGGTCAAACGGGTCAGCAACTGGCTGCGTGGCGAGTTCTAAAGATTTTGCTGAGTCAGGCAAATAAAGCGGAGAGACAACATGTTTGAATTTATGGATAGCCACACTGACGAAGCCGTCATCAAGGTGATAGGTGTGGGTGGCGGCGGCGGCAACGCAGTCGAGCACATGGTTCGTCAAAACATCGAGGGTGTTGAGTTCATTACCGTCAACACCGACGCCCAGGCGCTGCGCAACTCCAGTGCCAACACCACTCTGCAGATCGGCGGTGGCATCACCAAGGGTCTGGGTGCCGGAGCCAATCCGGAAGTGGGCCGTGACGCCGCCATGGAAGACAGGGAAGCGCTGCGTGAGCTGCTGACCGGTTCAGACATGGTGTTCATCGCCGCCGGCATGGGTGGTGGTACCGGTACCGGTGCCGCGCCGATCGTGGCCGAAGTGGCACGCGAGATGGGCATCCTGACCGTTGCCGTCGTGACCAAGCCGTTCTCCTTCGAAGGGAAGAAGCGGATGGGCTTCGCGGCACACGGCATCGAGGAGCTGTCCAAGAACGTCGACTCCCTGATCACCATCCCCAACGACAAATTGCTGAAGGTGTTGGGTCGCGGCATCTCCCTGCTGGACGCCTTCAAGGCGGCCAACGATGTGCTGCTGGGTGCGGTACAGGGCATCGCCGAGCTGATCACCCGCCCGGGCTTGATCAACGTCGACTTCGCGGACGTGCGTACCGTGATGCGCGAGATGGGTACTGCCATGATGGGGACAGGTTCTGCCTCCGGTGATGACCGTGCCGAAGAAGCCGCAGAAAAAGCCATCTCCAGCCCGCTGCTGGAAGACGTGGATCTGGCCGGTGCCCGTGGCATCCTGGTCAACATCACCGCCGGTATGGACATGACCATCGAAGAGTTCGAAACCGTGGGTAACGCGGTCAAGGCCTTCGCCTCCGAGAACGCCACAGTGGTGGTGGGTACCGTAATCGACCCGGAAATGCACGACGAACTGCGGGTGACCGTGGTCGCGACCGGTATCGGTGCCGAGCGCAAGGCCGACATCACGCTGGTCAAGAACAACATGGTCCAAGAGCGTCCGGCCCGTCAGCCCCTGATCAGCGAAGCACTGCAGTCTCGCGTGATGGAAGAGGCCCCGGCCAAGGTGGTTAACGCCGAGCCGCAAGCTCGTCGCGAACCGGATTATCTGGATATTCCGGCGTTCCTGCGCAAACAAGCTGACTAAGCCTCTGATGGCTCTGGTTTGTTTGTTGCTTAAGGATTGTGCTAAGATGGCCCGGCAACGACCATCTGGTCCGGAATTTGAGCTGTTAAGCGGATACACCCATGATTAGACAAAGAACCTTGAAAACGAGTGTTCAGGCCACCGGTGTGGGCCTGCATTCGGGCCGGAAAGTCACAATGACGTTCCGTCCGGCGCCTGTTAACACAGGGATCGTTTACTTGCGTACCGATCTGAATCCTGTGGTAGCGCTGCCAGCCAACGCCGATCAGGTGCGCGATACCGTGCTTTGTACCGCTCTGGTGAACGAAGCCGGTGTACGCGTTTCTACCATCGAACACCTCTCTGCCGCCCTGGCCGGGATGGGGATCGACAACCTCTATGTGGAGGTTGACGCACCCGAGATCCCGGTGATGGATGGCAGTGCGCACCCGTTTATCTACCTGCTGCAAGAAGTCGGTATCCGTGAACAGAATGCGCCGAAGCAGTTCGTGCGGATCAAGCAGAGCATCCGGGTTGAAGACGGCGACAAGTGGGCGGAATTCCACCCCTATCGCAACGGCTTCAAGATGGATCTCGAGATCGATTTCCAGCATCCGGTGTTTGAAGGCCGCAACCAGCGTTGCGTGCTGGACTTCTCCGGTAGCTCCTTCGTGAAAGAGATCAGTCGTGCCCGTACCTTTGGCTTCATGCGCGACATCGAGTACCTGCGTTCCCAGAACCTGGCATTGGGCGGAAGCCTGGAGAATGCCGTGGTGCTGGATGACTATCGGGTACTGAACGAAGATGGTCTGCGGTATGAAGACGAGTTCGTCAAGCACAAGATGCTGGATGCGATCGGTGACCTCTATATGTGTAACCGCAGCATCATCGGCGAATTCCGTGCCTACAAGACCGGCCACGCCTTGAACAACAAACTGCTGCGTGCCTTGCTGGCCAAGCAGGAGGCCTGGGAACTGGTGACCTTCGAGGGTGAGGGCGAGAAAGCGCCCATCGCTTACTACGATAACGGTCTGGTTCTGGCCTGATAGCTGTGCAACAGGACGTCGGTCATCTCTCCGCACCGACGTCCTGTCATTTGTTTATTCCATCCTTTAATACCGATTATCTCCCGGTTTTATTGCCCGTGCAGGCTCCTGGCCGCACCTGACCGAGAAGACAGATTTCTATGAGCATTACCCTGATCCTCAACGGTAAGCAGCGCCGCAAGTTGCACTTACCCAAACAACGTCTGGCCTGGGTCGGCGGTATCCTCTTCTCCTTGTTGGCACTGGGTGGTGGTTGGCTCTGGCAGAGCTGGCACCAGCAGATGGAGGCGCTGGAAATCGCGCTGGCCAAGGCCGAACAGCAAAAATCCACGCAAGGGGCCGATGAAGCCCGTGAACAGCTTGCCATGCTGGCCGCCCAGGTGGGCACCATGCAGGGGCAACTGGGCCGCCTCAATGCGCTCGGTGAGCGGCTGACCGAAAAGGCCGATCTCGATCCCGACGAGTTCAATTTCAAGGAGCTGCCCCCGATGGGCGGTCCCTCCTATGATGCCGACTTGGAAGTCAGCCTCAACGAGCTGCAAGATTCCATGGCGCACCTCAACCGCCAGCTCAGTAGCCGTGAAGAACAGCTGTCGGTACTTGAATCTTTCATCATGAATCACCATATCACCGATGCCGGTTTCATTGCCGGTTCGCCGGTCAAGCAGGAGCGAGTCTGGATCTCCTCCGGCTTCGGTGGCCGGGTCGATCCGTTCAACGGTCGAGCCAAGATGCACAAGGGCGTGGATTTCCGTGGCAAGCCCGGCACCCCCATCATGGCGACCGGCAAGGGGATCGTCAGCTGGGCGGGCCGCCACCCGGAATTTGGCAACATGGTCGAGATTGACCATGGCAATGGTCTGGTGACCCGCTATGCCCACAACTCCAAGTTGTTGGTGGATGTGGGCACCCTGGTCGATGAGGGCCAGAAGATAGCCCTGATGGGGCGAACCGGTCGCGCGACCGGGGTGCATTTGCATTATGAAGTGTTGAAAGATGGTCGTCAGGTCAACCCCGCACGCTTTCTGAACGCCAGACGGGGTTAGGTTTTTTCTTCAGGTTCCAGTGACGGAACGCTCAAATATAACCAAAACAGTTGGTACCCATGATTAGCACACTGCTCACCAAGATTATCGGCAGCCGGAACGACAGAACGCTCAAGGCTTTGCGCAAAATTGTAAAACAGATCAATGCGATGGAGCCTCAGTTCGAGGCACTGTCCGATCAGGAGCTGCAGGCCAAGACCGCTGAGTACCGTCAGCGTCTGGAGCAGGGTGAGACGCTGGAGCAGCTGTTGCCGGAAGCGTTCGCCACCGTGCGCGAAGCCTCCCGCCGGGTGTTCGGCATGCGTCACTTCGACGTGCAGCTGATCGGCGGCATGGTGCTGAACTCCAACCGCATCGCCGAGATGAAGACCGGTGAAGGTAAGACTCTTACCGCTACCTTGCCGGCTTATCTGAACGCCCTGAGTGGTCGCGGCGTGCACGTGGTGACGGTGAACGACTATTTGGCCAAGCGTGATGCGGAGGCGAACCGCCCGCTGTTCACCTTCCTCGGCATGACGGTCGACTGCAACGTGCCCGGCATGGATGCGTCCCAGAAGCGCGACGCCTACGCCGCCGACATCACCTATGGTACCAACAACGAATTCGGCTTCGATTACCTGCGCGACAACATGGCGTTCTCGCCGGAACAGCGCGTGCAGCGTCCGCTCAACTACGCGCTGGTGGATGAGGTGGATTCCGTGCTCATCGATGAAGCCCGTACCCCGCTCATCATCTCCGGCCCGGCCGAAGACAGCTCCGAGCTCTACATCCGCGTCAACAAGCTGATCCCGCTGCTGGTCAAGCAGGACAAGGAAGACTCCGAGGAGTACACCGGTGACGGCCACTACACGGTGGACGAGAAGAACCGTCAGGCGCTGCTGACCGAAACCGGCCAGATCTTCGTGGAAGAGCTGCTCAAGAAAGAGGGGCTGCTGGCGGAGGATGACTCCCTGTTCTCCGCCACCAACATCAGCCTGTTGCACCACGTCAACGCCGGCCTGCGCGCCCATACCCTGTTTGAGCGCAACGTCGACTACATAGTGCAGAAGGACGAGATCGTCATCGTCGACGAGCACACCGGTCGTACCATGCCGGGCCGTCGCTGGTCCGATGGTCTGCACCAGGCCGTCGAGGCGAAGGAAGGGGTCAAGATCCAGAACGAGAACCAGACCCTGGCCTCCATCACCTTCCAGAACTACTTCCGTCTGTATGACAAGCTGGCGGGGATGACGGGTACCGCCGACACCGAAGCCTTTGAATTCCAACAGATCTATGGTCTGGATACCGTGGTCATCCCGACCAACCAGCCGATGGTGCGCAAGGACATGGGCGATCTGGTCTACCTGACCGCCCAGGAAAAGTATGCCGCCATCGTCGAAGACATTCGCGGTTGCGTCTCCCGCGGCCAGCCGGTACTGGTGGGGACCGTCTCCATCGAGAACTCCGAGCTGCTGTCCGGCATCCTGAACAAGGAGAACATCCCGCACAAGGTGCTGAACGCCAAGTTCCACGCCATGGAAGCGGAGATCGTCGCCCAGGCCGGCCAGATTGGCGCCGTGACCATCGCCACCAACATGGCCGGTCGTGGTACCGACATAGTGCTGGGTGGCAACTGGCAGGCCGAGATCGCCGCGCTGGAGAACCCGACCGACGAGCAGATCCGCGAGATCAAGGCCGCCTGGCAGATCCGCCACGATGAAGTGCTGGCCGCCGGCGGCCTGCACATCATCGGCACCGAGCGTCACGAATCCCGCCGTATCGACAACCAGCTGCGCGGCCGTTCCGGTCGTCAGGGTGACCCGGGTTCTTCCCGTTTCTATCTCTCCATGGAAGATACCCTGATGCGGATCTTCGCCTCCGACCGTGTCACCAGTATGATGAAGAAGCTGGGCATGGAAGAGGGCGAGGCCATCGAGCATCCTTGGGTGACCAAGGCCATCGAGAACGCCCAGCGCAAGGTGGAGGGTCGCAACTTCGACATCCGCAAGAACCTGCTCGAATTCGATGACGTGGCCAACGATCAGCGCAAGGTGGTCTATGAGCAGCGCAACGAGTTGCTGGATACCAACGACATCTCCGACACCATCCACGTCATCCGCGACGACGTCTATGGCAGCGTCATCGACGAGTACATCCCGCCCCAGTCCCTGGAAGAGATGTGGGATGTGCCGGGCCTGGAAGCCCGCCTGAAGTCCGACTTCTCGCTGGATCTGCCGCTGCAGCAGTGGCTGGCGGAAGATGACAAGCTGTATGAAGAGAAGCTGCGCGAGCGCATCCTGGAGGAAGCCACCAAGCTCTACGCCCACAAGCAGGAGCTGGTCGGCGTCGAGGTGCTGCGCAACTTCGAGAAGGCGGTGATGCTGCAGACCCTGGATGGCCTCTGGAAGGAGCATCTGGCGGCCATGGATCACCTGCGTCAGGGCATTCATCTGCGCGGCTACGCCCAGAAGAACCCCAAGCAGGAGTACAAGCGCGAGTCCTTCGATCTGTTCACCCAGATGCTGGAAACCCTCAAGCGCGACGTGGTCAGCATCCTGAGCCGGGTGCAGGTGCAGGAGCGCGACGTGGAGGCGATGGAAGAGCATCAGCGCCAGCAGGCGGAAGCGGCTCCCCGTACCTATACCCATGCCGCTGCCGAGAACCAGCTGGCCGACGAAGAGGCCCAGCCCGAAGAGGGTCATGTTACCTTCGTGCGTGACGAGCAGAAGGTCGGTCGCAACGACCCTTGCCCCTGCGGTTCCGGCAAGAAATACAAGCACTGCCACGGTCAGTTGACCTGATCCCTTGTCGTGATTCATGCACCGCCTCCGGGCGGTGCATTCATTTCAGGGCCACCATGGAAGGAGATAGACGATGAGCAAGGCGCCGACAGGGTGGGACGAAGCGGCCCATGCCAGCTGGTTGCAGGAGCGGCGACAGGAGGCCGTCCAGCTGGTGCTGGCACGACTGAACGGGGAACGCCTCAAACTCGCTCCCCTGCAACTGCAGTTTGCCTATTACCTCTTTCTGTCTGGCGATCCGGCCTCGGCCGCACAAGTGCTGGAGCTGGCTCATCAGACCGAACCCGATGACAACGAGGTGCTGCGCAACCTCTGTGTCTGTCTGTCGCGCTCAGGCCAATATGAGCGGGCGCTGCTGCGATTGACCGAGCTGGCACGGCGTGAGCCGAGGGAATATCTGGCTCAGGATGGCCTTTGCACCTCCCTCGCCAAGCTTGGGCGTCATGCCGAGGCGGCGCAGGCGGGCACCCGTGCACTGATCCTGAAGGATGAGGCGAGCGGCCAGCCGGCCGAGGGGTGGGAGCTGCCCGCAGGTGGCCCGGATACCTGGCTGGCCGAGCGCCCCGACCGGCAGAAGGTCATCGCCTTCTCCCTGTGGGGCAGCGAGCGGCGCTATCTGCGCGGTGCGCTCGACAACGTGCTGGCGGCGGCCTATCTCTATCCGGGTTGGCGGGTGCGTTTCTATGTGGATGCGAGCGTGCCGGCAGCCTTGCTGGCGCGTCTGCAGGAGCACGGTGCCGAGGTGCTGGTGCAGCCGGCCGGACAGTCTCTGCGCCAACGCCTGTGCTGGCGCTTCCTGGTGGCCAACGATCCCGGGGTGGGGCGCTTCCTGATCCGCGATGCGGATTCCGTGTTGAACATCCGGGAACGTCTCGCCGTCGATGCCTGGCTTGCATCGGAGCGCTGGTTCCATATCATGCGTGACTGGTGGAGCCATACCGATCTGGTGCTGGCGGGAATGTGGGGCGGGGTGGCCGGCATCCTGCCGCCGCTGACCCCGCTGCTTGCCACCTATCAACCGGGTACCATGGAGACACCGAACGTGGATCAGTGGTTCCTGCGCGACTGCCTGTGGCGCTATCTGCGCCAAAGCTGCTTGGTGCATGATCGTTGCTTCACCCCGCCCGGGGTGAGCCCCTGGCCACAGCCCGCCCCGAGTGGGAATGAGCATGTGGGGCAGGATATCTTTACGGCTCAGGAGGCGCAGCAGGCCAGTCGGCTGGCCCCCTGGATTGCCGCGTTGCCGTGCTTACGTTGAGGACAGAGATGGAACCGAAGAAACGGATCTGGGTGGCGGTCGGCGTCATCGAGAATGAGAAGGGCGAGATCTTCCTCGCCAAACGCTCCTCAGACCGCCATCAGGGCGATCGCTGGGAGTTCCCGGGGGGCAAGGTGGAGTCAGGGGAAGATCTGCTGACCGCGTTGGACAGGGAGCTGTGGGAGGAGATCGGGATTCGGGTACAGGATTGCGCTCCCTTCATGGAGCTGCACCACGATTATCCTGACAAGCAGGTGCTGCTGGATATCTGGAAGGTGACCCGTTTCAGTGGCGAGCCCTTCGGCAAGGAGGGGCAGGAGTGCCGCTGGGTGCCGCTGGCCGCCTTGCACGAATACAGGTTCCCGGATGCCAACGGCCCGATCGTGGCGCGGCTGCAGGCATCGCTGGCGGAGTAATTTGCCGGGGTGCCGATATTAAAAAAGGGCCCTGCGGGCCCTTTTTGGTATCTGGCTCATTGCCACTGCTCACCCTCATCCGGGTAGGGCAGCAGATCCGGATTGATCTCGCCCGGGATGCGCTTCTCTTCATCGGCCCATTCGCCGAGATCGATCAGCTGGCAGCGCTTGCTGCAGAAGGGACGAAACGGGCTCTGCGGGCCCCACTCTATCTCGGTTTGGCAGGTCGGACATTTCACCTTGGTGACCATATTGGCTCCTTGACCGTTAGCAACAGGCTAGCTGGAAGGGGACGTCGCCGATCTGCTGCTCCGTCGTCGGCAGGAAGCGCAGGGCGAACCGGTTCTTGTGACCGCTCAGGGTCGGATAGCAGGAGTGGTTGCCGAGGATGCGGATGCGGATCAGCTCGGCGCCCTCGGCGGTATCCTGGAAGAAGCCATTGGTGGCGACCTGGTCGCTGAAGTGGCCGGACTCGCGCCACAGCCGCAGCAGCAGGGAGATGGCGTTCATCAGCAGGTTGATGTCGCTGAGCCACTGTTGCATCTGCTGATGACGGGCGACGGCCGGGGTCGCCAGCCAGTGGTGCAGCTGTGGCACGTCGAAGGCGCACAGGCCACCCGGAATGGAGAAACGCTGACGGATGGAGCCGAGCAGGCGATCCTCTTTCAGGCGAGCACCGGGCCGTGGCGAATTGAGCAGGCTGCGGGAGAGCTGGGTGCTCTCCTGCTGCATCCGCTGGATCTGCTCGAGGTCGACCTCCGGCAGGCTGGCCCAATGGCTCAGTCGCTGACCGAGCCGCTCCAGATCCTTGATCAGATCGGCACGTAGATCGCCGCGCTCCAGCAATTCCTGCAGATCGAACAACCCCTTGAAGAAGGCGATGTGTGCCCAAGGCTGGTCACTCTCCAGATTGTCGCGGATCTGGGAAAACAGGGACTCCAGACGAAGATAGGTCCGGCTTTTTTCGTTGAGGGGGAAATCGTAAATCATGCCTAATCCTGGCCAGCCATAAACCGGCCTAGTGTACTCACACTTGGCGGGCTTGTTGAGTGGCAAATGCCAGATATGTCTCGTGCAGCGCCAAAATTCGCGCCAGGATGGTCTCACTTGTACCACTCTGGTTGTCCAGCACATCATCGGCCACCGCGAGCCGCTCGGCCCGGCTCGCCTGGGCGGCCAGAATGGCCTCCGCCTGGGCGCGACTCACCCCGTCCCGGCGGCAGGTTCGTTCGATCTGGGTAGCCTCATCCACGTCGATAACCAGTACTCGATCGGCCAGGGCCATCAACCGGTTCTCTACCAGCAACGGCACCACCAACAGGCAGTAGGGCGAGCTGGCCGCCGCGCACTGGCGCAGCATCTCGCTGCGAATGAGGGGGTGGAGCAGGGCGTTGAGCCAGTGTTTGGCCGCCGGCTCGCTGAAGATTCGCTCGCGCAGGACACGCCTGTCCAGTCGCCCCTGTTCATCCAGGATGCCGGGACCAAAATGGTTGGCGATGGCGGTCAGTGCCGGTGTGCCGGGCTCCACCACCTCGCGGGCGATCAGGTCGGCATCGATCACCTCGATACCCAGGGTCGCAAACTGGTTGGCGACGGTCGTCTTGCCGCTGCCGATCCCGCCGGTGATAGCTACTACATACATTGTCAGGGCACCCTTGTGTTAGAGGACGGTGTGCAGATACCAGCGGGTGATGCTATCGCCCCACAGCAGCGCGATCCAGCCCGCGATGGCGAGATAGGGGCCAAAGGGAATAGGGTTGGCTTGATGATGCCGACGCAGGGCGATCAGCGTGAGGCCGATCAGGGCGCCGATCAGGGAGGAGAGCAGCAGCACTATGGGCAGAGCCTGCCAGCCCAGCCAGGCGCCGATGGCGGCCAGCAGTTTGAAGTCACCGTAGCCCATCCCCTCCTTGCCGGTGAGCAGTTTGAAGGCCCAGTAGAGGCTCCACAGCACCAGATACCCGGCCATGGCCCCGATCACCGCATCTCCCAGCGGGACGAAGCCGCCCAGCAGGTTGAACAGCAGGCCCCCCCATAGCAGTGGCAGGGTGAGCTGGTCCGGCAGCAGCATCTTGTCCAGATCGATGAAGGTGAGCGCGACCAGCACCCAGGTCAACGCCAGAGCGGCCAGGGTGCCCCAGCCAGGGGCCAGTGTCGCCGCGACGGCCACCGACAGCAGGGCGGTCAGCAATTCGACCAGCGGATAGCGGACCGAGATGGGAGCCTGGCACTCTCGGCAGCGCCCCTTGAGCCAGAGCCAGCTCAGCAGGGGGATGTTCTCCAGCGCCGTGATGGGATGGTCGCAATGGGGGCAGCAGGAGCGCGGCACCATCAGGTTGTAAGGCGTGGTGGGGGCGGGGTCGGCATCGCTGTCAAAATAGCTGCGGTATTCCGCGTGCCACTCCCGCTCCAGCATGATGGGCAGGCGATGGATCACCACGTTGAGGAAGCTGCCGATCATCAGAGAGAAGAGAAACATCAGGGAGAGGTAGAGCCAGGGCAGGCCGTGGGCCAGTTCGATCAGAGACGCCATAATCAACCGTTTGTGTTGGGAAAGAGAGCCATAAAAAGTCACGCCCACGCCGGCTTATGCCGGCGGGGTTTGCCACCCGGGTCTGCAGGCCGGGTGGCAGGGCGTCAGTGTATCACAGAGCCCAGCTTGAAGATCGGCAGGTACATGGCGACGACCATGCCACCGACCAGCACCCCCAGCACCACCATGATGAAGGGCTCGAGCAAGCTAGTAAGGCCATCGACCATGTCGTCCACTTCCTGCTCGAAGATGGCCGCCACCTTGGAGAGCATGTCATCGATGGCGCCGGACTCCTCCCCGATCATCACCATCTGGATCACCATGTCGGGGAACAGGTCCACGGTACGCATGGCGACGTTGATCTGCATGCCGGCCACGACCTCGTTGCGGATGGCCATGATGGCGGTGCGGTAGACATAGTTGCCGGAGGCGCCGGCGGCCGAGACCAGGGCGTCGACCAGCGGGATACCGGCGGAGAAGGTGGTGGAGAGGGTGCGGGCGAAGCGGGCCATGGCCGCCTTGTGCAGGATGGAGCCCACTATGGGGATGGTGAGGATGAACCTGTCCGTGTTATCCCGTACCTTCTGGGAGCTGCGCCAGGCGCGCACGTAGAGAAAGATGGCGAGGGCGATGCCGCCAAAGATCGCATACCACCAATGCTGCATGAAGCGGGAGATGCCGATGACGAACTGGGTGAAGATGGGCAGTTCGGCGCCGAAGCTCTTGAAGATCTCCTCGAACTGGGGAATGACGAACAGCAGCAGGATGGAGGTCACTATGATGGCCACCAGGATGACCATAGCTGGGTAGAGCATCGCCTTCTTGATCTTGGACTTGAGTGCCTCGCTCTTCTCGCGGTAGATGGCGATCCGGTCGTAGATGGTCTCCAGCGCACCGGATTGCTCTCCCGCCTCTACCAGGTCGCAGTAGAGTGTATCGAAGTGGCGGGGGTGGCGGCGCAGGGCCTCCGACATGGGGGTGCCGGTTTCTACATCGGCGGCGATCTGGCCGATCAGGTCACGTACCGCCGCCTTCTCGTGGCCACGCGCGATGATCTGCAGGCTTTGTACCAGCGGCACACCGGCGGAGAGCATGGTGGTGATCTGGCGGGAGATGACGGCGATGTCCATCGGCTTTATCTTGGCGCCACCCTTGGAAAACAGCCCCTGGCTCTGCTTGCTGACCTTGGTGACGTTGACGCCCTGCTTGCGCAGCTCGTTCTTGACGGTGGTGATGCTGTCGGCCTGCAACTCGCCAGAGACCTTCTGCCCCTTGCGATTGACCCCGTGCCAGCGGAAGGAGAAGACCTTTTTGGGCGGGTTACGTTTTTGCGCTAATGTTGCCATCACTGCATCCTGCAATTGGGCGACGGTGGCCGGATGATATAGCTCCCTGTCCGGGCCGCCTTGGCTTGAAGAACATCCTCGAGGGATGCCGCATGGGCATCACCCGGGTGAATGGGTTGGAAACGCTGGGCTCAGTTGGTGGTGATCCGGTTGATCTCGGCCAGGCTGGTGACCCCCAACCTTGCCTTTTCGAGACCTGAGATACGCAGATTACGCATGCCCTCCTTCTGGGCAATGGCAGCTATTTGCAGGGAGTTGGCCCCCTGCATGATCAATTTTGCGATGTTGTCGGACATGAGCATGATCTCATAGATGCCGACGCGGCCCCGATATCCTCCCGAGCACTCCTTGCAACCGACCGGCTTGAACAGTAGCAATCCGGCGGCCAACTGCTGGGGGGTAAAGCCCAACTCCAGCAGCTCGGCGTCCGGCACCACCTCCGGCGTCTTGCAGTGATCGCATAGCTTTCGGGCGAGGCGCTGGGCCATGATGAGGGTCACCGAGGAGGCGATGTTGAAGGCGGGGACCCCCATGTTCATCATCCGTGTCAGGGTCTCGGCCGCCGAATTGGTGTGCAGGGTCGAGAGCACCAGGTGACCGGTCTGGGCCGCCTTGATGGCGATCTCGGCTGTCTCCAGATCCCGGATCTCCCCCACCATGACGATATCCGGATCCTGGCGTAGGAAGGAGCGCAGGGCACTGGCGAAGGTGAGTCCGGCCTTGGGGTTGATCTGCACCTGATTGACGCCGGGCAGGTTGATCTCCACCGGATCTTCGGCGGTAGAGATATTGACCTCGTTGGTATTGAGAATGTTGAGGCCGGTATAGAGTGAGACCGTCTTGCCGGAGCCGGTGGGGCCGGTGACCAGGATCATGCCCTGAGGCTTGGAGAGGGCCTTCAGGTATTGGGCCTTCTGCCGGTCGTCGAAACCGAGTTGCTCTATGTTGAGGCGAGTCGCCGAGGAGTCCAGCAGGCGGATCACAATCTTTTCACCCCACATGGTGGGCAGGGTGTTGACCCGCATGTCCATAGATCTGTGGCGTGACAGCCTCAACTTGATCCGGCCATCCTGAGGCAGGCGCCGCTCGGCGATATCGAGTCGCGCCATCACCTTGAGGCGGGCGGAGAAGCGGTTGGCCAGGTTGACCGGTGGGGTGGCGATTTCATGCAGAATGCCGTCAATCCGAAAGCGGATCCGGTACTTGGTCTCATAGGGTTCGAAATGCAGATCCGAGGCGCCGCGCTTGATGGCGTCCATCATGATCTTGTTGATGTACTTCACTATGGGGGCATCATCATCCGCCGTATTGACGCCCTCATCGAGCCGAGAGCCTTCGTCAGAGACTTCGAGTTCCGAGATCTCAGACTCGTCGATATGGTCCATGCCGAGCGCATCCTGCTCGTTCTCCATCAGCTTGCCGATGGCGGTGGTCAGCTTGCTCTCCTCGACCAGCAAGGCTTCCGTGTGCAGGCCGAAGCTGAAGCCGAAATCCTCCAGTGCTGACACATTGGTCGGATCCGACATGGCGATATAGAGGGTGTGGCCCTGGGTGTAGATGGGCAGCACATGGTGTTTCTCAATCAGCTTCTGATTGAGGTATTTCTGCGGGATCTCGGCCAGATCGAAGGCGGCAAGATCCAGCAGAGGTACCCCATACTCCAGCTCGCAGAAATCTGCTAACGCTTTGCTGTCGAGGATATCGTTCTCGATCAGGAAGGTGACAAATGGCTTGCGCTGCGCCTTGGCTTGGCTCAGGAAGCGTAGTGAGTCCGGCTCACTGAGGAGGGAAGAGGCGGCCAGGCTGGTGGCCAGGCCGCTATTGGGGCTAGAGGTCATGCGTCAGCACAGGCCAGCCGTTTTACAAGTTCCCCCAATTACCCAGTTCAGTTGTTGTCCTGGGGGGGTTGCGTTAGTTAATGCGGGACTGGCTGCCAGTTCAAACGTATATGTGTTGTTTGGATCCAGAGTGGCAGAGGACTGAACAATAATTTTACCAGCAGTATCTGCACTATAAGCGCCAGAAGTGGCATCAACATACTGCTGATTCTGAATTGCATCAGCTAGCGCGGCCTCGGCCCTAGCGCCGCAGCCATTTGTTGCGTCAAAGATTTCGGCGCTATCGGCCGCACCCTGAACACACACTTCGACGGCCGTCTTAGCAGGTGTAATGGCTGCAATAACCTCCGAAAACTTGGCGCGTTTGGTATAGGTCTGATAGGCCGGCAGAGCGATAGCGGCCAAGATGGCGACGATCGCAACCACTATCATCAATTCGATAAGCGTAAACCCTGATTGTCTTTTCATGTCAAATATCCTTTTGTCCATGGTTCCTGATAAGTGCTGGTGGAAATCTATCCACAAGGCAGTATCTTATCCGAGCGCTTCGGGTTGGCAACAGAGGTTATCCCTTTGTTAACCACTTTTCTGTCATTTAGTGAAAATCATAGAAAAATCAAACATTAATTAGCCTCTAATGGCTCTTTTCTTCATCGTCGGGAGGGCCCATCTTCACACTCCTTATGCCGTGGGATCCTGCATAAAGAAAAGGCGCCTGTGGCGCCTTTTGCAAGTTTCGAGACCTGTAATATCTGGCAGGGCGAAACGAAGGGTTTCTCTCCCGTCCGCATTCAGACAAAGCGCATCGACAGATCCAGCGCCCGCACATGCTTGGTCAGTGCACCCACCGAGATGAAGTCGACGCCGGTGGCGGCATAGTCGGCGAGCGTCTCCAGGGTGACATTGCCAGACACCTCCAGCTTGGCGCGGCCCTGATTGAGGGTGACCGCCTCGCGCATCATGGTCACATCGAAATTATCCAGCATCACGATGTCGGCGGCGGCGCTGAGGGTCAGCTCCAGCTCGGCCAGCGACTCCACTTCCACCTCCACCGGCTTGCCCGGGTTGAGGCGGCGCGCCTCGGTGATGGCCTCTTTGATGCCGCCACAGGCGAGGATGTGGTTCTCCTTGATGAGGTAGGCATCAAACAGACCGATCCTGTGGTTCTTGCCACCGCCACAGGTGACGGCATATTTCTGGGCGTTGCGCAGGCCGGGCAGCGTCTTGCGGGTGTCGAGCAGGCGGCATTCGGTGCCTGCCAGCTCGGCAACATAACGGGCGGTGAGGGTCGCGACGCCGGAGAGGGTCTGCACGAAGTTCAAGGCGTTGCGCTCGCCGGTCAGCAGGATGCGGGCAGGGCCGTGGAGGCGGAACAGCTCCTGATCCGGTGAGAGCTGTTCACCATCCTGGACCTTCCATTCCACCTTGACCTCGCCACCTAGCTGGGCGAACACCTCATCGACCCAGGGCTGGCCGCAGAACACGCCGGCTTCGCGGGTGATGACACGGGCGGTCGAGATGCGATCGGCCGGGATCAGCTGGGCCGTGATGTCGGCGCTGGCGTCCGGTTGATCCAGCACGGTGAGGGCTTGACCTAAGTCTTCGAGTAGTGCGGCGCGTACGGCGCGGCTGATGTCCTGTTGTAACATGCCTTATTCCTGCAAGGGTCTGAGAAGCAACTGCCTGTCTTTCTGGCGCAATTCCAGCCGGCCGAGGGCATTCATGCCCACTAGGATCTCTTCCCCGTCGGCCGCCGGATTGATAAACACGGACAAATCGTACAAGGTCAGTGGGCCCATCGCCAGGCTTTCGATCTGGCTGGTATGGACCTGGATCTCGCCGGCCGCCGTGTTGACCCGGCTGCGACCGGTGGCGATCAGGCCGAGGCGGTTGGCCACCTGGCTCGGTACCGTCACCCGGGTGGCTCCCGTGTCCAGCAGCAGTTGCACCGGTTGACCGTTGATGGCACCCTCCAGACGATAGTGGCCGCTGGCATCGGCCTTGAGCAGCAGATCGCCGCTGGCGGTCACGGTCGGCTGAGCACCTGAGTAAAAGTAGAGGGTCAGTAGCCCCAGCAGGGAGAGCCAGGCCAGCAGCCAGAGACGGCGTGCCATCGGGTGCATATGGGGTCCAGTGCCTTGCGAATGATGGTTCAGCCTAACACAGTTTCACCCATGAATTCAGATGCTTGTTCCCGGCTTATGATGGGGGCGGCCGCCCGCTAGCGGGCATATTTCCATTGTGGATCGAGTAGATGATGACGCAGCCCATAGCAGTTTTTTCCATCGACGCCGAGGGGTGGTGTGAGCAGGCCCGTCGGGTGCCGTCCCCCCACCACAACGAGCGGGCCAGCCCGGACGACATCTCCCTGCTGGTGGTGCATGGCATCAGCCTGCCACCCGGGCAGTTCGGCGGCCCCTGGATAGATGACCTCTTCCTGGGACGACTGGATCCTGCCGCGCACCCCTATTTCGCCGAGATCTATCAGTTGCGAGTCTCGGCCCATTGCCTGATCCGGCGCGATGGTGAGCTGGTGCAATATGTGCCATTCGGTGCCCGCGCCTGGCATGCCGGGGTGTCGAGTTGGGAGGGCAGGGAGGCGTGCAACGATTTCTCCATCGGCATCGAGCTGGAGGGGACAGATGAGCTGCCCTACGAGGAGGCGCAGTACCTGACGCTGGCGGGGCTCACCCGAGCCATGTCAGGCCAATATCCTGCCATCACCCCGGAGCGGATTGTCGGTCATTGCGATATTGCCCCCGGTCGCAAGACGGATCCGGGCGATAGTTTCGAATGGGCTCACTATCGCCATCTGCTCAACCTCAAGTGACAAAGCTAAACTTTAGTTTGTATTTTTAAAATCAATGGCTTGTCTCTATGGCGAGCCATTCTTTCATGCTGTTGGCCAAATGTTATCTGTGAGGAAGCTCATAAATATTGGTCAGACCATTTTCTTTGAGCCACATCATAATTCCCGTCTTTTACCCCTAAAGTGGCAACCTTCAATCTTGATGCAGATCATATTTTGGGTGGACTTTTCCTATGCCCTCTGCTAATTTTCGCCCCAATCATAGAATTGGTAATACCAATTTAACAAAGTAGCCCCATGCCCTATATCAAGATTACTCAGCCCAAGCTGGCCGACGCCATCGTCGCCGAGCTGGAAAGCATGATTCTGGAAGGCAGCTTGCAGCCGGGGCAGAAGCTGCCACCGGAGCGCGAACTCGCCATCCAGTTTCAGGTATCGCGCCCCTCCCTGCGCGAAGCCATCCAGCGCCTGGAAGCGAGAGGACTCTTGTATCGTCGTCAGGGCGGCGGCACCTATGTGCAGAATGCCCTGAGCAAGGGGATCGCCGATCCCCTGTTCGAACTGCTCAGCACTCACCCTGAAGCCCAGTTTGATCTGCTGGAGTTTCGCCACGCGCTGGAAGGCATCTGTGCCTACTATGCCGCGCTGCGGGGGACCGAGGCCGATTTCGAGCGGATCCGCCAGGCGCAGTCCGCCATCGAAGAGGCGGGTCAGCAGGGGTCGCTGGTGGTCGAATCCGCCGCCGTCACCCAGTTTTATCTGGCGGTCGCCGAGGCATCGCACAACGTGGTGCTGCTGCACCTGTTGCGGGCCATGGGCCCCATGCTCGAACAGAATATTTTACGAAATAATGAAATTTTGAATCGCCGTCCGGGAGTGGTAGCCAAGATCCGTCGCCATCGTGCGAGCCTGATCGAGGCTATCCTGTCGGGGGCTCCGGAGCGGGCCAGGGCTGCTTGTCATGAGCACCTGGCCTTTATCGAGGACACCTTGTTGGATATGCAGAGGGAAGACAGCCGGATCCAGCGATCCATGCGTCGGATCCGTCAGCAGGAAAACTAATCCCACAAGGCTTTATTGTCGAATTCTTGCGCATCTTAACCGCCGTGCAAATAACAATAGGAACCAGCCATGTCTGATATCCTGAAGAACGATGTGGACCCGATAGAAACGCTGGAGTGGCTTGCCTCTCTGGAATCCCTGCTGCGTGAAGAGGGTCCCCAACGCGCTCAGTTCATCCTTGAACAACTGGCCGAGAAAGCCCGCATCAGCGGTGTTGACGTGGCTGAAAAGGCGAATCGCGACTACATCAATACCATCCCTGCCAGCGACGAACCGGCTTACCCGGGCGACCTGGAGATGGAACGTCGCATCCGCGCCATCATCCGCTGGAATGCCATGATGATAGTGCTGCGCGCCTCCAAGAAAGACCTGGACCTCGGCGGTCACATGTCTTCCTTCGCCTCTTCCGCGACCATCTACGAAGTCTGCTACAACCACTTCTTCCGCGCTCGCAGCGAGAAGGACGGTGGCGACCTGGTCTACTTCCAGGGTCACATCTCCCCGGGCATCTACGCCCGTGCCTTCGCTGAAGGTCGTCTGACCGAAGATCAGCTGGACAACTTCCGTCAGGAAGTGGACGGCAAGGGCATCCCTTCCTATCCGCACCCGAAACTGATGCCGGACTTCTGGCAGTTCCCGACCGTTTCCATGGGTCTGGGCCCCATCGCCGCCATCTATCAGGCTCGCTTCCTGAAGTACCTGACCGACCGTGGTATCAAGGATTGCTCCGAGCAGACCGTTTACGCCTTCCTGGGTGACGGCGAGATGGACGAGCCGGAAGCCAAGGGTGCCCTGACCGTTGCCGTGCGTGAAAAGCTCGACAACCTGGTCTTCGTGGTCAACTGCAACCTGCAGCGTCTGGACGGTCCGGTCGTGGGTAACGGCAAGGTCATCAACGAGCTGGAAGGTCTGTTCGCAGGTGCCGGCTGGGATGTCACCAAGGTTATCTGGGGTCGCAAGTGGGATGAGCTGCTGAAGAAAGACACTTCCGGCAAGCTGATCCAGTTGATGAACGAAACCGTGGACGGCGACTATCAGACCATGAAGTCCCGTGACGGCGCTTACGTCCGTGAGCACTTCTTCAACCGTTACCCGGAAACCGCCGCGCTGGTCAAAGACATGACCGACGAGGAGATCTTCGCCCTGAACCGCGGTGGTCACGATCCCCGTAAATTGTTCGCCGCCTTCTCCAAGGCCGCAGCGACCAAGGGCAAGCCGACCGTCATCCTGGCCAAGACCATCAAGGGTTATGGTATGGGCGAAGCGGCTGAAGGCAAGAACATCGCTCACCAGGTCAAGAAGATGGATCTGGGCTCAGTGCGTCACCTGCGCGATCGTTTCAGCCTGCCGGTCACCGACGAGCAGTTGGAAGAGTTGCCGTACCTGAAGATCGAAGAGGGTACCGAAGAGCACAAGTACCTGCACGCTCGCCGTGCCGCGCTGAAGGGCTATGTACCGACCCGTCTGCGCGAGAGCACCACCAAGCTGGAAATCCCGGCGCTGGATGCATTCGGCCCGCTGCTGGGCGAGCAGGCTCGCGAGATCTCCACCACCATGGCGTTCGTGCGTTCCCTGAACGTGCTGCTGAAAGACAAGTCCATCGGCAAGCGCATCGTGCCGATCCTGGCCGACGAAGCCCGTACCTTCGGGATGGAAGGTCTGTTCCGCCAGATCGGCATCTACAGCCCGCACGGTCAGCAATACACCCCGCAAGACCGCGACATCGTCTCCTACTACAAGGAAGACAAGCAGGGTCAGGTTCTGCAAGACGGTATCAACGAGCTGGGCGCCATGTCCTCCTGGCTGGCTGCTGCGACCTCTTACAGCACCAACGATTGCCCGATGATCCCGTTCTACATCTACTACTCCATGTTCGGCTTCCAGCGGATCGGCGACATGGCGTGGGCAGCCGGTGACCAGCAAGCCCGTGGCTTCCTGCTGGGCGCGACCTCCGGTCGTACCACCCTCAACGGTGAAGGTCTGCAGCACGAAGATGGTCACAGCCACATCCTGGCCGGCACCATCCCGAACTGCATCTCCTACGATCCGTCCTACGCCTATGAAGTGGCGGTGATCGTACAGGACGGCCTGCGCCGCATGTACGGTGAGAAGCCGGAGAACGTCTTCTACTACATCACCACCCTGAACGAGAACTATGCCATGCCGGCCATGCCGGAAGGAGCCGAGGAAGGCATCCGCAAGGGTATCTACAAGCTGGAATCCGTGGCCGGTAACAAGGCCAAGGTACAGTTGCTGGGTTGTGGCTCCATCCTGGGTCACGTGCGTACCGCCGCCCAGATCCTGGCGAGCGAATACGGCGTGGGTTCCGACGTGTTCAGCGTGACCTCCTTCAACGAGCTGGCTCGTGATGGTCAGGACGCCGATCGCTGGAACATGCTGCACCCGACCGCGACCGCTCGCGTACCCTACATCACCTCAGTGCTGGGTAGCGATGCCACCATCGCCGCGACCGACTATATGAAGTCCTTCGCCGAGCAGGTACGTGCCTTCGTGCCGACCGAGAACTACCGTGTACTGGGTACCGATGGTTATGGCCGTTCCGACAGCCGTGCCAACCTGCGTCGTCACTTCGAAGTGAACGAGTTCTATGTCGTCGTTGCTGCCCTGACCGAACTGGCCAAGCGCGGTGAGATCGACAAGCAGGTTGTGGCCGACGCCATCGCTAAATACGGCATCGATGCCGACAAGGTTAACCCGCTGTACGCGTAAGAGGATTGAGCGCCCTGTCCGGACCTGCGTGCCGGACAGGGCCTTGCCCAGGTTAATGCGACATAAGGGTAAGAGGACAAACACAGGGTTCGGACGGCAACAACGAGCCGGAACCTGCTCTTGCCAAGGTTAACGCGATAAACGTACGCGTAAGAGGATAAATCACAATGTCCAAACAGATTATGGTGCCGGATATCGGTGCCGATGAAGTTGAAGTGACCGAAATCATGGTTGCCGTGGGTGACAAGGTCGAGCTCGACCAGTCCATCATCGCGGTAGAAGGCGACAAGGCCTCCATGGAAGTCCCGGCTCCGGCCGCGGGCATCGTCAAAGAGATCCTGATCAAGGTGGGCGACAAGGTTGCCACCGGTTCCCAGATCATGATCTTCGAAGCCGAGGGTGCGGCTGCCGCCGCGCCGGCTCAGGCTGCCGCCCCGGTTGCTGCTGCAGCGCCGGCTGCTCCTGTTGCTGCCGCTCGCAAAGACGTGCACGTACCGGACATCGGTGACGACGAAGTGGACGTGACCGAGATCATGGTTGCCGTGGGCGACATGGTTGAAGCCGACCAGTCCATCATCGCCGTGGAAGGTGACAAGGCCTCCATGGAAGTGCCGGCTCCGTTCGCGGGCCGCGTGGTCGAGATCAAGGTTGCCGCCGGCGCCAAGGTTTCTACCGGTTCCCTGGTGATGGTATTCGAAGTGGCGGGTGCCGCACCTGCCGCCGTGGCTGCCCCGGCTCAGGCAGCCGCTCCCGTGGCTGCAGCCCCGGTTGCCGCCGCTGCCAAAGAGGTCAACGTACCTGACATCGGCGGTGACGAAGTGGAAGTGACCGAGATCATGGTCGCCGTGGGTGACAAGGTCGAAGCCGACCAGTCCCTGATCGCGGTCGAAGGTGACAAGGCCTCCATGGAAGTACCTGCGCCGTTCGCCGGTATCGTCAAGGAAATCAAGGTGAAGGCCGGTGACAAGGTCTCTACCGGTTCCCTGATCATGGTATTCGAAGTGGCTGGCGCCGCGCCTGCCGCCGCCCCGGTTGCCCAGGCTGCTGCACCCGTTGCCGCTGCACCTGCTGCCCCGGTGGCTCAGGCCGCTGCCCCGGCTGCCGCTTCGTCCGACTTCGTTGCCAACGATGCCTACGTCCACGCCTCTCCGGCCGTGCGTCGTCTGGCCCGTGAGTTCGGCGTCAACCTGGCCAAGGTGAAGGCCTCCGGTCGCAAGGGCCGCATCGTCAAAGAAGACGTGCAAGCCTACGTGAAGGATGCCGTCAAGCGCGCCGAGTCCGCTCCTGCTGCCGGTACCGGCAATGGCAACGGCATGAACGTGCTGCCATGGCCGAAGGTGGACTTCAGCAAGTTCGGTCCGGTCGAAGAGCTGGAACTGACCCGGATCCAGAAGATCTCCGGTCCTGCCCTGCACCGCAACTGGGCCATGATCCCTCATGTCACCCAGTTCGACGAAGCCGATACCACAGATCTGGAAGCGTTCCGCAAAGAGCAGAACATGCTGGCCGAGAAGCAGAAGCTGGATGTGAAGATCACCCCGCTGGTGTTCATCCTGAAAGCCGCCGCCAAGGCCCTGGAGGCGCATCCGCGCTTCTGCAGCGCCCTGTCCGAAGACGGCAGCAAGCTGATCATGAAGAAGTACATCCACATCGGTGTGGCGGTTGACACTCCGGGGGGCCTGGTAGTACCGGTCGTTCGCGACGTCAACAAGAAGGGCATCTATGAGCTGTCCCGCGACCTGGCCGAGATCTCCAAGAAGGCCCGTGCCGGCAAGCTGACCGCTGCCGACATGCAGGGCGGTTGCTTCACCATCTCCAGCCTGGGTGGCATCGGCGGTACCAGCTTTACCCCGATCGTCAACGCGCCGGAAGTGGCCATCCTCGGCGTTTCCAAGTCCGAGATGAAGCCGAAGTGGAACGGCAAGGAGTTTGTGCCGCGTCTGATGCTGCCGCTGGCGCTGAGCTATGACCACCGCGTCATCGACGGTGCTGACGGTGCTCGCTTCGTCACCACTCTGAGTGGTGTGCTGTCCGACATTCGTCGACTGGTTCTGTAAATGTAAATGAGAGGGCGAGCACAGAGCTCGCCCTTTTCACTTCTCATTTCATTAACAAAATTATAAACTTGCCCCGTTTTTTTCACGGCTGCAGCCGCCTTCTTTGGCATAAGACTGTGCTGTCCGGGGATATAGAACGACAAAGAGGTCATGATGAGTAAAGAAATCAAAACTCAGGTCGTAGTACTGGGTGCCGGCCCTGCCGGTTATTCCGCTGCTTTCCGTGCCGCCGATCTGGGTCTGGATACCGTTATCGTCGAGCGCTACTCCACCCTGGGTGGCGTCTGCCTGAACGTGGGCTGCATCCCGTCCAAGGCGCTGCTGCACGTCGCTAAAGTCATCGAAGAAGCCAAGGCGCTGGCCGATCACGGCATCGTCTTCGGTGCCCCCCAGACCGACATCACCAAGGTCCGTCTGTGGAAAGAGAAGGTCATCAACCAGCTGACCGGCGGTCTGGCCGGCATGGCCAAGATGCGTAAGGTCCAGGTTGTGAACGGCTTCGGCAAGTTCACCGGCCCGAACACGCTGGAAGTGACCGGGGACGACGGCAAGACCACAGTCACCTTCGACAACGCCATCATCGCCGCGGGTTCCCGTCCGGTGAAACTGCCGTTCATCCCCCATGACGACCCGCGCGTATGGGATTCAACCGATGCGCTGGAACTGACCACAGTTCCGGGCAAGCTGCTGGTCATCGGTGGCGGCATCATCGGCCTGGAGATGGGGACCGTGTACTCCTCCCTGGGTTCCGAAATCGACGTGGTGGAATTTGCCGATCAGCTGGTGCCGGCTGCCGACAAAGACATCGTCAAGATCTACACCAAGCGTGTTGCCAAGAAATTCAACATCATGCTGGAGACCAAGGTCACCGCAGTTGAAGCCCGTGCAGACGGTCTCTACGTCTCCTACGAAGGCAAGCACGCGCCGGCCGAGCCGGTTCGCTACGACAACGTGCTGGTCGCGGTCGGTCGTGTGCCGAACGGCAAGCTGATGGACGCCGAGAAAGCCGGCGTGGCCGTCAACGAGCGCGGTTTCATCGAGGTGGACAAGCAGCTGCGTACCAACGTCGCTCACATCCACGCCATCGGTGACATCGTCGGTCAGCCGATGCTGGCGCACAAGGGTGTGCACGAAGGCCACGTGGCGGCCGAAGTCATCGCCGGCAAGAAGCACTACTTCGACCCGAAAGTGATCCCGTCCATCGCCTACACCGAGCCAGAGATGGCCTGGGTCGGTCTGACCGAGAAGGAAGCCAAGCAACAGGGCCTGAACTTCGAAGTCGCCACCTTCCCCTGGGCTGCCTCCGGCCGCGCCATCGCCTCCGATTGCTCCGACGGCATGACCAAGTTGATCTTCGACAAGGACAGCCATCGCGTCATCGGTGGTGCCATCGTCGGTACCAACGGTGGTGAGCTGCTGGGTGAGATCGGTCTGGCCATCGAGATGGGTGCCGACGCCGAAGATCTGGCGCTGACCATCCACGCTCACCCGACTCTGCACGAGTCCGTGGGTCTGGCTGCCGAAGTGTACGAAGGATCCATCACCGATCTGCCGAACGCCAAGGCCAAGAAGAAGAAATAATCTTCTTTCTGCCGTGATGAAAAAGCCGCTCCCATGAGCGGCTTTTTTGTTGTCTGTCACCTGGCAGCCTGCTGTCAGCAGCGCCCTTTCTTAGCCTGGCCTGGCGGGCAGAAGGAGCGATAACCCTCCTGGCGATGGTGGTGACCATCATGGCGGTAGTAATAGCGATCGGGGTGGCGGTCATCGTAATAACGGCGGTAATAGCCATCGTGGCGATGGTGGTCATCGTAATAGCGATAGTAATGACCCCCATGGTAACGGTAGTAGCCGTCAGTGACCCGGATATGGGCATCGTCCACACTGAAATCTGCGCCATGTACCCGTATCGGGCCACTGGTGCAGGCGGTGAGCAGCGCGCCAAGCAGTACCATCAGAATCCGCTTGTCCATAACAACCTCCTATGGTTTCCCCTGATTATGCTGCCGTTCCCCATGGACACCGGGGTGCCTTGGTGGCGTTGCGTCATGACTTGCCGCTGGCATAACAGGGAGCATGCGGTGTTCCCTCAAGTATGGGGCAGAACGCGTATTTAGAAGGTCATGACCAGCAGCGATGCGCTCTTGCTTACGTCGCCGTTTCATTGCCGCGACATGCCGGCGCCACCCTATGGTGTAATGGCTGATATGCCCGGCCAGAGCGGCACGAGATGGTGTTGAGGGAGAGCCGTTCCGGCCAACTGTCTGCATCCTGTAGAGGGGCGTCCGGCGAGCGATCGGTTCGAGCCTGAATTGACTCGGTGCTGAGCGGGGGAGGCGTCAAGGGCGTGGCCCATAGCGGGACTCGAGGCAGTGGAGGAGAGGCGTATCCCGACTGATATGGTGGTCGATGCCGGCATGGGATCCTGTGCGGTCTGGCGCTATGCCGTGGGGCCCAGTGCCGAGGAGGTGAGGCAGGTGATAGTCGAGGGGAGGCGGGCAAACCTTATGGGGCTGCATCGCCGGGGTGGAGCACTAAGATCCGGCGGCGCCTGTATTGGACGCGCGCTTGCAGCAGGCCGACCAGCAGATGACGGCCATAAAAAAAGGCGCTAGCAGCGCCCTTTCTTGGCCTGTCCCGGGGGACAGAAACGACCCCGTTGGCCGCCGTGATAGTCATCATCGTAATAGCCATCATTATGGCCGTCGTAGACCCGGATCCGGGTGTCATCCACACTGACATCGGCGCCGTGCACTCGCACCGGCCCGCTGCTGCAGGCCGACAACAGCGCCCCCAGTACCATTACCATCATCAGTTTACCCATTTCCGTTCTCCTTGGTTCTCCTCTGATTATGCGTCATTCCTGCCGGGATCCTGAGCCGAGTTGGCGGTGCTGCGTCATGGCTTGCCGTTGTCGCAAAAAGGGAGCGCGGCTGCGCTCCCTGGATGAGGGGAAAGGGCGGAGGAGACTCAGAGCCGGAAGTTGCCGACCAGCTTGTCGAGCTCGCCAGAGAGCTGCTGCAGGCTGCGGCTGGACTCGGTCAGCTGGTGGGCGATGTCGGCGGTCTCCATGGTCAGCTGGTTGATGTCTTCCACGTTGCGGTTGATCTCGCCGACCACGCTGGATTGCTCCTCGGTGGCGGTGGCGACCTGGATGTTCATGTCGCTGATCTGGGTGATATGGCCGGTGATCTGGCCGAGGGCCGCATCGGCCTCGTCGGCCTGGGCCACCACCGCCAGACTCTGGCTGCGGCCCTGGGTCATGGCGCTGACGGCGCGGGCGCTCTGCTCCTGCAGGCGGTTGATCATGCCCTGGATCTCGGCGGTGGAGGCGGCGGAGCGGCTGGCGAGGTTGCGCACCTCGTCGGCCACCACGGCGAAGCCACGGCCCTGCTCACCGGCACGGGCGGCCTCGATGGCGGCGTTGAGCGCCAGCAGGTTGGTCTGCTCCGAGATGCTGCGGATGGTGTCGAGGATGCTGCCGATGGAGTCGGTCTGGTTGGCCAGCGACTCGATGACGCCGGATACCTGTTCGATCTCGTCGGAGAGGCCGACGATACCGTGGCGTGCCTGGGCCACCATCAGGGCGCCTGCATCGGCCTGCTCGTTGGCCTGCTTGGCCACGTCGGCGGCCAGGGAGGCGTTGCCGGCGATCTCGCCGACGGTGGCGCCCATCTCGTGGATGGCGGTGGCCACCTGCACTGTGCGATCGCGCTGGGCGGTGCAGTTGTGCTGGGTCAGCTGGGCCTTGCTGGCCACCTCGTTGGCGGTGGCGGCGAGCTGACGGGAGTTGCTGGCCACCTGCTCGATGGAGCCGTGGATCTTGGCCACGAAGTTGTTGAAGCCGGTGGCGACCTGGGCGAGTTCGTCCCGTCCCTCCACCTTGAGGCGCTGGGTCAGATCCCCGTCACCACTGCCGAGTTCGCGGAACAGGCGGGCCAGTTCGTTGAGCGGACGGCTGACCGAGCCCGCCAGCAGCACGCCGAGCAGCCCCATGCTGACGGCGATCGCCAGGCTCACCAGCAGGATGTGCAAGCGGGCCCGATCCAGTTCGGCGTAGATCTCAGCCTCTGGTACCTGGGCCACCAGGTACCAGTCGAGCAGCGGAATATAGCTGGTGGCGAGCACCACCGGCTGGCCATCGATCTCGGCGTGGGTGGCGGCGAACGCCTGCTTGGTCAGCAGGCCAGCGGCACTGGCCCCGGCCAGCTGGGACAGGGTATCGCGGTCGATGCGGGCGGCATCCGGGTGCAGCTTCACCTTGCCGCTGCCATCTGTCATGAACACGAAGCCGCTGTCGCCGATGCGGAAGTTGGCCAGCATGCTGACCATGCTGTCGAGGGACTTGGCGAGCCCCGCCAGGCCGCGGCCGTCGAGTTGCTGGAAGTTGACGAACAGTTTCACCTCGCCGTTGCTCTCGCGAAAGATGCTGAGCATCAGATCCTGCGGGCTCTTGGTGTAGCCGTAGAACCAGCCATCCTGCTCCGGGGTCAGGTTGCGCAGGAAGCCGTCCTGATTGTAGTAGGCGGCGCTCTGTCGATCGGCGAAGGAGGCGGTGACCAGGCCGTACTGGGCGGTCATGTCCTTGAGCTGATCGACGAGGATGGACTCCTGCTCCTTGGGCATGCCACGGGCCACCCAGTCCAGCACGAAGCGATCGTTGGCGAGCTGTTTGGCGGCATTGGCGACCGAGGTGAGATCCTTCTCGATCTCCTTGCCGATGCGCTGGGTCAGGTTCGGCAACTCCTGCTCGAACATGCGGGCCTCGATCAGCTGCTGGGCCGAGCGCTGGCTGAAGTAGCCCACCAGCAGGCAGGAGAGCGCCACGGCCAGGATGACGGTGGCCAGAATTTTCTGTTTGAGTGTCAGGCTTGCAAACATAGGGGTGACTCGGGAGTGTGGGCCGAAGGTTGAGCCCATATTAGCGGCCGCCGACCCGCGCCCTTGAGGCGATGCCGGCGTTTATTGCCGATTAACGTTTGCGCTCACATCAGGCCGGGACTGGATTGATGCCGCCCATGCTCCCGGCCGGCCGACGGGATCTTGATGAAATCTCGCCAGCACAGGCAGTTGCGGTTACAGTTCCTCATCTTATAGTAGGCATCACGGCTCACTCGGCTCGCACTGGATCAATGGACAATCATATGCGCATCTTTCATCGGGGATGGACCCACCTGCTTCTGCTCTTGCTGGCGACCCTGCCTTTCATGGCGGCGGCCCAGTCCGATCGACCCAGGATCGCGCTGGTGCTGAGTGGTGGCGGCGCCAAGGGGGCGGCCCACATCGGGGTGCTCAAGGTGCTGGAAGAGAAGCGCATCCCGGTCGACATAGTGGTGGGCACCAGCATGGGCTCCTATGTGGCGGGCATGTACGCCATGGGGCTCAGCGCCGAGGAGGTGGAACGCATGACCCTCTCCATCGACTGGAACAAGGGCTATCAGGACAAGGTCGGCCGCGATGAACTCTCCCTGCGCAAGAAGCAGCAGAGCGAGAAATACCAGCTGCGTACCGACATCGGCGTCAACGGTGACTCTGTCCAGTTGCCGGACGGCTTCTTCCAGGGCCAGTCCATGGCCAGCCTGCTGCGCCACGCCACCTCCAACCTGCCGGTGCAGAAGAGTTTCGACAACCTGCCCATTCCCTACCGTGCCATGGCCACGGACATGGAAACCGTGACCCCCTTCGTGCTGGATCACGGCAGCCTCGCCAAGGCGATGCAGGCCTCCATGTCCATCCCCGGCGCCCTCAAGCCGGTGGAGTGGGAGGGGCATATCCTGGCCGACGGCGGCACTGTCAACAACATGCCGGTGGATGTGGCCAAGGCCATGGGCGCCGACATCGTCATCGCGGTGGACATAGGTGCCAAGCTGCGCACCCGCGAGTCGCTGAAGTCGGGGCTGGCGATGATCGATCAGCTCACCACCTACATGACCCAGGTCGGCACCGACAAGCAGAAGGCCCTGCTGGGGCCCAAGGATGTGCTGCTCAGCCCGGAGTTCGGCGACATGGGCATCGCCGATTTTGCCCGCATGCCGGAGGGGATCCGGGTCGGGGAGGTGGTGGCCAACCGCGCCTCTAGCCAGCTCGATGCCCTGTCGCTCTCGCCGGAGCGCTATGCCGACTACCGCAACCAGAAGTTGAGCCGCCGCGCCGAGCGCAGCGGTCAGCCGGCCTACTACATCGACAAGGTGGAGATCGTCAACAAGTCGCGCCTCTCCGACGACACTGTGCGCGCCATGCTCAAGGTGCGCCCGGACAAGGTGCAGACCTATGAGAGCCTGGAGGCGGGCATCCGCCGGCTCTATGCGCTGGAGTCGTTCGATCGCATCACCTATGAGGTGGAGGAGCGGAGCGGTGAGAACGTGCTGGTGGTCAATGCCAGCGAGAAGAACTGGGGGCCGGGTTATCTCAACTTCCAGCTCGGTTTCTCCGATGATTTCGAGAGCACCTCCAACTACAACGTCGGTATGTCCTACAACCTGACCAACGTCAATGACTGGGGGGCCGAGTGGCTGACCGAGGCTTCCTTGGGCACGGCCAAGCACCTCAAGACCGACTTCTACACCCCGCTCGAGCCCTCCCAGACCTTCTTCGGCGAGGCGAGTCTGGCTTATGACAAGACCCAGCGCCGGGTCTTCTTCCCGGAGGATGAGGTGCAGACGTCCGGCGTGAGTTATCTGGACTCGGAGTACAGCTTCACCAGCGTGGATCTCTCCGTCGGCTGGAACCGTCAGCCCTGGAGCCGGCTTTCCCTGGGGCTGGAGGGCAAGGTGGGCAGCGTCGATATTCAGAACCTGTCCGATGCGGATGCGGATGCCTCCTCCTGGGGACCCTATGTCCGCTTCGAGCACGATACCCTCGACAGTCGCTACTTCCCCTACGAGGGGATCTACTGGGACATCAAGGGCGGCTACTCCCACATCAAGGTCGAACCGACCAATGCGCCGACCGAAAATACCGAGGGGATCAACTATCACCTGGCGCTGATCAAGCCCTGGTCATGGGGGCGACACAGCCTCAACCTGATGCTGGAAGGGGGCGGCTCCACCTCGGAGGAAGAGGTACCGCTGTTCGTGCAGGATCTCGGCGGTCTGTTCCGGCTGTCCGGCTTCCAGCACTACCAGCTGAGCGGCCGCTACAGCCTGTTCAGCGGTCTGCGCTACATCTATCGGGTGGCGGACAACGACTTCGGCGCCGTCAAGGCACCGCTGTTCCTCGGCGGCTCCCTCGAGCAGGGCGGGGTCTGGGACAAGGGCGCGGACATCAGCCTGGAGTCCTCCTACACCGCCGGCTCCGTCTATGTGGGGGTGGAGAGCTTCCTCGGTCCCATCTTCCTCGGTTATGGTGTGGCGGAAGGGGGGCACGACATGTTCTATCTGCAATTGGGCACCACCTTTGAATAAGGGGGAAATGCTGCCTTTTTGTTAACTCTGGTCGGGTGTGTTTTTTGTGCTTTTAAAAAACCTTATCAAGATTAGATGGTTATGTTGATTTGGTGAATAAGTGAACAGGGTTTGGATTTTACTTACTCGTTAAAACTTATATAGTGGGGGGCACCCTACGGGTGTCCCGCAAGGACGATCGCCGCGAGCTTGGGCGAACCCCAAAAAAAAGACCAAAGAGGAATTAGTCGTGCTTGAAACCTACCGTAAACACGTCGCAGAACGTGCCGCCGAGGGCGTGGTTGCCAAACCTCTGGATGCAGAGCAAGTCGCCGCCCTGGTTGAACTGCTCAAGAACCCGCCCGCCGGTGAACAAGATTTTCTGAAAGAACTGTTGTCCTCCCGAATTCCACCTGGTGTTGATGAAGCGGCCTATGTGAAGGCCGGTTTCCTCACCGCCGTCGCCAAGGGCGAGGCGCACTCCCCGATCCTGACCGCGGCCGAAGCCGTCGAGTTGCTCGGCACCATGCAGGGTGGTTACAACATCCAGCCGCTGATCGATCTGCTGGATGATGCCGAGCTGGCCCCTCTTGCTGCCAAGGGCCTCTCCCACACCCTGCTGATGTTTGACTCCTTCCACGACGTGGAAGAGAAGGCCAAGGCCGGTAACGCGCACGCCCAACGGGTGCTGCAGTCCTGGGCCGATGCCGAGTGGTTCCTGAACCGCCCGGCCCTGGCCGAGCAGATCACCGTCACCGTGTTCAAGGTGACCGGTGAGACCAACACCGATGACCTGTCTCCGGCGCCGGATGCCTGGTCCCGCCCTGACATCCCGCTCCATGCCCTGGCCATGCTGAAAAACGCCCGCCCCGGCATCACCCCGGACAAAGATGGCGTGATAGGCCCGGTCAAGGCCATCGAAGAGCTCAAGCAGACCGGCTTCCCGCTGGCCTACGTCGGTGACGTGGTCGGTACCGGCTCTTCCCGCAAGTCCGCCACCAACTCGGTGCTCTGGTTCATGGGCGACGACATCCCGTTCGTGCCGAACAAGCGTGCCGGCGGCGTCTGCCTCGGCGGCAAGATCGCCCCCATTTTCTTCAACACCATGGAAGATGCCGGTGCCCTGCCCATCGAAGTGGATGTCTCCAAGCTGGAGATGGGCGATGTGATCGACATCTTCCCCTATGAGGGCAAGATCACCCGCCACGGCACCGATGAGGTGCTGGCCGAGTTCACCCTCAAGACCGAGGTGCTGATCGACGAGGTGCGCGCCGGTGGCCGTATCCCGCTGATCATCGGCCGCGGTCTGACCGACAAGGCGCGCGAGGCGCTGGCGCTGCCGTTCTCCACCGTGTTCCGTCGCCCTGTGCCTGTGGCCGACACCGGCAAGGGTTACACCCTGGCCCAGAAGATGGTGGGCAAGGCCTGCGGCGTGCAGGGCATCCGTCCCGGCACCTACTGCGAGCCCCGCATGACCACGGTCGGTTCCCAGGACACCACTGGCCCGATGACCCGGGATGAGCTGAAAGACTTGGCCTGCCTCGGCTTCTCCGCCGATCTGACCATGCAGTCCTTCTGCCACACCGCCGCCTATCCCAAGCCCATCGATGTGCAGACCCACCACACCTTGCCGGACTTCATCATGAACCGCGGCGGCGTCTCCCTGCGTCCCGGTGACGGCGTCATCCACTCCTGGCTGAACCGCATGCTGCTGCCGGACACCGTGGGCACCGGTGGTGACTCTCACACCCGTTTCCCCATCGGGATCTCCTTCCCGGCGGGCTCTGGTCTGGTGGCCTTCGCCGCCGCCACCGGCGTGATGCCGCTGGACATGCCGGAATCCGTGCTGGTGCGCTTCAAGGGCGAGCTGCAACCGGGCATCACCCTGCGTGACCTGGTCCATGCCATCCCCTACGCCGCCATCCAGCGCGGCCTGCTGACTGTGGAGAAGGCGGGCAAGAAGAACATCTTCTCCGGCCGCATCCTCGAGATCGAGGGGCTGCCGACCCTGAAGGTGGAGCAGGCGTTCGAGCTGGCCGATGCCAGCGCCGAGCGCTCCGCCGCCGGTTGCACCATCAAGCTGGATCAGGCACCGATCATCGAGTACCTCAAGTCCAACATCGTCATGCTGAAGTGGATGCTGTCCGAAGGCTACGGCGACGTGCGCACCATCACCCGCCGTATCAGGGGGATGGAGGAGTGGCTGGCCAATCCGGTGCTGATGGAGGCGGACAAGGATGCCGAGTACGCCGAAATCATCGAGATCGACCTCGCCACCATCAAGGAGCCCATCCTGTGTGCGCCGAACGATCCGGACGATGCCCGCCTGCTGAGCGACGTGGCTGGCTGCCAGATCGATGAGGTGTTCATCGGATCCTGCATGACCAACATCGGCCACTTCCGCGCCGCCGGCAAGCTGCTCGAGAAGTACCAGGGCGAGCTGCCGACCCGCATGTGGATAGCCCCGCCCACCAAGATGGACAAGGATCAGCTGACCGAAGAGGGCTACTACGGCATCTTCGGCCGGGTCGGTGCCCGCATCGAGATCCCGGGTTGCTCCCTGTGCATGGGTAACCAGGCGCGGGTTGCGGAGGGGGCTTCCGTGGTCTCCACCTCCACCCGTAACTTCCCGAACCGTCTGGGCAAGGGTGCCAACGTCTACCTGGCCTCCGCCGAGCTGGCCGCGGTTGCCGCCATCACCGGCAAGATCCCGACCGTGGCGGAGTACCTGCAGTACGCCAAGGCGCTGGATGCCACCGCGGCCGATACCTATCGCTACCTCAACTTCAACGAGATCGCCTCCTATACCAAGAAGGCCGATGCGGTGATCTTGCAGCAAGCGGTGTAAGGCTGGGCGCCGACGCGGCGCACGCAGTCTGATAAAAAGCCCCGGCCCATGTCGGGGCTTTTTCATGGCGCCAAGCAGACTGAGACGCCTCAGGATCCTGCGGCCTGACGCTGGCGAGATAAGGGGAGGGGAACGCCCCCATGCCCCGCCATCCCCCTCGACGCATTTCTCTCTTTATTGAGTAAAAACTGATCTGGTTCGTGAGCGCAACGGATCGGCCGCTGTATCATGCCCCGCTTTTTTGGCTGCGACTCTGGGCCTCATGCCGGCGAGGTGCCGATGTCATGGGGCTGGTCGTTCTATCCGCCTCATTCCTGGATGGTCAGACAATGTTTCTATTGGGATTAGATGCCGCGCGCCCCTGCTGGCGGCTGTTATGTGCCTTGCTGGTGTTTGCGCTCCCGACCTCGGTGGGCCTGTGGGAGCTGCACAGCAACTATCTGCACACCCTGGACAAGCAATCCGAGCTGGCCGCCACCAAGGCGGTACGCCTGATGGAGGCGATGCTGCATCATGCCGAGGGGGCCAACAGAAACATCTTCCCGCTGATCAGGCACCCCTGCAAAACCTCGCTGCTGACCCTGCGCAGGGAGGTCACGCTGGCCCCTTTCGTCCGTAGCGCCAGCCTCATCAACGACTACGGGGTCTACTGCAACTCGCTGTTCGGGGATGTGCACTGGGAGGACGATGTCGGTGCCTACAGCGGGGGCTTCCTGCGCCTGCTGTCGGGCAATCCGGTCAGGGCCAATCACCCCATGCTGGCGGTGCGCACCGAATCGCAGGATGGGGCCGTGCTCAGCACCATTGACAGCGAATACCTGAAGCTGATGCTGGCCCTGAGTGCCCCGGTCTCGGGGGAGGTGCAGCTGCATGTGGGCAACGCCTGGCTGGATGAGAAGGGGCACCTGATGGAGGGCTATCACAGATTGCCGACCCTGGCGGTGCACAAGCTCAAGTCCGAGCACTATCCGCTCTCCGTCTATGCCGGTTTCGAACTGCCCTCCATCTGGGGGGCGCTGTGGCATGTCAGGCACCTGACCATCCTGATGCTGTTGGGCTTCTCGCTGTGCATCTCACTGCTGGTGTGGTGGCTGCTGGGGCGGCCACGCTCCATGGAGGGGGAGCTGAAGCGGGCGCTGCGGGCGCGGGAGTTCGTGCCCTATCTGCAACCGCTGGTGACCAGTGGCGACGGCAAGGTGATGGGGGCCGAGGTGCTGATGCGCTGGCAGCACCCGAGCTCGGGTCTGATCCGCCCCGACCTGTTCATTCCCCAGGCCGAGGAGTGCGGGGTGATAGTCCCCATGACCAGCCAGCTGATCCAGGCGGTGGCCGTGCAACTGGCGGCCCGGCAGGACAAGCTGCCGGACGGCTTCCATGTCGGACTCAACATCAGCGCGGCCCATTGCCGGGATCTCTCCCTGCTGGAGGAGTGCCGCGGCTTCCTCGCGCACTTCATCCCGGGCCGGGTGGTGCTGGTGCTGGAGCTGACCGAGCGCGAGCTGCTGGTGGCGGACGCGCACACGCTCTCCCTGTTCAAGCAGCTGGACGAGATGGGGGTCAAGCTGGCGGTCGACGACTTCGGCACCGGCCATTCCAGCCTCCTCTATCTGCAGCAGTTCCACGTGGACTATCTCAAGATTGACCGCTCCTTCATCGGCCGGATCGGCACCGAGTCCCTCTCCGAACACATAGTGGACAACGTCATCGATCTGGGCTCGCGGCTGGGGCTGGCGCTGGTGGCGGAAGGGGTCGAGACCGAGGCGCAGGCCGACTATCTGCGCGACAAGGGGGTCGACTATCTGCAGGGCTACCTGTTCGGTCAGCCGATCCCGCTGCCGCAGTTTTGCGCCGAGCTGCAGCCGGAAGCCGGGTCGGCGGAGCCGAGGCTCGCGGATCTTGCCTAGGGGCGCCTCATGGCGCCCGCCAGAACATCTTCGTGTGGTTGTTTTTTGTACGGTTAGGCCTGGGTTCAGTTTCTATCGTTAACATGGCGGTCCTTGTGCAGCAGGACCACCCATGACCTATTCCCCCGCGTTCGACACGGCTCGGCCCTGGCTGCGTCTGACCATCACCTTGCTGGTATTCACACTGCCCATGCTGCTCGGCAGCTGGGCGTTGTACAGCCGTTATCAGGCGGGTCTGTTGCTGGAGTCCAATCAGGCGGCGGATCGCGCCATGACCATGCTGGAAAACATGCTGGGGCATGCCAAGGAGGCTAACCGCAATGCGTTGCCGCTGCTGGGCAAGCCCTGCGAAGCCGTGCTGTTCGATCTGAGGGAGAAGGCGGCCATGGAGTCTTTCATCCGCTCGGTCAATCTGGCGCATCAGGGCAACATCTACTGCACCTCCTTCTTCGGCTCCTATCAGATGCCCTATGCGGCGGAGAAATACAGCCAGGGGCAGCTGCTGCTGAGCAACAGCAGCCCCGTTCGCAATGGTCACCCCTTCCTGGCGGTGCGGGCCGTGCAGGGGGAGGCGTCCACCCTGGCGCTCATCGATGGCGACTACCTCAGCTTCATCCTGAGCCTTCATATTCCCTCCCTCGAGCTGATGCTGAACGTCGGTAGCCACTGGCTCGATGAGCAGGGCAACTTCTTCAGCGAGGCCCCCGCCTTGTCCGGCGATGCCCATGTCATGCTGCGCTCGCAGGATTATCCCCTCGCCATTTACGTGGGGCAGAAGTTTTCCACCAGCTGGCAAGGGTTGTTGCAGCACCGTTGGTTTGGACTGCTGGTGCTGATGGGGATCTGCATCGGCTTTGCCCTGCTCATGTGGTGGCTGCTGAGTCGTCCCCGCTCCCCGGCCAACGAGCTGGCGCGCGCCCTGCAGGCGCGGGAATTTGTCCCCTTCCTGCAGCCCCTGGTGTCGACCGATGGCGAGCGGATCATGGGGGCCGAGGTGCTGATGCGCTGGCAGCATCCGAACGCGGGCCTGATCCGCCCGGACCTGTTCATCCCCCAGGCGGAGGTCAGCGGCCTGATCGTGCCCATGACCAGCCTCATCATGGCGGAGGTGGGTCAGCGGCTGGCCGCCGAACAGCGGCGTCTGCCCGAAGGTTTTCACATCAGCTTCAACATCAGCGCGGCCCATTGCCGTGACTACATTCTGCTGAGGGAGTGCCGCGAGTTTCTCGCCCGCTTCGAGCCGGGCAAGGTGGTGCTGGTGCTCGAGCTGACCGAGCGCGAGCTGCTGGTGGCGGATCCCCATACCCTCTCGCTGTTCAGGCAACTGAACGAGATGGGGGTCAGGTTGGCCATGGATGACTTCGGCACCGGCCACTCCAGCCTGGTCTATCTGCAGCAATTCAATGTGGACTACCTCAAGATCGATCAATCCTTCATCGGCCGGATCGGCACCGAATCCCTGTCCGAGCACATAGTCGCCAACGTGATCGATCTCGGCCACCGGCTCGGACTGACCCTGATCGCCGAAGGGGTCGAGACCCGCCAGCAGGCGAATTATCTCAAGGGCAAGGTGACCTACCTGCAGGGCTATCTGTTCGGTCGCCCGGTGCCGCTCCGGCAGTTTTGTGCTGTGCTGCGGGCGGAGGCGGCCAGCCGGGCCATGTCGCTCGCCAGCTGATCGCGCTTGGGTCTTGCGATGGCCGCCAGCATCCCCGCTTTGCATGGGTCAGGCCTTCGTTATCCACCCCCTCGACTGTAGGGGCTTGTTTTTCATGCCTTGCGGCTCACTTTTCGGTAGAATTGACGCTCATTTTGAAGTCAGATGAGGCGCGGTATGACGGTCAGGTTCCAGGCATTTCACAGCATCAAGGCGATTGGCAATCGAGAGGTGCTGTTCAACTGGTCCAGGACCAACCCCCTCGGTGCGCTGGAGCAGGTGTGGCGCCCGACCAGCCGCGACCAGCTGCAACGCCTGCTGCGTGAACATCCCGAGCGCAAGCTGCGGCTGATCGGCTCAGGGCTCTCCTTCGAACCCATTCACAGCGTCTATGCCGAGGGCAGCCAGGCGCTGCTGGTGGACTTGCATCATCTGCGCGGCCAGCTCAGCAAGACGGAAGACAGCGTCACCTATCAGGCGGGGACGCCGCTTGATACCGTCTATGGGGATCTCATCGCCATGGAGCGGATGCTGCCCGCCTCGCCGGGGGTCATCGGCATCCAGACCCTGGGGGGCGCGCTCAGCACCGGCACCCACGGCCAGGGGCTGCACCAGTCCGCCCTGTGCGATGCGGTGGAGGCCATGACCCTCATGCTGGCCAATGGCGACCTCATCCGGGTTGATCGCACCGACCCGCGCTTCGGCGCCTTCGTGATGGGCATGGGGATGCTCGGCGTGCTGCTCGACGTCACCCTGCGCACCGTGCCGAACCGCATCATGCGCTGCACCAAGTTCACCACCGATTACCCCTTCCTGCTGGAGCACAACGAGCGGCTCAACCGCGAGCACGGCTTCGTGAAGAGCTGGTGGTTCGCCTGGACCGGCGAGAGCCACATCTGGCTGGTGGATCCGGCCAGTGACGAGGAGGTAGATCGTTACCGCGCCGCGGGCAGCGAGCCGCTGCTGCTGGAGGGGGACATCGACGCCCGCATGAATGCCACCATAGATGCCACCCTGCAGAAGATGGCCAAGGACACCAAGGATGAGGCGCGGCTCGGGGAGCACTTCGAGACGGTGCGCCGCTTCAAGGACGCCTCCGATCTGGTGGGCAACGTCTACCAGATCCTCTGCAAGGGGATACCGGCGCCCCAGATCAACTGCGAGGTGGCGGTGCCGCTGCATCGCATGGCCGAGGCGCTGGAGATCCTGCAACGCTGGCAGCAGGCCAACCCCGGCGTGCTGCACTACCCCTTCATCCTGCGCTGCACCGGCCCCTCCGAGGCCTGGCTCAGCGCGGCTTATGACCAGTCGGTGTGCTGGGTCGGCTTCCTGGTCTATCTGGCGGCGGATGGCACCTTCGTTAATGGCTCCATGGAGCAGATGCGCGAGCTGCAACAACTGTTGGTGCCGCTCGGCGGCATTCCCCACTTCGGCAAGCACCTGGCGATGGATCTCTACGACTTCCCGGCGCTGCTGCCGCGCTGGCACGACTTCCTGGCCCTTAAGGCCGAGCTCGATCCCCAGGGGCGGTTCGAAAACCGCTGGCTCGCCGATCTGTTTGCCAACCGATGAGGCGCTAACATGACCGATATGCAAGATACCCGCATTCCCGTCACCCTGCTGACCGGCTTCCTCGGCAGCGGCAAGACCACCTTGCTCAACCACTGGGTCAAGCAGCCCGAGCTCGGCGAATGCGCGGTGCTGATCAACGAGTTCGGCTCTGTGGGGCTGGATCATCATCTGGTGCAGCAGGTGGACGAGCAGGTGGTGCTGCTCGATTCCGGCTGTATCTGTTGCTCGGTGCAGGGCTCCCTGGTGGAGGCGCTGCAGGGGCTGTTTATGAAGGCCATCCAGCGCAAGATCAAACCCTTCAAGCGGCTCATCATAGAGACCACCGGGCTGGCGGATCCGGCCCCCGTGCTGTTCACCCTGAAGGAGGAGGGCTTCATCGCCCAGCGTTACCGCTTCGATGGCACAGTCACCGTAGTGGATGCCGGCCATATCGAGCAGCAGCTCGGCCAGCAGTATGAGGCGGTCAAGCAGGTGGCGCTGGCGGATCTGCTGGTGGTGAGCAAGGGCGACCTGGTGGAGACCGAGGTGCTGGCGCGGGTGGAAGCCCGGCTGGCACTGCTCAACCCGGCGGCGCCGATCCAGCGGGTGAGCAATGGCGAGCTGTCGCCGACCGTGCTGGAGAAGCTCGGCGCCTACAACGAGGCGGCGGGGCGCGATGTGCGCCAGCTGCTGGCCTGGCTGCGCACCGAATCCCCGAAGCAGGGGCTGGCCTCGCCACTGCAGCCGAGGATGACGCCGGTCGCGGCCAGGGTGGGCACCGCCACCCCGACCCACTTCGAGCACGGCAACATCGAGAGCTTCTCCCTGCGCATCGGCGAGCCACTGAAACCCTCCCGGCTGCTGGCGGCGATCGATGCGGTGCAGGCCCAATACGGCGATGCCCTGCTGCGGCTCAAGGGGATACTGCTGCTGGAGGGAGAGAGTCAGCCGGTGGTGATCCACGGCGTCCACGGCCAGCTCTATCCGCTGCAGACCCTGGGGGAGTGGCCGGAAGGACGGGCCCAGTCCAGGCTGGTGTTTATCGTCAAGAGCCGGGACAAGGCCGGGATCGAGACCCTGTTCCTCGAGACTCTCAAGGCACCTGAGCCCACGCTCGAAGCGCAGCTCAGAGCCATGCTCGGCCAGCCGGATGCCTGATATCCTGATGTGACCCGCCCCTGTTTTCAACGAGTGCGGGTCTCTTTTTAGGTCAAGACAACAAGGAGAGGTTGCTGCCCATGCCCGAACACTCGCACCTGGTTACCCCTGCCCAACGCAAGTGGCTGCCCCTGCTGACCGCGGTCGGCTTCTTCATGCAGACACTCGATGGCACCATACTCAACACCGCCCTGCCCAGCATGGCCGCGGCGTTGGGGGAGAGCCCGCTGCAGATGCAGTCGGTGATCATCGCCTACATGCTGACGGTGGCGCTGCTCATCCCCGCCTCCGGCTGGCTGGCGGACAGATTCGGCACCCGCCGCGTCTACCTGGCGGCCATACTGCTGTTCACCCTGGGTTCCCTGGCCTGTGCCGCGGCCAACAGCCTGCCCATGCTGGTCGCCGCCCGGGTGCTGCAAGGGGTGGGGGGGGCTTTGCTGATGCCCATAGGGCGCCTCGCCGTGCTGCGGGTCTACAGCAAGCATGAGCTGCTGCGGGTGATGTCCTTCGTCACCATCCCGGGTTTGCTGGGGCCGTTGCTCGGCCCGGCGCTGGGGGGCTGGCTGGTGGAGGTGGCGAGCTGGCACTGGGTGTTTCTCATCAACCTGCCGGTGGGGCTGATCGGTTTCATCGCCACCTGGAGCTTCATGCCTGACTTGCGACAACACACCGCCAAGTTTGACTGGCAGGGTTTCGTGCTATTCAGTGCCGGTATGGTGTTGGTATCCGTCGGTTTGCAAGGGCTGGGGGAGCACAGTATATCGACTGGCTGGGCTTTGTTTGCCGTCCTGTTCGGTCTCGCCGCCATGGCGAGCTACTGGCTCTATGCCGCCAACACCGAGCAGCCCCTGTTCAGCCTGGCCCTGTTCAAGACCTCGACCTTCGCCATCGGCATCTGGGGCAACCTGTTTGCCCGTCTCGGCAGCGGCGCCATGCCCTTCCTGACTCCGCTGTTCCTGCAACTGGGGCTGGGCTTCTCCCCGAGCAAGGCGGGCATGACCATGATCCCGACCGTGATCGGCGCCATGCTGACCAAGACGCTGGTGAACAAGCTCATTCCCCGCATCGGCTATCGCCGCATCCTGATCGGCAATACTTTGGCGCTGGGGGTCATGATCGCCAGCTTCTACTTCATCGACAACCAGGTGCCCCACGGGGTGCTGCTGGTCTGGCTGATGCTGTTCGGTGCCATCAACTCGCTGCAATTCTCCGCCATGAACACCCTGACGCTGCAGGACTTGAGCGCCGACCATGCCAGCAGCGGCAACGGCCTGCTGTCGGTGGTGATGCAGCTCTCCATGAGCCTGGGGGTGGCCATCGCCGCCAGCCTGCTCGGGCTATTCTCCGCCGGGCAGCCGGCACAGGGCAGTGAGCAGTGGCTGGGTGGCTTCCACCTGACCTATCTCTGCATCGGCCTGATGTCCATGCTGGCGGCGCTGATCTTCGCCCAGCTGGCCAGGAAAGAGCAGGGGTGAGCGGGGCCTCGCGGCCCCGTTCGGTCAGATGAAAAGCAGTGATCAGGTCTGTGCCACGGGCAGGTAGCTGACCTGGCAGGGCAGGGCCGCCAGCAGGAAGGTCTGCTCCGGGTGGCCCGGGGTCCAGGTGAAGGCGTGGTGGGCCAGCAGGGCGGAGTCCACCAGCAGCGGGATGTCGGCCCGGGGCAGGAAGGGGCAGACTGCCCCCGGCAGGCAGCCGATCTCCGCCTGCATCTCCTGTGGCGTGCAGATGGAGGGCTTGGCCCCCAGGCTGGCCTTGACCGCCTTGTTGTCCAGCCGCCCGTCCCTGTGGGTCAGCAGCAGGGCGAAGCGGCCATCCTTGAACTTGAGGAACAGGGTCTTGCTGAATTCCGCCTGCCAGCCGAGGCGTGCCTTGACCCGCTCGTCGGTGGCGTAATCCAGGATGGGTTCGTGTTGATAGCGCTGGTGGGGCAGAGTGCTCAACAGCTGGCAGTTGAAGTCATGAATGGTATCGAGTGGCATTGTGGTCTCCGGTATCAGGGCCATGCTGCCAGTCGCCGGGGCTTGGGCCCAATCACTCTTTCTGATGGCCGATAAGCACAAGGGCACCGCGAGGTGCCCTTGTGCTTCAGTGAGGCTGCAATTCGCACGCCGCCCAGTGGAAGGGAATGGGGCTGAGTCGCTGCGATGCCTTGTCGTAGGCTTGCCACAGATCCCCCAGGGTACGGCCATCGGTGGGATGGCGCAGGCTGGGTGCCAGCTCGGCCAGCGGCCAGAGCACGAAGGCGTTGCTGAGGATCTCGCCGCGGGGCAGTGCCACCGGCGCCTCGCAGACCAGATCCCCATAGAGCAGCAGATCCAGATCCAGGGTGCGCGGGGCGAACTTCTTGGCGTCCGGCTCGCGGCCATGGGCGAACTCCACGGCCCGTAGGCGCTGGCACAAGATCGCCAGCGGCAGCTCGGTGTCGGCGCCCACCACCAGGTTGTAGAAGGGGCGACCGGCAAAGCCCACCGCCTCGCTCTCGAACACCCGAGAGACCTCAAGCTCGCCAAATTCGGCCTGCAGGGCATCGAGCCCGGCCCGGATGTGGCGCTCTCGCTCGATGTTGGAGCCCAGGCTGATGTAGATGCGGGTCATGCTGTCACCGCCCTGATCGTCATCGGTACGAATTCCCATCACTGGGCACTCGCGGCCGGGGTGCGGTGGCGCAGGATCTCGACGCCGACGCCGGCTGCGTTGGGCACGGCGCCCGGTTTGGTCAGCACGACCCTGACCCACTGCACCCGCTCATCGGCCAGCACCAGGGCGGCGACCTGCTCGGCCATGGTCTCGACCAGCTCGACTATGGTGCCGGCGGCGTGATCACAGATCTTGCGTGAGAGGGTGGCATAATCCAATGCCAGCTTGATATCGTCGGTTGCGGCGGCGGGGCGGTTGTCAAAGCCCATCTCGAGATCGAAACAGAGCTTCTGGCGAATGCCTTTCTCCCACTCATATACCCCTATGGTGGTCAAAACCTCGAGTCCGCGAATAAACACCTTGTCCATGACAGTACTTCTTCTTTACTCTTGATGGGCTGTGAGAACAGCGCAGGGATGCAGGTCTGGCCAGCAGATTGCTGCTGACGGTCGGTTTGGGCGACACGCTGTTGGGCAACCCCAAGCCAGAGAATGTGGCCCGCATCATACCCCATTCATATCGTGGTAAAAACGACCAAGATGACGGCCCTGACGATTTTGATGATTATTCTGGCCTATCTGGGCGGCTCGCTGTCCAGTGCCGTGCTGGTCTCCCGCATCAGGGGGCTGCCGGATCCTCGCGATCATGGCTCCCACAACCCGGGGGCGACCAATGTGCTGCGCCTCGGCGGGCGGATGGCGGCGCTGGTCGTGCTGCTGCTCGATGTGCTCAAGGGCACGGCGCCCGTCTACCTCGCCTGGTATCTGCAGATCAAGCCCATCTACCTCGGCTTCATCGGCGTGGCGGCCTGTCTCGGTCACATGTATCCCATCTTCTTTCACTTCCGGGGTGGCAAGGGCGTCGCCACGGCACTGGGTACCATGCTGCCCATCGGTTTTGCCATGGGGGGCGCGGCGATCGCCACCTGGCTGCTGGTGCTGCTGGTGAGCGGCTATTCGTCGCTGGCCTCCATCGTCACCGTGCTGCTGACCCCGCTCTTCACCTACCTGCTCAAACCAGAATACACCCTGCCGGTCTCCTTGCTCTCCTGCCTCATTCTGATCCGCCATCACGAGAACATCACCCGCCTGTTGAAGGGAGAGGAATCTCGACTCTGGGGCCGTCGGGAGGTGGCTTCACCTGCGGAAGTGATAAAAACGGGCGATGCTGCGCAAAAAAGAGACGAACGAGACGGAAAGTGAAATTTCCCGTTGACCACCCGCCCTAAAATCCGTTTAATAGCGCCCACGCCCAGATAGCTCAGTCGGTAGAGCAGGGGATTGAAAATCCCCGTGTCGGCGGTTCGATTCCGTCTCTGGGCACCAAGTTTTGGTGCCATGAAGTGAAAATGTGTTCATGCACAGTGGTTTAAAGTGTGCCGGCTTAGCTCAGTAGGTAGAGCAACTGACTTGTAATCAGTAGGTCACCAGTTCGATTCCGGTAGCCGGCACCATTTGCCCAGATAGCTCAGTCGGTAGAGCAGGGGATTGAAAATCCCCGTGTCGGCGGTTCGATTCCGTCTCTGGGCACCAATTAAGGATGATGAGATAGCGATATCTTGCATCCAAAGTACAATTCCTCCTTAGTTCAGTCGGTAGAACGGCGGACTGTTAATCCGTATGTCACTGGTTCAAGTCCAGTAGGAGGAGCCAACACAAAAGCCCAGCTGCAAAGCTGGGCTTTTTCTTTGCCTGTTTTTCACGGTTGGCTGATCTGGGGACAGGTTTGCTGGGCGCTATCGATATATCGCAGACCCCTCTTTTTCTTGATACCGTCTTTAAAAGCCGGATCTTCGATGGCCATCCGCTGTCTCGATTTCCTCGGAGTTCTTCTATCGGGATGATGGGGGGCCGTATATCCGGTACTAAAGATATATCTCTTCCTTAATTAAGCCGGTAGAGAAGTGGCGGGCTGTTAATCCATGTGTCACTCGGAGGAGCCAATTTCAAAAAGATCTTTGTCGCAAGACAAGGGTCTTTTTTCATGGGCTCGATAATCCTATGACTATTCACTCAGTCACCATACATCACTAACATCCCAGGGCATAAGAAGCCCGCTATTGAGTAAAAACGTTTTTCTGGTTAAAGCCGAGAAGTGCATGAAAAACAAACAGTAAAATGAGTGGTAAATAGTCTGGTTGCTTAAGGTCCTGTACATGATTTCGCCTATAGAATAGTGGCCATACATAACAAGGGCTGAACGCCCACCATTTAGCATTGATGAGGCTATACGATGAACTTACGACTGACTCCTGTCTGGATTGCACTGGCATTGGCAAGCACTGCAGCTCACGCTACCGACGACATCTATTTTGGTGCCGGTGTTGGTGCTGCTCACTTTAATGGCCTGAACAAGGTAGAAGGCGTTGAGAGTGGTACCGAAGACGCGTTCACCGGTAACCTCTTCATGGGTTACAACTTCAACGAAACCTTCGGTGCCGAACTGGGTTACCAGTACGCCGGTCGTGGCAATACCAATAGCGGCAACAACAACAACGCCTACGAAAATCAGGGTGCCACCCTGTCCGGTATCGCCCGTCTGCCGTTGGGTGAGGATTTCTCCCTGTTTGGTGAAGCCGGTGCCTACTGGTCCCATACGCACGGCTTTGGCATGACGGATTCCCGCGTTTCGCCGATGGCTGGCGTCGGTCTGACTTACAAGCTGAACGATGCGCTGGATCTGCAGGCTCGTTACCGCTACATGTGGGACGTGGCTGATCTGACCACCTACACTGGCGAACAGTACAAATCCAACCAGAGCGTAGCGACGCTGGAAGCGGTGTATCACCCGTTCCGCACCTCCTATGTTGAGCCTGTTGCTGCACCCGTCGTTGCAGAAGCGGCCCCTGTGGTTGTCGAGAAGAACTTTGCCCTGAACTCAGACGTGCTGTTTGCCTTTGGCAAGGCAGAACTGAAGCCGGAAGGGGTTGAAGCCCTGAACGGTCTGTATCAGCAAATCGTTGAATTCCAGCCGAAAGATGGCAGCGCCGTCGTTGTCGGTTACACCGACCGTATCGGTTCCGAGGCTTACAACCAGCAGCTGTCCGAGGCGCGTGCCCGCACCGTCGCAGACTTCCTGGTGAGCAAGGGTCTGGCCACCAGCAAGATCTCCATCGAAGGTCGTGGCGAAGCCGACCCGGTAACCGGCACCCAGTGCGATGGCATCACCGCCAAGGATCAGCTGGTCTCCTGCCTGTCCCCGGACCGTCGCGTCGAAGTCCGCGTTTCCGGCGTGCAGGAAGTACAACAGTAATCTGACTCAGCTCAGATAATGCGAAGAGGGGATGCCATGGCATCCCCTCTTGCTTATCCGCGATGCAGACATGAAAGATGGTTGTGACGAGTGGCTCGAGAGGCGCCTGCATGTTGCATGGCGAGCCATTGCTTCGCATGTCACCGCTTCGAGTCCAGCCCCAGAGCGCAATTCAAGAGCCCGGCCGCAACGCCGGGCTTTTCTGTTTCTGTGGTTCCCGGTTCCTTCCTTGACGCCCGGGGAGGGGAGCAGCTTTATTTAAAGCTAGCCGTAGCGGTTGCAATGGACGGCCCGTCGAGCGATGCAACAATGATAGAGAGGAGCGCGAGCGGTATACGACGATTCACAATCCAAGCTGAAAAGGAATAACGCTATGATATTAAACCACTTATGGGGATTGTATGCCCATCCTCACACCGAATGGCATACCATAGACGAGGCGCACGACAGTTTCAGAAACAGTCTGACCCATATTCTTATCGTGGCCCTTATCCCGTCAGTCTGCGCCTATTACTCCGCCGTCCATATCGGCTGGAGCATAGGTGTAGGCGATCCCATCACCCTGACCTCGGACAGCGCCTTCATGCTGTCGGTGGCCATGTACGTGGCGCTGGTCATAGGGGTGTTTGCCCTGGCCTATCTGGCGCACTGGATGGGTCACACCTTCGGCTCTGACCCCAGCTACACGACGACACTCGAGCTGGCAGCCTATACCTCCACCCCGCTGTTCATGGTCGGGCTATCGGCCTTCTACCCCCATCTCTGGTTCGTCATGATCATCGGCCTCATCGGGCTTAGCTACTCCGTCTACCTGCTCTATGTCGGCGTCCCTATCCTGATGCACATTCCCAAGGAGCAGGGATTCATCTATGCCAGCTCTGTGGTCACGGTCGGATTGGTGCTGCTGGTCTGCGTGCTGGCGACCACCGCCGTTCTGTGGGGCTCTGGCTTCGGTCCTGTGTTTACCTAGCGAGGCAGGGGCCTGCACCAGGTCCTTCATCGGAAATGACAAAGGCGCCTCTATGGCGCCTTTGTCATCGTTCGATACAGGTTCACTACGCCTCCGCAGGGCCCATCCCTGCCAGCTCCTCCGCCGTCATGGGCCTTAGCACCTTGCAGGGATTGCCGACGGCGACCACATTGGCCGGAATATCCCTGGTCACCACTGAGCCGGCGCCGATGACGCTGTTATTGCCTATGGTGACGCCGGGGCAGATCACGGTGCTGCCGCCGATCCAGACGTTGTGGCCGATCCGCACCGGCTTGCCGAACTCGACCCCGGCCACCCTAGGTACCACCGCGATCGGGTGGGCGGCGGTGTAGATCTGCACCCCAGGCGCCAGCAGCACGTTGTCGCCGATATGCACCTCGCACACGTCGAGGATGGTGCAGTTGACGTTGGCGTAGAAGTTCTCACCTAAAAAGATATTGGCGCCATAGTCGCAGAAGAAGGGCGGGTTGATGGCACAGGAAGCGCCGCGGCTGCCGAGCAACTCGCGCAGCAGGGCGTCCCGCTCGGGCTTCTCCTGCCAACAGGTGTTGAAGCTGTGATAGAGGAAGCGGCAGCGCTCGCGCGCAGCCTTGAGCTCGGGGTCAGCCGCATCATAGGGCTGCCCCGCCACCATCTTGTGCCACTCCTGGCCACGCTCTGGCTGAGCGCCCTGCTGCGACTGGGTTGCCACCATGGTCGTTGCCTCAGTCATCATCTACTCCACCAGCCAGATCAGGGATTCATAGGGCCGCAGCCGGCAAGACTGCAGTCGGGTCGGGCTGTCCGGGTAGTTGCCAAGCAGCAGGCGTCCCTCGCCTGCCTGCATCCCTTCGGGCAGGGCAAAGTCCGCTGGCTCGCCGTAGAAGTTGCTCACCACCAGCAGGCGTTGGCCATGCCAGCTGCGGCTATAGGCCCAGAGGCGCTCGTGGCCCGGCAGCAGCTCCTGATAATCCCCCTGAGTGAAGATGGGGTGCGCCTTGCGCAGGGCAATCAGATCCCGGTAGTGCCAGAACACCGAGTCGGCGTCGGCCAGCGCGGCCTCGGCATTGATCTCGGGGTAGTTGGCGGCGGGTTTGAGCCAGGGGGTGCCTTTGGTAAAACCGGCGTTGGTGGCGGCGCTCCACTGCATGGGCGTGCGGGAGTTGTCCCGCGACTTGGCGCCGAGGATGGCGAGGATCTCCGCCTCTGGCACCCCTTCGCCCTGCTTGATGGCGAAGATGTTGCGACTCTCCACATCCTGATAGTCATGGATGCTGCCATAGCCGGGGTTGGTCATGCCGATCTCCTCCCCCTGATAGATGTAGGGGGTGCCCTGCAGGCCGTGCAGCGTGCTGGCCAGCATCTTGGCGGCCGCCACCCTGTGCTCGCCCTCGTCGCCGAAGCGGGAGACGATGCGCGGCTGATCGTGGTTGCACCAGAACAGGGCCGACCAGGCCTTGCCGTGCATGCCGCTCTGCCAGTGGTTGAAGATGCGCTTGAGCTCGAGGAAATCGAAGGGGGCCTTGGTCCACTTGTCACCGTTCGGGTAGTCGACCTTCAGATGATGGAAGTTGAACACCATGGAGAGCTCTGAGCCATCCAGCGCGCCGTAGCGCTGGCAGTGCGCCAGCGAGGTGGAGGACATCTCGCCCACCGTCATGGCGCCCACCGGGGCGAAGACATCGCGGCTGATATCCTGCAGGAATTCGTGAATGCGCGGCCCGTCGGTGTAGAAGCGGCGGCCATCGCCCAGGTCGTCGTTCGGGAAGGCCTGATCCTTGGAGATGAGGTTGATGACGTCGAGCCGGAAGCCATCGACCCCCTTGTCGGCCCAGAAGTGGATGACCTTCTTCACCTCGGCCCGCACCGCCGGATTCTCCCAGTTCAGATCCGCCTGCTCGCGGGCAAACAGGTGCAGATAATACTGGCCGGTAGCGGGGTCCAGCTCCCAGGCACTGCCGCCAAACTTGGACTGCCAGTTGTTGGGCACGCCGCCCGCCACAGGATCTTGCCAGATGTAGTAGTCGCGATAGGGACTGTGCTTATCCCCCATGGCGGATTTGAACCAGGCGTGCTCGGTGGAGGTGTGGTTAACCACTATGTCCATCACGATGCGGATGCCGCGCTCGTGGGCCGCCGCCAGCAGCGCCTCGAAATCGGCCATGGTGCCGTAGGCGGGATCGATGGCCAGGTAGTCGGCGATGTCGTAGCCGTTGTCCACCTGGGGGGAGACGTAGACCGGGGTCAGCCAGAGGGCATCTATCCCTAAGGTCTTGAGGTAGTCGAGGCGGGCCATGATCCCCTTGAGATCGCCGGTACCGCGGGCGCCGGAATCCTGAAAGCTCTTGGGGTAGATCTGGTAAATCACGGCACTCTGCCACCAGGGAGTCTGTTTCATGGTCGGGTCGCTCATCTTGTTGAAACGGGTAACGGATTGAAAAAGGACGATAAAAAGGGCGGAGCCTGGGCTCCGCCTCCGTGTCAGGCGCTTAGGCGGCAGTCAGTTCCAGCTTGCCAGCCGCCTGCTGGCGTTTGTAGACCAGCAGGGTCAGCGCCAGGGGCACCACTATGGCCACCAGCATGGCGACGGCATAGATGGCCCAGTATTGCGGCTGGATGGAGAGGATGCCCGGCAGGCCGCCGACCCCTATGCCATTGGCCATCACCCCGGCGAAGCCGCAGATGAGGGCCGCGCAGCTCGAGCCCACCATGGCGCACAGCATGGGGAACTTGTACTTGAGGTTGATGCCGTACATGGCCGGCTCGGTCACGCCGAGGTAGGCGGAGATGGCGGCAGGCACCGAGATCTCCCGCTCGTTCTCCTTGCGGCTGATCAGGATGATGCCCACCACCGCGGACGCCTGGGCGATGTTGGAGAGCGCGATCAGCGGCCAGATCGGGGTGCCGCCCATGCTCTGCATCAGCTGCAGGTCCACCGCGTTGGTGGTGTGGTGGATACCGGTGATGACCAGGGGGGCGTAGAGGAAACCGAACAGGGCCGCGCCTATGGGAGCGAAGGAGCCGGTCATGGCGGCCTTGGCGGCGAAGCCGACGCCTTCACCAATCCAGCGGCCGAAGGGGCCGATCAGGGTGTGGGCCAGGATCACCGCCAGCAGCAGGGAGATGAAGGGCACTATCACCAGGTAGAGATAGGCCGGGATGATGCGCTTGAGGTTGGTCTCGATATAGGCGAGCGCCACCCCTGCCAGCAGGGCCGGAATGACCTGGGCCTGATAGCCCACCTTCTCGATGACGAACAGACCGAAGTCCCACACCTCGGGCACCTGCTGGCCGATGGCGTAGGCATTCATCAGTTGCGGCGAGACCAGGGTGATCCCCAGCACTATCCCCAGGATCTCGGAGCCCCCCATCTTCTTCACCGCGGACCAGCAGACGCCGACCGGCAGGAAGTGGAAGATCGCCTCACCCAGCAGCCAGAGGAAGGCGTGCACCTGGGCCCAGAACTGGCTGATCTCAGTGAGGGTCTTGCCATCGAACATCTTGATGTCGCCGATGACGTTGCGAAACCCCAGGATCAGACCGCCGGTGATGATGGCGGGCAGCAGCGGCACGAAGATCTCCGCCAGGTGGGAGATGCCGCGCTCCAGCGGGTTCATGTTGTGGCGCGCCGCCTGCTTGGCGGCATCCTTGCTGGCACCGCTGACGCCGATCTCCTCGGTGAGCGCCTTGTACCACTGCTCCACCTCGTTGCCGATGACCACCTGGAACTGGCCGCCCTGGGTAAAGCTTCCCTTCACCGCCGGTATGGTCTCGATGGCCTTGGAGTCGGCCTTGGCCGGGTCATTGAGCACGAAGCGCAGCCGGGTCAGGCAATGGCTGACGGTGGCGATGTTCTCCTTGCCGCCGATCTTGTCGATAAGCTGGGCCAGATGTTGTGCGTTGATCTTGGACATGAGTCTTCCCTCTGTGACTCTATTGAGTTTGGTATGCATCACCCTGTAGGGCCAGCCTGCTGACCCAAGTGTTCTTGGTATAGTTCCTATTTAGCATGCTACCAATCGCTCCCGACAGAAATGGGAACGTTCCCATTTCGTGGTGAGAGTCACAGAATGTGCGAATTTCGCTCAGCAACGAGTGATGAGGCTCACAACAGCTGGCAGGGGGCTATGGTGGCTTGCGGCGATCTGCCCTGCTCGATCTGACCGAGCAGCTGGCGTGCGGCTTGCTCCCCCGCGCCCTTGTAGCCGAGATCCAGGCTGAGGGCGTTGGGGAACAGGAAGCTGAGCAGGGGATTGTTGCCAAGGCCGGTCACCAGCACCTCGCCGCGGCCTTGCTCCTGCAGGTATTTGGCCGCGCCCATGGCGAGGGTGTCGCTGGCGCAGACCAGCGCCTGGGTGGTGGGGGTGAGCAGCTCGGCCGCCAGCCGATAACCGCTCTGCAGGCTGAGATCCCCGAGCGCGGAGCGCGGTAGGCGACCCTGTTCCCGGCAGTAGGCCAGATAGGCATCCAGCCGACGCTGGCCGGTGGTGACATCCGAGGCATCCACCCCCAGATAGGCGATCTCCTGGATCCCGCGTCCTTCTAGTTGCGTCAGCATGGTACGTACCGCCCCCCCATCGTCGAAGCAGACCGAGGAGAAACCGGGGGATTCGCGGGCCACCAGCACCAACCTCTCTCGCAGCGGTGTCATGGCGGCATAGTCGAGATCGTTGAAGGCAAACAGGATGATGCCATCCACCCCGCGCCGCGCCAGCACGGCCAGGTGTTCGCTTACCTTGTCGGGGGAGAACTTGCTCTCCATCAGCACGGCGTCGTAGCCGCGGGCGTAGAGGGTCTCCAGCATGCCGCGCACCGCCTGGTTTTCCGAGCTGGAATCGAGCCGGGAGACGATGATGCCCACCACCTGCTGGCTCTGATTGCGCATGGCCCTGGCCGACTTGCTCGGCACGAAGCCGTGCTGGGCGATGACCTGCTCCACCCGCTCGCGGGTCTGTGGCTTGACCTTGGGATCCTGATTGAGCACCCGGGAGACGGTCGACTTGCCGACGCCACAGAGACGGGCGATGTCGAGGATGGTCAGTTTCTTTTCCATAGGTCGGGTGCTTTCCACATCAGGGCTGCGAGGTCATTGCCCACATTGTTGTGATTAACCCCTGTGAATACAAGCCCATGGCGTTAGAATGGCGGCTCTTCCCCTCTCCATTCCGGCTGGCGGCCTGCCGCTCGCATCGCACAGGACGCGCATCATGGATCTGTTGGCAAGTCTGCACTTCTCCCTCTCCATCACGGGCCCCATCTGCATGGTGCTGCTGCTCGGGATCTGGCTCAAGCGCCTCGGTCTGTTGCCAGACAGCTTTGTCGAGTCCGCCTCGCGGCTGGTGTTCCAGGTCACCCTGCCGGCCCTGCTGTTCCTCAGCATGGTGCGCACCGACTTCTCCACCATGCCGAGTCCCTGGCTCATCCTCTACGGCTTGCTGGGCACGCTCGCCGCCTTCCTGGTGCTCGAGGCATTGGCGTCCCGTTTCATCGCGGAGCCGCGCCAGCGCGGCATCTTCGTGCAGGGCAGCTTTCGCGGCAACATGGGGATCATGGGGCTGGCCTATGTGCAGAATGCCTATGGCCCAGAGGGGATAGGGGCCGCGGCGCTGCTGGTGGGGGCGGTGACGGTGCTTTACAACATTCTCGCTGTCATCACCCTGACCCGCAGTCTGGGGGGAGGGCGGGGGATCAGGCCGATCCTGAAGGGGATCGCCAAGAACCCGCTGATCATTGCCATACTCTCGGCGCTGCCGTTCGGCCTGCTCGGCATCGAATTGCCGCAACTGGTCATCACCACCGGCAACTACTTTGCCAACATGACCCTGCCGCTGGCGCTGCTGTGCACCGGCGCCAGCCTCAATCTCAAGGCCCTGCGCGGCGGTGCGACGCTGACCGGCTGGGCCACCGCCAACCGCCTGTTCTGTATTCCGGTGCTACTGGTGGTGGGGGCCTGGGCGCTCGGTTTCAGCACCCAGGCGCTCGGCATTCTGTTCCTGATCAGCTCCACGCCGACGGCGGCCGCCAGCTATGTGATGACCCGCGCCATGGGCGGCGACAGCGTGCTGGCCGCCAACATCATCGCCACCACCACGCTCGGTTCATTGATCAGTACCAGCCTGGGCGCCGCCCTGATGAACTACCTCGGGCTGATGGGCTAGCGATGCATCCGATGACGGCGTGTTCGCCGTCAATATGTCATCGCCACCACCACCCTGGGCTCGCTGATCAGCACCAGCCTGGGTGCCGCCCTGATGAACTACTTGGGACTGATGGGATGAGGGTGAATACAGGGCATGTTTACTGATGACGAGCGGGGCTTGACCTTGCCGCTAGCGGTAGCTTTAGGCTGAGATCACATCAACAGAGGAGACATCTCATGACCATAGAACTCAAAGTATCCGGCATGTCCTGCGGTGGCTGCGCCGCCAGTCTGCAAAAGGCCCTGCTGGCCCAAGGCGCCGTCAGCCAGGCCCGGGTCGACTTTGGCAGCAGCAAGGCCGTCATCGAGAGCGAGCTGAGTAAGGCCGAGTTGATCGCGCTGATCGAAGCCAAGGGGTTCAGTGCGGAGTGATTTATCCCTATATGGGTAAAAATCAGACCAATATTCTGTTTACTTGTTTTTATTGTTGAGAGTGATCACTTAAAAACGATTCAAAATGGATGAAAATGCTGCAGTCAACTAACCCAAAAGGATTGCAGCATGACCCACCCTATCCGCAAGACCCTGCTCGCCGTCGTCCTCGGCATGACCCTCTCCCCCATGGCCATGGCTCTGCCCAGCGTGCACATCCTGGCGACGGGCGGCACCATTGCCGGGGCGGGACAGTCCGCGACCCAATCCAACTACGAGGCTGGCAAGGTCGCCATCGAGACGCTGATCGCCGCCGTGCCCGAGATGAAGAACATCGCCGCGGTGCAGGGGGAGCAGGTGGTCAAGATCGGCTCCCAGGACATGAATGACGAGGTGTGGCTCAAGCTGGCCAAACGGGTGAATGAACTGCTGGCCAAGGATGACGTGGATGGCATCGTCATCACCCACGGCACCGACACCATGGAGGAGACCGCCTACTTCCTCAACCTCACCGTCAAGAGCGACAAGCCGGTGGTGCTGGTCGGCGCCATGCGCCCCTCCACCGCCATGAGCGCCGACGGCCCGCTCAATCTGTACAACGCCGTGGTCACCGCCTCCGCTCCCGACTCCAAGGGCCGTGGCGTCATGGTGGCCATGAACGACACCGTGCTGGACGCCCGTGACGTCACCAAGACCAACACCACAGGGGTGCAGACCTTTGCCGCCCCGAACTTCGGCCCGCTCGGCTATATCCACAACGGCAAGATCGACTACCAGCGCAGCCCGGCCCGCCTGCACACCAGCAAGACCCCGTTCGACGTGAGCAAGCTCGACAAGCTGCCGCAGGTGGGCATCGTCTACAACTACGCCAACGCCACCGATCTGCCCGCCAAAGCCATGGTGGATGCCAAATTTGACGGCATCGTCAGCGCCGGGGTGGGCAACGGCAACCTCTACCACACCCTGTTCGATACCCTGGCCAAGGCGAGCAAGGATGGTATCCGGGTGGTGCGTTCCGCCCGCGTGCCGACCGGCGCCACTACCCTGGATGCCGAGATCGATGACGCCAAGTACGGCTTCGTGGCCGCCGGCACCCTGAACCCGCAGAAGGCGCGCATCCTGCTGATGCTCTCCCTGACCCAGAGCAAGGATCCGGCCCAGATCCAGCGCTGGTTCCAGCAGTTCTGATCCCGGGGCTCCCGGGCTGACATAACCCCATGAAAATAAACAAGGGCAGGATCTCATCCTGCCCTTTCTCATGGCGTCATGCTCACAAACCAGCGCGCCCTCAGCTCACCCCCAGCCAGCCACAGGAAGCGAGATAGACCAGCCCCACCCAGGCGAGCCTGGTCGCCGTCATCCTCCCCCGGCGAAAGCCCCACCACAGCAATACCACCGCCAGCAGGGTCACCAGGGAGGAGACCAGCATGGTGCTGTCCAGCAGCCAGGGGGTGAACAGCAGGCAGAACGCCTTGGGAATGGTGCCCTGGATCATCATGGCGCCGGAGATGTTGGCCAGCGCCAGCCGGTTCTTGCCCTGGCGCACCCAGATCAGCACGTTCATCAGCTCCGGCATCTCGGTCGCCACCGGGCTCAGCAACAGGGCCGCCAAGGCGGGGGAGAGGCCGAGCAGTTCGCCCATGCTCTCCAGCTGATGAACAAAGAGTTGAGCCGCCAGCGTCACCGCCAGCAGCGCCCCCAGGGTCTGCAGCAACACCTTGCCCGGCGCCGGGATCCTGGCCCCGGGCTCCAGCTTGAGGGGGTCCGGCAACGAGACCTCATGGCTGTCGGTCTGCCTCAGCTCACGCCGCACATAGACCAGATAGATCAGCACGAACAGCGGCGCCAGCCAGGCCTTGCCGTCGAAGCTCACCATGCCGAGCGCCACCGCCACCAGGAAGATGCCGGCAAACCAGAGTTGATCCCGGCCTATCTCCCGTTGCACTGCCTCCTCGATGACCCTCTGCTCGGGGCTAAGGCAGAGCAGCAGGGTCAGGCCGACGGCGGCATAACCCAGGGTGGAGAGTACCAGCGGACCGCCGAGGGCTGCACCTATCCCTATCTGTTGCTGAGCAGGGGCATCCCCCATCAGCAGGGCGCTCAGGGTGACGATGCACTCCGGCAACGCCGTGCCGAGGGCGGCAAGCAGGGAGCCGGTGGCGCTCTGGGATAATTTGAGGTGATGACCGGTCCATTCGATGCCGTTGACGAAATATTCGCAGGCGAGATAGATGGTGACGGCGGAGAGCAGGAACAACAGCAGGGTGATCGGCATGATGGGCAACCGCCAGGCGAGCAGAACAACCGATGGACCCGATACGGCTCGCCTGGCTGGCTAGCATATCGAGGCCAAAGGTCTTGCAGAGCGATAGATGCTATCGCCGCCCATGCCATGGACCGAAAGATCCAAGAATGTTGACATGAGCCCTGCCCGGATCACGGGCGGGTTGCTACTCCCCAATGACAGTACAGGTTTTTTACCAACCTGGTGGCCGTCTCACAAGGGAAATTAATAATAATGGGATCAACAAGTTGTAAGGGGATGTAACGCCCGGTCTGTTTCCTTGCCCACCTCCGCCACGCATTGGCACAGCGATTGCTATCAGCTGAGTACTGTCCACAATGCTCTGGGAAGGATGAACGATGAAACGGTGGATCCAACATTTCTATCAGCTGAACCGCCTCAACTGGCTCATGGTCTGGTTGCTGCTCTGCTGCAGCATCATCTTGCTGTTTCCGGCCGGCCTGATGAAGGGGGCCGTCAGCCAGTGGGCCACGGTGCACGCCGCCTGGCTCGGGGTTGGCATGCTGATCGCCATCTCCTACTTCTGCAGCCAGGGTTTCCTGATCGCCTGGGAGTGGGCCTGTGACGAGTGGCAGTCCCGCCGCCAGCAGGGGCTGCTGGCCCAGATGATCGGCTTCCTCGATTTCAACGAGAAGGCGGTGCTGCGCGAGTTCGTGCTGCAGCGTAAAAGCGTCATAAACTTGCCGATCACCGAGCCCGCCGTCAAAAACCTGATGGATGCCGGGGTGCTGACCTATGCCTATGGCAAGCCGGTGCGGGAGAAAGAAGACGAGAACCAGATCCGCGCCCTGATGATCGCCCTGCCGGCGCGGCCGCTGCTCACCTACAAGGTGTTGGGGCTCTCCCGTGGCAAGATGAGCGACGAGCAGGTGGAGCAGATCATGAACGCTAGGCCCAAGTTCGCCCAGAAGAGCCTCCAGCGCTGAGTCGCCGTCATCCTTCAAATGCAAAGAGCCGGACAATGTCCGGCTCTTTGCTATCTGGCTGTTTTTATGCGGTTCTGGCTTTCAAGTAACCGGCGCAGATTGACGGATCTGCCCTTATTCTGTTCTGGCCTTCAAGTAACCGGCACAGATTGGCGGATCTGCCGTTATTCTGTTCTGGCTTTCAAGTAACCGGCGCAGATTGTTGGATCTGCCGTTATTCGGTTCTGGCCTTCAAGTAACCGGCACAAATTGGCGGATCTGCCGTTACTCGGTTCTGGCTTTCAAATAACCGGCGTAGTCGGGGATCTGCACGCTGAAGGCCCGCTGCATGTGGGGGCTGTCCATGATGAAGTCTGCGGTCGCCTCGTTGGTGGCGACCGGGATGTTCCACACCGCTGCCAGGCGCAGCAGCGCCTTCACATCCGGATCGTGCGCCGCGGCATTGAGGGGATCCCAGAAGAAGATCATCACGTCGATCTTGCCCTCGGCGATGAGGGCACCGAGCTGCTGATCGCCGCCCATGGGGCCGGAGAAGAGGCAGGTGATGGGCAGCTGTGCCTGCTTGCCGAGCAGGGTGCCGGTGGTGCCGGTCGCATAGAGGTGGTGGAGCTTGAGCTCCTCCTTGCGGCGCAGCACCCAGTTCAGCAATGGGGCTTTCATGTTGTCGTGAGCCACCAGCGCCACCCGCTTGTGGGGCGCCATCTCACGTGTAATCTGGTCCATGGATATCATCCGTAGCATAGTGATGGAATGTAGGGCTGTATCCTAATCGAAAGCGGCGCCCGCTGCCTTGCCGGGCGCCGTAACTGTGATCACTTCGACTGTTCAATCCACTGCTGATTCTTCCGCTCCAGCACCGAGATGGGCAACATGCCGTATTCCAGCACCTGGTGGTGGAACGCCTTGAGGTCGAACCGGCCGCCCATGGCCTGCTCGGCGGATTCGCGCATCCGGATCAGCGCCAGCTGACCCGCCTTGTAGGAGGTTGCCTGACCGGTATAGGCCATGTAGCGCGGCACTTCTGAGCTGATATCTCCCGCCCCCAGCGCCGAGTTCTCCTGCATGTAATCGACGGCCCTGTCGTGGCTCCAGCCATACCAGTGAATGCCGGTATCCACCACCAGCCGCATGGCCCTGAGCATCTCCTCGTTGAGGCGCCCGAAGTACTGCAACTGGTTGTTGAACGCAGGCGAGCCCTCCACCTTGGCATCTCCCACTGCGGGGTCGTAGAGGCCACGGCCCTGATAGAGCCCCATGTCGTGATCCGCCAGGTATTCGGTGTAGAGCGCCCAGCCTTCCGCATAGGCGGTGTAGGAGGCGTTCGCCACGTACTGCGGGAAGTCGGGATCCTTGGCCGCCAGCTCCTGGGCTATGGTGATCTGGAAGTGGTGGCCCGGCGCGCCCTCGTGGGCCAGCAGGGTGCTGATGTTCCAGCTCTGCAGGCCATAGGGGTAGAAGGTGTTGAGGAAGAACTGCCCCTTGCGCCCGGTCTGGGGGTTGCCGTCCTGATACCAGGCGACCCCGCCGTAGGGGGCATCCTCGTAGGCGACGGGCACCACCTCGTAATCCAGCTTGGGAATGGTGCGCTCGGCATCGAAGAAGTCCGGCAGCACCAGCGCCGCCTTGCTCTTGAAGGCGTTGTACTCCCGCAGCGCCCGCTCATGCTCGGCCAGCGCCTGTTGCTGCGGCTCGCTCAGCGCAGCCCCGGCCGCGTTGCCCGGATTGAGGCCGGCAGACCAGGCCGACAGCGGATTCTGGTAGAAGAAGCCCGGCTCGTTGAGGTAGCGGAAGAAGGCGTAGATCTGGCCGTTCTGCTTGCTCTTGGCCACCTCCTTGCTGTCACACTTGCCGACGGTATGGCACACCTTGACCATGGCGCCGAAGATCCGATCCACCTCGCTCAGCCCCAGCTCATGCACCTCCTCCGGCGTCATGTTAGTGGTGCTGTGCTTCTTCAGCAGCCAGCGATACCAGTCGCGACCATTGGTCATGCCGCAGAAGCCGTCGTCGCACTCACCGCTGCCCAGGCGTACCGCATAGGCACCGCCATGCCGATAATCCAGATAGTCCCGCAGCGCCAGATAGCGATCGTTGATGCTGTCCAGCACCCCCTTGTAGTCGGTGCGCAGCGCCTCGTCGGCCTCCCCCGGCAGTTGTTGCCAGCCGAGATAGGCGCCGGCGATCGCCTCACCATCCAGCTTGCTGTTCAGCTGGGCCAGCAGCCTGTCCACCAGCTCATCCGGCAGGGTGTTGCCCTGGGCGCTGCCCAGTTCGAATTGGTGCTTTACCTCGGCCAGATAGGCGTCATAGGCCTTGAGCCAGGTCAGATGCTCCTGATACCAGGCCAGGGGGGCCGTCGCCGCCCGCGCCTGAGTGGCCGGCGCAGGTGCCGTGGCCGTGCGGTCGAGATCCCGCCGCCAGGCGGCATCACCCGGGGCCACCCTATCTGCCGAGCTCTGCTCGAAATAGTCGAAGCCGCTGCCGACGGTGCGGGCGGCCCTGCCACTGGCGGGGGCTGTGCCGACCTCATCGGCCAGATCCACCACCCGGTTGCGGAAGTGATGGATGGGGATTTGGGATTGGGGCAGTTCGTAGCCGGCCAGGTTGATCTGCAGATCCCAGCGGATCATGTCGTAGAACAACCGATCCCGCTCGCTCAGTACGTTCGGGTCCATGGCGTCCAGTCGCTTGAGCAGCGACCCGTCGAGCGCCTTGCGTTTGGCGAGGGTCTGTTCATCGATGGCAAAGCCATAGGGATCCAGCGCCTGGCTCTCGCGCAGAGCATCGTCCATGGTTTGCATCAGGGCGGCCTTGGTGGCGGCGGGATCCGCCGGGGCAGTGGAGCTGTTGTCGTTGCAGGCGGTCAGCGTGAGGGCGATGGCGCAGGCCAGCGTCACCTTGTTGGGCAAGAAGTGCATGTTTTAGTCCTTTAAAGCATTGTTATTGTGAACTCCCAAAGGGGTTCCAATAGTGCACCTCCGAGGATCGGTTTTTTGCGACTTGCTTAACAAAAATAACCTTGCTTTTCATATGTATAAGCGTGATGAAAAGCTATGCATGGGGAGCATAAAAAACCCGCCTCAGCGGGTTTTGGAGTCGTTTATTCATGCGATAACTATTCAGGATGTGCCCGAGTGGAGCTGTGATTGCTGATAGTTTTCCAGGCCGATGCGATCGATGAGATCGAGCTGGGTCTCCAGCCAGTCGACATGTTCCTCCTCGTCCTCCAGGATATCCTGAAACAGGTCGCGACTGACGTAGTCATGCACGGACTCGGCGTAGGTGATGGCCACCTTCAGGTCGGGGATGGCATCCATCTCCAGGGAAAGATCGCAGCGCAGCATCTCTTCCACTGTTTCGCCGATGCGCAGCTTGCCCAGATCCTGCAAGTTGGGCAGCCCCTCGAGAAACAGCACCCGCTTGACCAGCTCGTCGGCGTGTTTCATCTCGTCGATGGATTCATGGTATTCCTTGTGCCCGAGCCCCTTGAGGCCCCAGTCATCGTAGATACGGGCATGCAGGAAGTATTGGTTGATGGCAACCAGCTCATTGGCCAGCACCCTGTTTAGGTGGGCAATGATCTTGGGATCTCCTTTCATCGACATTACTCCTTATGTTCGTGCCTGCGGCGTCGATCACTAGAGCTTAGTCCAGAAAGATGACAATAAGGGGGCTGACGAATTGGCTCGCCTGAGGGTGCGGGGATCCCGTGAGGGATCTGCGTAGAAAATCAAATCGCGGTATCAGGCCACTTCGTAATAGAGCGGTTCCTGATCCGATTCCACCTTGTCGAGTTCGGCGGCGATGATCTCCATGGTCATGCGTACACACTTGCCGCACTGGGCACCCACTTCCAGCGACTGTTTCAGTTGACGGAACTCGGTCTTGCCTGCCTGTACCGCCTTGCGGATCTGGGTATCTGTGATGCCGCGGCACAAACACACGTACATAATTCTGACCTCATGCTGGATTGAGATGAAATCTAAATGAGAACCGTTCGCAATGCAAATAACGATTAGGAATAAGCTCACCCGCTTGCCAGCCATTCGCCCCTTGGGGACAATGCTCCCATCAGAGAGGAAACTACCATGCTCAAGAAACTGTTCCGCACCCTGTTCAAAGGCCAGCCGACACCGGTTGTCGAGGTGACCCCGACCGAATACGCCGGTTATCTCATCTACCCCGAGCCCATGGCGGAAGGGGGCCAGTACCGGCTGGCGGGCCGCATCACCAGGGAGGTGGATGGCGCCCTGCAGACTCACCGCTTCATCCGCTCCGATCTGTTCGCGAGCCCGGCCGATGCCGAGCGTATCATGGTGCAGAAGGCACATACCTTCATCGATCAGATGGGGGAGAGCATGTTCGAGCCCCGCGTCAAATCCGGCGACCACGGCGCCTCATGACTCCCGCCGAGTCGAGCACCCTGCGCCTGGCGCTCGCCCATGGTGGCGAGCGGCGTCTGATCTGGCTGGAAGGGGTGGAGGCGGATTGCATCGCCCGGGCCGAGCCCCTGCTCGGGGAGGCTGTCTTCTGGCTGGGGGAGGGGCCTGAGCGGTACGCCCCCTTGCCGGCCGCCAAGGCGTTGCAGCGGCTGGGTCAGGAGTGCGACACGCTCGTGCTAAACGCATTCAGCGGCTTTCATCCCGATGCCTTCGGCGCCTTGGCTGGCACGCTGCGCGCCGGCGGTCTGCTGTTGCTGCTGACACCGCCCCGGGTGCAGTGGCCCACTTATCCGGATCCGGACCGGCTGCGGCTGGTGGCCCAGCCGGAGGATGCGGGCCGGGCGGGGCACGGCTTTATCGCCCGGCTGGTGCGGTTGCTGGCGGGGGATCCTGCACTCTCCCTGAGTCCGCCCACCGGGGTGGAACCCTGGCAACCCCTGGGACCCGGCCGGCCACTCAGTGCCGATCAGGCTCATGCCCTGCCCGCCATCCATAAGGTGTTGCATGGTCATCGCGGCCGCCCGCTGGTGCTCAGCGCCGACCGTGGCCGCGGCAAGAGTGCCCTGCTCGGCCTCGCCGCCGCCGACTTGCTGCGCCAGGATCCCGCCCTGCAGATAGTGGTGACGGCCCCGTCCCAGGCCACGGTCGCGACCCTGCTTGCCCATGCCGCCGAGGCGCTGGCGACCACGCCGGAGCGGCTGGTCGGGCTGAGCTATGTATCACCGGACCGGCTGGTGCAGGGGGATCTTCAGCCGGCGCTGCTGCTGGTGGACGAGGCGGCCGCCATCCCGACCCCGCTGCTTGAGGCCATGCTGGCTCGCCACAGCCGCATCGTATTTGCTACCACGGAGCACGGCTATGAGGGCACGGGACGCGGCTTTCATCTGCGTTTCAAGCGGGTACTGGATCGGCAGACCCCGGATTGGCAGGAGCTGCGCCTGGCCGAACCCATTCGCTGGAGCCAGCACGATCCGCTGGAGCCACTGGTATTCCGCCTGCTCGGCCTCAACGCCGAAGTCCTGCCACCACCGCCCCCGACGGCGCCAGGCTGGCGGCAGATCGGGCAGGACAAGCTGGCGGAGGATGAGGCACTGCTCGATCAGGTGTTCGGCCTGTTGGTGCTGGCCCACTACCAGACCAGCTCGAGCGATCTCAGATCTCTGCTGGAGAGCCCGGATCTCGACATCCACCTGCTGGAGCAAGAGCAGAGCCTGCTCGGGGTCGCGCTGGTGGCACGGGAAGGCAACATAGCGCCGGCGCTGGCCCGCGATATCTGGGCTGGGCGGCGACGTCCCAGGGGTCACCTGTTGCCCCAGTCCCTGCTCGCCCACGCCGGGTTCACCACGGCGGGCGAGCGCAGCTATGCCAGGGTGATGCGCATCGCCATCCATCCGCTGTTGCATCGCCACGGGCTGGGCTCCTTGCTGCTGGGCAAGCTGGAGACACATTACCGCGCACTGGGGCTCGACTATCTGGGCTCCGCCTTTTCCGCCAGTACCGACTTGCTCCCGTTCTGGCGCAAGGCGGGCCTGAGGGTGCTGCGCATCGGCCTGCAACGGGACGCGGCCAGCGGCAGCCATGCGGCCCTGCTGCTCAAGCCGCTGAAAACGGCGCTGGAACCGGAGCTGGCAGAATGGCGACGGCGCTTCGTGCGCCAGCTGCCGACCCTGCTGGCGGGAGAGCTCAGGGGGCTGGATACCGAGCTGATCTGGCAATGTCTGAGCGGGGATATGGTCACCGATGTGGCCGAGCCGGATGAGTTTGAGCACCAGGAGCTGATGTGCTTTGCCCATCATCACAAGCCGTTCGAGCTGTGTCAGTCCAGCCTGCAACGCTGGCTGGCTGCCCGGGTGGCCGCACTGGATGAGCTGGTGCCCGACGAGCGCCGGCTGCTGATTGCCAGCATCTGGCAATATGCCCCCTGGTCTGAGCTGGCCAGGGCGCTGAAACTGGCGGGCAAGCCTGCCCTGATCAAGTCCCTGAGGACCTTGCTGGCCCGGTTGCTGGACGGGGGCGAGGACAGGGGCTGAGGCAGGAGGGGACGGCCCGGGTCGGCAAACCGTCATGGTGATTTATCTGCCACTCTTCAGGAGCGCGGATCACCATCAGATTCGATGAAAACCGCTCTGATGAGTCCATCCTGATCGGCCTCATTTTGGCTTTTTCGGAATATGGACTAATACTTGATTGTGAAAGTGATTTTAATAAATGCATTATTTTCAGATGGTTAGCTATGTCATCGGTTAATGCTCACCATCTTTTCTAGCGTGCACAGGGAGTGCCATGTGGGAAAAAATGCAATTAACCATGGCGCATGGCTGATATGTCTCGCTGGCGGCAGTGTTTCCGCCAGCGAAATAACATTCAACATGACGCGCGGGGCCACCGCTATCAGTCAGCGGGTCTATGACCTGCACATGACCATCTTCTATATCTGCTGTCTGATCGGGCTGCTCGTGTTCGGGGCCATGCTTTGGTCCATCATCCATCATCGGAAATCCCGTGGCGCCAAGGCCGCCCAATTCCATGAGAGCACCCGTATCGAATTGCTATGGACCGCCATCCCCGTGCTGATATTGGTGGCGATGGCCGCCCCGGCCACCTCGACCCTGTTGAAGATGGAAGATACCTCTAAGGCCGACTTGACCGTGCTTATCACGGGATCCCAATGGAAGTGGCATTACAAATATCTCGAGCACCCGGTGGAGTTTTATTCCCTGCTGGCCACCAGCAAGAAACAGATCTCGGGTGAGCAGCCCAAGAGCGACACCTATTTGCTGGAGGTCGACCACCCCCTGGTATTGCCCGTCGGCAAGAAAATCAGATTCCTGATGACCTCGGATGATGTCATTCATTCCTGGTGGGTGCCCGCCTTCGCGGTGAAGAAGGATGCCAACCCGGGCTACATCAATGAGTCCTGGACCAGGATAGACAGACCCGGCACCTATCGGGGGCAGTGTGCTGAGCTATGCGGCAAGGATCATGGCTTCATGCCCATAGTGGTGGTGGCAAAACCGGCCGAAGAGTTTGATGGCTGGATTGCCAAGACTGCAGATGATCAGGCCGCCGCCAAGGCCCAGCAGCAAGACCTGGTCAGCCAAACCATGACTCTGCCGCAGGCCATGGAGTTGGGGGAGAAGGTATTCCTGGGTCACTGCGCCGCCTGCCATCAGCCCGCGGGTACCGGCTTGCCCGGCATCTTCCCCGCGCTGAAGGGCAGCAAGATCACCACCCTGGCCGAGAACCGGGCCCAGCACCTGAACCTGGTCCTGCATGGCAAGAGCGGGACTGCGATGCAGCCCTTCGGCAAGCAGCTCACGGTCCAGGAGCTTGCCGCCGTGGTGACCTATGAACGCAATGCCTGGGGCAACAATACCGGTGACCTCATTCAGGCTGCCGATGTGCAGTCCCTTCTGAAAAATGACAAGTGAGGAGCCGGCATGAGTGATGGAATCACGGATACCCTGCACGCAGACCACTCCCACCGGCCGGCATCGGGGCTGAGGCGCTGGCTCTATACCACGAACCACAAAGATATCGGCACCCTCTACCTGCTCTTCGCCCTGGCCATGTTCTTCACCGGCGGCACCATGGCCATGGTGATCCGGGCCGAGCTGTTCCAGCCTGGGCTGCAACTGGTCGAGCCGCTGTTCTTCAATCAGATGACCACTGTGCATGGCCTCATCATGGTCTTTGGTGCCGTGATGCCGGCCTTCACCGGCCTGGCCAACTGGTTGATCCCCATGATGATCGGGGCGCCGGACATGGCGCTGCCCCGGATGAACAACTGGAGTTTCTGGATCCTGCCGTTTGCCTTCCTGATCCTGCTGTCGAGCCTGTTCATGGAGGGCGGCGGCCCCAGTTCGGGCTGGACCTTCTATGCCCCCTTGTCGACCAAATACAGCGGCAACAGCACGGCGCTGTTCGTCTTCGCCATCCATATCATGGGGATCTCATCCATCATGGGGGCCATCAACGTCATCGTCACCATCTTCAATCTGCGGGCGCCGGGCATGGGCTGGATGAAGATGCCGCTGTTTGTCTGGACCTGGCTGATCACGGCCTTCCTGCTCATTGCGGTCATGCCGGTACTGGCGGCGGCGGTGACCATGGTGCTGACGGACAAGTATTTTGGTACCAGCTTCTTCGATGCGGCCGGAGGAGGGGATCCGGTGATGTTCCAGCACATATTCTGGTTCTTTGGCCATCCGGAGGTGTACATCATGATACTGCCGGCCTTTGGCATCGTATCCAGCATCATTCCCACCTTCTCCCGCAAGAAACTGTTCGGCTATCGCTCCATGGTCTATGCCACCAGCAGCATAGCGTTGCTGTCCTTCATGGTCTGGGCTCACCACATGTTCACGACTGGGCTGCCCGTGGTCGCCGAACTGTTCTTCATGTACGCCACCATGTTGATCGCGGTGCCGACCGGGGTGAAGGTATTTAACTGGGTTGCCACCATGTGGCGGGGTTCCCTGACGTTCGAGACCCCCATGCTGTTTGCCATCGCCTTCATTACCCTGTTCACCATAGGGGGCTTCTCGGGGTTGATGCTGGCCATGATCCCGGCCGATTTCCAATATCACGATACCTATTTTGTCGTGGCCCATTTTCATTATGTGCTGGTCACAGGCGCCGTCTTTTCGATCCTGGCCGCCGCCTATTACTGGCTGCCCAAGTGGACGGGGCACATGTATGACGAGCGACTGGGGCAGTGGCATTTCTGGTGCTCGCTGATCTCGGTCAACATGCTGTTCTTCCCCATGCACTTCGTCGGGCTGGCGGGCATGCCCCGTCGGATCCCCGACTATGCGTTGCAATTCGCTGATTTCAATATGTTTATCAGCATAGGTGGTTTTGCCTTCGGGCTGTCGCAGCTGCTCTTCGTCTGGGGGGTGATCAGATGCATCAGGGGGGGCAAGCCGGCCAGTGCCCAGGTGTGGGAGGGGGCGGAAGGGCTGGAGTGGACCTTGCCCTCTCCCCCGCCTTACCACAGTTTCAAGACCCCACCAGAAGTGCAGTAGGGAGGACATATGACACAAGTGAATCACGGCCCCCTGCTCAGGAAACTGGCTTTGGTGATCGTCGTTATGTTCGGTTTTGCCTTTGCCTTGGTGCCACTCTATGACGTTTTTTGCCGGATCACCGGCCTCAATGGCAAGACAGCCACCCAGCCAGCCTCGGCCGAGCGTGCGGTGATCGACACCAAACGCACCGTCCAGGTCGAGTTTCTGGCCCATGCAGACACCCAGATGCCCTGGCAATTCAGCGAGGAGACGAAGCGGCTATCGGTGCGACCGGGCGAGATGATGCAGGTCAACTATCGGGTGTTCAATCCGACCGACCGTACCATGATCGGTCAGGCGGTGCCCTCGGTCTCCCCCGGCCCTGCCGCGGCCTATCTGAAGAAGGTGGAATGTTTCTGTTTTAACCGTCAGGAGTTGCAGGCGGGGGAGAGCAAGTCGATGCCGCTCAAGTTCTATATAGATCCGGCCCTGCCCGAAGATATCAACACCATCACGCTCTCCTATTCGCTCTATGACATCACTCAGTCCAAGCCGGCCCCGGCGCTCGCACAGAGGAAATAATCATGGCCAAGGTGAACCAGCATTATTATGTTCCTGAGCAGAGTCGCTGGCCGATCATGGGTGCCATGGCGCTGTTCCTCCTGGCCTTCGGGGCAGGCCATCTGGTCAATGAAATCGCGAGCAAGCAAGCCGGCGTGGGCCCCTATCTGATGACGGCGGGGGTCGCCCTGCTGGTATACATGCTGTTTGGCTGGTTTCGCCACATCATCCACGAGTCCATGACAGGGTTGTACAGCGCCCAGATGGATCGCTCCTTCCGACAGGGCATGGTCTGGTTCATCTTCTCCGAGGTGATGTTCTTCCTGGCATTTTTCGGGGTGCTGTTTTATGCCCGCCAGCTCGCCATGCCCTGGCTGGATGGGGCAGGCAACAAGGCGATGACGGCCCAGCTGCTGTGGCCGGATTTCTCGGCGCACTGGCCCATGCTCAAGACCCCGGGAGGCACCACGACCCAGGCCATGCCCTGGCATGGGATCCCCCTCGTCAACACCCTGATCCTGCTCAGCTCCTCCGTCACCCTGCTGTTCGCACATATGGGATTGGAGAATGGCAAACGCAGTCGACTCAAGTGGATGTTGCTCGGTACCGTATTGCTCGGGCTGAGCTTCCTGTGGCTGCAAGGTTATGAATACATTCATGCATACCGGGAGCTGGGCCTGAAGTTTGACTCCGGCATCTACGGCAATACCTTCTTCATACTGACCGGGTTCCACGGCCTGCATGTCACCCTGGGGACTGTGTTCCTGCTGATCATCTGGCTGCGGATAGTGCTGAAGGATCACTTCACCGCCGAGCGTCACTTCGCCTTCCAGGCCGCCGCCTGGTACTGGCACTTCGTTGACGTGGTCTGGCTCTGCCTCTTCGTATTTGTCTACCTGCTATGAGGCTTAATAGGGGCGAGGATTGGGCTCCAGCCAGCCCATCGCCAGCGAGAGCAGCAGGATGACGACCACCAGCAGGGAGAACAGCACGCGGCGACCCAGTGGGGCCGACATTTTCTGCCCGGCCTGGCCGGTGCTCAGCATCAGCCAGAGGGCGTGAAACAGCTGCCCTATAATGAGCAGCAACATGAGCACCAGCACTATCTTGATCAACATGTTAGGGCCCTCCACAAGATGCGCGACATGGCGACATGGCATAAGCAGCGACCGTTCCATCACAGGCGCTGGTTTGTTCTGATATTCACTCTGGTTGTGTCGGCCTGTTTGTGCCAGCTGGCCCTCTGGCAATGGCAGCGGGCGGCCGAGAAGGAGGCCTGGCTAGGGCACGTGGCCACCATGCAGTTAGCAGCACCCTTGACGCTGGCGGAACTGGACTGGCGTCATCCTGAGCGCCTCGATGGGATGCCACTGCGGGGGCGGGTGGCGTGGGTCGCTCCCTATGTGTGGCTGCTGGACAATCAGCTGGTTGAGCAGCAAGTCGGCTATGACGTGATCATCCCGGTGCGTGCCGATGCCCACTCTCCCCTGCTGTTGGTCAATCTGGGCTGGCTGCCGGCCCCTGCTGAGCGGCAACGGCTGCCACAGCCTGCGATTCCCCCCACCCTCGAACTCGAGGGCCTGCTGCGTATCCGGCCCGGTGGCATCTTGCTGGGTCAGAACATCGAGGCTGGCCCCTATCCGAACCGGCTGCAGTCCATCAGGGTGGATGCCCTGAGCCAGATCCTGGGCTCGCAGCTCGTCGATGCCGTGTTCTATCAGAAGAGTTCCCCGTTCCTCTATCACTACCAACAGAATGTCATGCCGCCGGAGAAGCACAGGGCGTATGCGCTGCAGTGGCTCGGACTGGCGCTGGTGATGCTGGTGGGCGGGCTGGTGCTGACAAGGAGGTTGTCCCCATGAACAGATGGTCAAGATGGAAGGTGCCTGCCCTCTTTGCGCTGGTGATCCTGCTGCCGGTGTTGTTGGCGGCGCTGATCCTGCGCCAGGGCTGGTATGAGCCCGGTACCCGCAGCAAGGGGCAGTGGCTGAGCCGGGACATCTATCTGTTGCAACCGCTTCCCTCGAGTCAGGTCAAATGGCGACTGGTGTATCTGGAGGCCGGGCGCTGTGAGGCCGAATGCCGGCAGGTGCCGGTCTTGATGCAGCGGATCCGGAGTGCCCTTGGCCGCAACCTGGACAAGCTGGCGCTGGTGCAACTGGCCGCCGAGCCCAGACTCGAGACCCGCGCCGAGATGCAAGCGGGGAATTTGATGCTGGTCGACCCACAGGGGTTGGCCATACTGCGCTATGAGGTGCCGGCCAGCACGACCGAGTGGCCGCTGTTTGGCAAGGGCGTGCTGTCGGATCTGCAGCAGTTGCTCAAGTATCAGCGAGGTGTGCAATGAGAGTGCAGAAGATGCTGGTGTCGGCCGCCATTCTCCTGGCGATGCTGGTCATACTGCTCGGCGCCTATACCCGGCTCACCGATGCCGGACTAGCCTGCCCGGACTGGCCCGGTTGCTACGGCTCCCTGGCCATCCCGCGGTCGGCCCATACCGAGCAGGCCGCCATGCTCTACCCGGACAGTCCGCTGGAACCCCACAAGGCGCGCAGCGAGATGGTGCATCGCTACTTCGCCGCTGTGCTGGGCGGTGTGATTGCGCTGCTGTTCGTGCTGAGCTGGCGTGTTGGCGGTCGTCTGCGTCGCCTCTCGGGGGCCTTGCTGGTGCTGGTGGTTGGGCAGGCTGCCCTGGGCATGTGGACTGTGACACTGGCGCTGCACCCTCTGGTGGTGACCATCCACTTGCTGGGTGGGTTCGCCATCCTGACCCTGCTCTGGCTCTATCGGACCGAGCTTGCGCGCTCCCCCGCGAACCCGCCCGTCTGCCGCGGTCAGGGTTTGCCCTGGCTCGGCAATGCGGCCTGCGGCGTGCTGCTGCTGCAGATAGCGCTGGGTGGCTGGACGTCGGCGAACTATGCGGCCATGGCCTGTGTCGATCTGCCGGTCTGCCAGGTGGGCTGGCAGCAGCAGCTGGATTGGCAGGCCGCCTTCCACCTGCCGCTGGGTCATGCCAGCTACGAGTTTGGTGTGATGAGCAAGGAGGCACGCCAGACCATCCATATCGCCCATCGTCTGGGGGCCCTTGCCACCGCCCTGCTGGTGGGGGGCTTTGCCCTCGCCCTGATCCGCCAGGGAGCCCCGTTGCGCTTACTGGGGGGGCTCTTGCTGGCCCTGCTGCTGGTGCAGCTGGCGTTGGGGGTCGCCAACATCCACCTGGCCCTGCCGCTAGCCAACGCCCTCGCCCATAACCTGGTGGCGGCCCATCTGCTGGTGTGTTGTGTGCTGGCCCGTGGGCGGCTCTCTCGTCCTCGGCTTTCCCCCTCGCTGTCGCCTGAGGCGATCAGGAGTCAGACATGAACAGCAAGCCCTTGGCTCACTTCATCGACCCCCGGCTGCTGCGGGATTATTACCAGCTGACCAAGCCCAAGGTGGTGGCCTTGCTGCTGCTGACCGCCTGGGTCGGCATGCTGCTGGCCGAGCCGACCCAGGCCTCCCTGGACGAGATGGTGCTGGGGCTGGCGGGGATAGGGCTGCTGGCGGCCGGGGCCGCGGCCATGAATCACTCTCTGGATCACGGCATCGATGCCCTGATGCGCAGAACGCGCTGGCGACCGGTCGCCATGGGGCGGATCGGGCCCAAGTCTGCGATGGCGTTTGCGCTCTGGCTGGCGTTGATGGGCTTCGTCCTGCTCTATTGGGGCGTGAATCCCCTGACCGCCTGGCTGACTTTGGCCAGCCTGTTTGGCTATGCGGTGGTTTACACCCTGCTGCTGAAGCGGGCCACGCCGCAGAACATCGTCATCGGCGGGCTGGCGGGCGCCATGCCACCGTTGCTGGGCTGGACCAGCATCACAGGAGGACTCTCGGCCGAACCCTGGCTGCTGGTGATGATCATCTTCACCTGGACGCCGCCCCACTTCTGGTCCCTGGCCATCCACCGGCGCGATGAGTATGCCGGTGCGAACATTCCCATGCTGCCCGTCACCCACGGCATAGCGTTCACCAAGACGGCGATCCTGCTCTATCTGCTGATCCTGACCCTGGTCTGCCTGCTGCCCTACCTGATCGGTATGTCGGGGCTGCTCTATCTGATCGGCAGCCTGGCGCTGAACCTCGGGTTCTGCTGGCATGGCTGGTTGCTGAAGTATTCGGAGCACCCCGGTCAGGCGATGCGGACTTTCCGTTTCTCCATCTACCACCTGATGCTGCTGTTTGGCCTGCTGATCCTGGATCACTATTGGCTGTGGCGGCTGTCCTAGGGAAAGCCATCTGCCTTTGAGTTTCAGGGGCTTGGGATGGGGACAATTCAGGGGCGTAGTGCGGGGGAAACGGCTCAAACGACAAGGCTGGCCCCGGGGCCAGCCTTGTCGTTTGTCAGAGCTTGACCATGATGTGGCGCGGCACGGTGTAATCCTCCAGCGCGTAGAGGGAGAGATCCTTGCCGTAGCCGGACATCTTCATACCGCCGTGGGGCATCTCGGAGCAGAGCATGAAGTGGGTGTTGATCCAGGTGCAGCCGTATTGCAGGTGGCTGGCCACCTTGCTGGCGAGACCGAGATCCCGGGTCCAGACCGAGGAGGCGAGGCCATAGTCCGAGTCGTTGGCCCACTGTACCACCTGCTCGGCGTCGTTGAAGCGGGTCACCGAGACCACGGGGCCGAACACCTCGCGCCGAACTATCTCATCCTCCTGGCGGGCGCCGACGATCAGGGTCGGCTCGAAGAAGAAGCCGTTGCCGGGGCGGATCTTGCCGCCAGCTGTGACCTCCACATGGCCGCTGCTCACCGCCCGCTCCACGAAGCTGGCGACTCTGTTGCGCTGTCTGTCCGAGATGAGCGGCCCCATCTCCACCCCTTCCTCGCGCTGGCTGCCCACCTTGATGGAGGCCACGGCCTCGGTCATGGCGGCGACGAACTTGTCGTAGATCTTGCCCTGGGCATAGATGCGGCAGGCGGCGGTGCAGTCCTGACCGGCGTTGTAGAAGCCGAAGGTGCGAATGCCCGCCACCACGGCCTCCAGATCCGCGTCGTCGAAGATGATGACAGGCGCCTTGCCCCCCAGCTCCAGGTGGGTTCGCTTCATGGTGCGGGCGGCACTCTGCAGGATCTTCTGGCCGGTGGCGATATCGCCGGTCAGCGACACCATGCGCACCAGCGGGTGCTCCACCAGCGGCGCCCCCACGCTCTCGCCCCGGCCGCAGATGACGTTGATGACGCCGCGGGGGAAGATCTCGCTGGCGAGCTCGGCCAGGCGCAGGGCGGTGAGCGGGGTCTGCTCCGAGGGCTTGAGCACCACGGTATTGCCGGCGGCGAGCACCGGCGCCATCTTCCAGGCGGCCATCATCAGCGGGTAGTTCCAGGGCGCTATGCTGCCCACCACACCGATGGGATCCCGGCGGATCATGCTGGTGTGGCCCTCTATGTACTCCCCGGCCAGCGGCCCTTGCAGGCAGCGGGCCGCCCCGGCGAAGAAGCGGAAGCAGTCCACCACCGCCGGTAGCTCGTCATTGAGCACCGCCAGATAGGGCTTGCCGCAGTTGAGGGATTCGAGCGCCGCGAACTCCTCGGCGTGGCGCTCTATGGCATCGGCGAGGCGCAGCAGCAGGTTGCTGCGCTGGGCCGGGGTGGTGCGGCTCCACTGGGAGAAGGCGCGCTGGGCACCGTTCACCGCCCGGCTGACCTGCTCGAACGAGGCTTCGGGCACCGAGGCGAGCAGCTCACCGGTGGCCGGGTTGAGGATGGGCTCGGCCTGGCCGTCACCGGTGACAAACTGGCCGTCGATCAAGAGTTGGGTAGAGAGCTTCATGTTGCATCCTTGCGCAGGCGTTGAGTCATCACTTGCCACTGCCGGCGACGTCCTGGCCGTCGCGGGTGAGGTAGTAGGCAAGCAGAATGGGGATAGTGGTGAAGGCCACTATGATGAGTGCCACCACGTTGGTGACCGGCCGATCGCGGGGGCGGATCAGCTCCTGATACATCCAGATGGGCAGCGTGGTTTGCTGGCCCGCGGTGAAGGTGGTGACTATCACCTCGTCAAAGCTCAGCGCGAACGCCAGCATGCCCCCCGCCAGCAGGGCGGTGGCGAGGTTGGGCAGGATCACATAACGCAGGGTCTGGAAGCCGTCGGCACCGAGATCCATCGAGGCCTCGATCAGCGACTGGTTGGTGCGGCGAAAGCGCGCAAGGGCGTTGTTGTAGACCACCACCACGCAGAAGGTGGCGTGGCCGATGACGATGGTCCAGAAGCTGAACGGGATCTCCAGCAGGCCGTAGGCGGAGCGCAGCGCTATGCCGGTGACGATGCCGGGCAGGGCGATGGGCAGCACCAGCAGCAGCGACACCGCCTCCTGGCCGAAGAAACGGCTGCGGGCTATGGCCCCCGCCGCCAGGGTGCCGAGCACCATGGCCGCCAGGGTCGCGAGCCCCGCCACCTCCAGCGACAGCTGGATGGCGCGCCACACATCGGGTCTGTTTAGCGTCACCTCGAACCATTTCAGGGTCAGCCCGGGCGGCGGAAACTGGTAGCTCTTGCTCTCGCTGGTGAAGGCGTAGAGGAAGATGAACAGGATGGGAATATGCAGGAACAGCAGCCCGCCGATGGCGGCGTACTTGAGCAGGCCGGAGGGGCGCTGACCCTGATCCTGATTCATAGAGGGATTAGAGCGCATCTAAGGCCCCCAGTCGTTTCGCTGTCGTCAGGTGGATAGCCATGTTCAGGCTGGGTACCTGCGTGCTGGTGTGGAGGCGTGATATCTGGGCATTAGAGCGCATCGAAGGCTCCTAAACGTTTCGCTATGGTGAGGTAGATGGCGATGATCAGGATAGGCACCAGCGAGAAGGCGGCGGCGAACGGCAGATTGCCCGCCGTGCCCTGCTGCATGTAGACCACCTGCCCTATATACATGGTTGAGTTGCCTATGATGCCGGGGATGATGTAGTCCCCGAGCGTCAGGGAGAAGGTGAAGATGGAACCCGCTACCACCCCCGGCAGCGCCAGCGGCAGGATCAGGGTGCGGAAGGTCTGGGCCGGGGTGGCACCGAGATCGCTGCTCGCCTCGATCAGGGAGCGCGGGATCCGCTCCACCGCCGCCTGGATCGGCAGGATCATGAAGGGCAGCCAGACGTAGACGAACACGATGAAGGTGCCGAGCCGCGAGAACGACAGGGAGGGGCCGCCGATCATGGGCAGGGAGAGGATGCCATCCAGCAGCCAGTCCAGCCCCAGGCTGTCCGCCAGCCAGCTGATGACCCCCTCCTTGGCCAGGATCAGCTTCCAGGCATAGACCCGCACCAGGTAGCTGGACCAGAGCGGCAGCATGATGCCGAGATAGAACAGGGCCCGGGTCTTGCCGCTGGTGTAGCGCGCCATGTAGTAGGCGATGGGAAAGCCGAGCAGGGCGCAGGCCAGGGTTACGGCAAGCGACATGCCGGCGGTGCGGGCGATGACGTCCAGGTTTTCTGCCCGCAGCAGGGCGACGAAGTTTTGCAGCCCCAGCTCGTGGCGTACCTGGCCGCTGAACTCGTCCAGCCCGAAGAAGGCGTTGGAGAGCAGCATCAGCAGGGAGCCCACATAGATGATGCCGAGCCAGAGCAGGGGTGGGCCGAGCAGTATCCCCAGCAGCAGGCCGGGGCGGCCGTACAGCAGGGTGGAGAGGCGCCGCAGCGGGCGGGGTCTGGTGTGGGTGGTGGCGTGGCTCATGGTTAGGCTCGCACTGTGGGGGAGGCTCATGATTGAGCCCCCGTTTCGGCGGTGCTCAGGCGATGGATCGCCTGCTCCGGCCAGCTGAGGCTGACTTGGGCGCCACGGGCCAGGCGGGCCTGCCCCTCGTTGGGGTGATTGACGATGATCTCGAGCTGTTCCCCCAGGTCGACTCTATAGCGCACGAAGGCACCCAGGTATTCCACCTCACGGATCTCGCCGGACCAGCCGGGGCTGCCGGCCTCGCTCAGCCGGATCCGCTCCGGGCGCACCATCATCTGCTGGCTGTCGCCGCACAGCCGCCTGGCCTGCTCCCCCTCGAACAGGTTGACGGTGCCGACGAAGCGGGCGACGAAGGGGGTGGCAGGGGCGTCATAGACCTGATCCGGGGCGGCGATCTGCTCGATCCTGCCCTGGCTGAAGATGCAGATGCGGTCGCTCATGGATAGTGCCTCCTGCTGATCGTGGGTGACGAAGATGAAGGTGATGCCGAGCTGGCGCTGCAGCGCCTTGAGCTCGAGCTGCATCTGCTCGCGCAGCTTGAGATCCAGCGCCCCCAGCGGCTCGTCCAGCAGCAGGATGCGCGGCTGATTGATGAGGGCGCGGGCGATGGCGATACGCTGGCGCTGACCGCCTGAGAGCTGGCCCGGCCTGCGGTTGCCGACGCCGGGCAGGCGCACCAGCTCCAGCATCTCGTCCACCTTGCGATGGCGCTCCGCCTTGGGCACGCCCCTGATCATCAGGCCGTAGCCGATGTTGTCGCACACATCCATGTTGGGGAAGAGGGCGTAATCCTGGAAGACGGTGTTGAGGTTGCGATCGTAGGGCGGCACCCGGGAGCAGGGCTCGCCGAACAGGCGGATCTCCCCCGCGCTCGGGTATTCGAAGCCAGCGATCATCCGCAGGCAGGTGGTCTTGCCGGAACCGCTCGGGCCCAGCAGGGTAAAGAATTCACCGGAGGGGATCTGGAAGGAGATGTCGTCGACCGCCTTCACCTCGCCGTAGTGGCGGCTGACCCGGTCAAATTGTACGGCTGTCATGGTACGTCCTTGTCATCGAACAGGGCCGGGTCTCCACCCGGCCCACAACGGCGTTGTCTCGGCGGGGCTCAGCGACCGCCCAGAATGGCGATATAGTCAGACACCCAGCGGTAGTAAGGAACACAGGTACCCTGGCTCTTGCACTGGGATACCGGGGTTCGCCAGAAGTGCACCCGATCGAAGTTGTCTATGCCGTTGGTCTTGCAGCCCCCGGCCCCCAACAGGGCGTTGCCCTCGCAGGCGGCGGGCACCACGGGCACAGAGCCGAACCAGGAGGCGAGATCTCCCTGCAGCTTGTTGTTGAGGGAGTGTTCCAGCCATTGGTAAGCACAGGTCAGGTTCTTGGCCTCGCTGTGCACCATGCTGGTGTCAGCCCAGCCGGTGACCCCTTCCTTGGGCACTGTGGTGGCGATGGGTTGCTTGTCGGCGATCAGGGTGTTGGCCTGGAACGGCCAGGAGTCCGAGGCGACCACCCCCTCGTTCTTGAAGTCATCGATCTGGACGAAGGCGTCGTGCCAGTAGCGGCCGACCAGCTGACGCTGCTTGCGCAGCAGCTCGAGGGAGGCCTTGTACTGATCCTCGTTCAGCTCGTAGGGGTCCTTGATCCCCAACGCCGGCTGGTGGGTCATCAGATAGAGGGCGGCATCGGCGATGTGGATGGGGCCGTCGAACGCCTGCACCCGACCCTTGTTGGACTTGCCGTCCGGCAGGGTTTGCTCCTCGAACACCAGGCTCCAGGAGTCTGGCGCCTTGGGGAACACCTTGGTGTTGTACATCAGGATGTTGCCGCCCCACTGGTAGGGCACGCCGTAGTGCTTGCCTTCCACCGTGTGCCAGGGGGCGCTCTGCAGGCGGGGATCTATCTTGCCATAGCTCGGGATGAGCGCCAGGTTGAGCGCTTGCACCTTGCCGCCGGCGATGAGGCGCAGGCTGGCGTCGCCGGAGGCGGTCACCAGATCGAAGCCCCCCTCGTTCATCAGGGCCACCATCTCGTCCGAGGTGGCGGCCGTCTTGACGCTGACCTTGCAGCCGGTCTCCTTCTCGAAGCCGGTGACCCAGTCGTAGTTCTTGTCGGTCTCGCCGCGCTCGACGTAGCCGGCCCAGGCCACGATGTTGAGCTGGCCTTCACCCTTGCCGAGTTCTGTCAGGGCGGCCTGGGTCTGGCCTGCCAGCAGCGCCGGGATCAGGGCCAGGGTCAGGGGGGTCAGTTTCATCTTGCTCTCCTTGCATCAACTTGAACCATGGCGATGCCACGATGGCATTAACATCCTGTTAACCAGTCATGAGCGTAGGAGAAGCGAGCAGTAATGAGAATTTCAATTTTTAATCGCCCAGGTATCTACTAAATCGATATCGAGTGCAGATGAATCTGAATTTTTGTGACGTTGGGGGGATGCTCCTAGCGGGAGGCCGTCTGGCGGGCCCGCAGCCGGCTCTGATCCCGCACTATGTCGATGAATTCACGGGCGGTCCAGCTCAGGTGTGAGCCGCGCCGCCACACCAGGCCGATGTCGATGGCGGGGATGGGTTCCTTGATGGCGCGGGCCTCGACCCGCTCCTGTTCCAGCGACCAGGGGCGGTAGGCGAAGTCCGGCAGCAGGGCGGCGCCGAGCTGGCTGGCCACCAGGCTGCGCACGGCCTCCACCGAGGCGGTGCGCAGCACTATGCGGGGCTGGATGCCGTAGCGGCGCAGGCCAGAGCCGATGATCTGATCCAGCTGGTCGGCGGTGAGGGAGATCATGGGCTCCTCGCTCAGCGCCTTGAGGGAGAGGGTCGATTCGGCGCAGAGGGGATGATTGGCAGCGAGCCAGAGCCGCAGCGGCGAGCGGGTCAGCAGCTCGGTATCGAACGCCTCCTGACGGATGGTGCGGTTGGTCATCAGGATCCCCACATCCACCTCGCCGTTGACGATCTGATGCTCGAGAAACGGCTGCTCGTCCTCCTTCACCTCGATGCGCACCGCCGGGAAGGCGCGTCGGAAGCGGCCGAGCGCCTCCGACAGGTAGTAGCCGGCTACCAGCGTGGTTACCCCTATGGTGAGTTGGCCCTGATCCTGCTGTGCCACCGCCTTGAGGGACTGGCCCGCCTCCGTCATGGCGCCCAGGATGCGTCTGGCATGGAGCAGAAACTGGTGGCCCTGGGCGGTGAGGCTGACGCCGCGGGGGTTGCGCTCGAACAGGGCTGCGCCGAGTTCGGTCTCCAGCTCGCGGATGGCGCTGGTGACCGCCGACTGGGAGATGTGCAGCTCGGCGGCGGCGCGGCTCACCGAGAAGCTGTCGGCCACGGCCACGAAATAGCGGATCTGGCGAAAGGTAAAGTTCATCTGGGCATCCTGCCACGAGCGACGAGATTGGCTGCCAGCTTAACCTCGAATCCCGTCCAAACAAAAGGCGCCCGCAGGCGCCTTTGTCATTGTTTTTGAATGCTTAGCGAGAGCTGGCCGCCTCGATCACCGGGATCCGGTTCACCGCCTTGCCCAGGTAGGCGAGGGTGATGGTCACCAGGATGCAGGTGAAGCTGAGCCACATGTAGGGCAGGTAATCCAGGGTTGCGACCCCCAGCACCCCGGCCATGAAGATGCCGTTGTCGCTCCAGGGCACCATGCCGCAGGTGAGGGTGCCACCGAACTCGGCGTTGCGGGAGAGGTTCTTGCGCTCCAGCCCCAGCCGGTCGTAGTTCTTGGCCATGATCTTGGGGGTCAGGATCAGCGACACATACATGGCCGAGCCGAACACGTTGGCCAGGAAGGCGGTGGCTATGGTGTGGCTGGTCAGGCTGCCGACGCTGTTGATGCGCTTCTCGAAGGCGCTGGCGATCACCGCCAGGATGCCGACCTTCTCCAGCAGGCCGCCGAAGCCCAGCCCGAAGATGATGACCGCCACCGAGCCCAGCATGGACTCCATGCCGCCGCGGCCCAGGATGTTGTCGATGAAGTCGACGCCCGAGGTGATGGCGAACGGGCTGTAGGCGGAGTGCATGGCTTTGACCGGATCCATGTCTTGGAAGGCGATGGCCCAGATCAGGCCGAGCAGGGCGCCGAAGCTGATCACCGGGAAGGCGGGCTTGCGGTTGGCCAGCAGGCCCAGCACCAGGATCACGGGCACTATGGCCAGCGGGGTGATGTTGAACTGCTTGTCGAGGGCCTCCATCACCAGGTTGACCTGCTCCAGGCTGACGTTGCCCGAGTACTGCATGCCGACCACGGTGAACAGGGCCGCCGTGATGACATAGGAGAACAGGCTGATGGGCAGCATGCCTTTGATGTGCTCCACCACGTCGACGTTGGACATGGTGGAGGCCAGCACCACAGAGTCGGAGAGCGGGGAGAGCTTGTCACCAAAATAGACGCCGGAGAGTACGGCGCCGGCCACCAGTGGCGCAGGCACGCCCAGGCTGTGGCCTATGCCCATCATGGCGATGCCGGCGGTGGCCGCCGAGCCCCAGGAGGTGCCGGTGGCAAGGGAGGTGAGGGAGCAGATGATCAGGGTCGCCAGCAGGAAGATGGACGGGTGTATCACCTTGAGCCCGAAGTAGATGATGCTGGGGACTATGCCGCCCGCGATCCAGGTGCCGACCAGGGCTCCGACGGAGACCAGTATCAGGATGGCGCCCATGCCCTTGGCGACACCGTCGACGGCGGCCTGCTCCAGGGATTTGTAATCATGGCCGAGCCGGATGCCGAGTCCCATGATGACGAACCAGGCGATGAACAGTGCCAACTGGATTGGCAAGTCGAGCACGCTGGTGAAGGAGAAGGCCAGGGCCAGGAAAATGGCCAGGCAGGCAAACACCTGTGGCATGTTAGGCAGTCGAATGTGGTTATGTTGGTTTTGCATAGATACTTCCTAAACTCTTGCTCGCCAAGGTCGCTCCCTCTCGTCCTGTGGATACTTGTATCCCGAGGGGGCAACCCAAAAAGAGGCCGCAATCTACCACAAACTCAGGGTCTAAAATCCCAACACATTTAGCAAAAATGCAGTTTTGATTGAAAAACTTACAAATTAGTTGATCTCATGACCCGTTTTTGAGTGCCCTGTTTGCCCCGATGAGACATCCGACGCCGATAGAAAAGTCCGATAGCACTATGCTAAAATACAAATGATAATCGTTATCGAATGATGCGAAAGGGATGTTCACCATGATCTGGATAGTGAGGTGCCTGCTGTTGGCGGGCTTGCTGGCGGTACTGGGCTGGGGTCAGGACAAGGCGTACGGGGTATGGAGTCTGGGCTTTCTGCTGGCGGCCTGGATCATGTTGGAACCCAAACTGAGGCCGGTGCTGATCCTGCTGCCAGTCGCCGGCATGACTGGGGTCGTGGCCTTGCTCTGGCAGCAGTCCTGGTCCTAGTCAGCGAGAGGGAACTGCCTGGATTTTCTCGTGCGCCAGTCGAAGCGAGACGATGACCTTCTGCTCCATCTCGGTGCGCTGGGCCTCGGTCATGAAGTAGATCATGTCGACGTTGTGGCGGATGTAGTGAGAGGGGAGCTGGTTCAGGGTCAGGCAGCAGAGATCGGCCAGCTGGTGGGGGCTCAGTGCCTGGCTCAGCCCCTGTTTCTCTATCTCCTTGAGCACCAGCTGCTCATAGAAGTTGTGAATGTCGGTATCCAGGATCATCGGGCGTCCTTGTTGATGGTGTTGGACTAGCAAGAGCATAGCCACGGCGAGGCCAAAAACAAAAGGCCCATCACTTGCGTGATGGGCCTTTTGCATAATAGATGGTGCGAAGAGAGGGACTCGAACCCTCACATCCGTGGGACACTAACACCTGAAGCTAGCGCGTCTACCAATTCCGCCACCTTCGCACACTGTTTTTTTCTCCAGCTTATTTTTAAATGCGGTTGGAACGCATCGCTCTGTTTTTACATGTCAGAATCATGGTGCGAAGAGAGGGACTCGAACCCTCACACCCGGGGGGCACTAACACCTGAAGCTAGCGCGTCTACCAATTCCGCCACCTTCGCACATCTTGGGTTATCAGTCTGGATTTACATGCTGTCCGATAAAAGCATGGTGCGAAGAGAGGGACTCGAACCCTCACATCCGTGGGACACTAACACCTGAAGCTAGCGCGTCTACCAATTCCGCCACCTTCGCACATTGGGTCATCAATCTTATTTTACATGCCACCGATGAAGCATGTTGCAGTATGGTGCGAAGAGAGGGACTCGAACCCTCACATCCGTGGGACACTAACACCTGAAGCTAGCGCGTCTACCAATTCCGCCACCTTCGCATCACTGCGGTGGGGGATTTTATAGAGTTTTGGGGGGGCGTCAACAGCCAAAGGTGACTTTTTTCGCTGTTGACGGGTAAAGCCGTGTTAAGGGCACAAAACTTCAGCAAATCAGCGTCGAACAGGGGCCAGTGCATCCCGGTACATCTGTTCGTACTGGGTCACCGAGTCCGCCCAGTTGAAGCGGGTGTGCATGGCATTGCGTTGCACCTGGGCGAAACGCACGGGATCCTGCAGGTAATGGAGCAGGCTGCGGCGCATGGCATCGAGCAGGGTGCTGGCGGTGGGATCGTTGAAGCAGAAACCGGTGGCCAGTGCAGGATCGGCCGCCCAGTCCACCACTGTGTCTTTCAGGCCGCCGACCGCCCGCACCAGCGGCAGGGTGCCATAGGCGAGGCTGTACATCTGGTTGAGACCACAGGGCTCGAACAGGGAGGGCATCAGGAAGAAGTCGGCACCGGCCTCCACCAGGTGGGCCAACCGATCATCATAGGCGTTGATGAAGGCGAACTTGTCCGGATGTTGCGCGGCTATGGCTTGCAGCTGGGCGGCGAGGGAGGGATCACCAGAACCCACGATCACCATCTGCACTTGGTGTTGCAGGAACTTGTCCAGGGTCGGGATCAGCAGGTGCACCCCTTTCTGCTCGGTCAGGCGGCACACCATGCCATAGATGGGCAGCTCGGCGACGGGCAGGCCGGTCTCCTGCTGCAGGGTCTGCTTGCAGACCGCTTTACCGGCGAGGTTGTCGCCATCATAGGTGGCGGGCAGCAGCTCATCGAACGCCGGATCCCAATCCTGATAGTCGCAACCGTTGAGAATGCCGCGCAGGTCCGCCGCCCGCTGCTGGAACACGCTGGCCATGCCATGGGCACCCAGGTGGGTCAGCAGCTCGCTGGCGTAGTTGGGGCTGACCGCATTGATCTTGTCTGCATAGAGCACCCCGCACTTGAGCAGGTTGATGTGACCGTAGTCGTAGCTGATGCGCTGCTCGTAGTCGGTGATCTCTGGCACGGACCAGAACTGAGGGCGATCGAACACTCCCTGAAAGGCCGCATTATGGATGCTGATCACCGAGCGGGTGTGCTGGAAGAAGGGGTTATGGGCGTGCCGGGTCTTGAGCAACAGCGGCAGCAGGCCGGTATGCCAGTCGTTGCAGTGTGCTATGTCGGGGGCGAAGTCGAGCTGCTCGCAGGCGTGCAGGGCCGCCGCCGCCAGGAAGGCGAAACGCTCGCCGTTGTCGGGATAGGCCTGGTTGTTCTCGGCATAGAGCTGGGGCCGCTCGAAATATTGCGGGCAGTCGAGCAGATAGACACAGATCCCGTCCAGCTCCAGCTGATAGATGCGGTAGCTGATGTCGGCCCGATCCGGCGGCGTCGGCAGCCAGCGCGAGGCGATCAGCTTGGCCTCGTCCCGGCGCTTGAGTGTCTTGTAGAAGGGCAGGATGATACGGACGTCGTGGCCCTGCCGGGCCAGATACAGTGGCAGGGCTCTGGCCACATCCGCCAGGCCCCCGGTCTTCACCAGCCCCTCAACCTCCGAGGCAACAAACAGGATTTTCAGTGGGTTAATAGCCAACTCTTGCTCCCTTAGGTACCACGACGATACCGCCTTCGGATACGGTAAACCTCTCTCGATCATGGTCCAGATTCTCACCGATCACGGTGCCGGGTGCAATTTCAACGTTTTTATCGATGATGGCGCGTCGAATTGAGCAGCCCTCACCTATCTTCACATCCCCCAACAGCACGGATTCACTGATGTGGCTGCAGGGCCCTATGTTGCAGCTGAACCCCAGGATGGAGCGCTGGATCTGGCTGCCCTGGATGAAACACCCGCCGGCGATCAGGGAGTTGGCGATCTTGACCTTGCACTCATCGGTGTCGATGAAGGTGGCGGGCGGCAGGGGCGGATAATGGGTGTGCAGCGGCCACTTGCGGTTGTAGAGCGAGAAGGGGGCGTCGTCGGCGACCAGGTCCATGTGCGCCTGCCAGTAAGAGTCAAGCGTGCCCACGTCACGCCAGTAGACGTTGGGCTTCTCGCCCGGAATCACGTTGGTGCTGTAGTCGTAGACATAGACAGGGGTGCGCGGGTAGAGGCTGGGGATGATGTCCTTGCCGAAGTCGTGGCTGGAGTTTTCCTCGGCGGCATCCCGCTTCAGCTCGCGGTAGAGGGTCTCGGTTTCGAAGATGTAGTTGCCCATGGAGACCAGGGCCTGGCTCGGATCCCCGGGGATGTGCTTGGGATGTTTGGGCTTCTCTTCGAAGCCGATCATCCTCCCCTCCTGATCCACCTCGATCACCCCGAAGGCGCTCGCCTCCGCGATGGGCATGCGCAGCGCCGCCACCGTCATGGCGGCGGCCTTCTGCTTGTGGAAGGTGACCATCTGGCTGACATCCATCTTGTAGATGTGATCGGAGCCAAAGATGCAGACATGCTCGGGATCCGAGGTCTCGATGAAGCGCAGGTTCTGATAGATGGCGTCTGCCGTGCCGTCATACCAGCGCTTGCCCATCCGCATCTGGGCCGGAATGGGGTCGATGAAGCGGTCGGTGATGCCGACGATGTTCCAGCCTTTCTTCATGTGCAGGTAGAGGGACTGGGACTTGAACTGGGTGAGCACATAGATGCGCAGGAAGTCGGCGTTGACGAAGTTGTTGAGGACGAAGTCGATCAAGCGATAACTGCCGCCAAAGGGCACAGAAGGCTTGCTGCGAGTGGTGGTCAACGGCTGGAGGCGAGTGCCTTCTCCCCCCGCCAGAATCATGGTCAATATGCCTGCCATCTTCTCTATCTCCCTGCTTGAAAAGGTTTTCAACTTGCTGCAAAAAAACACCCCTAAAGGGGTGGAAATCGTTTTCCTGATACCTTATCAGATCCCATCTGGCACTCTCTACTGGTTTTATTACAACAGTTAGACTTATTTACGCTTTGCTCAGATACACCCTGAATTTGGCATCGCTGCCGATCACCTCGGTCCGTTTGAAGTGCGTATCCAGTATAGGTTGGTATCGCAGGAAGGCATTGGCGACTATGGTCAGGGAGCCGTTGGCGGTCAGGAAGGCCGGTGCCTCGGCCAGGAAGGTTTCGGTGGCGGCATAGAAGGTCTTGAGCCCGGCATGGAAGGGGGGATTCGAGACGATATGTTGGAATTTTTCGGCAATATTCGAATAGACATCGGAGGCATAGACCTGTCCCTGCAGGCCGTTGACGGCCAGGGTACGGCGGCTGGATTCCAGCGCAAGGGCACTGATGTCCACCATGCTGACGCTCAACTCGGGATTGCGCTTGGCCAGCACCGAGCCGATGACGCCGGCACCACAGCCGAAGTCGAGCAGCTTGCCCCGCATGGGGGGCAGGCTGGCCAGCAGCATCTGGCTGCCGAGATCCAGCCCGTCGGCGCTGAACACCCCGGGCAGGGCCATGACGGTCAGATCCGTTGCCCCGGCCCGGCACTCATAGCGACTGAACCAGGCGTCCAGCTCGAACGGGGCGACCGGCTTGCCGAGCTCGGCATGATAGAGGGAGCAGCGGCGGGCGGAGTCCCGTTTGATGGGCCGGTCACCATAGGGCGCCAGCAGCTTGTCGGCCCCGTTGATGCCGCCTCTGTTCTCGCCCGCCAGCAGCAGATCGGCACCCGCCTCCAGCAAGGGGGTCATCATGGCGAGCAGGTACTGCGCCTCGGCCTTGGCCTTGGGCATCAGCAGCAGAAGGGCATCGAAGCGGGGAGCGCCGCCGAGCTGGTGATCGAACAGGATGTTGTCGCCCAGCGCCCCTTGCTGGCTGAGGTAGTAGCAATAATCCGTCGTGAAGACCGTCAGGCTAGCGGTCAGTTCGGCCAGCTGGCGAGGATAGTCATCCTCCAGGGCGCCGCAGATCAACAGCCGCTTGCCGACAAAGAGGGCTTGGTTACGTTCCAGCATCTGGCTGACGGCACTGATAGGACGGCTCATTGGGTCTCTCCACGCAATTTTGGGCGGCCATTATACATGGCCGCTTTCGCCTTGACATTTATGCCGTGTTCCCGAAATATGCCAAGACACCTTATTTACCCAGAGATGATGCAATGCGGCTGCGCGTATCGAAACGAAAGCATAAACAAAGCCTGACCCCCGGGCCTGCTGACGTGCGCGCGTAACCTCTCATCCCTGAGACGATTCCAGCCCCGGTAGCGACCCCAGTACCGGGGCTTTTTATTGGCCAATCCATACGTTTAGGAGAAGGAAATCCCATGTTTCAAGGTTCGATAGTTGCCCTGATCACCCCATTTCGTCAGGGCCAGTTGGATGAGGCCGCACTGGCTCGTCTGGTGGAGTGGCACATAGAGCAGGGGACGCACGGCATAGTGCCGGTCGGCACCACGGGGGAGAGCCCGACCCTGACCCACGATGAGCACTGCCGGGTGGTGGAACTGGTGGTCAAGCAGGTGGCGGGTCGCGTACCTGTCATCGCCGGTGCCGGCTCCAACAACCCGGTCGAGGCCATCGAATATACCCTGCATGCCGAACGGGCCGGGGCGGATGCCACCCTGCACGTGGCCGGTTACTACAATCGCCCCAACCAGGAAGGACTGTTCCACCACTTCAAGGCGGTCCATGACGCCACCAGCAAGCCGATCATCGTCTACAACATACCGCCGCGCGCCATCGTCGACGTGCAACCGGCGACCCTGGCCCGGCTGGCCGAGTTGCCGCGCATCGCCGGGGTGAAGGACGCCACCGGTGATCTGGCCCGCCCCTGGATTGAGCGTCAGCTGATCAAGACGCCATTTGCCTGGCTCTCCGGCGAGGATGCCACCGCCGTGGCCTACAACATCGGCGGTGGCCAGGGTTGCATCTCGGTGACGGCCAACGTGGCCCCCAAGCTGGTGGCCGAGGTGCAGAACCTGACCCTGGCCGGTGACTGGCAGGCGGCGCGCGAGCTGCAGGACACGTTGATCCCGCTGCATCAGGCCATGTTCCTCGAGCCCAGTCCGGCCGGCGCCAAATACGCCGTCTCCCTGCTGGGTCTGTGCAGCGAGGAGTGCCGTCTGCCGGTGATGCCGCTGTCGGACGCGACCCGTGCCCGCATCCGCGAGGCCATGCAGGCCTTGAACTTGTTGTAAAACTGGGCTCTGGATCGCGCTTTTGAGTGCTAGGTCAGTTAATGGCCTGGCTTTGCCGATATACTCGCTTGGATACAACCAAGGATGAGCGGGCATGCAGGAATGGGATCCGGAGCACTTCACCAGTTTTGAACACCTCTGTGAAGTGACGCTGGCGGCGGTCAGAGAAAAGACCGAAGCCGAGCAGATCTACCTGTGGCTGCGGGCACCCACGCCCCTGCTCTACTGCTACCGGCCCGAGCTGGGGCTGCTCTGCCTGAATGCCGACTCGCCCGTCTCCCTCGATCTCCCAATCCTCTTCATCGAACGTTCCCTCGATCTCGGCCAACTGCTGGTGGAGCAGATAGCTCCCACCAAGGCGGTCTGGGACAGCGTCGAGCCGGAGGCTCCCCGTTTGCGTGCCTGCTTCCCGCTCAAGCGTCACCAGGGGCTGGAGGCCGTGCTCTATCTGGAGACCCGGCGCCGCCTCGATCGCCTGCCGCGGCGCCAGCAGCAGAGCATCCAGTTGCTGATGCACTACCTCGCCGCCGAGCTGGAGAGCAGGCGGCTGGCCGGTCAGGTCGATCTGGAGCGGGATCAACGGCGGCACACCCAGGCCGATCTCGTCCGCAGCCAGGCCCTGCAGGACTCCTTCCTCAGCATGTTGCAGGCGCTGCATCAGGTGGGGGTCAAGCTCTCCAGCTGCGACAGCGAGGAGCGGCTGCTGCACGATGCGGTGGCGCTGGCACGGCAGGAACTGCAGTTCGATCGTATCGCCATCTTCTTGATCGACAAGGAATTCAAGACCATGCACGGCACCTGGGGCACCAACGAGGCGGGTGAGCTCATCGATGAGCATCACTTTGTCAGCCCCATTCCGGAGCATCCCACTGTGCAGGAGGCGCTGCGGCGCAAGGACTATGTGCTGGTGCTGGAGGATGCCCCGCTCTATTACGAGAAGCAGGTGGTGGGGCGCGGCTGGAATGCCATGGTGTCCCTGTGGGACGGCACCACCCCGATCGGCTGGATCGCCGCCGACAACCTGCTCTGGCGCCGCCCGCTCAAGACCTACCAGAGCGAGATCTTCAAACAGTATGCCGCCGTGCTCTCCCAACTGCTGATCCGCCAGCGCACCCAGGCCAAGCTGGAGCATTTCAACCGGGAGCTGGAGCTCAGGGTGTTGGAACGGACCCGGCAACTGGCCGACACCAACCGGGAGCTGGAGGAGGCGAACCGGCGGCTCTCCCTGCTGTCGCTGGAAGATCCCCTGACCGGGATCGCCAACCGCCGGCAGTGGGACATCACCATGGAGCGGGAGTGGGAGCGGGCTCGCCGCCATCAGGGGGTATTGGCGGTGCTGATGATCGACGTGGATGAGTTCAAGTCCTACAACGATCACTTCGGCCACGGCAAGGGGGATAGATGCCTGCAACAGGTGGCTACCCTGCTGCAGGAGACGGAGCGGCGCCGAACCAATCTGGTGGCCCGCTATGGTGGCGAGGAGTTCGTCATCCTGCTGTGTGCCCCGCAGTCGGGGGAGGCGGAGCGGCTGGCGGAGCAGATCCACCAGGGGCTCGATCGGTTGCAGATCGCGCATCCGGCCTCCCGGGTGACGGCGACGCTCACGGTCAGCATCGGCTTCAGCTATCTGATCCCCTCATCGGACAAGGGCTGGCAGACGCTGACCGAGCAGGCGGATCGGGCGCTCTATGATGCCAAGTCACAGGGACGGGCCTGCACTCTGGCCTATCGCTGAACCCTCAGGCCGGCCTCCTTTACCACCACCCTCAACTCGCTTATGGCAAGTGATTGGGCCTGCCGTCACAGAAATGTGGGAGCAAGCGTTTCCCGCCATCTGGCTCATGGCGATGAAGCGTGGCTCTGGCTAGAATGGGGGCCCATTTTCGACAGACAGATCCTGCACCATGACCCTATCCGGATTTCAAGGCCTGGTTTTCGACCTCGACGGCACCCTGGTGGACTCCATGCCGTTGCACCTGGCCGCCTGGGAGCACTGCGCCCGCGAGTTTGGCTTCCAGTTCGATGCCGACTGGTTCTATGAGCTGGGTGGCATGCCCAGCCGCAAGATCGCGCTGCTGGTGGCCGAGGTGCAGCAAATAGCGCTGGATCCGCTGATCGTGACCCGCTGCAAGACGGAGCATTACGTGGCCAATCTGCACAAGGCGACCCCCTTCCCGGCCATGCTGGAGCTGGTCAAGCGTTATCACGGCCGGATCCCCATGGGAATAGGCACAGGATCACCCCGCATCAACGCCGAGGCCGTGCTGCGCAACACCGGATTGGATCGCTACTTCCCCGTGGTGGTGACCGCCGATGACGTGGATCTGCATAAACCTCATCCGGACACCTTCCTGCTGGTGGCACGGCGACTCGGGGTCGAGCCGGGCAGCTGTCTGGTGTTCGAGGATACGGGCATAGGTGCCCAGGCCGGTGAGGCCGCAGGGATGCTGGTTTGCATGATCAGGGAAGGAGAACCGGTCGGCCTGAGCTACTGAGTTGATGGGGCTATTGCCCGGTCAAGGCATGGAAAAAGCCCACTCTCATACGGGACAGGCGATAAACATGAGAGTGGACATACGCTTCGTCACTGGCTGACGTTGCGAGGGGGCTGGCTCAGGATGGCGATGGCGCGAGCATCACTGCTCGCTGCTGCCGCCCTGATTGTCGTCATAGCGACTCGGGGCGCCATGGGGGCGCGGCGCCATGGAGACGCGTGGCTTGCGAGCCCGCTGGATGCTGACCGCCGGGCGACCGGAGTGCATGGCGATGGTGGAGATCTTGGCCTTGTAGACCAGTTGCTGGTTGCCATGGGCATCGGTCAGCAGCACGCTGTACTGATCGAAGCCGCTGATGGTCCCTTCCAGCTTGATGCCGCTCACCAGGAAGATGGCGACCTGACTGCGGTTCTTGCGCAACCAGTTAAGGGCAGAATCTTGCCCGTTCCCAAGGGAGAAGGCTTGCTCAATCGTAGAGTAGCTTGGGGATTCAGTTGTCATAAATTATTGTCCCGCGGAAAAAAAGTGGCGTTTGATTGTGCTAAATGGCCACTGGCTTGTCAAAGTCATTCTCTACCCCGCCACGAAAGCGCCGGTGAACAGGGCTGGATGTGCGGGTACTTTAGCAAAACTGCAGATAAATATGCCCTTTTGAGCCCTTGATGCCGGGCCGAACTGGTTCAAACGCCACCTTTGCCCCGTAGTGCAGTATTGGCATGTATCTCGCGGCGCTTAAGGTTCTGTACATGAACAGGGCTGGTGGTTAATGGCGGTGGCTGCAATAATTGGCGCCTCTGGCCGTTTGCGGCCTCATGCTGGGGTCCTATCTTGCATCCGGTTTCACACCAACACCCAATCACCTATACCCACGACGCGACGGCCTGCGAAGAGTGCGACCTGCTGGTGCCGGCGACCACGCTGGCGGTGGGGGAGGCGAGTGCCTGCCCGCGCTGTGGTCATACCCTGAGTCAGCATCTGCCACAGCAGGAGCGCAGGCCGCTGGCCTATGGCTTCGCTGCCCTCATCATGTTCGGGCTCTCCAACGCCTTCACCTTCATGTCGTTCTCATCCCACGGGGTGGGGCAGGAGATGACCTTCCTGCAGTGCATCACCACCCTGGTGGCGCAGGGCTACCTGTTTCTGGGGGCCGTGCTGAGCCTGACCCTGATCGGCCTGCCGCTGGTCTATGTCGGCTCCATCATGCTGGTGCTGTGGCGCCTAGATAAAGAGATGCACAGCAATGCCCTGCGCTCCCTCGGCCGCCTGCTGTGCCGGATCAAGCCCTGGTTGATGGTGGATGTCTTCCTGATCGGGGTGCTCATCTCCCTGGTCAAGCTGATGGGCATGGCGGATATCAAGATGGGGCTGTCGTTCTGGGCCTTCGTTGGCTACACCCTGCTGCTCATCAAGATGATCTCGTCGCTGGATCGGATGTGGCTGTGGCAGCGGCTGTTTGGCCCGACCGAGGCGCGGGAGCTGGATCCCGAGGCCGGTGCCATGGAGTCCGGGCTGGTGGGCTGCCACATCTGCGGTGCCCTGAGCGACGCCGATGCCGACACCTGCTCCCGTTGTGGCGACCGTCTGCATCAGCGCAAGCCCGGTGGCCTCAACCGCACCTGGGCGCTGCTCATCACCTCGGTGATCCTCTATGTCCCCGCCAACCTCTATCCCATCATGGACACCGTCTTCCTGGGGGACGACAGCCCCTCGACCATTTTGGGCGGGGTGATTTTGCTGTGGGGCATGGGCTCCTATCCCATCGCCGCCATCATCTTCATCGCCAGCGTGGTGGTGCCGCTGGTGAAGATCCTGGCGCTGCTGTGGCTCTGTTACATGGTGCAGCGCGGTCAGGGTGACTCGCCGCTGCGCAAGCTGAAGCTCTATCGCATGACCGAATTTGTGGGGCGCTGGTCGATGATCGACGTCTTCGTGGTGGCCATATTGGCAGGCCTCATCCGGCTCGATAATCTGATGACCATTTATCCGGGCCCCGCGGCCGTCGCCTTTGCCGGGGTAGTGTTGATCACCATGGTGGCCGCCATGAGTTTCGATTCCCGCCTGATCTGGGATTTACAACAAGGAGAACGCGAACGTGAGTGAGCGTAAGAAAAGGTGGAAACCCGGCTCGGACTTCCTGAGCTCGGCCGCCGCTATCTGGATGGTGCCCATGCTGGCCCTGTTCATCGGAGCCTGGATGCTGTTCCAGCATTGGTATTCGCAGGGCCCCAGCTTCACCCTGACCGTGGCCACCGCCGAGGGCATAGTGGCGGGCAAGACGGTGATCCGTTCCCGTGAGGTGGAAGTTGGCCGCATCGAGGCGGTAGAGCTCAGCAAGGATTACAGCCACGCCGTGCTGAAGGCCCGTCTGACTAACGGCGCGGCCGGCATGCTCAAGAAGGACAGCCAGTTCTGGGTGGTCAAGCCCAGGGTCGGGCGGGAAGGGGTCTCCGGCCTCGGCACCCTGCTCTCCGGCGCCTACATCGAGCTCTCCCCCGGCAAGAAGGGCAGGGCGCGCGGTGAATATGCCATGCTGGACATACCGCCGCTGGCCTCGCTGGATGCCAAGGGGCTGCGGCTCTCCCTCACCAGCCGTGATGCACGGGCACTGGGGGTGGGCTCGCCCATCAGCTACCAGGGCTTCACCATAGGCCAGGTAGAGGAGGCCAAGTTCCTGCCCGAGAAGAGCGAGATGAAGTACCAGCTCTTCATCAATGCCCCCTACGACATCCTGGTGAGCAGCAACTCCCGCTTCTGGCTGACGCCGGGCTTCGAGGTCTCCATGAGCAGCGAGGGGATGAAGGTCAAGATGGACTCGCTGGAGAGCCTGCTCGATGGCGGCATCACCATGGGGCTGCCCCCAGGCTGGACGCCCGGCGAGCCGGTCAAGCAGCAGGATGAGTTCGTCCTGTTCCAGGATGAGGCGAGCGTGCTGGCGGGTAGCCTGGATCAGTTCATCGACTACGTCTTCCTATTCGAGGGTGACGTGGGTGGCCTGCATCCCGGTGCGGCGGTGCAGTATCGCGGCATCCGGGTCGGCACCGTCATCTCGGCCCCCTATCTCATCGACGACAAGGGCGTGCAGATCTTCCAGAATCGCCAGATCCCCGTGTTGGCGCGGATCGAGGTGCAGCGGCTCTCCCATCGCTATGCCAATGCGGAGAAGGAGCAGTGGCGTGCCCTGTTCAGCAAGCAGTTCAAGGAGGGGCTGAGGGCGACCCTCAAGACCTCCAGTCTGCTGACCGGTGGCAAGGTGGTGGATCTCAACTTCTACCCGGATGCCCCCCCCTATCAGCCGATAAAGCTGGCGGGCTATCAGGTGTTCCCGACCGAGCAGGCCGGGCTGGATCAGATCGAACGCAAGGTGAACCTTATCCTCGACAAGTTCGTCGACATGGACATGAGCACCACCCTGACTCAGGTCAACAGCACTCTGGTGACCCTGGACAAGACGCTCAAGCACATCAAGGCCGTGAGTGCCAATCTGGAGCAGTTCACCGGCCAGAGTGCGACCCAGCAGTTGCCTGTCTCTCTGAACCAGAGTCTCAAGCAGTTGCAGGAGACCCTGCAGGCCTATGACGCCGGCTCCCAGACCAATCAGGAGCTGCGCCAATCGGTGCAGTCACTCAATCAGCTGATGGGTGAGTTGCAACCCCTGGTGCATTCATTGAATGAGCAGCCGAGTTCGCTGATCTTCGATCGCGCCCATCCCCAGGATCCTGAGCCCAAGCGAGGAAAATGATGAAGAAACGGATGATGAGCCTGGCCTTGCTGGGCCTGCTGGCGGGTTGTGGTTCGGCCCCCACCAGCCTGCATTACTACTCGCTCGACACGGATAACCAGCTAGCCCCGACCGTGGCGGCACAGCCTCAGCACCAGCTGGTGCTGCGTCCCGTGGCCCTGTCGGGGCAGCTGGACAAGGCCAGCCTGGTCTATCAGCTGGCCGGCAACGAGCTGCATTTCGCCGAATACCATCGCTGGGCGGGCTCCCTCGACGGTCAGCTGAACCAGCTGACCCTGAACGGCCTCTCCAGCCGGCTGCCGGGCTGGGTGATACGGCAGGATGGGGCCCGTAAGGGACCCGTCCTGACCATCTCGGTGGAGCGCTTCCAGGGCCGGCACGATGGTCGTGCCGTGTTGAGCGGTCGCTGGCGGCTGCTGACGGAAGAGGGCACTGTGCTGCGGGACATGCCCTTCCAGCAGGTGCGAGTACTGCCTGATGATGGCTACGGGCCGCTGGTCGACGAACTGGGACAGGGCTGGCAACAGCTGCTCGATCAGATCGCGGCGGATCTGCGCAAGCGCGCCTGAGTGCCGGATGATGGAATGAAAAACGGGAGGCCTGGGCCTCCCGTTTTGTTATCCATTACAGATGGGGTGAGGTTATTGCTGAACCTCGGAGACCCCTTGCACCTTGACCTCAACCCGGCGATCCGGGGCCAGGCAGACGATCAGCTCGTTCTTGGTGCCGCTGCTGCAGCTGTCGCCGGTGACCGGTGAGCTCTCGCCATGACCTTCCACGTTGACCTTGCCGGCTGGCAGTCCCTTGCCAACCAGATAGTCGGCGACGGTCTGTGCGCGCTGCTCGGACAGCTTCTGGTTATAGGCGTCCGAGCCGAGGCGATCGGTGTAGCCGATGACGGTGGCCGAGCCATCCTTGGGTCTGGCCGCTTCGATATCGTTGTAGAGGGTATCCAGCGCCTGACCGGCTTCCGGCTTGAGGGTCGCCTTGTTGAAGTCAAACAGCACATCCGAGCTCAGGGTGAACTGCTTGTCGACCACTACGGGTTCCGGCGCCGGCGCCGGGGCGGCGACCGGTATCGCTTCCGCTACCTGACCGAAGCGGTAGACGGCGGCCAGCGAGAGCAGGCCGTTGTCCATGCGCAGGCCGGTGTCGTCACGGCTGCCATAAGGAGAGCTGTACTGGTACTCGAGGCGGGCAGCCCAATCCAGGTTGAAGGCGTATTCGGCACCGAGTGCACCGACGAAGGTGAAGTCGTTGTCACTGTCCAGGTTGTCGCTGCTGGTCCAACCATAGCCGCCACCGATGCGACCATAGAGATCCAGGTTCTCAGCCACCGGGAAGCCGAGCTTCAGGGTCAACTGGGCCAGTTGCGCCTCAACGGAGTCGTTGAAGACGGCGGAATTTCTGGTGCCGTTGTACTTGAGCTTGCCGAGGTAGTCGTAACCCAGTTCAATCCCCAGATTCTGGTTGATCTGGTAACCCCCGAAGACACCGGCGCCAACTTCATCGTCGTCCTTGTCTTCCGTGGAGATGCTGTTGCTCTCGTCGACGCCGTAGAAGTTGGACCAACCCAGTTTGGCACCGCCATACCAGGTATTGTCTTGTCCGGCTGCCTGAGCGTTGGCCGCAAGCAAGCCTGAAACCAGCAAGGTAATCAGTGTTTTGTTCATATGAAGCCTCTGCAATTTTGTTTGTGGGGGAGATCGAACCTTGTGTCGCCTCACCTCATGGGTTGGGCCTGTATCCAGCCGCAACATGTTTAAACGTAGTCACTTTTTTTTGAACTACAAGCAACTGATATAAAACATATTGTGATAACTATGCGCATCATAGTGGAGTTGCGGGGAGAAGGGGCCAGTATGGCTCCGATTTGTGACGGGTGTCATATGGATTGTTCGTTTTGCAAGCAGGGGGGCAGATCAAAAAAGGCCGACAGTATGTCGGCCCTTCGCATCATGGCGGCTATTACTGGGGGATGAATTCGTACTCCTGCTCGATGAAGGCGGCCGCCCGCTCGCTCAGGGCGGCGTGCACGACTGTGGTCGGGTGTACCTGATCCCAGAACATCTTGCCCTCACAGTTGAGCTCGCTGGCGCTGCGACTGGCCATCGGGCTGGCGACGGCCTGGGCCAGCAAGGGGTTGCCGGCGATGGCGAGACGCTCCTGCGGATTGAAGACGGAGAGCTGGCTGTCGGTGCCGGCGCTGCGGGAGGAGAACGGCTTCCACACATAACTCCCACCGTAGCAGGCATGCTCGGTGTCGCTCAGGCCGAAGTTTTGCGGCTCGCTCAGCATCTCGGCGAACTGCTTGTCGATCTCGAACAGCTTCACCAGGCCGGTGGGGGCCAGCTGGCGCGCCAGGTTAAGCAGCAGCTGGTTGTGGTAGGCCGAGACATGGCTGGCGGCATCCACCACCTGCTGGCTGCGGGCCGAGGGGTTCTGGCCCAGATCAGGCAGGTTGAACAGCAGGATCTGTTTTGCCCCGTTCAGCACCAGGCGGTTGGCCGAGTCGCTGATGACGTCGCGCACCCGCTTGGCGTCCTGCTCCGTGTTCCAGCCATAGGCCAGATAGTCGTTGGCTCCGACCCAGAGGATCACCAGATCGTCCGGCTTGAAGCTGTCCTTCTCCAGGAACTGGGTGATCTCGTAGTCCAGGTTGTTGATGACCTGATACTTGGGATTCCAGGAGATCTTGTTGTAGGCCACCGCGGTGGCGCCACCCTCCGCCTCGTTGGCGATCTTCAGTCCCGGGAACTGCTGGGGCAGTTGCTCAAGCCAGACAGGCCCGTTGGAGAAGCGGCCCTGGTAGTAGGGCGGGCTGGAGGGGAGATAACCGCGCATCTTGTCGTACATCTTGCCGGTATCGGACAGGCTGTCGCCGAACATCACTATGCGGGAGAAGGCGGGGCGACTCTCGGCGGCCTGCGCCGTCAGCGCGAATAATCCCAATAAACACACAAACCATTTCTTCATGTCGTTGTTCTCGTTGCGTTTAAGCAGGGGTGCCTGCAGGCTGTTCCTCGATGGGACAACGCGGGCTGGGGACCCGTTTTGTCAGGCTACACGGTATCCAGCCGAATAAAATTCTGCAGTAAGCCATGCCCATTAAATCGATTACGGTCACACTCGACTCCCCCAGATGGGGGACGCTTCACGTTTGTTTCACGCAATCCGAGGCAAGATGCCCTCATACCCCAATGACAGGAGCATGAAAATGAACAAAGCAAGCGTAATAGGTCTGTTGGCCCTGATGTCCGTCTCCTCTTACACCATGGCGGCCTACACAGGCCCGCAGGAGCAGAACAAGGTGTCAGTCGCGCAGTTGAAAGACGTGGCGGATGACCAGTGGGTCACCCTGGAAGGCAAGCTGGTCAAGCATCTTGGCGGCGAGAATTACCTGTTCAAGGACAGCAGTGGCGAGGTGGAAGTGGAGGTGGATCAGAAGGTGTGGCGGGGCACCGAAGTGGGCCCGGACGATCTGATCCGTATCCGTGGAGAGGTTGACCACAGCTGGAACAAGACCGAGGTGGAGGTCGAGAGCCTGGAGAAGGTGGGCGCGGCGGCGCAGAGCCAGGGTGGCTTCATCGCCAAATAAGGCCAATCCCGACACCCGCTGGCCAGACGTGAAGAGGGCGCTTGATATCAAGCGCCCTTTTTCATGCTGTCAGCCTAACCCGCCCGGCTGGCGACGGTACGCTTGAACCCCTTCTCGGCCTGATTGACCTTGTAGAGGTAGCGGCGCGCCTCCGCCTTGGGGTGTTGCTCGGTCAGCACCTGATAGACCGCCTCGGGGGAGAGCCGGTTGATCATGCCTGGGGCAGCCTTGCGGTTGCTGGAGAAGGTGTTGAGCACCCCGCCGGCGCCGCCGTTGTAGGCGGAGATCACCGCATAGCGACGGGATTGCGGATCCTGGATGTCCGCAAGGTAGACGGTCTGCAGCAGGTGCAGATAGGCGGTGCCCACGTCTATGTTGTAGGCCGGGTTGAACAGATCCTCCCGGGTCGGCTGGCCGTTCTTGCCCTTGACCCGCACATAGACATCCCGTCCGGCGGTGGCCGGGATCACCTGCATCAGGCCATAGGCGTTGGCATGGCTGACCGCATAGGGGTTGAAGCTGCTCTCGGTCTTGATCACCGCATAGATCAGGCTCTCGGCGACGCCGTATTTGCGGGAGGCATCGCGGATGATGCCGGCGTACTTGTAGCCGCGCCTGTCCTCATGGTTCGCCACCATGGGAATGTCGACGAAGAAGATGGTGCGGATCCCGAGGGTGCGCTTCTTCATCGCCGTGCTGAGCAGATAGTCGGCATAGCGCTCGGCGCGCCAGTCGGAGCGGATTGGCTGGCCCTGGTTGTCCAGCACCTGGCCATAGAGGAAGGGCTCGCCACCGGGCAGGATCTCCCGGTCGGAGTAAAGATCCACTTCCGCCGGATCGTCCGGGGTCAGCAGCGTCTCAATGATGGCACGGCGCAGGTGGGCGCTGGGCTCGACCCCGGAGACGGTCTCCACCATGATGTGGCCGCTGGCGAAGTCAATGTGGGCCCGGCTCTTGTACTGATCCGTGTATTTGACGTAGTCAAACTTGCCCGCGAACAGCGCCTCGCGCCCCCATATCTCGTTCACGTTATGGGAGAGTGCACTGATCATGTGTTCGAAACCGCGAATGTCCTTGCCGTTGACCAGCTCCTCGTCTTCACCGCTGGGTTTGGGGGAAGAGGAGCAGGCAGAGAGAAACAGCAGAGCGCACAGCAGCCAAAAAATTCGACCCATAAGATCCTCAAACTGGGCGGCGGGGCCGTCCGTCATTCATTGGCTGTGAGCCAGGGGAGGAATGGCCGCCGATGGCCAAGCTCTTCCTTGCTCACAGCTACAACTTTATTGGCTGGGAGGGGTGTAACCGTCGATGGCCACTTCACCCGCTTCAAACAGGTAGTTCACCATCTCTTTTTCCAGCAGCTGACGATGCTCGAGGTTCATCATGTTCAGCTTCTTCTCGTTGATCAGCATCACCTGCTTCTTCTGCCATTCGGCCCAGGCTTCCTTGCTGATGTTGTCAAAGATCCGCTTGCCGAGTTCACCGGGATAGAGCTGGAAATCCAGGCCGGGCCCCTCTTTCTTCAGACGCTGACAAAATACGGTACGGCTCATGTTGACCTCTGTGGTTGTAAGTCCGGGTAGGCGAGCAGGCGGGCCGTGGCGGCCGCCAACCCCACCTCGGCAGGATGGCGTAAGTTATACCAGAGTCGAGAATCCGCTTCCATGAGCAGCGGGGGCGGGGGCGCAGCCATTTCGATCAGCAAGGGCCGGATATCGAGGTGGAAGTGACTGAAAGTGTGACGAAAGCCAGACAGTTCCCGATAGTCGTGCCCGCTCACCCCCAGCGCCTGCAAGCGTCCTTCGATCTCGGCCTCTGACTCCACCTGCGGGAAGCAGTAGAGCCCGCCCCAGATCCCCTGGGGGGGGCGCTTCTCCAGCAACAACTGATCGCCGTGGCGAATGAGCAGCATGATGCCGGTGCGGGCCGGGATGCTCTTCTTCGGCTTGCTGTTGGGGTAGGCGGTGGGATTGCCCTGCGACAGCCCCTGGCAATCGACCTGCACCGGGCAGCGCACACAGGCGGGCTTGCTGCGGGTGCAGACGGTGGCGCCCATGTCCATCATCGCCTGGTTGTAGTGGGCCACCCCGAGCCGCGGGGTGAGGCGGGTCGCCAGCTCCCACAGATCGTTTTCCACCTGCTTCTGGCCGGGCCAGCCCGGCAGCGCCAGCCAGCGGGTGAGTACCCGCTTCACGTTGCCGTCCAGGATGGCGTGGGGTTGGCCGAGCGCCAGCGAGAGCACGGCACCGGCGGTGGAGCGACCTATGCCGGGCAGGGCCATCACCTCCTCCAGTTGCTCCGGGAACAGGCCGCCGTGCAGATCGCGGATCTGCTGGGCCGCCTTGTGCAGGTTGCGGGCGCGGGCGTAGTAGCCGAGCCCGGTCCAGTGGTGCAGCACCTCGTCGATGGGGGCATCGGCCAGTGCCAGCACGTCGGGGAAGCGCGCCATGAAGCGCTGGTAATAGGGTATGACGGTGGCGACCTGGGTCTGTTGCAGCATGATCTCGGAGATCCAGACCCGATAGGGGGTCTTGTCCTGCTGCCAGGGCAGGGTCTTGCGGCCGTGGATCTGGTACCAGTCCAGGATCCGGGTGGCGAAGGTGGTGTCGCTTGGGTTGCTCACATTGTTCTCATGTTATTGATTAAAAAGGGGAGCTCTCGGGCTCCCTCTTGAATCAGCGACCGGCCAGGGTGGCTGGCCGGTTGGATGGACTCGGCTAACCGCGCCAGTCTTGCAGCGCCTTGAGGCTGGCATGCTGCCCGCCAACCTGCAGGATGATGTAATCCTGGGCGATGGCGACCAGCAGCACGCCGGGGGCGACCTCGCTGCCCTCGCGCAGCTCCCGCCCGTTGAGCACCACGGCCCGTTTGGCCGGGTCGGAGGAGAAGTTGTGGGCGCCATAGGTCAGGGGAGGCACCTGTTGTTTCAGGGCCGGGTCCAGGGCGCTGAGCGGCATGGCCTGGGTCTGGGCTTGGGCCTGTGGCGCCGCCGGCTCTTCCTGCAGCGGGGTATTGTTGAGGGCCAGCATGATGCGCTCGGCCAGGCTCTGGGTGCCATTGTTGGCGGTCGCAGTCGCGGGGGTCGCGGCGGCAGGCTTGGGCTGCACCACGGGCACTGGCAGCGGCGGGGGCAGCGGACGGGTGATCATCGGCTTGGGCTCGACCCGCACGAAGGGCGGCGTCACCACCTCCTTCACCTCGATCTGTTGCTCGAGGGGCTTGAGGTGGTAGAGGTGCCAGCCGTAGTTGGCGCCGGCCCCCATGATCAGGGCCAGCGGGGCTAGCAGCCACCAGATCCAGCGGCGGTTCGGCTCCTCCTCCTGGCTCACGGGCAGGCCCATGAGCGGCATGTGGGGCGTGAACTGGGGCTGATCCGCCCGGCGCAGGGCTTTGAGCAGGGTAGACATCAGGAGGCCTCCTCTGGCAGGGTGATCATGGCCTCATCGACCACGGTATCCAGATCGACCGGTGCGCTGGCGCGCAGGGACTGATCCTCCAGTCTGGGCATGGGCTCACCGGCCATCACGTTCAGGCGCAGCAGGGTGTTGCTGCCGGCGATGCCATCCGGGGTCAGCCCCTGCTCGCGCTGGAACTGTTGCAGCTTGTTCTTGAGCTCGGCATCGAAGCGGCTCACCTTGCGATCCGGTTGCTGCATGGCGCGGTTGAGCGCGCTGTCCAGCCACTGCACCTGGGCCGCGTTGGCATTGCTGCCGATCAGGGTCACGCCGCCCTTGGGCATGCGCCACAGCAGGGTGTAGCTGCCCCCCCAGGCATCGGACAGCCACTGCCGGTCCACCAGCCAGCTCTGATTGCCGATGAGCAGGCTGGCCTTGTCAGCCCCCAGACCGACCAGGGTGGCGTAATAGAGACCGCCCGTCTCGTCGGTCAGGCTGATGAGGGCCGGGTACTGCAACGCCTGCAGCTCTGCCAGCGAGGCAGTGCCCTCCTGGCAGCGCAGACCGGCACGGGGGGCGTCGTCGCAGGTCGCCTCCTCCAGCTCGGCTTGGTAACCCCACACCTTGTAGAGATTCTGCATGGCGGTGTCCGGCTCCAGTGCCTGATTGATGGCGCGGGTCAGCTGCTCCTGCTGCTCCGGGGTGTCGTCCACCTTGACCGGCACCTCCACCTTGACCACAGGTCTGGCGGGGAAGACGCCGAACAGCTGCCAGCCCCACCAGCCGGCGGCGACCAGCAGGGCGCCCGCCAGCGCAACCGTGAGGCCGGATTGCCAGCTGCCCTCGTCGCGAATGCCGCTCACCTCATAGGCCGCCAGGCTGATGTCGCCATGCACTATCTTGTGGCTGACTCGGGCGAAGGCGGCGATCAGGGCGCGATCGCAGATGAGGTTGATGAGGCGCGGGATGCCGCCGGAGAGGCGATGCAGGGTCTGGATCGCCTTGGGGGTAAAGATGGGCTGAACGCAACCGGCCACCTGCAGCCGGAAGCGCACATAGGCGTCCACGTCCTGGCTGGAGAGCGGCAGCAGGTGATAGCGGGCGGTGATGCGCTGGGCCAGCTGGCGCAGCAGGGGCTGGCGCAGGATCTGCTGCAGCTCGGGCTGGCCGATGAGCACCACCTGCAGCAGCTTCTTCTCGTCGGTCTCCAGGTTGGTGAGCAACCGCAACTGCTCCAGCACGCCGGGCAGCAGGTGCTGGGCTTCATCCACCAGCACCACGCTGCGCTTGCCAGCCGCCAGATTGGCCAGCAGGTGATCGCGAATGAGATCGAACAACAGCTTGAGGCTGGCATCCTGGGCATAGGGCAACTGGAACTCGTCGCAGATGGCCGCCAGCAGATCCCGCTCGGTCAGGGATGGATTGAGGATGTAGGCGATCTCGGTCTCGGCGGGCAACTGCTGCAACAGACAGCGGGAGACGGTGGTTTTGCCAGTCCCCACCTCGCCGGTGAGCAGCACGAAGCCACCCCCATCCTGCAACCCGTAGTTGAGGTGGGCGAGGGCCTCTGCATGGCGTTCGCTCATGTAGAGATATTTGGGGTTGGGCGAGATGGAGAACGGGGGCTCCGACAGACCGAAGAACTGTGTGTACATAAGGATCCATTCCATTGTTATGGCGGCAGGTTAAAGCCTCCCCACAGGGATGTCAAAGACCCGGATACCATAAGGGTGTCATCAGACCCGGCGACCCAAAGCGCCCCGTGGATCGGGGCCGGGTTAGCGAGGGAAAGACGAGGGGGTCGTCGTGTACGGCGCGCAAAAGCGGTATCATCGAGACAGGTTAATCGAGGGAGATTGCGCGTGCAGACTTATCTGGTTGGGGGGGCGGTTCGGGATCGCCTGCTGGGCTTGCCGCAGGGCGACAGGGATCATCTGGTGGTGGGTGCCACTGTGGCGCAGATGCTGGCGCTGGGGTTCACCCAGGTCGGCCGCGACTTCCCGGTGTTTCTCCACCCCAAGACCCAGCAGGAGTACGCCCTGGCCCGCACCGAGCGCAAGCAGGGGCAGGGTTACACCGGCTTCGTGTGCCACGCCTCGCCGGAGGTGACGCTCGAACAAGACTTGTTGCGCCGGGATCTCACCATCAACGCCATCGCCGAAGATGAGCACGGGCAACTGCACGATCCCTACGGCGGCATGGCCGATCTGGAGGCGCGGCTGTTGCGCCATGTCTCACCGGCCTTTGCCGAGGATCCCCTGCGCATCCTGCGGGTGGCGCGCTTCGCCGCCCGCTTCCATGCCCAGGGCTTCGTGGTGGCCCCCGAGACGCTGGCCCTGATGCGGGAGATGACCCAGGCCGGTGAGCTCGCCCACCTGACCCCCGAGCGGGTCTGGAAGGAGTTGGAGAGGGTGCTGCTGGGGCTGAATCCCCGGGTCTTCTTCGAGGTGTTGCGCGAGTGTGGCGCCCTCAAGGCGCTGTTCCCCGAGCTGGATGCCCTGTTCGGCGTGCCGGCGCCCGCCAAGTGGCACCCGGAGATCGACACCGGCATCCACACGCTGATGGTGCTGGATCAGGCCTGTCTACGCTCCCCGGATCTGCCGGTGCGCTTTGCCGCCCTCTGTCACGACTTCGGCAAGGGGCTGACCCCGCCCGAGTTCTGGCCGAGCCATCACGGCCACGGCCAGAAAGGGCTGCCGCTGATCCGGGATTTCTGTGAGCGATTCCGGGTGCCGAACGACTGCCGCGATCTGGCCCTGCTGGTGAGCGATCTGCACACCCATATCCACATCGCGTTCGAACTCAAGCCGGCGACCCTGCTCAAGCTGTTCGACAAGGCCGATGCCTGGCGCAGGCCCGAGCGTTTCGCCCAGCTGCTGGACACCTGCCGCGCCGACTTCCACGGTCGCATCGGGTTCGAGGAGCGGGTCTATGCCGAGCCGGACTATGTGGCGCAGGCGCTCGGCGCGGCCCAGGCGGTGCCGGTCAAGGAGATAGTGGCGGCGGGCTTCAAGGGGGAGGAGATCCGCGAGCAGCTCGGCAAACGCCGGCTCGATGCCATCAGCCGGGTGCGCGACGAGTGGACCTTTATCGAGGAGTAAGTGCCCCTGTAGGGTCGATTGGCGCAGCGTGATCGGCCGTTTGAGGCAGCGAGGGAGCGTAAAAAAAAAGCCCGGGTCAATGACCCGGGCTTTTTGCTGCGTCCTGCCTTAAGAGAAGCAGGCCTGCAGTATGTAGAAGATGACGATGGCAAGAATGGCACCGGCGGGCAGGGTGATGACCCAGGAGACCACGATGTTGCGCAGCACGCCGAGGTTCAGGGCGGCGATACCGCGGGCCAGACCCACCCCCATCACGGCACCCACCAGCGTCTGGGTGGTGGAGATGGGCAGACCTGTACCCGAGGCGATCACCACGGTGGCGGCGGTGGCCAGCTGGGCGGCAAAGCCACGGCTCGGGGTCAGGTGAGTGATGCCGGTGCCGACGGTGGCCATCACCTTCTCACCCATGGTGGCGAGACCGATGACGATACCTATGCCGCCGAGCGGCAGGATCCACCAGGCGATGGCGGAGTTGCCGCTGATCTGGCCGGCGCTCTGCACGGTGGAGACCACGGCGGAGAGTGGGCCTATGGCGTTGGCCACGTCGTTGGAGCCGTGGGCGAAGGCCATGGCGCAGGCGGTGATCACCATCAGGATGCCGAAGACCTTCTCCACGTTGGCGAAGTGCATCTTGTTGTCATCCTGCGGGTTGTACTGCTGGCCGCGAATATAGAACCAGCCCGCGATGGCGAGTGCCACCGAGATGGCGATGGAGAGCATGATACCCTCGCCGTCGCTCAGGTGCAGACCGACGTGGGTCAGTCCCTTCTTGATGGTCACCAGGCAGATGACCAGCGCGGTCAGGAACATGTAGAACGGCACGTAGCGCTTGGCGTTGGCCAGCGGATCATCGGTGTTGAAGATGAGCTTCTGCACGCTGATGAACATGAAGTAGGCGATGATGCCGGAGATGGCCGGCGTGATGATCCAGGAGCCGACGATGCCGCCAAACTTGCTCCATTGCACCGCTTCCGGACCGACGCTCACCACGGCGAAGCCGACGATGGCACCTATGATGGAGTGGGTGGTGGAGACGGGCCAGCCGAAATAGGAGGCCAGGATCAACCAGAGACCCGCCGCCAGCAGGGAGGCAATCATGCCGAGCACCAGCAGGTCCGGGGTATCGGTGAAGGCATTGGTATCTATGATGCCGTTACGGATCGTCGCCGTGACCTCGCCACCGGCCAGATAGGCACCGGCAAACTCGAAGATCATGGCGATGATGATCGCCTGACGTATGGTCAGGGATTTGGTGCCGACCGATGTGCCCATGGCATTGGCGACGTCGTTCGCACCTATGCCCCAGGCCATCAAAAAGCCGAACAAGGCCGCCACGAGCACCAGGGTGGTGCCGTAATTTGCGATAATGTCCATTAGTAGTGTTTACCCAGTCAGTCGATTACGAACGAGCCAGCATCAATTCCAGACGGGCGCCAACGCGCTCGGCCTGATCAGCCAGGTCACCTACCCATTCGAGGATCTTGTAGAGGAACATAACGTCGATCGGATTGTATTTCTGCTCAACGGCTTGCAGCTGTTGGCGCAGTCCGATCTGCATGGTGTCAGTATCGTCCTCGATAAGATCCAGTTGATGGATCATCTCGGCAACCATTTCAACTTCACGTCCTTTAAAGCCGGTTTCGAGCAGCTCATCGAGTTCTCCGATGGCTTTTTCGGCTTGGGCGGTCGCATCGATACAACGTTTGAGATAGGCCATGAAATCGGCACGCATCTCGGCGGGGAATTCCATTCGACGACCAAGCATGCGGCCGGAGATGTCCTTGGCACGGTTGGCAATCTTGTCCTGCTGAGTCAGCAGTTCCAGCAGATCGGTACGAGCGACCGGCAGAAACAGGCCGCGCGGCAGTTTCAGACGAATTTCGCGTTTGAGGATATCCGCTTCTTTTTCCAGCTGGGCGATCTGTTGCCGGATCTTCTCGGCATCTTCCCAGCGGTCTTCGGCAACGGCATCAAAGAAAGGAATGAGCTGCTCGCAGCACACGTGAACCTTGACGATATGCTTCTGCAGCGGCTTGATGGGGGACTTGGCAAAAAGACCCAAAATAGTATTTACTGGCATGGCCAAACCTGTGTCGGTGAAAAAACACTCGATACGATTTTATGAGGGGCGCAGGATAACCGAACTGCGCCATCAATAAAACCGTGAATTAATCCTGACGTATCGCTGGCATTATATCCTCGCGATCCGGATCATGCCCCCCAAAGTTGCCTGCCAGCCCGGAATGACTATGCAAACTGAGATCGAGATAAAGTTTTTCGTCGCCAGAGACATCCAAGAGTCCCTCTCCAACCTTCTGAATTCGCTTGAGATTATCTCATCTTCCCGGGTCGAGCTCGGCAATGTCTATTTCGATACGCCCGAGCTGGATTTGCGTCGACTCGACATGGGATTGCGTATCCGCCGCAGCGATAAATTTTCTGAACAAACCATCAAATGCCGGGGCCAGGTGGTCGGCGGACTGCATGCCAGGCCCGAATACAATGCCCCCGTGAGCGGCACACTGCCGACCCTGGCCGCCTTCCCCGCGGAGATCTGGCCCAGCCTCGAGCTGCGTGACGCGATCCAGGACCAGCTGGTTGCCCAGTTCAGGACCGACTTCGTGCGCCGTTACTGGCTGATCGCCTTCGAGGGCGCCGAGATCGAACTGGCCTGGGATCGGGGAGAGATCGTCGGCTCCCTGGGGCGCAGCGAGATCGATGAGCTGGAGCTGGAGCTCAAGTCCGGCACGGCGAACGCCCTGTTCGCCCTGGCGGCGCGGCTGGCCGGGCTGGGCGGCGTCAGGCTGGGGGCACAGTCCAAGGCGCAGCGGGGCTACCGGCTGGCGGGGCTCGGCAAGCCCCTGGCTGTGCAGCCCTTGCCGGATGCCGGCGGTCTCGCCGCCGCGGCCTGCATCACCCTCGGCCTGCAACACTGGCAGCATCATGAGCAGCTCTGGCTGGAGTCTGAGGGGGTCGAGCGGCAGCAGGCACTGGCGGGTATCTTGCAGGGAGTGACCCTGCTGAGCGAGGCGGCGGCGACCCTGGCGGTGGCGCCATCCTGGCTACCGCCGTTCCTGGCCCAGCACGCCTCGCTGGCGCAAGAGGCGGACGGCGAACGGCTGTCGGCCCTGCTCCACGGCGCCGATTACGTGGGGCTGCAACTGGCCATCGCGGCCTGGCTGCATCTGGGCCATTGAGGCCATAGTCAGATAGCAAAAAACAGATAGTAAAAAGGTGAGCCTGGGCTCACCTTTTTTGTGCTCGAACGGTAGCCGGCGGTCAGTTCACCACGGCCACGTTGATGCTGCCGTTGCCCTGGGTCATGCGGACACGGGCACCGGGTACGAAGGTCGGGCTGGCTTTTTGCACCACCACTATGGATTCGCCGTTCTCTTTCTTGATCTCGAGTTCGACCCCGTCGACCTGATTGAGCTTGTCACCGGCGGCCTTGCCGGCGGCGGCACCGGCGATGGCACCCCCGGCGGCGGCGATGTCACTGCCCCGGCCTCCGCCTATGGTGCTGCCGAGCAGGCCACCGACCACGGCGCCACCCAGGGTGCCGAGCAGGGAGTTCTCGTCTGCCTGGATCTTGACCGGGCGGGTGGAGAGGATGGTGCCGTAGCTGACGGTCTGCACCTGTTTGGCGCGATCCTTGGTGTAGACGTCGCCGGAGTAGACGTCGCTGTTGGCACAGCCGGTGATGGCGGTGGTCGCGGCCAGCAGGGTAACGAGAGTAATGCTTTTCAACATGATGAGCCTCCTGGGCGGGCATCTGGTTAATCTGGTTGTTGGATCTGACTTTACGCCAACCGGATTGCGCATGAAACCCGCAAAGTGTAACCAATTATGTGATTTCGGGACCGTCCCAGCCCGGCCGGGGATCAGCCCAGCCGCTTTTCCAGCAGCAGGCGATCCTCGCCCGGGCCAAAGTAGTCCCGCTCCTCGCTCAGCTGCACATAGCCGAGGCGAAAGTAGAGGCGCTGGGCCGGATTGACCGGGTCGACGGTCAGCCTGACCCGCTCGACCCGCAGCCCTGCCAGCGCCTGCTCGACCCGCAGCATCATGCGTTCGGCCAGGCCAAAACCGCGCGCCTCCGGCAGCACGGCCAGGGAGAGCAGCCAGCCTTGCGAGCTATCCTGCCCCAGGCCGCCCAGGGCATAGCCAAGCAGCCTGCCATCCAGTTCCGCCACCAGCAGCAGCTCGGGCCACAGATCCATGGCCTGGCGGAAGAAGAAGCCGGGATAGACATCCTCCCCGAAGACGCTGACATCGAGCTGCCAGATGGCGTGCATGTCGGTGTGGCGGGCCACTCTCAAAACGGGGGGCTGGTGCATCTTGGCTCCTGGGATCCGGTACGCGCTGCCGTTCGGCAGTCAAAAGAGCCACAGGGTAGTGAGCCCGTTCGCACGATGCAAGCGATCTGGCGGACGGCATCGAGGGATCAGGGCGGCAGCGGCCTGCCGTAGGGGCGTCTGGGGGCCTTGCGGCGACTGTCCAGCAGATGGCGCAGGGCGAGCCAGGGGTGATGCCACAGCATGCGAGGACCGCTCCACTTCATGATCAGCTGGATCTGCTTGCGCATGGCGGGGGCATAACAGTGGATGTCGCACTTGGCGCAGGTCGGTTTGTGGCCGTGACCATAACGGCAGCGCCGCAGGCGCTGGTGGGCGAATTCCTGCAACTGCTGGCAGTGCCGGCAGTCGCTGTCTTGGTGGTGATGGTGGCAGTAGAGGCGGATCATGGCGCTGACCGTCAACTGCTCCCGCCTGAGCCTGGGATGCTCGGGTGCCTGGCTGGCACCGGCACTGCGACGAGTGCCTGGTTGATTGGAGTTCATGGCTGCCATTGTCCCGACCTGCTCGCAACGGGTGTTGATACAGGTCAAAGCCGGAGGCAAAAAAACAGGGCCCTTGGGCCCTGTGTCGTCAGACAACTCGATTGTCTGCGATTAGATGAGGCTGGTTGCCTGCTCCAGCCAGGCGAGATCCTCGCCGTCCAGCAGCGGGCTCAGGCGGCGGAAGACTTCCATATGGTAGTCGTTGATCCAGCGGAACTCGGTCGGGCTCAACAGGCTGCGATCGATGAGACGCGTATCGAACGGCACATAGGTCAGCCGCTCGAAGCCGAGCATCGGCAACTCACCGATCTGCTCCTGCTCGGTCACCACCACCAGGTTCTCACAGCGAATGCCGAACGCATTCTCCCGGTAGTAGCCCGGCTCGTTGGAGAGCACCATGCCCGGCTGCAACGGCACCAGGCTGCCCTTGGGGGCGATGCGCTGCGGGCCTTCGTGCACGCTCAGGAAGTGGCCGACGCCGTGACCTGTGCCGTGGTCGTAGTTGTAACCGGCCTGCCACAGCGGCATGCGGGCCAGCACGTCGAGCTGGATGCCGGCGGTGCCGCGGGGGAAGCGGGCCTGATCCAGGGCGATGTGACCCTGCAGCACCCGGGTGAACATGGCCTTGTGCTCATCTGTTACCTCACCCACCTTGAGGGTGCGGGTGATGTCGGTGGTGCCGTCCAGATACTGAGCACCGGAGTCCACCAGATAGATGCTGTCCTGGCCGAAGGCGCGCGGCACGCCATTGGTGTGACGGTAATGGCACATGGCGGCGTTGGGGCCGAGCGCGGAGATGGTGTCGAAGCTCGGCTCCACATAGTGATCCTGCTCGCGGCGGAAGGCTTCCAGCCGATCGGCCAGGGTGCCCTCATCCACTCCCTCGAACTCGCCGGCGGCGATCAGGCGATCCAGCCAGGCGAGGAAGCGGGTGACGGCGACGCCATCGCGCAGGTGGGCGCGCTGCATGCCAGCCAGCTCCACCTCGTTCTTGCACGCCTTGGGCAGCATGGTCGGATCCTGACCGGCCACCAGGATGGCGCCCGCCTCTTCCATGGTGAGCTGGGTCCAGGCGTTGGCGGTGTTCGGATCGGCCAGCACCTTCTGCTGATCTTCCCCGATGCGCTGCAGCACGTCACCCAGCTTGTCGATGGGATAGACGGAGACATCCTGTCCCACGTGGCGGGAGAAGGCGACGCAGTCGATCTTGTCGGTGTCGACGAAGAAATCCATGCTGGTGTTGGCGTAGAGCACGGCAAAGCCGAGCACCACCGGCAGACGCTCCACGTCGCGGCCGCGCAGGTTGAGCAGCCAGTTGATGGGCTCGGCCTGGGTCAGCAGCACCGCATCCAGGCCGGGCTTGCGCAGATCGCTCGCCAGCAGCTCCCGCTTGGCCTGGCTCGACTGGCCCGCCAACTCCTCGCTGTAGAGGATGACCGGGGTCTTGGTCGGGGCGGGGCGATCGGCCCAGTGCAGATCGATGAGGTTCTCCTCGACCCGTACCAGCGCGATGCCGCGCTCGCTCAGTAGCGCCTTGGCGTTCTGGTACCAGGCCAGGCTGTGCAGCCGGGCGTCGAAGCCGACCCGGGCGCCGGACGGCAACTGCTCTGCCAGCCACTGCACATGGGGATCTTCGTTCAGGTGAAGAAACTCAAACAGCTCGGCCGGTGCCTGCAGGCGGGCCTGCACCGTATAACGACCGTCGATGAACAGGGCCGCCCGCTGCGCCATGATGATGGCGAGCCCGGCGGAGCCGTTGAAACCCGTGATCCAGTCCAGACGTTCGGCGTAGGCGGGGATGTACTCCCCCAGGTGCTCGTCGTCGTGGGGGACGATGAAGGCGTCCAGCTCCAACGTGGCCAGAGTGGTCCTGACCTGGGCGACGCGGGTTTCAATAATCTCGAAATGGTTCATGTCGTTAATGCCAGATTGTGGTGAGGTGAGTGTTCACTGGTGGTGGCCGTTGGCCAGGATCTGCTTGACCGACTGGCCTGCCGCCTCGATGTGTTGCTTGAGCAGTACCACGGCTTCGTGCTTGCGACGGGCGCGGCACAGCTCCAGCAGCTTGGCGTGTTCGCGTTCGGCCTTGTCTATGCCGCCCTGAGCAAACAGCAGCTCGAAGCGCACATAGCGATCGCAGCTCAGATTGATCTGGGCGATCAGCTCCAGTGCCCGGGGGCGATTGGCGGCCTGATAGAGGGTGGCGTGAAAACGGTGGTTCAACTCGGCCCAGTGTTCTATCTGGGTGCCCGATTCGAGTGCCTGATCAAACTGGGCCAGGATGGCTTGTGCCTGGGCGAAGGTCTCCTCCGTCATCATGTCGACGGCGTGGAACAGGGTATCGGCTTCCAGCAGGGCTCGCAAATAAAAGAGCTCTTCGATGGCCGAGGCCTCCAGCATGGTGACCACGGCGCCGCGATGGGCCTCGAATTTCACCAGCCCCTGCGCCTCCAACTGCATCAGCGCCTCCCGCACCGGAATGCGGCTCACCGCCAGCTCCTTGGCGATGGCGTCCTGGCGCAGCGGGGCGCCGGCGGGAAATTCACCGCGCAGGATCCGGCCGCGGAGGTTCTCCATCACCATCTGGGTGCGGGTCTGATAGGGTGGGTTCATGCTCGGGTCACAGGGCGTCGTTACAAAATTGTATATTGTATACAGTTGGCTGAATCTAACGCGCAACCGTCGGCAAGGCAAGGCATGGCAGGGGCCAAAGGTCGGGTATTGGTCAAAAAAATACCGGCCAACGAGGTTGACCGGTATGGGATGACAGTAACCGAGGGGCGCTGGCGTTACAGCTGCGGGCCCGCGGCGACCAGGCGTTTGCCCTCTTCGGTGTCGGTGAAACGCTCGAAGTTCTTGATGAAACGCTCGGCCAGATCGACCGCCTTGGCGTCCCACTCGGCCTGGTCGGCGTAAGTGTCGCGCGGGTCTAGGATGGCCGGGTTCACATCGTGCAGTGCGGTCGGCACTTCCAGATTGAAGATCGGCAGGGTCTTGGTCTGCGCCTTCTCGATGGAGCCATCCAGGATGGCGTCGATGATGGCACGGGTATCCTTGATGGAGATCCGTTTGCCGGTGCCGTTCCAGCCGGTGTTGACCAGGTAGGCCTCGGCGCCGGCGGCTTCCATCCGTTTCACCAGCTCCTGGCCGTACTTGGTCGGGTGCAGGCTGAGGAAGGCTGCGCCGAAGCAGGAGGAGAAGGTCGGGGTCGGCTCGGTGATGCCGCGCTCGGTACCGGCCAGCTTGGCGGTGAAGCCGGACAGGAAGTGATACTTGGTCTGCTCCTTGGTCAGCTTGGCGACCGGGGGCAGCACCCCGAAGGCATCGGCGGTCAGGAAGATCACCTTGGTGGCATGACCCGCCTTGGAGACCGGCTTGACGATGTTCTCGATGTGATAGATGGGGTAGGAGACCCGGGTGTTCTCGGTGCGGGAGCCGTCGTTGAAGTCGATGGTGCCATCGGCGGCCACGGTCACGTTCTCCAGCAACGCATCGCGACGGATGGCGTTGTAGATGTCCGGTTCGGCTTCCTTGGAGAGCTTGATGGTCTTGGCGTAGCAGCCGCCTTCGAAGTTGAACACGCCGTCATCGTCCCAGCCGTGCTCGTCATCGCCGATCAGCTGGCGCTTGGGATCGGTGGAAAGGGTGGTCTTACCGGTGCCGGACAGGCCGAAGAAGATGGCCACGTCGCCGTCCTGACCCACGTTGGCGGAGCAGTGCATGGAGGCCATGCCGCGCAGGGGCAGGAAGTAGTTCATCATGGAGAACATCCCCTTCTTCATCTCGCCACCGTACCAGGTGCCGCCGATGAGCTGGATCTTCTCGGTCAGATTGAAGGCGACGAAGTTCTCGGAGTTGAGCCCCTGCTCCTGCCAGTTCGGGTTGGTGCACTTGGCACCGTTCATCACCACGAAGTCCGGCTTGAAGGTCTTGAGTTCTTCCTCGCTCGGGCGAATGAACATGTTCTTGACGAAGTGAGCCTGCCAGGCCACCTCGGTGATGATGCGTACCGCCAGGCGGGTATCCGGGTTGGCGCCACAGTAGCCATCCACTACGAACAGACGCTTGCCGGAGAGCTGTTTGGTCACCAGGGATTTTAGATGTGACCAGACTTCCGGGCTCAGTGCCTTGTTATCGTTTTTACCCTGGTCAGACCACCATACAGTGTTCTGGGTAGTGGCGTCCTTGACGATATATTTATCTTTTGGGGAACGTCCGGTAAAGATGCCGGTGTTGACATTGACTGCGCCCAGCTCGGTGACGACACCTCGCTCGAATCCTTCCAGGTCTGGGCGGGTCTCTTCTGCGAAAAGCTGCTCATAGGAGGGGTTGCGAACGATTTCTTGGCTGTTTTTGATGCCGTACTGGTCTAGTTGTAATTGTTGGGCCAGGGTGGGTTCTGCCACGATAGTCATTATGTTCTCCTGGGTTCAGAGGTTTGTAGGGTTCTATCTGGCTTTCATGCTACCACCTAGGTGGTAGATTTTAGCGATCGCCATCAAACTTTATAAAATAGGGTATTTTTTTGTTATTTAAGTTAAAGGCGGGTTTGACCCGCCTTCATTTAGTGTAACTTGTTTGCATCATTATCGGGAGCCCTGCTGAACAGGGTTTCGATGTCGATCCCATCGAATTGGTACTCTGCGCCGCAATAGTCGCAGTGCATGTCGATCTTGCCGAGCTCCTGCACCATGGCCAGCGCTTCCTCCTTCTCTATCTGCAGCAGGGCCCCTTCGCAGCGGGCGCGGGAGCAGGTGCAGCGGAACTCGATCGCCTGGGGATCGAACACCCGCACCTTGTCCTGGTGATAGAGGCGGTAGAGGATCTCCTCGGCCTCCAGGCCAAACAGCTCTGCGTCCTTGATGGTGCTGGTGAGCTGGATTAGATGATCGAAGTCGGCGCTGTGATCCTCGCTCTGGGCCGGCAGCTCCTGCAGCAGGATGCCGGCGGCGCGGGGGCTCCCCTCATGATGACCGGTGCGGATCCAGAGCCGGGTGGCGAGTTGCTCGGACTGGGCGAAGTACTGCTCAAGGCAGCCGGCCAGGGTGTCGGATTCGAGGGCGATGATGCCCTGATAGCGCTCGCCCTGCTCCGGGCTGATGGTGATCACCAGCTGGCCGTTGCCGATCAGGCTCTGCAGCTTGCCATCGCTCGGCAGGTCGCCTTCGTAGCGGGCGACGCCACGCAACTGCTGGTTGTGATCGCCGTTGATCACCGCCAGGCGAACCGGACCGTCCCCTTGCAACTGCACCGTGATGGAGCCTTCAAACTTGAGGGTGGCGGTCAGCAGGCTGGTGGCGACCAGCAGTTCACCCAACAACTTTTGCACCTGCACCGGGTAGTTCTGGGCTTCCACGATGTGGCGGTAGGTGCTGTCCAGCTGGACCAGCTCCCCACGCACTTCGTACTCTTCGAACAGATAGCGATACAGGAGATCTTGGTTACTCATCATGCATTCCTAGGGTCTTCGGTGGTGTAAATTGATAAATATTTTGTTAAACAGGCGGTTAGGAACTTATCTAGCCGCCTGGCGTCATAAAAGGGCCATCAAGGTGGACTAATATTGTTTGACCTTGAGCAGCTGGCGCCGTTCCTGCTTGTCGGGACGACGCTCGGGGCTTGGGGCAAACTGGCTGTTGAAACGCCGCGCCTCGCTGTTCTGGGCCCGTTTCTTCAGGCTCTCCTCGGTCTCTTCATAGAGCTGCTGGGCGAGGGGGGCCGACTTGCGCTGCTCGCTGACTTGCAGCACTCTGACTTCCCGCTCGTCCTGGCCTTGCCAGAAGCGGATGAGGGCGCCGGTTTCGACTATCTTCCCCGGCTTGCTGCGCTGGCCGTTATAATGCACCTTGCCGCCATCTATCTGGTCCCGGGCCAGGCTGCGGGTCTTGTAGAAACGCGCGGCCCACAACCATTTGTCGAGACGGACCTGGATTGTGCTTTCTGCTGGATTCGCCATGAATCGACTCCGGGATGGCTGAAAGGGGAGCTTGATTATACCAGAGGCAGGCCCCTGGATAGAAACAGGGGGACAGGGTGTGACGGGATCTGGATTTTCACCGCGTCATCCCATCCGGTCGGTTGTCTCTGGGTCCATTGCCGTACACAATAGCCAATCGATATGGATGCCAGAATATTTTGAGAAACATGACGCTACCGTTCAGGGGTGATTTATTCAGTACCCTTCTGGCTCGTTGCAACCGCGTGCCACTCTCCCGTTTCAGCCAACCGCTGTTCTGGTTGCTGCTGCTGCTGTTGGCCCATCAGTGTGCCGGCCTCACCTGGCGTCTGTTCGATCTGACCCAGAGCTCGCGTAATCCCGCCTGGCAGCCATCGGTCGTGGCCGGTCAGGGAGGCGAAGCCTCCCGCCTCGATCTCAGCAATGTCAGCCGGCTCTCCCTGTTTGGCAAGGCGCCGCAGCAGGCCCAGGCGGCCGATGTGGCCGCGGCCGTCGCGGCGGATGCCCCCAAGACCCAGCTCAACGCCCAGCTCAACGGGGTATTGGCGAGCTCTGACTCCACCAAATCCATCGCCATCATCGCCCACAACGGCCTGCAAAACTCCTATGGCATCGGCGATTACATCGACGGTACCCAGGCCAAGATCCGGCAGGTATTTGCCGATCGGGTCATCATCGCCCGCGATGGCCGTGACGAGACCCTGATGCTGGATGGCGAGGAGTACGGCAAACCGCTGCCCAAGGTGGCGCGCCAGGCTGGTCAGCTCTCCTCGGTGCGCAGCGAATTGATGAGCAACCCTGGCAAGATCACCGATTATCTCAATATCTCCCCGGTCCGGGTCGATGGCCGCATGGTCGGCTATCGCCTCAACCCGGGCAGCAAACCTGAACTGTTCACTCAACTCGGACTGGTCGCCAACGATCTGGCGGTCAGCATCAATGGCCTGGATCTGCGGGATAACGCACAGGCCATGCAGGCTATGCAGCAAGTGGCTGGCGCCACGGAAATGACCGTCACCGTCGAACGGCAAGGACAGCTCTACGATGTGTATGTCGGCTTGTCAGAATAATGAATTGGAGTAGCACCAAGAATGATAAATAAAGGGAAAGGCTGGCGTCTGGCCACGGTTGCGGCGGCCTTGATGATGGCAGGCTCCGCCTGGGCCACCGAGTATGCCGCCAGTTTCAAGAATGCCGATATCGAAGAGTTCATCAACACGGTCGGCAAGAACCTGAACAAGACCATCATCATCGAGCCCTCGGTGCGCGGCAAGATCAATGTCCGCAGTTACGATCTGCTCAATGAGGATCAGTACTACCAGTTCTTCCTGAGCGTGCTCGACGTCTATGGCTTCGCCGTGGTGCCCATGAACAACGGAGTGCTCAAGGTGGTGCGCTCCAAGGATGCCAAGACCTCCTCCATCCCGGTGGTGGACGACAGCAACCCTGGCGTGGGTGACGAGATGGTGACCCGGGTAGTGCCGGTGCGCAACGTCTCGGTGCGCGAACTGGCGCCCCTGTTGCGCCAACTCAACGACAACGCCGGCGGCGGCAACGTGGTGCACTACGAGCCCTCCAACGTGCTGCTGATCACCGGCCGTGCCGCCGTGGTGAATCGTCTGGTCGAGGTCGTGCGCCGGGTAGACCGGGCGGGGGATCAGGACATGGACGTCATCAAGCTGAGATATGCCTCGGCCGGCGAGATGGTGCGGCTGGTGACCAACCTCAACAAGGATGGCAACAACCAGGGGGCCAACGCCTCCATACTGCTCTCTCCCAAGGTGGTGGCGGACGAGCGCACCAACTCGGTGGTGATCAGCGGTGAGCCCAAGGCGCGGGCCCGCATCATCCAGATGGTGCGTCAGCTCGACAAGGATCTGCAGAGCCAGGGCAACACCCGGGTCTTCTACCTGAAATATGGCAAGGCCAAGGATCTGGTGGATGTGCTCAAGGGGGTCAGCTCCAGCATCGCGGCCGACAAGAAGGGCGGTGGGGCGGCGGCGGCTGCCGGCGGCGCCAGCATAGGTGGCGGCCAGCTGGCCATCTCCGCCGACGAGACCACCAATGCGTTGGTGATCACCGCCCAGCCGGACGTGATGGCCGAGCTGGAGCAGGTCATCGCCAAGCTCGACATCCGCCGTGCCCAGGTGCTGGTGGAGGCGATCATCGTCGAGATCCAGGACGGCGACGGCCTGAACCTCGGGGTGCAGTGGGCCAATGCCAACGGCGGCGGCACCCAGTTCACCAATACCGGTCTGCCGATCGGGCCGGCCATCATCGCGGGCAAGGACTACAAGGATAACGGCAACACCGAGGGGCTCGAAAACCTGCTTGGCAGCTTCAGCGGCATGGCCGCCGGCTTCTACAAGGGCGACTGGGCCATGCTGGTGACGGCGCTGTCGACCAACACCAAGAACGACATCCTCTCGACCCCGAGCATAGTCACCATGGACAACCACGAAGCCTCCTTCAACGTCGGCCAGGAAGTGCCGGTGCAGAGTGGCTCCCAGAGTTCCACCACCAGCGATCAGGTGTTCAACACCATAGAGCGCAAGACGGTGGGGACCAAGCTGGTGGTGACGCCCCAGATCAACGAAGGGGACTCCGTCTTGCTCAACATAGAGCAAGAGGTCTCCAGCGTGGCCCAGGCCCAGGCGGCCGGAACTGCCAACCTGGGTCCGACCTTCGATACCCGTACCGTCAAGAACGCGGTGCTGGTCAAGAGTGGCGAGACTGTGGTGCTGGGCGGCCTGATGGATGAGCAGACCAAGGAGCAGGTTTCCAAGGTCCCGCTGCTCGGCGACATCCCGGTGCTGGGCTACCTGTTCCGCTCCACCTCCAACACCACCGCCAAGCGCAACCTGATGGTGTTTATCCGACCGACCATCTTGCGGGATGCCAACGTTTACTCCGGCGTCTCCAGCAACAAGTACACCCTGTTCCGCGCCGAGCAGCTGAACCTGGCGGCCGAGGAGGGCTATGCCACCTCGCCGGCCCGCCAGGTGCTGCCCGCCTATGGTCAGGACGTGATGCTCTCCCCCGAGGTGCAAAAGCAGATTGAGCTGATGAAGGCCCAGCAGCAGGCGACCGCCACCGGGGCGCATTCCCAGGTGCAACAGGCGCCGGCCCAGGGGCAACCCTTCGTGCAGGGACAGCCCTGATGGCGGCCTACCAACTCGATGGATCCGACTTGCCGGCGGCGCTGCCCGAGCTGCCTTTTGCCTTCGCCCGCAACTTCGGGGTGATCCTGACCGAGCGGCAGGGCGCCCCCCTGCTGTTCTGTCGTCAGGGCGTCGCGCCGCAGACCCTGCTGGAGGTGCGGCGCGTGGCGGGATGCAACTTCGCGGTGGAGCAGCTGGGCAGCGACGAATTCGAAGATCTGCTGACTGCCCACTACCAGCGTGACTCCTCCGAGGCACGCCAGCTGATGGAGGATCTCGGCAACGAGATGGACTTCTTCGCCCTGGCGGAGGAGTTGCCCCAGAGCGAGGATCTGCTTGACGCCGACGACGATGCCCCCATCATCCGTCTCATCAACGCCATGTTGAGCGAGGCGATCAAGGAGGAGGCATCCGACATCCACATCGAGACCTTCGAGCGGGTGCTGGTCATCCGGTTCCGCATCGATGGGGTGCTGCGGGAAATCCTGCGGCCCCATCGCAAGCTCGCCTCCCTGCTGGTGTCGCGCATCAAGGTCATGTCCCGCATGGACATAGCCGAGAAGCGGGTGCCCCAGGATGGGCGCATCTCCCTGCGCATCGGCGGCCGGGCGGTGGACGTGCGGGTCTCGACCATGCCGTCGAGCTATGGCGAGCGGGTGGTGCTGCGTCTGCTCGACAAGAACAACGTGCGGCTCGAGCTCAAGCAGCTCGGCATGACGCTGGCCAATCGCAAGATCATCAGCGAGCTCATCCGCAAGCCCCACGGCATCATCCTGGTGACAGGCCCGACCGGCTCTGGCAAGTCCACCACCCTCTACGCGGCGCTGTCCGAGATCAACTCGCGGGACCGCAACATTCTGACGGTGGAAGATCCCATCGAATATGACCTGGAGGGGGTCGGCCAGACCCAGGTCAACAGCAAGGTCGACATGACCTTCGCCCGCGGCCTGCGCGCCATCCTGCGTCAGGATCCCGACGTGGTAATGGTGGGGGAGATCCGCGATCTGGAGACCGCTCAGATAGCGGTGCAGGCGTCGCTGACCGGTCACCTGGTGATGTCGACCCTGCACACCAACACCGCCATCGGTGCCATCACCCGGATGCGGGACATGGGGATCGAGTCCTTCCTGCTCTCCTCCTCGCTGCTGGCGGTGCTGGCCCAGCGGCTGGTGCGCACCCTCTGCCCGGATTGCCGCACCCAGCACCCCATCACCGAGCAGGAGCGGCTCGCCATGGGCATCGAGCTGGCGCCGGATCAGCTGATGTGGCGCCCGGTCGGCTGCGAGCAGTGCAACCATACCGGCTATCGTGGCCGGACCGGCATCCATGAGCTGGTGGTGATCGATGACACAGTGCGCGAGGCGATCCACGGTGCCAGCGGCGAGCTGGTCATCGAGCGCCTGATCCGGGGCCATACCCCCAGCATCCGCCGCGATGGCATCGACAAGGTGCTGCTGGGCCAGACCAGCCTGGAAGAGGTATTGCGGGTGACCCGGGAAGATTGATCTCGTCCGGCACAGGCAAGCTGCCCAAGGGGCAGAGCCAAATCCAGGAAGAGGTGCTGCGCGTGACCCGGCAAGATTGACCGGCACATCGGCATTTGAATAGCATCACGGCGCCAGCGCAGGAGAGCAACAGGATTGGCAGCATTTGAATACAAGGCCCTCGACGGCCGGGGCAGACAAAAATCCGGGGTGATGGAGGGTGACTCCGCCCGCCAGATACGCCAGCTGCTGCGCGAGCAGGGACTGACCCCGCTCGAGGTGAACGAGACCACCGAGAAGGCGAAGCGGGAGGCGAATCGCTTCGTGCTGTTCCGGCGCGGGGCGTCCACCTCCGAGCTGGCGCTGATCACCCGCCAGCTGGCGACCCTGGTGGGAGCCGGCCTCACCATAGAGGAGGCGCTGCGGGCGGTGGCCGAGCAGTGCGAGAAGGCTCATTTGCGCAGCCTGGTGGCGACGGTGCGCAGCAAGGTGGTGGAGGGCTACTCCCTTGCCGACTCCCTTGGTGCCTTCCCCCATGTTTTCGATCAGCTGTTTCGCTCCATGGTGGCGGCCGGGGAGAAGTCCGGGCACCTGGAGAAGGTGCTGAACCGGCTCGCCGATTACACCGAGCAGCGCCAGCATATGCGCACCAAGCTGCTGCAGGCGATGATCTACCCCATAGTGCTCACCCTGGTGGCGGTGGGGGTCATCTCCATACTGCTCACCGCCGTGGTGCCCAAGGTGGTGGCCCAGTTCGAGCACATGGGCCAGCAACTGCCGGCGACCACCCGCTTCCTCATCGGTACCAGCGAGTTGATGCAGCACTACGGGCTCTGGTTCCTGCTGCTGCTGTTTATCGGTGGCTTTGTCTGGCGCTGGTGGCTCAGCGATGAGACCCGGCGCCGCCACTGGCACGGGGTGTTGCTGCGCCTGCCGGTGATAGGCCGGGTCAGCCGCGGCCTCAACACCGCCCGCTTCGCCCGCACCTTAAGCATCCTCAACGCCAGCGCGGTGCCGCTGCTGGAGGGGATGAAGATCGCCGGCGAGGTGCTCTCCAACGACTTCGCCCGCAACCGGATCGGCGAGGCGACCGAGCGGGTGCGTGAGGGTACCAGCCTGCGCAAGGCACTGAATGAAACCAAGATTTTTCCGCCCATGATGCTGCACATGATCGCCTCAGGCGAGCAGAGCGGCGAGCTCGACAGCATGCTGGAGCGGGCGGCAGACAACCAGGACAGGGAGTTCGAAACCCAGGTGAACATCGCCCTCGGGGTGTTCGAACCCATGCTGGTGGTCTCCATGGCAGGGGTGGTGCTGTTTATCGTGATGTCGATCCTGCAGCCTATCCTCGAGCTCAACAACATGGTCAACCTGTGATGGGGAGGGCGAAGGCCGTCACCACCACGGGGACCGAACACGATCACATGATCATTTTCCGATGACACACGTCATCTCATTCGTTAGGGAGTCATAGCAATGCACAAGCGTCGTCAAGCCGGTTTTACCCTGCTGGAAGTCATGGTGGTCATCGTGATCCTGGGGATCCTGGCCAGTCTGGTGGTGCCCAATCTGATGGGCAACAAGGAGAAGGCGGATCAGCAGAAGGCGGTTTCCGACATAGTCGCGCTGGAGAATGCCCTCGACATGTACAAGCTGGACAACAACCGCTACCCGACCACGGAGCAGGGCCTGGATGCGCTGGTCAACAAGCCGACCGCCGCCCCTGAGCCGCGCAGCTACCGGGAAGGGGGCTACATCAAGCGCCTGCCGCAGGATCCCTGGGGCAACCAGTACCAGCTGCTGAGCCCGGGCCAGTTTGGCAAGCTCGACATCTTCAGCACCGGGCTGGATGGCGAGGCCGGTACCGATGATGACATCGGCAACTGGAACCTGAAGGACTTCCAATAAGTGACTGACTGCGCCGTTCTCCGGATCTTGCTGGCGAGGCTGTCGTGAGGTTGGCGTCGACCCGTCGTCAGGCGGGCTTTACCCTGCTGGAAGTCTTGCTGGTCGCCATGCTGATGGGGCTGGTGGCCACCGCCGTCACCCTCAGCATGGGGGGAGCCAAGGGGGATCGCGAGCTGGACAAGCAGGCGCGCCGTTTCATGGCGACCCTGCAGCAGGCGCAGGAGTATTCGGTGATGGATGGCCGGCTGGTGGGGCTGAGGGTCGAGGAGCGCAGCTGGCAGTTCATGACGCGTGCGGCCAAGGATCGCAAGTGGCGGGCGCTGACCGACGACAAGATCCTCGGCCAGGTCACGCTGCCGGAGGAGATGACGCTGACCATAGCGCTGGAGGGCTTCAGCTGGAAGACCGACTCGGACGAGAAGACCGAGCAGGGACGAGATGAGGAGGAGCGCACCCCCCAGGTGCTGATCTTCCCCGGTGGCGAGCTCACCCCCTTCGTGCTGAGCCTGAGTCAGCAAAATGACGATGAAAAGTATCTGCGCACCGTCAAGGGGGACGAATTTGGTCGCCTCTCCTTGCTGGAAGATGCGGTCGAGGAAGAAGAGTGAAGGCCCGTGGCATGACCTTGCTGGAGGTGATGGTGGCGCTGGCGGTGTTCGCCATCGCCGGGCTGGCGGTGATGAAGACCGCCAGCGAGCATCTCTCCGGCCTCAACTATCTGGAAGAGAAGACGCTGGCGACCTGGGTGGTGGAAAACCAGCTGGTGCAGCAGAAACTCGAGAGCAAGTGGCCCGGCGACAGCTGGGTGGCAGGGGAAGAAGAGATGGCCGGGCAGACCTGGTACTGGCGCTATCGCGGTGTCGCCACCGCCGACAACAATTTCAAGGCGCTGGACGTGGAGGTGCGCACCGAGGCCAAGGCCGAGAGCCCGGTGGCCATGATGCGGACCTATATCAGCCGATGACAGACTTAGCTTCGGCCGCCACGATGCGGCACCCTTATCGTCAGCCGATGACAGACTTCGCTTCGGCCGCCATGAGGCGGCACCGCCATCCTCATCCGCTGAGGCTCATACGCCAGACCGGCTTTACCCTGCCGGAGGGGTCGATGGGGCCATCGCCGACCCCAAGACAGCGTGTTCGTCAGGGGGGCTTCACCCTGTTGGAGATGCTGGTGGCCATCGCCATCTTCGCCAGCCTGAGCATGGGGGCCTATCAGGTGCTGCAGGGGGTACTCACCAGCGACGAGGTGGCCAAGAAGAAAGAGACCCGACTGGCCGAGCTGCAGCTGGCGTTCGGCCTGCTGGAGCGGGATGTCAGCCAGATGGTGCCCCGCAGCGGTCGCAGCGAGGGGGAGAACAACAAGGTGTTGCTGGCGGCGTCCCGTTTCGGCCAGCAGAGCGACGACTGGGGCATGGCCTTCATTCGCGGCGGCTGGCTCAACCCGGACGGCATACTGCCGCGCTCCGGGTTGCAGCGGGTGGGCTGGCGGCTCAAGGATCAGACCCTCGAGAGATTGAGTTACCTCTACCCTGATCCTTCCATCGGCACAGAGCCACGCATCCAGCCCGTGCTGGAACGGGTGACGGCGCTGCGACTCTATTTCTACGACCGTGGGATCTGGAAGGAAGAGTGGACCCAGCGCGACCTGCTGCCCTATGGGCTGGCGGTGGAGCTGGAGCTGGAAGATTATGGCACCATTCGTCGTCAGTTCCTGATCGGTGCCGGTGGCCAGAGGGCGGAAAATGGGCGCTAACCGTCGATCCCGCCCCGGTCGGCAGGGGGGCATGGCGCTGCTGGTGGTGCTGCTCATCCTGTCGGTGATGGTGATCATCGCCAGCAACATGAGTGGCCGGCTGCAGCTCGAGCTGCGCCGCACCAGCAACCTCACCACCGGCAAGCAGGCCTGGTGGTATGCCATGTCGGCCGAGGCGCTGGTGATCAAGGTGCTCAGCCAGGACTTCAAGGACGACCCCGAGGTGGTGAACCTGGGTCAGAACTGGGCCCGAGAGGATGGTGTCTTCCCGGTGGATGACGGTACCCTGTCCGGTCGGGTGCGGGATCTGCAATCCTGCTTCAATCTCAACAGCCTGAGCGTGCCGAAGAAAGACGGGGAAGACGGCGACGATCTGGAGAAGCAGCCTTACCCGGCCAAGGTATTCCGGGCGCTGCTGGCGGAGCTGGAGGTCGACGAATACGAGGCGGTGCAGCTCACCGATGCCATCCGTGACTGGACCGACAAGGACACCCAGCTGGTGTCCAGCCAGGGGGCCGAGGATGCCTATTACGAGGGGCTCAACCCCCCTTATCTGACGGCCAACCAGTGGCTGCTGAGCACGGATGAATTGCGGGCCGTGCGCGGGGTGAGCGGCGCGCTCTATGCGAGGCTGGCCCCCTATGTCTGCGCCCTGCCCAATGACAAGCTGGAGGTGAACATCAACACCATCAAGCCGGCGCGGGCGGCCCTGCTGGTCGGCCTCTATCAGGGCAGGATCGGGATCGACGAGGCCAGGCAGGCGCTGAGCGGCCGTCCCCAGAAGGGCTGGAAGGAGAAGAAGGAGCTGACGGATCAACTCCAGGTGCTATCGAGCACCATCCCTGGACTCGACGCCGCACTGGTCATCAAGAGCAATTACTTCGAGGCCAGCCTGCTGGCCGAGGTGGGTGATGCACGGGCCCGGCTGGAGACGGTATTCCAGCGCGGCAAGGACAACAAGCTGGTGATGCTGCGCCGTCTGAACAACGGCGCCGAATAGCAGGCCGTCGTGCCCTGGCGGCAATGACAATGCGACATAACAGGGCAGACGGTGGCCACAGGCCGCCGTCTGCCCGTCCCTAATCTGGACTGCAGCCCTAGGCTGCGGCCCCGCCCATCGACAAGGATGCCGGCGGGCATGGCAGGAGAACTATTTGTGAGCGAGAGTCTGGTCATCCGTCTGGGGACCAATGCGCAGCAGCCGGTGCACTGGTTGGTCTGGTCGACTCAGGAGCAGGAGATCATCGCCTCCGGCACCCTGGCATCCGCCCATGGACTGGGGGAGCTGCGCGAGCGGGCCGGTGGCCGCCCCGTGGTGACCCTGGTGCCGGGCAGCGATCTCATCTTCCGGCGGGTCAGCCTGCCGGGTAAATACAACCGTCAGGCCGCGGCGGCCCTGCCATACCTGCTGGAGGAGCAGATCGCCTCAGATGTGGAGGCGCTGCACCTGGTGGTGCTGGCTCATCAGGGCCACGACGTGGACCTGATGGCGGTGGACAAGGTGAAGATGCAGGGCTGGCTCGACTGGCTGCAGCAGGCGGGGCTCACCAGTCTGCAGCTGCTGCCGGATGTGCTGGCACTGCCGCTCGCCAGTGATGGCTGGTCGGCCTTGCAACTGGGGGAGGAGTGGCTGCTGCGCCAGGGCCCCTGCCAGGGCATAGTGGCGGAGGAGTCGCTGCTGGCCATGCTGCTGGCGGCCCAGGCCGAACCCGTCACCATCCACACCCATACCCCGGCTCCCGCCATCCCGGCCGCCAACTGGCAGGCGGCGGATCCCGAGCTGCCCATGCTGCTGCTGGCCAAGGGAGCGCTCGGCTGCCAGGCCAACCTGTTGCAGGGGCCTTATCGACCCCAGACCGAATACTCCCGTTATTGGCTGCAGTGGCGCAAGGTGGCCGTGGTGGCGGGGCTGCTGCTGCTGGTGGCGATGACCCAGCGCGGGGTGCATCTCTATCAGCTGGCGGAGCAGGACAAGGCGCTCAAGGCCGAGATCCGGCAGGTCTATACCCGGATCTTCCCGGGGGAGACCCGCATCGTCAACGTCCGCAGCCAGATGGCCCAGCACCTCAAGTTGATGGGACAGGCCCCGCAGGATGGGGTCTTGCTGCTGCTGACCGAGCTGGCCCCGGTGTTCGCCGAGGTGCCCGGTCTCAAGCCCGAGGTGTTGCGCTTCGATGCGGCGCGTGGCGAGCTGAGGTTGCAGGTCACCGCCCCCGGTTTCACCGAGATAGAGCGCTTCCGCGAGCTGGCGGGCAAGCGCTTCGAGGTGCAGCAGGGAGAGGTGCGCAGCACCGAGGGCAAGGTCGAAGGGGCACTGGTACTCAAGGGTAAATCATCATGATGGACAAACTGCAAGGCTGGTGGCGTGGCATCAGCACCCGCGAGCAGCGGCTGGTGGCCGTGGGGGGCGGCATCTTCCTGATCGGGCTCTGCTACTGGCTCATCTGGCAGCCGGTGGCCAACCGCATCGCCGAGCGTGAGCGGCAGGTGATCAACCAGCAGCAGACCCTGGCCTGGTTGAAGGAGAAGGGGCAGGATGTGCTGGCGATGCAGGCCGGCAGCGGCCGCCAGATCGACACCAGCGGCACCCTGGACGGGGTGGTGAACCGCACCGCCTTCAACCAGAAGATCAAGATAGCCCGGCTGCAACCCCAGGGGCAGGAGCTGCAGGTGTGGATCGATACGGTTCCCTTCGATGACTTGCTGCTCTGGCTGGCGACCCTCTCCGATCAGCACGGGGTGCAGGTGCAGATCATCGAGGTGGCCCGTGAAAATCTGGCGCCGGGCCTGGTCAAGGTCAGACGCCTGCAGCTGAGTCGCCCTCTATGACGCTGACTGTTCTGATTGCCGGCCTGTTTCTGATGGCCTCTCTCGGTAATCTGGCACCGGGCCTGGTCAAGGTCAGATGCCTGCAACTGAGTCGCCCTCTATGATACTGGCTGTCCTGATTGCCGGCCCGTTTCTGATGGCCAGTCCCGGTCTGGTGCCGGGGCGGGTCAAGGTCAACCCCTTGCCGTCGAGTCGTTTCCAATGAAGCAAAGAGTTCTGATTGCCAGCCTGTTCCTGCTGACCTATCTCGGGTTCCTGCTGGCGCAGCTGCCCGCCACCCTGGTGGTCCGTTATCTGCCCCTGCCGGCCAATCAGGTGCGGCTGGAAGGGGTGAGCGGCACCCTCTGGAGTGGCCAGGTGGCCCGCCTGCAATACGCCAGCGAGTCGCTCACCCAGCTGCGCTGGGATCTCAATGGCTGGTCGCTGCTGCGCCTCGCCCCCGAGCTCTCCCTGCGCTTCGGCGATCGCTCTGGCCTCAACGGGCAGGGGGTGATCGGCTGGAACGGTGCGGCCTTCGGCCGTGACATCACCCTCAACGCCCCCGCGCCCTGGGTGCTGGAGCGGGTGCCCATGCGGTCACCCTTCCCCCTGACGGCGGTGGGCCAGCTGCAGCTCAAGGTCGATCAGTTCGCCCAGGGCAATCCCTGGTGTGAGGAGCTCTACGGCAACCTGCACTGGTACGGCGCCGAGGCGGACACTCCGGCCGGCAAGCTGCAGCTGGGGGATCCCGAGGTCAAGCTGACCTGTCTCGACTCCCGGCTGGTGGCCGAGATCAAGCAGGGCTCGGAGGCGGTACAGGTGCTGGGCAAGCTGGAGCTGCAGGCCAATCGCCAGTACCTGTTTCAGGGCACACTCAAGCCGGGCCCAGAGCTGCCGGATCAGATGAAGCAGGGGCTGCCCTTCCTCGGCCAGCCCGATGGCCAGGGGCGCTTCCCGCTGCGTTATCAGGGCCGGATCTGAGCCAGACCGCCGCTGACCATCATCACCCCGCCCCGGCGGGGTGATGTCGTTATGAGGCCGGCATCTGGCCCTGTCCCGGCGTGGTGATCAGGTGATTCAGAAAGAAGCCGAACAGCTCGGCCCGGGAGCCGAGGCGCAGCTTGCCGTAGAGGTGCTTGCGGTGATTCTTCACCGTGCCGCTGCCAATGCCGAGTTCGGCCGCAATGGCCTCGGTATCCAGCCCCTGCAGCAGCAGGCTCGCCACCTGCCGCTCCCGGCGGGTGAGCAGATCCCCGCCGACACTGGCCATCGCCCGGGCAATTGCCACCTTGAGGGTGGCGCCGTCCTGCCCAGTTGCCTCACTGCCGGCGGCACTTGTCGCGATACTCTTGGCGGCACTCTCCGCCAGCAGGGGCTGGGGCTGCTGCCAGTGCTGGCGGCAGAGGGAGTGGATCAGCGGAAACAGCTCCTCCAGCCGGGCCCGCTCGCTCGGGCGCAGGGCGCGGCGCTGGCCGAGTCGGCCCAGGAACAGCATCAGCGTCAGCCCTTCGCGTATCGGCAGGATCAGCCCCACCTCCTCCTGCCAGCCGGTTGCCTGATAGAAGCGCCGGCGATAGTCCGGATCTAGGGCTCCGTTGGACAGCTCCGCCAGGGTCCAGACCCCGGCACTTAACCCGCGCGCCAGCGCCTGCATAAAGGGATCCTGGCCGAAGTGGCCGGTGAGATAGCGGTCGAACAGCAGCTCCCGCTGATGGCTCAGATTGTCGTAGAGATAGAGAGGGCGCTGGCCAACCCCGAGCAGCAGGGCGCAGTCGAACGCCACCTGGCGCTGGATGAGGTGCACCAGCGTGGCCGGGAAGGCGCTGCCGTGCAGGGCATCGACGACGGCGGTCAGATCTGTGGTGAGGGCGGCGCTGGTCATGGTGGGCTCCGGGGCAGGGGGCCACGCGGCCCCATTCGGCTGGCATGCTAGCACGGTGGTGACAAAACTGTCCCCTGGGGGACATGGTCGCGTTCACGTCGAACGGCGAGGATGGCGGCTTTTCCTCTGCCGTTGGAGACCCCATGTTCAACCCCCATCTGCTGGACGAGCTGAGCCAGCGCGGGCTTGTCGCCCAGAATTCCGACCCCGTCGCCCTGCGCGATCATCTGGCCGCGCCGCGCACCCTCTATTGCGGCTTCGATCCCACCGCCGGCAGCCTGCACATCGGCCACCTGGTGCCACTCCTGATGCTGCGCCGCTTCCAGCTTGCCGGTCACATTCCGGTGGCGCTGGTGGGCGGCGCCACCGGCCTCATCGGCGATCCCAGTTTCAAGGCGAGCGAGCGCAGCCTCAACAGTGGCGAGACGGTGCAGGGCTGGGTCGCCAGCCTGTCGGCCCAGATAGAGGCGCTGCTGCCCGCCGGCGACGGGCTGGCGACGCCCAGACTGGTTAACAACGCCGACTGGATGGGGCAGATGTCGGCCCTCGATTTCCTGCGCGACATCGGCAAGCACTTCTCGGTCAACGCCATGCTGGCGCGGGAATCGGTGCGCCAGCGGCTGGCCCGCCCGGAGCAGGGCATCTCCTTCACCGAGTTCGCCTACGCGCTGCTGCAGTCCCAGGACTTCGCCGTGCTCCATGAGCGGCTCGGCTGCACCCTGCAGATCGGCGGTAACGATCAGTGGGGCAACATCACCGGCGGCATGGATCTCACCCGCCGCCTGCACCGGGCCCAGGTCTATGGCATGACGCTGCCGCTCATCACCAAGGCGGATGGCACCAAGTTCGGCAAGACCGAGGGGGGCGCTATCTGGCTGGATCCGGCGCTTACCTCGCCCTACGCCTTCCATCAGTTCTGGCTCGGCACGGCGGACGAGGACGTCTATCGCTTCCTGCGCTACTACAGCCTGATGCCGCTCGCGGCCATCGAGGCGCTGGAGGCGGAAGACGCCAGGCGGGAGGGGCGCAAGCAGGCGCAGCAGGTGCTGGCGGACGAGTTGACCGAGCTGGTACACGGCAAGGGGGCGCTGGCGGCGGCGCGGCGCATCGGCGAGCTGCTGTTTTGTGGCGAGGTGGCCCGCCTGAGGGAGAGTGATCTTGCCCAGCTGGCGCAGGATGGCATGCCGAGTTGTCGGGTGGAGGGGGCGCAGGATCTGATCAGCCTGCTGGTGGCATGCGGCCTGGCCGGTTCCCGCCGCATCGCCCGCGAGCTGCTGGCGGCGGGGGCCATCAGCCTCAACGGGGCGCTCAGGCAGGATGAGCGGCTGGCTCAGGGCGAGCGGTTGTTTGGTCGTTACCTGCTGCTGCGCCGTGGCAAGAAGCAGTATCAGCTGGTGGAGTGGCTGGACTGAGGCGGCAGCGGCGCGAGCATGACAAGGGCCGCCTGGGCAGCCCTTGTTATTGCGTGATCGCCGGCAGATTCAGACTGCCAGCGGCAGCAGCTCGGCGTAGTCACGGATCGCCGGGAAGGCGGTGATCTGCTGCTCGGGTTGGCGGCTGTCCGGGTTCTGGATGGCGAGTCTATGGCCGATGCCGTAGTCGGCGGCGGCCCGCAGGATCCGCTCGCTGTCATCGACGAACAGGGTGCGAGCCGGATCGAACGCCAGCCGCTCGGCCAGCGCCTGCCAGCATTGCTGACTCTCCTTCGACCAGCCCAGCTCGTGGGTGCTGACCATCAGATCCAGGTGCGCGCCCAGGCCGAGCCGCGCCTCCTTGACCGAGAGGCTGGCGGGGTGGGCGTTGGTGAACAGCACCAGCTGCTTGCCCGCCGCGCGCAGGGCGGCCAGGAAGGGGATGGCGTTGGGCCGCCACTGGATCTTCTCCAGGATCTCCTGCTTGAGGGCGCGGATGTCCAGCCCCAGGGTCAGGCTCCAGTAGTCCACGCAGTACCAGTCGAGGGTGCCGCTGACCGCCTGAGCGTGGGCATCCATTTGTGCCCTGGCCTCGGCCAGCGGCAACCCGAGACGCTCGGCGTAACGCTGTGGCACCAGCTGCTGCCAGAGGTGGCTGTCAAAATGGAGATCGATCAGGGTGCCATCCATATCGAGCAGAACGGTATCTATCTGGTGCCAGGGCAGTGGGGTCGGCATGGAAGCTCTCTTGGTGTCACGCAGGGCGCTGAAAAAGGAGCGTCACTATAACGTATTTTTCCGGCATCTTTCCCCGCCTTGCCCCGTGGTGTTCGGGGTGGGAGTCGTTTACTCTTGAAGCACTATTTTTTAACCGGCAATCAGCGCCCGACGATGGATCATAACAAGAGCAAACCCGAGCGACTCGAAGCCGAGATGATGGATCAGGACAAGCGCAAACCCGTCATCCTCAGCGCCGAGATCGTGGCCGAGAGCCGCCTGTTCAAGGTGGAGTCCCTGCATCTGAAATTCTCCAACGGCGAGGAGCGGGTCTACGAGCGGATGCGCGGTGGCAACAGAGGCGCCGTCATGGTGGTGCCGCTGTTCGACGCGCACACCCTGCTGCTGGTGCGCGAATACGCGGCGGGCACCCACTCTTACGAGCTCGGCTTCCCCAAGGGGCTGATCGATCCGGGTGAGAATGCCTTAGAGGCGGGCAACCGGGAGCTGATGGAGGAGGCGGGCTTCGGCGCCCACAGCCTGATCCCCCTCAAGCAGGTGTCGCTGGCCCCCGGCTACTTCTCCAGCCGGATGGATATCCTGTTGGCCCGGGATCTCTTCCCCGAGCAGCGCATCGGCGACGAGCCGGAGCCGCTCGAGGTGATCCCCTGGCCGCTCAACCGCATCGACGAATTGCTGGCGCGCCCCGACTTCACCGAGTCGCGCAGCATCAGTGCCCTGCTGCTGGCCCAGAAGTGGCTGGCGGAGCAGGAGAAGAAGCGCCCATAAGGGCATAAAGGGTAATAAAAACAGAGGGTAGCAAGATGCAGGAGTTGTTGGCCTGGGTGCCTGGGGTCAAGGAGATCGCCCGTGAAGCGGGTCGGATCCTTCACGAAATCTATCACGGCGGTCAGTTCGAGCGTCAGCTGAAGGAGGATGCGACCCCGGTCACCAGTGCCGATCTTGCTGCCGATGCCTACCTCAAGGGGGCGCTGTCGGCGCTCACTCCCCATGTTCCCGTGCTGACCGAAGAGGCGGCCGATGTGCCCTTCAGCCAGCGATCCAACTGGCGGCAGTACTGGCTGGTAGATCCCCTCGACGGCACCGGCGAGTTTATCGCCGGCAGCGGCGACTTCGCCACCCTGATCGCCCTGGTACGGGACAACGTGCCTGTGCTCGGCGTCATCTATGCCCCGGAATCCGACGTGCTCTACTGGGCGGTGCGCGGCCACGGCGCCTTCAAGGAGGTGGGGGGCGAGATCTATCCCATCAGCGCCATGCACCATGAACACGATCTGCCGGATGCGCTGGTGGTGGCCATCAGCCGGCGCCAGAAGCTGGAGAGGCTGACCCGCCGTCTCAACCCCGCCATCAACTACGAGCTGATCCCGCTCGGCTCCAGCTCCCTCAAGTCCTGCCTGGTGGCGGAGGGGGCCGCCGACTGCTATGTGCGGCTCGGCCCCACCGGCGAGTGGGACACCGCCGCCGCCCAGTGCATCGTCGAGGCGGCCGGTGGCCGCATCCTCAGCCTGACCCTGCAGCCGCTGAGCTACAACGAAACGGAGTCGCTGGAGAACCCTGACTTCATCGTGATGGGGGATCCGGATCTCGACTGGGGCAAGATACTGGTGCACTGAGCCGGCTGAAAAATCACCGCTGATCAGCAATCAGGCGACCTCGGGGTCGCCTGATTGTTTGGTGTGATCCGCTGGTTATATCCGTGATGAGCAGGGATATCCGCTACCTAATCGCGAAGATAACAGTGGATCATCACAAGGGCGCCATGAGAATTGGCATATTTTTCAGGTAATCCTGCAAACTCAAGTTTGGTCAAAATAAAAAAATGGATATGGATCTTATTTTGGTTCTATATATCACAAAGTTGCCAATTTGTAGTTTTACAGGATTCCGTGATCCAGATCCTGTTCCCAATCTCACTGGCCCGAGCCCGTAATGGTAGTGATATGTTTCAGTGCCGCGTTTTGAGAATTAAATTCGGATAAACCACAATATGTGCAGATTAAAATACTGACCATAAGTGAATTATCGATGAGTTTATCTGCAGAGGTTACCAAGGAGCTGTCTGGTTCCCAGCCAGCCATCGCCATCAGCAGCTGGCGCCGTCATGACACCCACTGGGTGATCAGCCTGTTTGGCACCGCCGTCGGCGCGGGCATCCTGTTCTTGCCCATCAACCTGGGTCTCGGCGGGATCTGGCCCCTGCTCATAGTAGCCGTGCTGGCCGGTCCCATGACCTTCCTGGCACACCGCGGGCTGGCCCGCTTCGTGTTGTCCTCCTCCCGTCCCCAGGCCGATTTCACCGAGGTGGCGGAGGAGCACTTCGGCAAGATGGCTGGCCGCCTCATCTCGGCGCTCTACTTCCTCTCCATCTTCCCCATCTTGCTCATCTACGGGGTGGGGCTGACCAACACGGTGGAGAGCTTCATGGTCAACCAGCTCGGCATGGCGACCCCGAACCGGGTGATGCTGTCCGGGCTGCTGGTGTTTGCCATGATCGCGGTGATGATGGCCGGCGAGAAGGCGATGCTGCGGGCCTTCGCCTTCATGGTCTATCCGCTGGCGGCCATCCTGGCGGCGCTCTCCTGCTACCTGATCCCCCAGTGGCACTGGCCGGAGGTGACCGCCTTCGACGGCGCCAGCTTCCTCAACACCGTCTGGTTGGCGCTGCCGGTGACCGTCTTCGCCTTCAGCCACGCCGCCGCCATCTCCGGCTTCGCCAACGTGCAGCGCCGTGAATATGGCGAGCAGGCGGAGGCCAAGAGCGGCCTGATCCTGCGCAACACCACCGTCATGCTGGTGGGCTTCGTGCTGTTCTTCGTCTTCTCCTGCGTGCTGAGCCTCTCCCCGCTGCAGCTGGCCGAGGCCAAGGCCCAGAACGTCTCCGTGCTCTCCTATCTCGCCAACATCACCGACAACCCGGTGATCATCACCCTGGGACCGCTCATCGCCTTCATCGCCATCAGCTCCTCCTTCCTCGGCCACTTCCTGGGGGCGCGGGAGAGCCTCAAGAGCCTGATCGCCAAGCCCACCGGCCTGTCGATTGCGAAGGCGGACAGGCTCGGCATAGCGCTGATGTTCTTCGCTATCTGGGGGGCGGCGGTGATCAACCCCGGCATCCTCGGCCTGATGGAGACCCTCTCCGGCCCCGTCATCGCCATGATCCTGTTCATCATGCCGGTGGTGGCCATCTACAGGGTGGAGGCGCTGGCCCGCTTCCGTCAGGGCTGGGTGAACGGCTTCATCCTGTTGACCGGGTCGCTGGCAGTGTCGGCGCTGATCTTTAGCCTGCTGAAGTAAGGGCACGGCGCTTCGCGCTAGGCCCATCAACGCAAAGAGGCGACCCCGGGGTCGCCTCTTTGCGTTCTGGTTGCGCGCTCAGCCCAGCTTGGCGCCGTTCTCCACCGCCTGCTCCGGGATGGCCATCACCACGGCGCCGTCGGCCCGGTAGAAGCCGGTCAGCAGAAACTCCGACTGGATGGGGCCTATCTGCTTGGGCGGGAAGTTCACCACCGCGACTATCTGGCGTCCCACCAGCTCTTCCGCTTGATAGAGGTCCGTGATCTGGGCGCTGCTCTTGCGCACCCCGAGCTCTGGCCCGAAATCGGCCCACACCTTGTAGGCGGGCTTGCGCGCCTCGGGGAAGGGCTCGACCCGCACCAGGGTGCCCACCCTCAGCTCCACCATCTCGAACTCTTGCCAGCTTATGGTCTGCATCTACTCTCCTCGCGTGTCGTCCATGTCCGCCAGCATGCCCGATCTCGCCACGGCTTGTCTTCGGCGCAGAGCCGGCGCGTTACGGCAGCCGGCCGTTTTGCTGGCGCCAGGCCGAGGGGGTCAGCCCGGTCTCGGCCAGGAAGCGTTCGGCGAAGGCCCCCTGATTCTGGTAACCGACCCGGCAGGCGATGTCGCCGATGGGCAGGGCGCTCTGGCTCAGCAGGGTGCGCGCCAGCGCCATACGCCGCCCCCGGATGTAATGGGAGACGCTCATGCCGAGCTGCTGGCGAAAGGCGTGCTTGAACTGGCTCTGGCCGAGGCAGGCGATGGCGGCGAGTCGCTCGTTGTCGAGCGGCTCGGCGAGGTGGGTCTCGATGTGGCGCTGCACCCTCGCGATGCGGGGGGCGATGCGGGTCGCCATGGCCGGGCCCATGCCCTGTGACTCGGCCAGCAGCCCGAGCCAGACCTGCTCCATGCCGGCCACCTGCCGACCCTCTGCCACCATCCGGTGCAGGAAGGCGAGGTAGTGGCGCTGGGGCTCGTCCAGCGCGATGAAGGGCTGGCCAGCGAGCGCCTCCGGCAGCCAGGAGCTCTCCTGCACCAGGAAGGAGAGCGCCGGATCGGCCGCGAAGTCGTGCCGCTCGCCGGGGGCTATCACGCAGGCGAAGCCGGGCGCCAGCCTGCGCCCCTGGCCCTGCACCTCTATTTCGATGGGGCCGTCGAGGGGGATCACCAGCTGGGCGAAGTCGTGGCTGTGGCTGCTGATGTCGCTCTGGTAGCGGCGCAGGCTGAAGGGGGGTGGGGCAGATGGCAATGACGCGGCCCGGGGCCGCGTCATCGAAGAAAGATCGCTCTTTGGCATAGGCTGAGAGGATTATTCGACGTCGAAATCTTCGATCTCTTTGCCCAGCGCTTCCATGATGGCGCGCGCCTCGGCAGGGACGCTGTCCGGATGGTCCTTGCGCAAGTCGTCGTCACCGGGCAGCGGCTGGCCGGTAAACGCGTGCAGGAAGGCCTCACAGAGCAGCTCGCTGTTGGTCGCATGACGCAGGTTGTTCACCTGGCGACGGGTGCGCTCATCGGTCAACACCTTCAGCACCTTGAGCGGGATCGAGACGGTAATCTTCTTGACCTGTTCGCTCTTCTTACCGTGTTCCGCATAGGGGCTGACGTAGTCGCCGTTCCACTCTGTACCCATGATTCACCTGTTCTCATTTGGCCGTGAGCGCGGATTTTAACCCTTAAGGTATTCAATGGCAATCCAACGGCAAAGCCATTTAGACGTCTGGAAGTGTTGACGGCTTTTTTGTGCTGGCGTAAGGTGGTTCACCATGGGCTGGCGATAGGGCCGGCCATGGCGGGAACGGGTGTGGCAGAGTCAAGGCGGCCATCGTCCAGAGACAGATCAAGGAGAGTGAGATGACCCACAAGGCCACCCGGGCGGTACGCACCGGGATTGAGACAGACACACAGCACGGCGCCGTGGTGCCGCCCATTTACCTCTCCAGCAACTACACCTTTGCCGACTTCGGCGAGCCCCGTCAATACGATTATGCCCGCTCCGGCAACCCGACCCGCTCCAACCTGGCGGACGCGCTGGCGGCGCTGGAAGGGGGGGCGGGCGCCGTGGTGACCGGCACCGGCATGGGCGCCGTGCACCTGGTGACCACGGCCCTGCTCAAGGCGGGTGATCTGCTGCTGGCCCCCCACGACTGCTACGGCGGCACCTGGCGCCTGTTCGAGTATCTGGCGGCCAAGGGCCACTACCGGGTGCAGTTCGTCGATCAGGGGGATGCCGTCGCCCTGGCCGCGGCGCTGGCGCAGAAGCCGGCGCTGGTGTGGGTCGAGACCCCCTCCAACCCGCTGCTGCGGGTGGTGGATGTGGCCGCCATCGCCGCCGCCGCCCACGAGGTGGGCGCCCAGGTGGTGGTGGACAACACCTTCCTCTCCCCGCTGCTGCAGCAACCGCTGGCGCTGGGGGCGGACGTGGTGGTGCATTCCACCACCAAGTACATCAACGGTCACTCCGACGTGGTGGGGGGCGTCGCCATCGCCAAGGAGCCCGCGCTCGCCGACTCCCTGGTGTGGTGGGCCAACTGCCTCGGCCTGACCAGCGGGGCCTTCGACTCCTACCTCACCCTGCGCGGGTTGCGCACCCTGGCCCCCAGGCTGCGCACCCATCAGGAGAACACGGATCGCATCCTCGCCTTCCTGCAGCAGCAGCCGCTGGTCAAACAGATCTACCACCCCAGCCTGCCGAGCCATCCGGGTCACGAGATTGCGCGCCGTCAACAGTCCGGCTTCGGCGCCATGCTAAGTTTTGAGCTCGACTGCGACGAGGCGGGGCTGCGCGCCTTCCTCGAGGCACTGACCCTGTTCTCGGTGGCCGAGTCCCTCGGCGGGGTGGAGAGCCTGGTGGCCCATCCGGCCAGCATGACCCACAGGGCCATGACCCCGGCGGCCCAGCAGGCGGCGGGCATCAGCGCCCAGCTGCTGCGCCTCTCGGTGGGCATAGAACACGGTGACGATTTGGTGGCCGATCTGGCCCAGGCGTTTGCCAAGGCGCAGCGGGTCGGGCAATGACCCGGCCGCAGACAGCAAAGACAGAATAAAACGGAACAGGCGGTGAAGTAATGGAACAGCAGCAAGGAGAGAGCGCGGTGGCGGTACAGACAGGGTTGAAGCGGCGTCATGTGCACAAGTTTGGGGGCAGCAGCCTGGCGGATCCGGTCTGCTATCGCCGGGTCGCCACCATAGTCGAGCAGCAGGTCGGCGGTCAGGAGCTGGTCGTGGTCTCCGCCGCCGGCAAGACCACCAACCGCCTGATCCAGCTGGTGGAGCTGGCCGAGGCGGGGGACGAGGCCGCCGGTGAGGCCATCTCGGCGCTGCAATCCTATCAGCAGAGCCTGATCGACGGCCTGCTGGAGGGGGAGTGGCAGCTCGACCTGAGCCGGCAGCTGGCCGATGACGTGCAGTTCATCGGCAAGACCCTGGAGGGACAGTTCGATCGCTTCGCCCGCAACGGCCTGCTCGCCTTCGGCGAGGTGTGGTCGGCGCGCCTGCTGGCCGCCCTGCTCAGCAGCCGCGGCGAGCCCGCCATCTGGCTCGACGCCCGCAGCTTCCTGCGTGCCGAGGACGGCGCCCTGGTCAAGGTGGATACCGCCATCTCCAGCGAGCTGCTCAAGGCCCGTCTGGCCGAGCATGCCGGCCGCATCGTGGTGACCGGCTTCATCGCCGCGGATCTGGAAGGAAGATCCCTGCTGCTCGGCCGCAACGGCTCCGACTACAGCGCCAGCCTGTTGGCGGCGCTGGCGGACGGGGAATCCACCACCATCTGGAGCGACGTGGCCGGAGTTTACAGCGCGGATCCGCGCCGGGTGAAGGAGGCGCGCCTGCTGGAGCGACTCAGCCTGGCCGAGGCCAACGAGCTGGCCCGCCTCGGCTCCCCGGTGCTGCACTCGCGCACCCTGCAGCCGGTGGCCGACAGCCGTCAGCGCCTCACCCTGCGCTGCAGCTACAACCCGGACGAGGGCTGTACCCACATACTGCGCCGCGCGCCGCGCTCCGGCGGGGCACGCATCGTCTCCTCGGTGGATCAGATAGCGCTCATCGAACTCAAGGTGCTGCCGCAGACCAGTTATGAGCAGACGGTGGCCACGATCGAGGCGCATCTGGCCCGCCATCGCCTCAACCCGCTCACCCTGCAGCGCCAGCCGGATCGGCGGGTGCTGCGCCTCGCCTACACGCTCGAAGTAGCAGAAGGGGCCTTCGAGATCCTGCGCGACTTCCAGCTGCAGGGCAACTTCACCGGCCTCATCCAGAAGGAGGGCTACAGCCTGGTGGCCCTGGTCGGCGCCGGGGTGACCGACAACGCCGAGCAGTGTCACCGCTTCTATCAGCTGCTGGCGGATCAGCCGCTGGAGTTCGTGCAGGTGGCCAGAGACGGCCTGAGCCTGGTGGCGGTGCTGCGCCAGGTGGTGCTGGAGCCGCTGCTCATCGCCCTGCACGGCGCCCTGTTCAGCCGCCCGACCCGGGTCGGCCTGGTGCTGTTTGGCAAGGGCAACATCGGCGGCCACTGGCTGAGCCTCTATGGCCGCGAGAAGGCACGGCTCGAGCACGAGCTCAACCTGACCCTGACCCTGTACGGGGTGTTCAACTCGCAAGGGGGCGTGCTGGACGAGGAGGGGCTGGATCCGCTCAAGGTGCGGGACAACTTCAATCCCAGGCCGCTGATCTGGCCAGAGCTGCTCTCCCAGCTGGAGCAACATGGCTTTGACAGCCTGATCGCGCTCGATCTCACCGCCAGCGAGACGGTGAGCCGCTATTATCCTGACTTCGCCCAGCTCGGTTGCCACATCATCGCCGCCAACAAGTTTGCCGGCGCCGCCGAGAGCGAGTTCTACCAGCGCATCAAGCAGACTTGCCGCGATCACCAGGTGCAGTGGCGCTACAACGCCACCGTCGGCGCCGGTCTGCCCATCCAGTCCAGCATCCAGATGCTGCGCCAGAGCGGCGATCGCATCCAGGGGGTCTCCGGTATCTTCTCCGGCACCCTCTCCTGGCTGTTCCAGCAGTACGATGGCAGCCGCCCCTTCTCCGAGCTGGTGGACGAGGCCTGGCAGCACGGCCTGACCGAGCCGGATCCCCGCGAGGATCTCTCCGGCCAGGACGTGCGCCGCAAGCTGCTGATCCTGGCGCGGGAGGCGGGCTTCGAGCTCGACTCCGCCGACATCGAGCTGGAGAACCTGGTGCCTGTGGCCCTGCGCAAGGCAAGCACGGATCAGTTCATGGACAGGCTAAAGGAACTGGATGATCCCATCCAGAGCGCGTTCGAGGGGGCCCGCCGGGTCGGCAAGGTGCTGCGCTACGTCGCCCGCTTCGAGCATGACGGCAAGGCGCGGGTCGGGCTTGAGACCCTGGAGCCGCACCATCCGTTCGCAAACCTCTTGCCCTGCGACAACGTGTTCGCCATCGAGAGCGACAGCTATCGCACCAACCCGCTGGTCATTCAGGGGCCGGGGGCGGGGCGCGAGGTGACGGCGGCGGCCATCCAGTACGATCTCTGGCAGATCTGCGCCAGCCTCTGAGGGGCTAGTCGATAAAACAAAGAAGAGGCGCCCCTGGGGCGCCTCTTCTCGTTGGGTGGTCGCAATGTATTACCAGAACACCTTGCCCAGCAGGGGGGCCAGCAGCACCGTCGCCATGCCGGCGATCATCATCACCATGCTGGAGACCACCCCCTCCTCGTTGCCCATCTGATAGGCCCTGGCGGTGCCCGCACCGTGGGCCGAAGCACCGAAGCCGGCCCCCTTGCCGAGGCGGCTGCGGATGGCGAGCACCGTCAGCACGCTCTCGCCGACCGCCATGCCGATCACCCCGGTCAGCACCACGAACAGGGCGGTGAGATCGGCATTGCCGCCGACCGAGCGGGTCGCCTCCACCGCGAAGGGGGTGGTGATGGATCTCATGGCCATGCTGCGCTGCAGCAGCTCTGAGAGGTGCAGCCAGCGTGCCAGCAGCACAGTGCTGCCCACCGCCATGAGCACTGAGGCGAGTACCCCCACCGACAGGGAGAGCCAGTGGCGGCGCATCAACTGGCGGTTCTCGTAGACCGGCACCGCGAAGGCGACGGTGGCCGGGCCCAGCAGCCACAGCAGCCAGTGCGACTCGGCCATGTAGTCCTGATAGGGGATGTGGAACAGCATCACCACCGCCACCAGCAGGGCCGGCGCCAGCAGCAGCGGCATCAGCGGCAGTATGCGCTTGCGGCCATAGAGCCACTTGCTGGCGTAGTAGAACAGCAGGGTGAGGGCGAAGCAGAGCAGGCCGAGCAGGGTATCAGACATGGCGGCGGCTCCGGCGGGCCAGCTTCAGCTCGAGTCGATAGACCCTATCCACCACCAGGGCTGTGGTGCCGAGCACCAGCACAGTGCTTATCACCAGCACCAGCATGATGCGCCACCCCTCCTGCAGCAGCAGATCCTGATAGTTGACCACGGCCACCACGGCGGGCACGAAGAACAGCAGCATCTCCGCCAGCAGCCAGCGGGCACCGGCGCTGAACCACTGCGCCTTGACCACCCCCAGCAGGATGCAGACCAGCAACAGCAACATGCCGGTGAGGTTGGCGGGCAGGGGCAGGTGGAAGGTGCGCACCGCGGTGTCGGCCAGCAGCCAGATGGCGGCCAGCAGGGCGATTTGGAAGGGGGTTTGTAGCCAGCGAAGGCAGAAGGCTTTCATGATGGGCGTCTTTTTGTGAACCTGGTCACAGTATAAGGGCGGGCCAAACCTGCAAAAAATGAATTTAAATTATGAAAAATATGCCAAATTGGCATTATTTAGCGAACCCTCCGACGAGCGTCCCATGGATATCCGAGCCCTGCGTTACTTTGTCGAACTGGTACGGGAGCAGAGCTTCACCCGCGCCTCCGAGAAGCTGTTTGTCACCCAGCCCACCATCAGCAAGATGATCCGCAACATGGAGCAGGAGCTGGGTCAGCCCCTGCTCAACCGGGAGGGGCACAGCTTCACCCTGACCGACAGCGGCCAGGTGCTGTTTGCCCGTGGCCAGCTGATCCTGGCCCAGATGCAGCAGCTGGAGGCGGAGCTCGCCGATCTGCAGAGCCTGCAGCACGGGCGCCTCGCGCTCGGCATCCCGCCCATGGTGGGCCACGTCTATGCGGATCTGATCCGCACCTACCGCAGTCGCTACCCCAGGGTGGAGCTCTCCATCGTCGAATATGGCGGCCGTCGCATCGAGCAGGCGGTGCTGGAGGGGGAGCTGGATCTCGCCATCACCATGTTGCCGACCAGGGAGGGGGGCGCCCTGAGCGCGCTGGAGCTGGATTGCTACCCGATCCAGGTGGTGCTGCCGGATCTGCCGCGCTGGCGCGAGCGCAACGAGATCAGGCTGGAGGATCTGCAGGAGGAGCCCTTCCTGCTCTACACCCAGGCCTTCACCCTGAGCGAGCGACTGGAGCAGGCCTGCCAGCAGGCGGGCTTCGTGCCCCAGGTGGCGGCGCGCAGCAGCCAGTGGGATTTTCTCACCGCCATGGTGCGCAGCGGCATGGGGGTCGCCTTCCTGCCCGAGCCCATCTGCCGGCGGCTGACCCCGGACGGGCTGGTGTTGCGCCCCCTGCTGCCGGAGCTGAGCTGGCGACTCGGGGTGATTTGGCCGAGCCGGCGCTACCTCTCCCGCACCGCCGAGGCCTGGCTGGCCCTGTGCCGCGAGAGCCACGGCTGAGCACTCAACTGCGCAGCAGGGCGCCCAGTTGGCGACATAGTCTGCGCAGGGTCTGGTTGTCGAGGCAGCCAAAGCCGAGCAGCCAGCCCTCCAGCCCGGGCTCGCCGAGGTAGAACTGGCCGAGGGGGCGCAGGCCCAGCCCCAGGGCGTTGGCGGCATCGGTCCAGCGGGCCTCGCCGCCCGGCGGCAGCAGCACGGCGCACTGCAGCCCGGCGCCGCTGTGAATGGGGGTGAGCAGGGGGCAGTGCTCGGCCAGTTCGCTCAGCAGCAGATCCCGCCGACTCTGGTAGAGCAGGCGACTCTGGCGCAGGTGGGTGGCGAAGTGGCCGGCGCGGATGAAGTCTGCGGTGACCGCCTGCTGCAGCTGGTTGCTGTGACCGTCGAAGGCGGCGCGGGCCCGGCTGAAGGCCTCCATCAGGGGGCGCGGCAGCACCAGGTAGGCGAGGCGCAAGGAACCAAACAGCACCTTGCTGAAGGTGCCAACATAGAGGACCCGCCCCTGACCATCCAGCCCCTGCAGGGCGGGCAGCGGGCGCTGATCGTACTGATATTCCCCATCGTAATCATCTTCCAAAATCCAGGCCCCGTGCCGCTCGGCCTCGGCCAGCAACGCCATCCGCCGCGGCAGGCTCATGGGCACGCCGAGGGGATACTGATGGGCCGGGGTGCAGTAGATGAGCCTTGGCCGCGGATGTTCCCCCGCCGGGTTGAGACCCTCCTCGTCCACCGGCACCGGATGGACGCGGGCGCCGGCACTCTCCAGCGCGGTGCGCGCACCCGGGTAGCCGGGATCTTCCACCCAGACGCTGTCGCCGGCATCGATGAGCAGCTGGGTCGCCAGCAAGATGCCCTGCTGGGAGCTGGTGAGGATCAGGATCTGATCCGGCTCGCACACCACCCCCCGCGACTGCACCAGATAGCTGCTGATGGCGGCGCGAAGTGGAGCCAAGCCCTGTGGATCCCCGTAGTTCATCCAGTCGCTGGCGCGCTGGCGCCACTGTTGCTGCATCAGCCGCCCCCAGAGCGCCTGGGGGAAGAGGCGCGGATCCGGCTGGCTGGAGGCGAAGGAGTCACCCACCTGGGGCGCGTTGTGGCAGGCCCCGCCTGCCGCCATCTCCTGGCCGCGGCGCGACAGCCCCGCCGCCGACTGGGGCGGCCTGGGGGCGGGGCGCACCGCCGCCAGGGCGACGAAGCTGCCAGCCCCCACCCTGCGCACCAGATAGCCCTCCGCCTCCAGCCGGCCGTAGGCAAGCTCCACAGTGCTGCGGGAGACGCCGAGATCCCGCGCCAGCATGCGGCTGGCGGGCAGCCGGCTGTGCTGGGGCAGGTGACCGGCCAGGATGGCTTCCCGCAGGGTACGCACCAGCTGCTCATGCAGTGGCAGATCGTTCTGTTGCTGGTCGGCAAACAGGGTGGGCAGGGCGGTCATGAGGGCCTCCGGGTGGGGCACTGTGCCCGCAAAATTGGTCTGCCTATATTGGCAAAATTGGTCGGCGTGGCAAGGCCATTATGACGCTACATTGAGGGTCAGAGAATGGAGTGCAACCACCACAAGGAGTCGGGATGTCAGAGTTCAGTGCCCTCATCAGCTGGCAGCGGGAGGCCGGCGAGGCCTTCGTCGATCAGCGTTACAGTCGGGCCCATGAGTGGGAGTTTGACGGCGGCGTCAGGGTGCCCGCCTCCTCCTCCCCCCATGTGGTGCCCTTGCCCTTCTCGGTGGCGGAGAACGTCGATCCGGAGGAGGCTTTCGTCGCCTCGCTCTCCAGCTGCCACATGCTGACCTTCCTCTGGCTGGCGGCCAGGGAGCGCTATCTGGTGGATAGTTATCGGGATCAGGCCTGGGGGCTCATGGAGCCGGACGAGCGGGGCCGCCAGTCGATCACCAGGGTCACCCTGCGCCCCAGGGTGCAGTTTGGCGGGGAGCGCCAGCCTGGCCTGGCCGAGCTGGAGCGACTGCACCATCAGGCCCACGAGCAGTGTTTCATCGCCAACTCGGTGAGAACCGAGATCACCACCGAAGTCGCGCTATATCAGGAGTCCGTATGAGTCATGTATTGAGCACCGGGGTGGCCAGCCCGCAGGAGGCCAGCGCCTTCTTCGAGGCCCAGCTGGCGTTTCGCACCGATCCGGCCGATCTCGCCGTCGATCTGCTGGCCGGTGAGCCCGGCATCGTCGTCATCGACACCCGCTCCTTCGATCACTATGGGAAGGGCCATATCCCGGGGGCCATCTCCTTCCCCCACAGCACCATGAGTCCTGCCACCACGGCCGGGCTGGCGCGAGACAAGGTCTATGTCTGTTACTGCGACGGCATCGGCTGCAACGGCTCGACCCAGGGGGCTTATAAGCTGGCGGCGCTGGGCTTTCGGGTCAAGGAGCTGATCGGTGGCCTGCACTGGTGGCGGCAGGACGGCTTCGCCGTCGCCACCGGCGGCGAGGCCGGTGTGTTGCAAGAGGGGGGGATCGCCTGTGGCTGCTAATCGAGTGACGACTCAAATCACCAATGAATTCAATCAACCCCTGGGGGCCGAGGTGGCTGATTGGGCGGGCGCCGAGTTTCCCCCCAAGGTGATCATGAGCGGCTGGGGCTGCCGGCTGGAGCCGCTGGACCCTGAGAGCCACTGCGCCTCGCTCTGGCAGGCGTTCGGCGCCGATGATGGGGCCATGTGGACCTATCTCACCAGCGGCCCCTTCGAGGATGAGGCGGCCATGCTGGCCTGGCTGCAAGGGGCCGCCGCCAAGGCCGATCCCCAGTTCTATGCGATCAAGGATGAGGCGAGCGGCAGGGCGCTAGGGCTCGCCAGCTACCTGCGCATCGATCCCGCCGCGGGCAGCATAGAGGTGGGCTGGCTGCACTTCTCGCCGGCCATGCAGCGCACCCGCCTCTCTACCGCGGCCATGGCGCTGATGATGGCCAATGCCTTCGCGCTCGGCTACCGCCGCTACGAGTGGAAGTGCAACGATTTCAACTGGCCCTCGCGCCAGGCGGCGCTGCGGCTTGGTTTCAGCTACGAGGGGACCTTCCGTCAGGCGCGGGTGGACAAGGGCCGCAATAGGGATACCGCCTGGTTCTCGGTGATCGATGGGGAATGGCCCGCCCTGCAAGGCTGCTTCGAGCGCTGGCTGGCGGATGACAACTTCGATGGGGCAGGGCACCAGCGGCTGCGGCTCTCGGATCTGACCGCCGCCTGCCACCCCGAGGGGGAGTGACGCGGGCAGCGGGTTGTCGGGTCGCCATATCCTAGGTCCGATGACGTGACTCGAACCCGCCGATCGACAAAACGAAAGAGGCCCCGGATGCGGGGCCTCTTCTATGCACGCTACTGCTTAGTCATGGTGCTCGTCCCTTAGTGTTCACCGATGGGCGCGGCGATCCACTTCAGAAGGCGAAGCATGTCTTGCGGCGCCACCCCGACCGAGAGGCCGCGCTTGCCGCCGCTCACCAGGATCTCGTCAAACGCCATGGCGGAGTCGTCCAGCACTGTGGGCAGCAACTTCTTCTGGGCCAGCGGGCTGATGCCCCCCACCTTGTAACCGGTCAGCTTCTCGGCCTCCGCCGGCTTCATCATCTCCACCTTCTTCAGCCCCGCCGCCTTGGCGAGCTGCTTCAGGCTGCACAGGCCCGATGACGGTACTATGGCCACCACCGCCTGCTTGTCGTGGTGGGCGATCAGGGTCTTGAACACCTGGGCCTCCGGCAGGCCGAGCTGAGTCGCGGCATGCTTGCCGAAGTCGTCGTGGGCCTCGCACTCGTAGGGGTAGAGCTTATGGGGGATCTTGAGCTTCTTCAGCAGATTGATAGCGGGGGTCATAAGGATTCCTTGAGCCTGAGCAAGGCCAAATAGTCTGCTCCCAGAAGCGTGGGGGCGCAAGACTAGGGGAACTTTCGTAGCTGTCAGTGCTTGAGTCTCTGTATTCAAGGGTTTCCTCGCGAACGTTTGATTACGCTGTGCTAATTGAACCTACGATCCTAAGCGATAACACCAATGCAGTATTGGTCATTATGGTTGGCTTGCACCATCTATAATAATATCAAGTGATAATCCATAGAACGACTCTGTACGGACCTCCTTATGCCAAATATCTTTAAAAGGATGACGACGAAGGTACCATAGCATTCCACGACACCAAGAACGCCAAGCATCCAGATGAATATATCCCTCTTTGTAAAATAGGTATTCTTCTGCACAGAGGTTGAAATAATCAATTATTAGAGCTTGTTCATCAGGTGTTAATGAGTCTTTCTTTTCAAGAAGGCTGGCCAAATGCTTATTCATACTATCGTAGCGCTTATTGAACTCAGTGAATAAGTTATGGAATAGTTGAGTTTCAGCAAGTTTTTGCTGTTGCACAAAATAATAGAATCCTATTACACCAGCAATTATCGCTCCGACTAGCCCAACACGGTCATTGCCACCATATATGAAAGCAATACAGGATGCTATGCTGCCGATTAAGAGACCTATCCACCAATAGTGTTTGAAAATTAAATGTCGATTCATGATTGAAAATTCTTGGTATATTAATGTGATTGTTATTGATCCGCTCATACTATATTAAAATCTACTTGATGGGTATGTTTGTATAAAATTGACTCAGGATTACGGGGTCTGATTTTGACATGCTCGATTACGCTGCGCTAATCGAACCTACAGAGAGGGAGAGGGCTGACATCCGGCGAGGCAATGCGTGGAAATTAAAAGGGCACCAATATGATGGCGCCCTTTTTACTCAGGAAGGGGAGCTTGGTAGCCTGCCTGTCAACCCGTGTTGCGCATGCCCGCCGCAATACCGGCGATGGTGACCATCAGCGCCTGATCCAGCTCGGGGTGCAGGATCTCGGCGTGGTTGCGCGAGCGGCCAAGCAGTTCGACCTGCAGCACGTTGAGGGGATCCGTGTAGGGGTTGCGCAGCTTGATGGACTCCTTGATCCAGGGCTGGTCGTCGAGCAGGTCGCCCTGCGGGCGCAGCTCCAGCACCACCTGGATGGAGTCGGAGAGCTCCTGACGCAGCTGCTTGCCGAGGGTCCACAGCTCCTGCGGCACCAGACGGGTGTCGTAGTACTCCGCCAGCCAGAGGTCGGCCTTGAGGAACACCATCTCCAGCATCTCGAGGCGGGTGCGGAAGAAGGGCCACTGGCGGCTCATCTCGTCCAGCACGCTCTTGTGGCCGTCATCTATGGCCTGCTGCAGCCCCTTGTGGGCGCCGAGCCAGGCCGGCAGCATCAGCCGGTTCTGGGTCCAGGCGAAGATCCAGGGGATGGCGCGCAGGCTCTCGACGCCGCCGTTGGGCTTGCGCTTGGCGGGACGGGAGCCGAGCGGCAGCTTGCCGAGCTCCATCTCCGGGGTGGCGGCACGGAAGTAGGGCACGAAGTCAGGATGACCGCGCACTATGGAGCGATAGTGCTCGCAGGAGGCCTCGGCCACCTGTTCGATCACGGCGCGCCAGCTCTCTTTCGGCTTCGGCGGTGGCAGCAGGTTCCCTTCCAGCACGGCGCTGGTGTAGAGATTCAGGCTGTGGATGGCGACCTTGGGCAGGCCGAACTTGAAGCGGATCATCTCGCCCTGTTCGGTCACGCGCAGGCCACCGCGCAGGGATCCCGGCGGTTGGGACAGGATCGCCTGATGGGCGGGGGCGCCGCCACGACCGACGGTGCCACCACGGCCGTGGAACAGGGTGAGGCGCAGGTTGTTGGCCTCGGCCAGTGCCACCAGGGACTCCATGGCGGCGTACTGGGCCCAGCCGGCGGCCATCATGCCCGCGTCCTTGGCGGAATCCGAGTAGCCGATCATCACGTACTGACGGCCCTGGATGTAACCGCGATACCAGTCCACCGACAGCAGGCGCTCCATCACGGCGGTGCCCGCCATCAGGTCTTCCTGGGTCTCGAACAGCGGCGCCACCGGCATGCGGAACTTGCAACCGGCTTCCTTCAGCAGCAGTTGCACCGCCAGCACGTCGGAGGGGGCGCCGGCCATGGAGATGATGTAGATGCCGAACGCATCGGGGTCGTGCTCGGCGATGACCCGACAGGTGTCTATGGTCTCGCGGGTCTCGGCGCTCGGCTCCCAGTCGGTCGGGATCAGCGGGCGGCGGGAGTTCAGCTCATTGAGCAGGAAGGCCTGCTTGTCGTCTTCGCTCCACTCGGCGTAGTCGCCCATGCCGAGGTAACGGGTCAGCTCGGAGAAGACCTGGCCGTGGCGCTCGCCGTCCTGACGGATGTCGAGCTTGACCAGATGGATGCCGAAGCAGGCCAGCTTGCGCAGCACGTCCAGCAGCATGCCGTCGGCGATGTTGCCCATGCCGCAGGCATGCAGGGAGTGGTAGCAGAGCTCCAGCGGCTCGCGCAGCTGGGCCGTGGTCCTGACCAGATCCCGGCTCTCGCTGACCTGACCCTGCACCTTGGCGGTGAGGAACTCCTGGGTCTCGCGCAGTTGTTCGCGCAGCTCGCGCACCAGAGCGCGGTAGGGCTCGGGGTGATCGCCCACTTGCTCGCGCAGGGCGTCGGTGCAGTCGGACATGGAGAGCTCGGAGGTGAGCTCCTTGATGTCTTTGTAGAACAGGTTCACCGCCATCCAGCGGCCCAGCTCCAGCACCTCGGCGGTCACCTTGGCGGTGACGAAGGGGTTGCCGTCACGGTCGCCGCCCATCCAGGAGGTGAACTTGACCGGCGCGGCATCCAGCGGCAGTCGCACGCCGAGGTGCTGCTGCAGACGCTCGTCCAGGGTGCGCATGAATTCGGGAATGGCGGGCCAGAGGCTGTTTTCCACCACGGCGAAGCCCCACTTGGCCTCGTCCACCGGGGTCGGGCGCTGTTCGCGGATCTCGTTGGTGTGCCAGGCCTGATTGACCAGCTGTTCGATGCGATTGAGGATCTTGTCCCGCTCGCGGGGCAGCAGATCGGACAGTTCCAGTGCTTCCAGGCAGTCGTTGAGCTGCACGTGCTTGTGGATCAGGGTGCGACGGGTCACCTCGGTCGGGTGGGCGGTCAGCACCAGATCGATGTCCAGCTCGCGCACGGCCTGGATGATGGCCTCCTGCGACAGGTTGGAGGCCTTGAGCTTGGCAAACATCTGCTCCAGCGGATCCGGGGTGCTTTCCTGCTCTTCGCTGCGGCGGGAGATGGTGTGGAACTGTTCCGCCACGTTGGCCAGATTGAGGAACTGGCTGAAGGCACGGGCTACCGGCAGCAGCTCGTCATCGGAGAGGGTGCGCAGGGTCTCGAGCAGCGACTCACGGTCTGCCTCGTTGCCCTTGCGGGAGGATTTGGCCAGTTGACGAATGGTCTCGATCTTGTCGAGGAAGGCCTGTCCCTGATGATCCTTGATGGACTTGCCCAGCAGTTGGCCCAGCATGCCTACGTTGGCGCGTAGCGCGGCGTACTTTTCGTTCATTCCACATCCTTATTTTGTTGGTGCCTCCTTACCTTCCGGGGTGAGAGGCAGCCTCACTTATTGTTGTGCGATTACAACATATGCTCCGTCATCTTAGGGGGACAATCTACTCGGATTGTCTGCGCAAGGTCAAATAACAGGCCGATTCAGAACATGTATTTCCCTCACCTGTCCCTGGGCGCCATGTCATGTAACTTACTTACATTCCCCTCGATTCAGAGGCAGAAACGCCGGATCAGGTGCTGCAGCACCGCCGTGGTCGGCTTGACGAACGACAGATCCAGATACTCGTCCGGTTGGTGCGCCTGGGCGATATGACCGGGTCCCATCACTATTGTCTGGCATCCCAACTGCTGGATAAAGGGGGCTTCGGTGCAATAGTTCACGGATTCGGCGGTGCGGCCGCTGGCCAGCTCCGCCTCACGCACCAGTACGGAATTGTCGTCGCAGGCGTAGGCGGGGATAGGTTCGTGCAGGTGTTGCAGGTGCAGGCAGCCAGGCTGGTGCACCTCTATGGGGGCGAGCGCCTCCTTGAGCATGCCCATCAGCTCGTCCGGCCCCACCAGCGGGGTGGGCCTCATGTCGATGTGCAGCTCGCAACAGCCACAGATGCGGTTAGGGCTGTCTCCACCATGTATGTAGCCCAGATTGAGGGTCGGTTGCGGTACTGCGAACCGGTAGTCGGCATAGGTCTCTTCCAAGCGCAGTTGCAGGCGCAACACCCGGCCCATGGCCTGGTGCATGATCTCCAGCGCGTTGACCCCGTTGGCGGGATCCGAGCTGTGGCCGCTCTTGCCCGTGATGCGGATCGCTTCGGACATGTGTCCCTTGTGGGCCACCACCGGCACCAGCCCGGTCGGCTCGCCGATCACCGCGTAGTCCGGCTTGAGCTCGGCCGCCGCGGCGATGGCGCGGGCGCCCGCCATGGTGGTCTCCTCGTCGGCGGTGGCCAAGATGCGCAGCGGCTTGCTGAGGGTGGTCAGGTCGATCTCTTTCAGCGCCTCGACGATGAAGGCGAAGAAGCCCTTCATGTCGATGGTGCCGAGCCCATACAGGCGGTTGCCCTCCTCGGTCACCTTGAAGGGATCCTTGCTCCAGCCCCCCTCATCGAAGGGCACCGTATCGGTGTGGCCCGCCAGCAGCAGGCCCCCTTCCCCCTGGCCATAGGTCGCCACCAGGTTGAACTTGCCGGGCAGCTCCGGCAGCGCCGTCACCTCGCAGTGGAAGCCGAGCTGGCCGAACCAGTCGGCCAGCAGCCGGATCACCGCCTCGTTGCTCTGATCCCAGCGGGGATCCGTGCTGCTGATAGAGGGAATCGCAATAATATTCTTATAAAGTGAAAAAAAATCCAGATTGGCCATCAGCTGCTCCTTGCGTCCCCGGAATGTTTCTGTTAGAAAATACAAATGCAAAGTGAGTGCATGAATATTCTTTTCGAGTACTCATCGACAAGGCTTCTAGTTGTAAGGGAAAGTTAATGTTCTGTCACCTGATCTATAACCGACGACACACACCCGCCTGATTTGCCCCTCCGCACTCGTTGCATCAAAGGGGCGATAGCTCACCCCTTGCACCGCAGCACCATGCTGTGAACTTCGAACTCAGACTTGGAATATTCAACAATGCTTAACACCGTTATCGTCGGTGCCAGTGGCTACGCGGGAGCCGAACTGGCCGCACTGGTCCAGAACCATCCACAACTCAAGCTGTTCGGCCTCTATGTGTCGGCCGGCAGCCAGGATGCGCACAAGCGTTTCTCTTCCCTCCATCCCCAGTGGGTCGGTGAGCTGGATCAGCCGCTGCTGCCGCTGGACGATGACGGCATGACCCGGATCCTGACCCAGGCCGACTTGGTGCTGCTGGCCACCGCCCACGAGGTGAGTGCCGAGCTGGCGCCCAAGTTCCTGGCCAAGGGGCTGCCGGTGTTCGATCTCTCCGGCGCCTTCCGGGTCAGGGATCAGCAGTTCTACGCCTCCTTCTACGGCTTCACCCACCAGAGCGAGCAGTGGCTGGATCAGGCCGCCTACGGTCTGGCTGAGTGGAATGCCGATGCCATCAAAGCCGCCCAGCTGATTGCGGTGCCCGGTTGCTACCCGACCGCCTCCCTGTGCGCCCTCAAGCCGCTGCAGCAGGCTGGCCTCATCGCCAAGGGGTGGCAGCCCATCATCAATGCGGTGTCCGGGGTCTCCGGGGCCGGTCGCAAGGCTGCCATCAGCACCAGCTTCTGCGAGGTGAGCCTGAATCCTTACGGCACCTTCAATCACAGACACCAGCCGGAGATCAGCCACCACCTGGGCAAGGAGGTGCTGTTCCAGCCCCACCTCGGCAATTATGTGCGCGGCATTCTGGCCACCATCTATGTGCAGCTGGCGGACGGCGTGACGGCGACCCAGGTGGATCAGGCCTTCCTCAAGGCCTACGAGGGCAAGCCGCTGGTGCGTCTCACCGGCCAGATGCCCTCCATCCGCGGCGTGGCGAGCACCCCCTATTGCGACATCGCCTGGCAGCAGCAGGGCAACATGCTGGTGGTGGTTTCCGCCATCGACAACCTGCTCAAGGGCGCCGCCTCCCAGGCCATCCAGTGCATAAATATCAAGTTTGGTTTTGAACCGGCCACCGGCCTGATTTAACGCTTTAAGGAAGGATCGAGAAGATGGACAAGCAGACGCTGGTAATCAAGTTAGGTGGGGCGCTGATCGAGAATGACGAGGCGCTGATCGCCCTGTTCGCCACCCTCAAAAGCTTCTTGGATGAGCAGCACCGCCCCCTGGTGCTGGTGCACGGCGGCGGCTGCCTGGTGGACGACCTGCTCAAGGGCCTGGGGCTGACTTCCAGCAAGAAGAACGGCCTGCGGGTCACCCCCTTCGAGCAGATCCCCTTCATCGCCGGCGCCCTGGCGGGGACCGCCAACAAGATGATGATGGCCAAGGCCCTTGCCACCGGCATCCCGGCGGTGGGGCTCTGTCTGGCCGATGGCGGCCTGTGCCAGGTGACCCAGCTCGACCCGGATCTCGGCGCCGTGGGTGATTGCCAGCCGGGCAACCCGGCGCTGGTGCAGGGCATCCTCGGTCAGGGCTTCCTGCCGGTGGTGAGCTCCATCGGCATCACCGCCGAGGGCCAGCTGATGAACGTCAACGCGGATCAGGCGGCCACCGCCATCGCCGAGGCGCTCGGTGCCGATCTGGTGATGCTGTCGGACGTGAGCGGCATCCTGGATGGCAAGGGCAAGCTGGTGCCGCAGCTGAACAAGGCGACCGCGCTGGATCTGATGGAGAAGGGGGTGATCAGCGACGGCATGGCGGTCAAGGTGAAGGCCGCGCTGCACGCCGCCGAGACCCTGGGCAAGCCGGTCTGCGTCGCCAGCTGGCGCTACCAGGATCAACTGCTCAAGCTGCTGGCCGGCGGTGCGGTCGGCACCCAAGTCACCCTCTAACCCTGGCCGGAAAAAGGAACATCCGATGCAACATCTTCTGAAAGATAGCGATCTGAGCAAGGCTCAGATCGAGGCGCTGATCGCGCTGGGCAAGGCGGTCAAGGCGGATCCGAAAAAGTACGGTCAGGCGCTGGCGGGCAAGAGCGTGGTCACCCTGTTCGAGAAACCCTCCCTGCGCACCCGCGTTACCTTCGACATCGGCATCGCCCGCCTCGGCGGCCACAGCGTCTATCTGGATCAACAGAACGGCGCGCTCGGCAAGCGCGAATCGGTGAAGGACTTCGCCGCCAACCTGTCGCGCTGGTGTGATGCCATCGTCGCCCGGGTGTTCGATCACCAGACCCTGGTCGAACTGGCCGAACATGGCACAGTGCCGGTGGTGAACAGCCTGTGCAACCTCTACCACCCCTGCCAGGGGCTGGCGGACTTCATGACCATCAGCGAGCAGTATGCGGATCTGTCGAAGGTGAAGCTCGCCTACCTCGGCGATGGCAACAACGTCAGCCACTCCCTGCTGCTGCTGGGGGCCACCCTGGGCACCGACGTGACCCTGGTCTGCCCCAAGGGCCACGGCCCTGATACCCAGATCTTCCTGCAGGCCCAGGCGCTGGCGGCCCAGTCCGGTTCGCACATCCACATCAGCGATGACGTGGGCGCCATCGAAGGCTTTGATGTGGTTTACACCGATACCTGGGTTTCCATGGGTGACAGCACACCAATGGAGCAGGTAAAAGATATCTTCATGCCTTATCAGATCAACCAGGCCCTGCTCGACCGCACCGGCATCCAGCATGTGCTGCATTGCCAGCCGGCGCACCGGGAGCTGGAGATCACCTCGGAGGTCATGGACGGACCAGCCTCCCTCATCATGGATGAGGCAGAAAACCGTATGCATATCCAGAATGCTGTGCTGCTGACCCTGCTGGGTCACAAGTAAGCCGGCGACCGACCCTGAATCAAACACCTTATCGAATCATCATGGAGAGAAGTAAATGAGCGGAATCAACAAGATCGTACTGGCTTACTCGGGCGGACTGGATACCTCGGCCATCATTCCCTGGCTGAAAGAGAACTACGATGCGGAGATCATCGCCTTCGTCGCCGACGTCGGTCAGGAGCGTGACGATCTGGACGGGATCGAGCAGAAAGCCATCGCCTCCGGTGCCACCAAGTGCATCGTCAAAGACTTGCGCGAAGAGTTCGTCAAAGAGTACGTCTACCCGACCCTGAAGACCGGCGCCGTCTACGAAGGTACTTACCTGCTGGGCACCTCCATGGCCCGTCCCATCATCGCCAAGGCGATGGTGGAAGCGGCCCTGGCGGAAGGCGCCGACGCCATCTCCCACGGCTGTACCGGCAAGGGCAACGATCAGGTGCGTTTCGAAGGCGCCGTGGCGGCCCTGGCCCCGCAACTGAAGGTGATCGCCCCCTGGCGTCTGTGGGACATGCGCTCCCGGGAAGATCTGCTGGCCTATCTGGAAGCCCGCGACATCCCCTGCAAGGCGACCCTGAAGAAGATCTACAGCCGTGATGCCAACGCCTGGCACATCTCCACCGAGGGTGGCGAGCTGGAGAGCACCTGGAACGAGCCGTCCGAAGCGGTCTGGCAGTGGACTGTGCCGGCCGAGCAGGCACCGAACGAGCCGGAGTACGTCAAGCTGACCGTGGCTCAGGGTGAAGTGGTTGCCGTTGACGACCAGCCGCTGACCCCGCACCAGATCCTGATGACCCTGAACGAGCGTGCCGGCAAGCACGGCGTGGGCCGCATCGACATCACCGAGAACCGCATGGTGGGCATGAAGTCCCGTGGCTGCTACGAGACCCCGGGTGGCACCGTCATGGTCGCCGCGCTGCGCGCCGTGGAAGAGCTGGTGCTGGACAGACCGACTCGCGCCTGGCGCGAGAAGCTGGGTGCCGAATTCTCCCACCTGGTCTATGACGGTCGCTGGTTCACTCCGCTGTGCAAGGCCATTGTCGCCTCCGCCAACGCCATCGCCGAGGATCTCGACGGTGAAGTGGTGCTGAAGATGTACAAGGGCCAGGTCAGCGCGGTGCAGAAGAAGTCGCCGAACAGCCTCTACTCCGAAGACTTCGCCACCTTCGGCGCCGACGAGGTGTACGACCAGAGCCACGCCGAAGGCTTCATCCGTCTCTACACCCTGGCCAGCCGGATCCGTGCCATGAAGGAGCAACAGCAGGCGATCGGTGGTGATCACACCCACGGTTGAGCCCTGGCTTGACTCGCTGATACCGGTGAGGGGGCTTTGCCCCCTCGTTTATAAGCGGCGGCTTGGCCCCTCACTTATAACTGGCGGGTTGTGATGACAGCGGCAGCGCCTCGGCCGCGTCTGTGAGATAACAGGTTCGTAGATAAACAAGGCCAGATTTCAAGTTCGGCAGGCGCAAAGGCGCCGCCGGCAACGCATTCAAGGAGAGCAGTATGGCACTTTGGGGTGGACGCTTCAGTCAGGGAGCCGATAGCAGGTTCAAGCAGTTCAACGATTCGCTGCGGTTCGATTACCGGCTGGCGGAGCAGGATATCCAGGGCTCCATGGCCTGGGCCAAGGCGCTGGTGAAAGTGGGCATCTTGACCGCCGATGAGCAGGCGCAGTTGCAGCAGGCGATGGAGGTGCTGCTCGCCTCGGTGCAGCAGGATCCCCAGCAGATCCTGAGCTCGGATGCCGAAGACATCCACTCCTGGGTCGAGGGCAAGCTCATCGATGCCGTCGGCACCCTGGGCAAGAAGTTGCACACCGGCCGCTCGCGCAACGATCAGGTCGCCACCGATCTCAAGCTCTGGTGCAAGGCGCAGGGTGAGCTGCTGCTCGGCTCCATCACCGCCCTGCAACAGGGGCTGGTGGCCTCAGCGCGTGCCAACCAGGCCGCGGTGCTGCCCGGTTACACCCACCTGCAGCGGGCCCAGCCGGTCACCTTCGCCCACTGGGCGCTGGCCTATGTGGAGATGCTGGAGCGGGATCACTCCCGTCTGCAGGATGCACTGAAACGGCTCGACACCAGCCCGCTCGGCTGTGGCGCCCTGGCCGGCACCGCCTACGCCATCGACCGCGAGGCGCTGGCGCTGGACATGGGCTTCGCCGGCGCGACCCGCAACAGCCTGGATTCGGTCTCCGATCGGGATCACGTGGTGGAGCTGATGCACGTGGCGTCGCTCTCCATGGCCCATCTGTCGCGCTTCGCCGAGGATCTCATCTTCTACAACACTGGCGAGGCGGGCTTCGTCGAGCTGTCCGATGCGGTCACCTCCGGCTCTTCCCTGATGCCGCAGAAGAAAAACCCCGACGCGCTTGAGCTGATCCGTGGCAAGACCGGTCGGGTGGTGGGCGCCCAGATGGGCATGCTGATGAGCCTCAAGGCGCTGCCGCTGGCCTACAACAAGGACATGCAGGAAGACAAAGAGGGGCTGTTCGACGCCCTCGACACCTGGCACGACTGCCTCGACATGGCGGCGCTGGTGCTGATCGACTTGAAGGTGAACGTCGAGCGCACCAAGGCGGCGGCCCAGGGCGGCTATGCCAACGCCACCGAGCTGGCGGACTATCTGGTGGCCAAGGGGATCCCGTTCCGCGAGGCGCACCATATCGTCGGTGAGGTGGTGGTCCACGCCATAGCGGTGAAGAAGCCGCTGGAGGAGCTCTCTCTCGGCGAGTTCCAGCGCTTCAGTCCCGTGGTCGGCGAGGATGTCTATCCGAACCTGGAGCTGGAAGCGACCCTGGCCAAGCGGGTCGCCAAGGGCGGCGTCGCCCGCGAGCTGGTGGATGCGGCCCTCGGCGCCGCCGAAGCCTGGTTGGCCAAGCGCAGCTGACGGCAGACCTGGATGAGATAGAGAGGGCCCAGGCCCTCTTTTTTATTCCTCGTTGGGCTATCGCGCGTCGCCTTCGAACGGGTGAGAATGGGCATCCAGCCTGGTGCCCTTGCACGGAAGCACCACCACAGCACAAGGAGCCTGCATGTACCTGCCATCCCATTTCGCCGCCGCCGATCCCGAGGCGCTGCATCAGCTTGTTCGAGCCCATCCGCTGGGGGCCCTGGTCACCCATGGCGAGCAGGGGCTGGATGCCAATCACCTGCCGTTCGAGTTCGATGCCGGGGAGGGGGAACATGGCATCTTGCGCGCCCATGTGGCGCGCAACAACCCGCTCTGGCAGGAGGTGAAGGAGGGGGACGAGGTGCTGGTGATCTTCAAGGCGGTCGACGGCTACGTCTCCCCCAGCTGGTATCCGAGCAAGCAGGCACATCACCAGCAGGTGCCGACCTGGAACTATGCCGTAGTCCATGCCCACGGCCGTATCCGGGTGCGCGACGATGCCCGCTTCGTGCGCCGCCTGCTGGCGAGCCTGACCCGGGTCCATGAGGCCGCCGAGCCCGCGCCCTGGAAGATGGCGGATGCACCGAGAGACTATATCGAGGCCATGGTGCAGGCCGTGGTGGGCATAGAGATCGAGGTCAGCCAGCTGGTGGGCAAGTTCAAGCTGAGTCAGAACAAGGAAGAGGGGGACCGGCTGGGGGCCGTCGATGCTTTGCAGGCCAAGGGCCAGACGGCGCTGGCAGCGGCGATGCAACAGTCACCACTCTCGCCGCGATAGCGATAAATTCCACTATGTGGAGAGATAGCAAAACGGCAACCCATGGGTTGCCGTTGTTGATGGTGTGTCCGTTCAGAGCATCATTGGCCAGGTGGCTGGCGCCATAGCTTCCATTCCGCGACCAGCTATGGGGCTGGCTGCCTGGACTACAATTTCTTGCGCATCAATGCATTGGGGATTATGACGCTGCGTCGGACTGGATACCTTCTCTCCTCCACATGAAAGCCATGCAGTGCGAAGAAGGGTTCCGCCGTCTTGCTCACATCAGCCGTCAGTTCGCCAATACCCAATAACCTGGCCTCTTCATGAAGGCACATCATCAAGCGGGTGCCGACCCCTTGTCGTGCATGAGAGCCAGACACGAAAAAGTGGTCGATATAGCCATTGGGCTGAACGTCAGCATACCCGGCGATGTCACCATCAATTTCAGCGAAAAAGGGGTGTAATGTCCTGATATGGCCAGCCCACAGCGTCGGGGAAATATCCTCGGGCGCCCATGCCTGAATTTGCTCCGCTGTGTAGTCTGCCGATGCAACTTCATGCACTGCCGATAAAAAAACCTTAAATAACGCGGCTTCATCCCCGATGTTGAATCGTCGGATTTTCATTGTTTCCTCTCTGGATAACGGAGACTGGGTGCCCGGCTCAAAGCTCCCTGAACGGCTTGAGCTTCTCCTGCTCCAACACGATGGCCTCCAGGTTGGCGACCCGCTCCTGTAGCTGCTTGATGACGAGATCCTGCTTGCCGAGGCGATCCGTGATGCGGGCATCCCCCAGCTGGTAGCGGGCGCGTTTGCCGAGATAGCCGAACAGCACGCTGATAAAGACGATCAGGACTATGCCTGTCCACAGGGTCATAAGTGCCTCCTTGCGCTGAGCGGGATAACCCGCTGGCCTTGTTGTCTCATAGCGATCCCTTGGCGGCAATGCCCGCGCGGGCATTGCCGGGGGGCTGCCCGCTCAGATCCCCTGCCAGAGTGGCCGGCCGACCCAGAGCCCCCACAGGGTCAGGTGCAGCAGCACGATAAACCAGAACACCAGCCGGTAACTGCCCTTCTGGGTCTTGTGGCGCAGCCAGTGACGGGCCACCAGGGCGCCGGGCCAGCCGCCGAGCAGCTCCAGCAGGTGCAGGCGGGATTCCGGGATGCGCCAGCCGCCACGGATGGCCTGGCGCTTGTCGTGGGCGTAGGCGAGCGCGGTGAGCAGGCTCATGGTGGTGACCAGGGCCAGCGGCCACCAGTTGGCCCCCTCAATGCCGAGCCAGGCGGTCCAGATCAGGGGCAGCAGGGCCAGCAGCATCATGACAGCAGCGCCGGATCCCGGCTCTCATCCGGGTTGAGGGTGCGGATCACTCGCGCCGGGCTGCCCACGGCCAGGGAGCCGGGTGGGGGGATGTCGCTCGGTCGGTTCATTGGATGGCCTCCGGATCCCTTGGCTCGTCCTGGCTCAGGGTGCGGATGACCCTGGCCGGGTTACCCACGGCCAGCGAATCCGCGGGGATGTCGCGAGTCACCACGGCGCCGGCCCCTATGATGGAGCGTGGCCCTATGGTGACGCCGGGGCAGATGATGGCGCCGCCCCCGATCCAGCAGTCATCGCCGATGTGGACCGGCTTGTTGTAGGCGGTCCAGTTGCGGCGGTCCAGGTGGTTCATGCTGTGGGTGGCGGTGTAAATCTGCACGTTCGGGGCCAGCAGCACGTTGTTGCCGATGTGCACCTCGCCGACGTCCAGTATGGTGACGTTGAAGTTGAAGAAGGTCTTCTCGCCCAGATGAATGTTGCGGCCGAACTCGCAGATGAAGGGGGAGCTTATCCAGCAGGAGCTCGGGCACTGGCCGAACAGCTCGCCGCACAGGCGCTGGCGCGTCTCATGATCCCCCGCCGGGGTGGCGTTGAGGCTGGCCAGCAGGGCCTGGCCGCGAATGCGGTCGTTCGCTATCTCCTCGCTCTGGCTGTCCAGGGCGCCACCCGCCAGTACCTTGTCCCAATCGCTTGCCATGCTCGTCTCTCCTCCTGTGCCAAGAGGCGCCAGTATACCCCTGTTGGCGGGGTCCGTCAGGAGCCCTTGGCCGGGTTCGGCCGCTCAGAGCAGGGGCAGGATCAGCAGCGCCGAGACCAGGTAGGGCAGCATGACCCGCATCCCCAGCCGGCGCCCCCCTATCACCAGGGCCAGCAGCCCCTTCACCAGGGAGTTGACCAGGCCGGCCAGCAGGATGCCTCTAGCCGCCACCTCCAGCGCCAGATCCTTGTGGGCGAGCTGGGAGAGGGAGAGCGTGATGGCGTCCACGTCGGTGATGCCGGAGACCAGCGCGAGCAGATAGACCCCGGAGTCGCCCACCCTGCTCTGCAGCAGTGTGGCCATGAAGCCGATCAGCGCCAGCAGCAGGCCGAACTTGATGGCGGTCGCGAGATCCAGCGGATTGCTGGTTTCCGGCTGCACCGGGCTGTCGCTCATCTCCTCGCGCTGGCGCCAGAACCAGAAGGCGAAGGCGTAGACGGTGGCGGCCAGCAGCAGCAGGGGGAGGGCGAGGCGCAGCGCCAGCTCGTTGTGGATCAGCAGCACCAGCACCAGCAAGCGCAGCCACATGGTGGCACCGGCCAGCAGTATGCCGGTGGCCAGCAGCCGCTCCAGCCCGGGCTGCGCCTTGTTGAGGCGGGCAAACTGCAGGGTGAGAGCGGTGGAGGAGGCGAGCCCCGCCAGCATGCTGGTGAGCACCAGTCCGGCGCGGGTGCCGAGCAGGCGCACCGCGAAGTGGCCCGAGAAGGAGATGCCGGCGATCACCACCACCATCAGCCAGATCTTGAAGGGGTTGAAGGCGTTGAGGGGGCCCATCTCGACGTCGGGCAGCACCGGCAGCAGCACCAGGGAGATGAGCAGGAAGCGCAGGGTGGCGTGGAACTCGGCCTCGCTCAGGAACAGCATGCCCTGCTGGATCTTGCCCTTGAGCCCCATCAGCAGCGCCGCCAGCACGGCGCAGGCCACCGCCTCGCGCGGGCTGAGCAGCACCGACATCAGCCCCAGCAGGTAGGTGAGCACCATGGCCACCGAGCTGGTGAGGCCAAACTCCCCCTGCCAGCGCTGGGCCAGCCAGACCGAGAGGCCGCAGCCTGCCACCACCGCCAGCAGGCCGAGCAGCGGCAGCCAGGGGCCGAGGCCCGGCAGCAGCAGGGCGCAGACACCGCCGAGCAGGCCGATGAGGCCGTAGGTTCGCATCCCGGCGATGCGCTGGTTGTCCCCCAGCTGGCGCACCTGCCAGCCACGCTCCAGCCCGATGATGAGGCCGATGGCCAGTGACACCAGGGCGCCGTAGACGGGTTCGGCCTCGATCCACATGCTGCTCTCCTCTCATTGCTGTCCATGTCAGGATGGCACAGGCCACGCCGGTGCAGGGGGAGCCGGCTCACAGAGCGGGCGCGCGGGTCGCCGCTTTCCCACAGGCAAAAAAAGGCGCCACCCGAGGGGGACGCCTGAAAACCAAACCTTGCGGTTTGCGGACCAACGGAACCTGGACTCCACACACTTCACACTCAGCACTTCCTCATGGCAGGCTTAGCCCTGCCACTTGCCTCCTTCCACTATCACGTCGTTGGGATTTGTGTCGGCGCTCAACTTGTCGCGCACATACTGGTCGTAGAGTTTGAGCAGGTACTTCTCTTCCCCCAGCTTGGCGAGGCGCTCGTTGACCCAGTCACGCAGCTCGACATTGCCCTTCTTCACCGCCGGTGCTATGGGGTCTTCCGAGCCCAGCTTCTGGGGCAGCACCCGGTAGCCGGGGTTTTCCTTGGCCCAGCTGAACAACACCAGATTGTCCTGGGCGTAGGCATCGCCCCGGCCCTGGGCCAGGGCCTGCAGGGATTCGCTGTTCTTCTCGAACTTGAGCAGCTTCCAGTCCGGGTGATTGCGAGTCAGCCAGATGTCGGCGGTGGTGCCGGTGGTGACGATCAGGGTCTTGCTCGCCAGATCGTCCAGCCCCTTGGCCGGGCTCCCTTCAGGTACCAGCACCTGCACCGCGACCCGCAGGTTCGGGTTGGTGAAGTCCACCACCTCGCGCCGCTCCGGGGTCACCGTCATGTTGGCGAGGATCAGATCCACCTTGTCGCTCTGCAGGAAGGGGATGCGGCTGGCGGGCTCGACCGCCACGAACTCGATCTTGTTCTCGTCTCCCAGCAGATCCTTGGCGAAACGGCGGCCGAGATCGGTATCGAAGCCCACGTAGCGCCCCTGCTCATCCACGTAGCCGAAGGGCGGCTTGTCGGTGAAGACGCCGACGATCAGCTTGTCCCGCGCCTTGATCTTGTCGAGGGAACCGTCCGCCGCCTGGGCGGCGCCGCTGGCGATACCCAGCCCGATCAGGGCGCTCATTAGCACCGAGGTGATTTTTTTCATGCTGACTCCTTTCGTTTGATGACAGTTGTATAAGAAAACTTGGCGAGGAACTGGCGCGCACGCGGGCTCCTGGGGTTGTCGAAGAACTGGCGGGGAGGGGCCTGCTCCAGGATCTGGCCCTCCTCCATGAAGAGGATGCGATCCGCCACCGCCCGGGCGAACGCCAGCTCGTGGGTGACGATGAGCAGGGTCATGCCGCTACCGGCGAGATCCCGGATCACCTCCAGCACCTCCTGCACCATCTCGGGATCGAGGGCGGCGGTGACCTCGTCAAACAGCATCACCTGGGGGTTCATGCACAGGGCCCGCACTATGGCGATGCGCTGCTGCTGACCGCCGGAGAGCTCGCGCGGATAGGCGTGGCGCCGCTGCCACAGGCCGATGCGGGTCAACAGCTGCTCCGCCTGCAGCAGGGCCTCCTCCCGCTCCCGTTGCTGCACCTGGATGGGCCCGAGCAACACGTTCTCCAGCACCGTCAGGTTGGGGAAGAGGTGATAGCTCTGGAACACCATGCCGATGCGCTGGCGCACTCGCTGCCAGTCGGTGCTTGCGTCCAGCCGCTGGCCGTCGAAGCGGATCTCGCCACCCTGGATGGGCTCGAGCCCGTTGAGGGTGCGCAGCAGGGTGCTCTTGCCGCAGCCGCTCGGCCCCAGGATGACGATCACCTCCCCGGCGGCCACCCTGAGGCTGACCCTGTCCAGCACCAGCTGCTGGCCAAATTGTTTGCTGACAGAACTCAGTTCAAGCAGAGGCGTCATACCGCATTACCCCATTTTTGTTCCAGCCGGCGGGAGGCCAGCGAGAGCGGATAGCAGACCGATAAGAAGAACAGAAACAGCAGGCCGTAGATGAGCAGCGAGGCGTAGGTGCGCTCGATGATCTGCTGGCCCACCTTGATCACCTCCACCACCCCGATCAGCACCGCCAGCGAGCTGGTCTTGATGATGCGGGTATGGATGTTGATGGTCGGCGGCGTCAGCCGCTGCAGCGCCTGGGGCAGCAGCACATGGCGATAGAGCTGCCAGCGGGAGAGCCCGAGCGCCAGCCCGGCCTCCTGCTGACCACGGGCCAAGGATCCCAGCCCGCCGCGCACCACTTCCCCCACCTCGCTGGCGCCCCAGAGGGAGAGCACCAGCACGGCGCACCAGAAGGCCGGGATGTCGAGGCCGAAGACGATGGGCAGCCCGAAGAAGAAGAGATAGAGCCACACCAGCACCGGCACCACCCGAAACAGCTCGAGATACAGCCGCAATACACCCTGGGTCAGTTTGCCCCCTTGCTGCGCCAGCACGCCGTAACCCAGGCCGCCGAGGGTGGCAAACAGGATGGCGAGCAATGAGATGGCGAGGGTCTGGCCCGCGCCCACTGCCATCAGGGGCAAGGCCTGGCCCAGCAACTCAGAAACCGGAGTGGCCATCATGATCCCTCCTTCCCAATACGTGCGGTGACGGCAGCGGCAGAAAGATCCGTGCCCACATCGGGATCCGCGCCTGCATCAGCGACTCAGTGACCGAACTGACCATATTGAACCCTCCTTTCCCATGCGTGCAGGGTGGACGATGGCAAGGGCAGAAAGATCAGTGTCCATATCGGGATCCGCGCCTGCATCAGCGACTCAGTGACCGAACTGACCATGTTGCAGCCTCCTCTCCAACACACGCAGAGCGAGGGACAGCGGCAGGAAGATCAGCACGCACATCAGGGTCAGCACCGCCAGCATCTCGTAGGTCTTGTAGTAGAGGGCGATGTAGTTCTTGGTGGTGTAGAGCAGCTCCGGCACCGCCACCGCCGAGGCCACGGTCGTCTCTTTCAGCAGGAAGATGAAGTTTGCAAACAGCGCCGGCAGGCTGGCGAGCCAGGCCTGGGGCAGTTGCACGTGGCGCAGCAGCTGCCAGCGGGAGAGGCCGATGGCCTGGCCTGCCTCCAGCTGGCCCTGAGGCACCGCCTGCACCCCGGCCCGCAGCGCCTCGGTCAGGTAGCCGCCGCCGAGGAAGGTCATGGCGATCACCGCGGTGGCGAAACCGGACAGCGACAGGCCGAGCGCCGGCAGCCCGAAGTAGAGGAAGAACAGCTGGATCAGCAGCGGCGTGTTGCGGGCCAGCTCCACATAGGTGCGGATCACCCTGTTCAGCCAGGGCCTGTGCAGGCTCAGCAGCGTCACATTGAGCAGAGCCACCGCGAGCGAGGTGAGGATCACCAGGACCCCGAGCTGCAGGGTGACCCAGACCGATGTGCCGAAGGCCGGCAGGGTGCCGAGGATGAAGGCCCAGTCGAAGGTCATGCGGGGATCCTCCCGTCGGAGCGCAGCCGCTGGGGCAGCACAGTGATGGCGTCCGGGTACTTGATGCCGGCGCCGGTGTTGAGCACCACCACCCGCTCGCCCCCCTGGATCCAGCCCGCCTCGCGCAACTGGCGGGCGGCGGCGAAGGCGGCCGCCCCTTCCGGGCAGACGAAGCTGCCCTCCTGGGAGGCGAGCTGGCGGATCTCCGCCTGGATGGCTCTGTCGTCCACCGCGATGGCGCAGCCCTGGGTGCGATAGAGGGCGTCCAGCACCAGAAAATCCCCCAGCGCCTTGGGCACATTGATGCCGAAGGCCAGGGTCTGGGAGTCGGGCCAGAAGCTCGACTCGCTGGCCCCCTGCTGCCAGGCCTGGACTATGGGGGCGCAGCCGCTCGCCTGCACCGCCACCAGCCTGGGCAGGTCACCCTTGACCCAGCCCAGCTCCTGCAATTCCCGCAGCGCCTTGTAGATGCCGATGAGGCCGACCCCGCCGCCGGTGGGGTAGAGGATCACGTCCGGCAGCGTCCAGCCGAGCTGCTCGGCGATCTCCAGCCCCATGGTCTTCTTGCCCTCGATGCGGTAGGGCTCCTTCAGGGTGGAGGCGTCGAACAGGGACTGCTCCGCCACCGCCTGGGCCACCTGACGGCCGGCATCGCTGATGAGGCCGTCCACCAGGTAGAGGCGGGCCCCGGCCAGCGACGTCTCCAGGCGGGTGATGGCGGGGGCCGCCTGGGGCATGACTATGGTGCTGCGCAGGCCGGCGCGGGCGCCGTAGAGCGCCCAGGCCGCGCCGGCATTGCCGTTGGTGGGCATGGCGAAATGGGTGACGCCGAGCTCCCGGGCGCGGGAGACGCCGACCGCGGCGCCGCGGGCCTTGAAGGAGCCGGTGGGGATGATGCTCTCATCCTTCATCCAGAGATCCGGGATGCCGATCTGCTTGCCCAGGGTGGGCAGCGGCAGCAGCGGGGTGAGCCCTTCCCCCAGGGTCACCACCTGGGCGGGGTCGCGCACCGGCAGCAGCTCGTGATAGCGCCACAGGCTGGCGGGGCGCCCCAGCAGGGCGGCCGGATGCCAGGCCTTCTTCAGGGCCTCGAGATCGTAGCTGGCCAGCAGCGGTGCCCCCACCCGGCTCAGTTGCTGGGGCTGGTCGGCATCAAAGATCTCGCCGGTCTTGCTGCAGCGCAGATGTGAGAGATAGCTGTATGGCATGGGTTATCCTGAGCGGGTCGCAGTGGTCGGTCGGTGATGCCATCCTGTGACCCAAGTGCCGGATAACGAACAAAATAAAGCGGCTAACCTAAGCGAAAAAATTCATATGACTCCGCTCGAAACGAGGGGCTCTGGCATGGTGGCGGGCCGAGCACCCGCTGGGGGGTTGGGCCATCCGGCACTCTTTGCTAACCTGCCCGCCTCACCCGAACCGCAGGAAGTAGCATCGATGCGCTCCATTGTCAGCCTGCTGGCCCTGTCACTGCTGAGTGCCTGCAGCGGCCAGTCGGACCCAACCCGAGAGGATGTCATGTCAGGGAAAGAACGCCTTCAGTACCCCGTCACCCGCCAGGGCGAGCAAGTGGATCACTACTTCGGTCAGGCCGTGGCCGATCCCTATCGCTGGCTGGAGGACGATCGCAGCCCCGAGACCGAGGCCTGGGTCAGGGCCCAGAACGCCGTGACTCAGGATTATCTGGCCCGCATCCCGTTCCGGGAGGCGATCAAGGCCAAGCTGGCGGCCTCCTGGAACTACGCCAAGGAGGGGGCGCCGTTTCGCGAGGGGCGCTATCACTACTTCTTCAAGAACGACGGCCTGCAGAACCAGAACGTGCTGTGGCGCCAGCAGGCGGGCAAGCCCGCCGAGGTGTTCCTCGATCCCAATACCCTGAGCCCCGACGGCACCACGGCGCTGGATAAGCTGAGCTTCTCCCGGGATGGCAAGACCCTGGCCTACTCCCTGTCGCTGGCCGGCAGCGACTGGCGCGAGATCCACCTGATGGACGTGGAGAGCAAGCAGCCGCTGGAGACGCCCCTCAAGGACGTGAAGTTCAGCGGCATCAGCTGGCTCGGCAACGAGGGCTTCTTCTATTCGAGCTATGACAAGCCCGATGGCAGCGAGCTGTCGGCCAGGACGGATCGGCACAAGCTCTACTTCCATCGCCTCGGCACGGCGCAGGAAGAGGATCGGCTGGTGTTCGGCGCCATCCCGGCCCAGCAGCACCGCTACGTGGGGGCACGGGTGACCGAGGACGATCGCTACCTGCTCATCTCGGCGGCGGACTCCACCTCAGGCAACCGGCTCTATGTGAAGGATCTGACCCAGGACAGCGCCCCGCTGCTGACGGTGCAGGGGGATCTGGAGGCGGATGTGAACCTGGTGGATAACAGGGGCAGCACGCTCTACCTGCTGACCAACCGGGGGGCACCCAACGGCCGGCTGGTGACGGTGGATGCCAGCCAGCCCGGCCCGACCCACTGGCGTAACCTCATCCCCGAGCGCCCGCAGGTGCTGAGGGTGCACAGCGGCGCCGGCTACCTGTTTGCGGAGTACATGCGGGACGCCACCGCCCGGGTCGAGCAGTTCGACTATGACGGCAAGCGGGTACGGGAGATAGCGCTGCCTGGGCTCGGCAGCGTCAGCGGCTTCAACGGCAAGCACGATGATCCCGAGCTCTACTTCGGCTTCGAGAACTACGCCCAGCCGCCGACCCTCTACCAGTTCGAGCCCGGGAGCGGGGCCATCAGCGTGCATCGCGCCTCGGCGGCGCCCTTCAAGCCGGAGGACTATGTCTCCGAGCAGCGCTTCTACCAGAGCAAGGATGGCACCCGGGTGCCGCTCATCATCAGCTACCGCAAGGGGCTCAGGCTCGATGGCAGCAATCCCACCATCCTCTATGGCTACGGCGGTTTCGATGTGAGCCTGACCCCGAGCTTCAGCGTCTCGGTGGCGAACTGGCTGGATCTGGGGGGCGTCTATGCGGTGGCCAACCTGCGCGGCGGCGGCGAGTATGGCCAGGCCTGGCATCTGGCGGGCACCCGGATGAACAAGCAGAACGTGTTCGACGACTTCATCGCGGCGGCAGAGTATTTGAAGGCCGAGGGCTACACCAGCACCGACAGGCTGGCCATCCGGGGCGGCTCCAACGGCGGCCTGCTGGTGGGCGCCGTCATGACCCAGCGCCCGGATCTGGTGCGGGTCGCCCTGCCGGCGGTGGGGGTGCTCGACATGTTGCGCTACCACAGCTTCACCGCCGGGGCGGGCTGGGCCTATGACTACGGCACCAGCGCCGACAGCGAGGCGATGTTCGACTACCTGAAGGGCTACTCGCCGCTGCACAACTTGCGCGAGGGGGTCAGCTACCCCTCGACCCTGGTGACCACCGCGGATCACGACGATCGGGTGGTGCCGGCCCACTCCTTCAAGTTTGCCGCCACCCTGCAGGCCGACAACGGCGGGCCCCATCCCCAGCTCATCCGCATCGAGACCAATGCCGGCCACGGCGCGGGCACTCCGGTGACCAAGTTGATCGAGCAGAGTGCGGATCTCTACGCCTTCACTCTCTATGAGATGGGCTACCGGCAGTTGCCGGTCACTCCCTGACACTGGGCCCCGCGGGGCCCTTTTTTTATGATGGAGGCTGGCGGGCGCGACCATCCCTGTCTCGCCGGTTTCCCGTTTTGGGGCCGGTACAGCCTGCACCGCGCCGCCGATGGTATAGTCAGCCACAGGATCTGCATTGAGGAGTTCGTCGTGAAGAAGATCATCTACATACTGTTGGGGTTGGCACTGGCCGCCGTGGTGGCCATCGCCGCCCTGATTTCGCTGGTTGACCCCAACCAGTTCAAGCCCCAGCTGGCGGAGCAGGTCAGGAAGAACACCGGCCGCGAGCTGGTGATGGAGGGGGACATCGGCTGGCGTTTCTGGCCCAGCCTCGGCCTCTCCCTTGAGAAGGTGGCGCTGCGCAACCCGGCGGGCTTTGCCGAGCCGGATCTCATCCGCTTCGAGCAGGGGGACGCCTCGGTCGCCTTGCTGCCGCTGCTCTCCCACCGGCTGGAGATCGGGGCCGTGACCCTGAATGGCGCCCATTTGTTCATCCAGACCAGGGCCGATGGCAGCTCCAACCTGAGCGGCCTGATCAAGGATGCCGCGGCGCCGTCTGACAAGGCTGCCGCCCAGGGCGGCGAGAGCCCGGCACCCGCGAGTGACGGCCAGCCCTGGCAGATCGATCTGCAGGGGGTGGTGCTGGAGCAGGCCAGCGCCCTGGTGCGGGACGATCGCAAGGGCACAGTCTCCCGCCTCGATCGCCTCGATCTCAGCCTGGGCAAGCTGACCCTGGGGCAGTGGGTACCGGTGACCCTGGCCGCCAAGGGGAGTCAGGGCCAACTCGCCTTCGACCTCAAGGGGCAGGGGGAGCTCAAACCGGCCCGGGATACGCTGGCCAGCGCGCTGAAAGATCTGACCCTGAGCGGCAGCCTCAGCGAGCCGGGCCGGCGACTGGATAGCTTCACCCTCAAGGCCGATCGACTGGCGCTGGGGGAGTGGAGCAGCCTCAGCGTGAGCCTGAACGGCGGCCAGGGGGAAGGGGACAAACCGGCCCTGACCGGTGCGCTGGAGGGAACCCTCAAGGCGCGGCTCGACAAGAATCTCAAGCTGGTGGAGCTGTCGGATGCGGTGCTCTCGGCCAATCTCAAGGGCGACGCCCTGCCACGCCCGCAGATGAACCTCAAGCTGGCGGGCTTCGCCCGCGCCGAGCTGGACAAGCAGAGGATCACCCTGAGCAAGCTGGTGGTGAGCGCCGATGAGGCACTGCTGAGCGGCGAGTCCGTGGTGCAGCTCGGGGCCCTGCCGAAGATCGAGTTCGATCTCAAGGGTGACAAGCTGGATCTCGACGCCTGGCTTGGCAAAGCAACCCCGGCCAAGACGGCATCTGCTCCGGCAACGACGGCTCCGGCTGCGGCCGACAAGGCAGCCCCCGCCAAGGTGGATCAGGCGCTCTCGGCGGTGGAGCCGGACCTGAGCGCCCTCAGGCAGATCGATCTGGCCGGACGGCTGCAACTGGGCAGCCTGCGGGTGCGGGGGCTGGATCTCAGCGCCGTCGACCTGCAGCTGGTGCTGGCGGGCGGTCGGCTCGATCTCAAACAGTTCAACGCCGGGGTGGCCGGTGGCCGGGTGAGCGCCAACGGGGTGATCGATGCCCGTCAGCAGCCCGTCAGCTATCAGGCCCACAAGCGGGTGCTGGGGGTGAATGTGCGCCCGCTGCTGCAGACCCTGGCCCAGAGCGATCTGCTGGAAGGCAAGGGCGATCTCGACGTGCAGGTGCAGGGCACCGGGCTGTCGCAACTGGCGTTGCGCAAACAGATGGAGGGCAAGATCAGCCTCAAGATGAGCGACGGCGCCCTGCACGGCATCAACCTGGCTGAGATGATCCGCGAGGCGAGGGCGACCCTGAAGGGACAGCGGGCCGAGCAGGTGAAGGAGGTGCGCAAGACCGACTTCAGCGACCTCAGCGCCAGCTTCCAGATAGCGAACGGCGTGGCCAGCAGCGATGACATCCAGCTCTCTGCCCCCGCCCTGCGGGTGAAGGGCCAGGGCCAGACCGCGCTGGTGCCCGAGAGCCTCGATTTCCTGTTCCTCACCTCCATCGTCGAGAGCAGCAAGGGCCAGGGCGGCAAGACGGTGGATGAGCTCAATGACGTCACCATACCGGTGCGCATCGGCGGCCACTGGCAGGCCCCCAGCTACCGGCTGGACGTGAAGGAGCTGCTCAGCAGCAACAAGGTGCTGGAGGACAAGGCGCGCAAGGAGGCCGAACGCGGTCTCAAGAAGCTGCTGGGGGACAAGGCCGACGATGAGCAGATCAAGGGGGTGGCGGATCAGCTGCTCAAGGGGCTGTTCAAGTAAGTTCACCGTCTCGGTGATCCTCATGAAAACGGGCCCATCGGGCCCGTTTTGTTTGGCCGGCCCTCATCCGACCAGGGAGAACGCGGCCCAGGCTCCCGGGGGAAATGGCCATAAAAAAACAGGCCGGCACCCTGCGCCGGTGCCGGCCATGACAAGAACGGCGTCATCCGCTTAACGGACCTTGCCACCCTTGGCGTTGCACTCTTCCCGGGTCATGCTGCGAACGCTCTGGTCTTCGCAGGCACTCTGACCCTTGCAGCTGCTTGCCATCGAACACTGGACCTGATCTTCGCCATGTTGCCCCGTGTTGGCGGCCATCGCCGCGCCAGGCAGGAGAACGGCCGCCATTGCCAGGGCGGCGCCAGCCAGACGGCTGATGGTGTTACCGGTTGCATGCATCTTCTACTCCTTGGACATTCCGGCACCCGGCCAGTCTTGGTCGAGTGTCCGTGTGACGTCATCTTGGTGAGGAGCGGACCTCCGACATTGCGCTCACGGAGGCTGTGACTCACGGATCCTGTTTACGATCCGGTTGGGCAACCGGATCATCCCGGACGGCATTGACGACGCGTATTCAACAAGACCGGCGTCACGGGCTTTTCCATTCATGGGAAAGGCGTCTTTTTTGAGCGGCGCGCGATCGGGCCCGGGAGGCCGTTGCAGTTGTCCGGCCATGGGGTAGTATCGGGGGCCAGCAACAGCGATGGGCAAGGAGGCGCGATGAACAGGAACGCATTGATCACCGGTGGCAGCAGGGGCATAGGGGCGGCGACGGCCCATCATCTGGCGGGGCAGGGCTACCGGCTCTGCATCAACTACCGGCAGCAGCGGGCGGCGGCCGAGGCGCTGGTGGCCGAGCTCCAGGCCCGCCACGGGGTGGATTGCATCGCCGTGCAGGCGGACGTCAGCGTCGAGGCCGAGGTGGTGCGGCTGTTCGATGAGATGGACGCGAGACTGGGTGTCATCACCCATCTGGTGAACAATGCCGGCATCTTGCAGCCACAGATGAAGGTGCTGGAGATGAGTGCCGAGCGCATCAACAAGACCCTGACCACCAATGTGACCAGCTGTTTCCTCTGCTGCCGGGAGGCGGTGCGCCGCATGGCCAGGGGCGGTGCCATCGTCAATGTCTCCTCGGCCGCCGCCCGCCTCGGCGCCGCGGGGGAATATGTCGACTATGCCGCCTCCAAGGGGGCCATCGATGTGTTGACCAAAGGCCTGTCGCTGGAGGTGGCGGCGCAGGGGATCCGGGTCAACGGGGTGCGGCCCGGCTTCATCCATACCGAGATGCATGCCGATGGGGGCGAGCCCGGTCGGGTGGAGCGGGTGAAGAACCAGATCCCGCTGCAGCGGGGCGGCCAGCCGGCCGAGGTGGCCGCCGCCATCGCCTGGCTGCTGTCGGATGAGGCCTCCTATGCCACCGGCACCTTTATCGATCTGGCCGGTGGACGATAGGGGCAGGCCATGCAAGCAGAAGGGGCGCCGCGGCGCCCCTTCTCATTACTTCCCCAGTGACTTATTCCCCCAGCAGCTGTTGCCAGACGGCCAGCACATGGCCGCGCTCGGTCAGCAACTGGTCGTCCCCCACCTTGCGGGAGATCTCCGACAGGTTGAGGCGATGGCCGAGGTTGCGGATCTCCAGGTAGGCCTGCTTCAACCCCTCGGCCTGCTCCAGGCTGAGCACCCCCGCCAGCACGCACTCATCGAAGATGCGCACGTTATCGGACCAGCGGGTCAACGCGTCCGGCTCGCCGTTGGCATGGGCCAGCACCAGATACTGGGCGATGAACTCGATGTCTACCATGCCGCCGGGGGACTGTTTGAGATCGAACTCCCCCTCTCCGGCCTTGAGCAGGTGATCCCGCATCTTGTGGCGCATCTCGCGCACCTCCCTGGCCAGGGTAGGGAGATCGCGCTCCTTGGCGAGCACGGCGCGGCGCACCCGGCCAAACTCGGCCTGGATGGCATCGTCGCCGTAGATGGGGCGGGCCCGCACCAGCGCCTGGTGCTCCCAGGTCCAGGCGTCGTTCAGCTGGTACTGCTCGTAGGCGGCCAGGGACGAGACCAGCAGGCCGGCGTCGCCGGAGGGACGCAGCCGCATATCGATCTCGTACAGGATGCCGGACGGGGTGCGGGTGCTGAACAGGTGCAGGATGCGCTGGGCCAGGCGCAGGTAGAACTGGCGGCTGTCGATGGACTTGGGCCCATCGGTGTAGCGGTTGGGATCGCCGCCGTGCAGGAACACCAGATCCAGATCCGAGCCGTAGCCGAGCTCGATGCCGCCGAGCTTGCCGTAGGCCACCACCGCGAAGCCGCGCTGGCCGCTCGCCGTCACCTCGGGCGGCACGCCGTAGCGTTCGCTCATCTGCAGCCAGGCCTGATTGACCACCTCCTCGGTGATCGCCTCCGCCAGCCAGGTGAGGTGATCGCTCACCTTCATCAGCGGCAGGGCGCCGGCGATGTCGGCGGCGACGATGCGCAGCAACTGCACCTGCTTGAACTGGCGCAGCGCCTCCATCTGCTGCTCCACGTCCTCCTCGGGGATGCGCAGCAGGAACTGGCGCAGCTGGGGCTTGTACTGATCCAGCGGGGTCGGGTGGTAGAGGTGCTGGGGATCGAGCAGCTCGTCCAGCAAGATGGGGTAGCGGGCGAGCTGTTCGCTCACCAGATGGCTGGCGTCACAGAGCCGCACCAGCTGGCGCAGGGCGGCGGGGTTCTCCGCCAGCAGTTGCAGGTAGGCGCTGCGGGTGAAGATGCGGGTCAGCAGGGTGCAGACCCGCTCGAACAGCCGGGCCGGCGCCTGGCTCGCCACCACCAGTCGCAGCAGCTCCGGCATCAGCCAGTCCAGGGCGATCCGCCCCTGGGGACCGACCTGGCGGCGTCGGTACTCCTCCTTGAAACGCAGCAGGGCGGCGCAGAGCGGGGCCGGATCCTCGCCCCCCTGGGCGGTCAGCAGTTGCTCCAGCTCACCGGCATCGAGCTCGGTGCGCCACAGATCGAGCCAGAGCTGCTCCAGGTGGGCCGGGGCCTCCTTCTCTTCCCCCACCACGGCGACGAACTCCTGATGGACCGCGGCCATCTCCTCGTCCAGCCGGGCCATGAAGGCTTGCCAGTCATCAAGGCCCATGGCCGTGATCAGCCGCAGCCGATCCCGCTGCTCGGTGGGCAGGGTCTGGGTCTGCTGATCGCCGATCTCCTGCAGTATGTTCTCGACCCGGCGCAGGAAGCGGTAAGCCTCCAGCAGCCGCTGACAGCGGGTCTCCTCGAGTGCCCCGCTCCGGGCGATGGCGGCCAGCGCCTCGGGCAGGTGGCGTACCCGCAGGGCGGGTTCGCGGCCACCGCGGATGAGCTGCAGCGCCTGGGCGATGAACTCCACCTCGCGGATGCCGCCGGAGCCGAGCTTGATGTTGCCCTCCAGCCCCTTGCGGCGCACCTCGGCGGCGATCATCGCCTTCATCTGGCGCAGGCCGTCGATGACGCCGAAGTCGATGTAGCGGCGAAACACGAAGGGGCGCAGCAGCTCGGTGAGGGCCTGGGCCTGCTCACACTGGGCGCCGAGCACCCGCGCCTTGACCATGGCGTAGCGTTCCCAGTTGCGGCCGTGGTGCTGGTAGTAATCCTCCATGGCGGCGAAGGAGATGGCGAGCGGCCCCGCCTCGCCAAACGGGCGCAGCCGCATGTCGACCCTGAACACCTGACCATCCTGGGTGGGCTGGTGCAGGGCGTTGATCAGCCGCTGGCCAAGCTTGATGAAGAACTGCTGGTTGGCCAGCTCGCGCCGCCCGCCGACCGTGTAGCCGTTCTCCGGGAAGGTGAAGATGAGGTCGATATCCGAGGAAAAATTCAGCTCGCCGCCCCCCAGCTTGCCCATGCCGAGGATCAGCAGCGGCTGGGGATCGCCGTTGCCATCCATGGGGGTGCCGAGCTCAACGCACTGCCTGGCATAGAGCCAGTCACGGGCGCCGCAGATGAGGGCATCCGCCAGCTTAGTCAGATGGATAAAGCTCTCCTCCACCTCGGCCTGCCCCAGCAGCTCGCGCCAGGCGATCACCAGCATGCGGCTGCGTCTGAACTGGCGCAGCACGCGCTTGAGGGTCTCCTCGTCATGGACTTCGGCCAGCAGCGCCGCCAGCTCGGGCTGGTAGGCGGGCCAGCGCTCGTCGCGCGCCAGATCTCCGGAGGCGAGGGTCTGTGCCAGCAGCTCCGGTTGCTTAATGAGGCAGTCGGAGACAAAGTCGGAGAGGCCGAGCAGGGTCAGCAGGGTCTGCTGCTCCACCGCGGGCAGATCGCCATAAACGGGGGCCAGATCGAGCAGCCGTTGCCACTGGCGCAGGGCCTGATCTTGCAAAATAGGGGGCAGAGCAGAGGGGAGAGAAGGTGAATGCTGGGCCACGGTTGCCGTCCTTGTGGTTAACGGATCTGCAGAGGGAATGAAAACGCCGGCAGCCAATCTACCATTGCCACGCCGGCCCGTCACAGGCCGGGGGTGAGAAGCATGATCCCGCAGGGAAAAATGGGCTGCCGGCGCGGCAGGGGCTCAGGGGCGCTGATAGATCTCGGGATCGTAGATTTCCATCAGGCTGGCCGGGGTGCGCGGTGGCTTGAAGCCAAAGCCGGCATAGAGGCCCTGGGCATCCGAGGTGGCCAGGCTCAGGCGGCGCAGCCCCTGCAGCTCGGGGTGAGCCAGGATGGCGGCGATCAGCGCCTTGCTGTGGCCCTGGCCACGATGCTCGGGCAGTACGAACACATCCGCCAGGTAGCCGAAGGTGGCCCTGTCGGTGATGACCCGGGCGAAGGCCACCTGCTGACCCGCCAGATAACCGCCGAAGCAGAGGGAGTGATTGATGGCGCGCTGCAGGGTCGAGCGCGGAATGCCGAGGCACCAGTAGGCCTCCTCGGACAGGAACTGGTGGATCAGCGACACGTCGAGCCGCCCCTTGTCGTCGCTGATCTCCAGTTGGGAAGAGTGTTGTGCTGTCTGCATCCTGGCTCCTTGCCGTGACATGAATAAGAAAGGCCCCTCGCGGGGCCTTCCAGTTTACTCAAATCACGACATCAGGCCAGCTTGAAGGCCTGGATATGAGTGTCCAGGGTCTGGCTGTGGTGCTCCACCAGTTCGGAGGCCTCCTGCAGCTCCCGCAGCACCACCACGGATCCTTCCACCACCTGCTTGACCTGCTCCAGGTTGGCGCTCATCTCCTCGGCGACGGCGCTCTGTTGCTCGGAGGCGGCGGCGATCTGGCGGTTCATGTCTGCCACCCCCCGTACCCGCTGCACTATGGTGGCGAGCTGATCGCCGGCCTGGGTCACCTGCGCCACCCCCTTGTCGGCCTGCTGAACGCTCTCGCTCATCAGGCCGACGGCCTGGCGGGCGTTGCCCTGCAGCTGCTCGATCATCTTCTGGATCTCGACGGTGGCGGCCTGGGCTCTGTTGGCCAGCTCGCGCACCTCGGAGGCGACCACGGCGAAGCCGCGACCCGCCTCGCCGGCACGGGCAGCCTCGATGGCGGCGTTGAGGGCCAGCAGGTTGGTCTGCTCCGAGATGCCGCGGATGGTGTCCACCACAGAGCCGATGCGATCGACGCCGTGTTCGACCTCGTTGACCACGGCGGAGGAGCGCTGGATGTTGCCGGACAGGGTGTCTATGGTGCTGACGGTGGCCGCCACGCAGCGACTGCCCTCCTCGGCCAGCAGGCTGGCGTCGGCGGTGGCGTGGGAGGCTTGCTCCGCATGATTGGCCACCTCGCGAATGGCGCCGACCATCTGGTTCATGGCACTGGCCAGCTGTTCTATCTGGACGAACTCCTCGCTGATCGCCTCGTTGGCCTCCTCCATGCAAAGGGTGACCTGGGAGGCGATGTCGTTGAGCTCCTTGCAGGCGACGCGCTGGGTGCCAAACACCTGCTTGAGGTTCTCCTGGGAGTGGGCGACCGCCTTGGCGATGTCGCCGAACTCGTCGCGGGACTTGAGCAAGACGCTGTGGCTGAGATCCTTGCGAGCGAAACGCTCAAGCAGTCCCACCAGGTAGTGCACCTGCTTGACCATGAGGCGGGAGCCGGTCAGCAGCAGGACGACGAAGATGACCCCCATCAGCGCGGTCTCCATCAGGCCGCTCCAGAGCAGGCGATCGGCGATGTCGTTGGCCTTGGCGGCCTCGATCCCTTCGCTCAGCAGGGTGGCCTCCAGGTTGCTGGCATCGAACCAGAGCTTGGCCAGCAACAGCAGCGTGCTGAACACCATGAGCAGCACCACCTTGGGCACCAGTCGAATGTTGCTCATGCGCCGTTCCAGCGAATTTAACTGCATAGTTTTCTCCTTCTAAGGTCCATTTTCCCTTTGTCATCATGACTATCGGCATTATCTTCACTTTTATTACTTAGCTCCGTGCCTAAAGTAGGAAAATGCATGCGACATCACTTAACTCACCTGCGCGCCATGGATCTGCTGATGGCGTTTCTGTCGGTGATCTCCGTCGCTCTGGTCTGTGCCCGCTGGTGGGGGTATGGTTCGTGGAGCCCGATGACTCTGCAGCTGTTCTATGACATCGACAGCCTGATCTGTTACTTCTTCCTCGCCCATTTCGCCTATGGCTGGGTTCGTGCCCCCGATCGAATGGCCTTCTTCAAGGCGAACTGGTTCTACCTGCCCGGCAGCCTGCCTATGGTGGAACAGCTGCGCTGGGCGCGGCTGATCCAGCTGTGGCGGGTCTATCAGCTGCTGCGGGACAGGCCGGATCTGCTCGGCATGTTTCGCCGCGAGCGCAACGAGACCACCCTCTCCGGCATCCTGTTCCTGTTCTTCCTGCTGCTGGGGGTGGGGTCCTGCGTCATGTTCTGGGTAGAGGCGGACAAGCCGGGCAGCCTGATCCAGACACCCTATGACGCCTTCTGGTGGACGCTGGTGACGCTCTCTACCGTGGGTTACGGCGATCTGGTGCCGAGGACTGAGGAGGGGCGTTTCGTCGCCAGCCTGCTGATCCTGTTCGGCGTGGGCCTGTTTGGTGCTCTCAGCGGCTTCATGGCCAGCCTGTTCGTCCATCCTGGCAAGACCAACGATGACACCGCAAAGTGGCGGCACCAGCAGACTGAACAGCAGGCGCTGTTGCTGCAGGAGCTCAAGGCACTGCGGGAAGAGGTGCAGGCACTGAAACAGAAGTAGCCCGGCGTCTGGAATGGTCGCGTGGCAAACGGGGGAAGGGGCGACCTGCCTCACGGCGAGGGGGGAGGCGCTTTTCTTTGCTTGTCCTTTGACCCGCCAGCAGCTTAACATTCGGCCTGTCACCTAACTCAACGAAGAGAATCGATCGACCATGCGCGCCCTTCTCGGGATTTTGATCTGCTTGTGTGCCCAACAGGCCCTGGCCGATACCCGTTATGTTTCAGACAACATCTTTACCTTTATCCACAACGGTCCTGGCACCCAGTACCGGATCCTCGGCAGCGTCAAGGCCGGTGAACCGCTGGAGGTCAAGGCGGTGAACAATGCGGCCGGTTTTACCCAGGTGGTAGACGACCGTGGCCGCGAGGGCTGGATCAAAAATAGCGAACTGCAAGCCGACATCAGCTTGCGTGAGCGTCTGCCCCAGGTTGAAACCGCGCTGGAAGAGGCCAAGGCCCGCCTGCTGAACCTCAATGGCGACAACGAGCGACGCTTCGCCGAGAAGGATGGCAAGATCGCCGAACAGACCAAGGAGATCGCCAGCCTGAAGACCCAGCTCGGCAGCCAGAGCGCCGAGATGAGCAGTCTCAAGGAGCAGAATGACGCCCTGACTCAGAGCTATGACAACCAGGAGCACGACATGCAGATGGACTGGTTCATCCGCGGTGGTGCCATGGTGGGGGGTGGCATCCTGCTTGGTATCTTATTGCCCATGCTGCCGCGTCGTCGCAAGAGCAGCGAGCGCTGGATGAACTGATCGGCTGCGCCGGTTGGATGAGAGGGGTCGCCATGGCGGCCCTTTTTTTGTGCATGGCGGTGGCAATCTGGTCGCCACGACGGCTGCCCGGTCGTAAGATGAGTCTCACTTGTCCGTGCCCTGCACCACAGTCTCAACAAGAGCTTTCATCTCATGCCATTAACCGAACAGGCCCGCTGGTTCGTGCTGGGGGGCGATCATCTCGTCCTGCTGGATGAACAGGGGCAGATCCCACAGGGCCCCCGTGCCCAACTCCCCGCCCACCTGCATGAGGCCCCGTTCGAGCGCTTCGACCAATGGGACGATCTGCCCTGCTATCTGCTGGATCTGGGGGCGGATGCCGAGGGCGAGCCATCGGCCATGACGCCGCTGCGCCAGCTGATGGTGGCGGGGGATGAGGAGGGCTTTCGTCTCGCGGGCCGCGCCTGGCAGCTGGCCACCTTCCGTCGCAGCCACCGCTTCTGCGGCGAGTGCGGTGCTCCCATGGTCCCCAAGGCGGGGGAGTGGGCGCAACAGTGCCGGCAGGGTCACGTTGTCTACCCGCGCATCTCCCCCTGCATCATAGTGGCGGTGCGCAAGGGGTCCGACATCCTGCTGGCGGCCCATCGCCGTCACTATCAGGCGGAAGATCCCATGTATACGGTGCTGGCCGGTTTCGTGGAGGCGGGGGAGAACCTGGAGCAGTGCGTGGCGCGGGAGGTGTTCGAGGAGAGCGGCATCCGGGTGGGCAAGGTGCGTTACGTCGCCAGCCAGCCCTGGCCCTTCCCCCACAGCCTGATGATGGGCTTCATCGCCGACTACGAGGGTGGCGAGATCCGGGTGCAGGACGAGGAGCTGGTGGCGGCCGACTTCTTCGGCGCCGATCGGCTGCCACGGCTGCCCCCTCATGGCACCATAGCGCGGCGACTGATCGCCCTCTGTCTCGGCGAGGGGGCGTGAGGGTCGGCTGAGTGCACTGGCGGGGCAAAAATGGGGCGCTTGTTTGCGCCCCTTCACATCTTTGTACTCGAACCGGCCGGGCCGGCAGTTTGGGCCGCCCAGAGCCGCGCACAAAGTGGTATCATATCCGCCATTTTATGCTGGATATGACTCAGGAACTGGGATGAAAGAGCTGAAGAACGATCGATACCTGCGTGCCCTGCTGCGCCAGGATGTGGACCTGACCCCGGTGTGGATGATGCGCCAGGCTGGCCGTTATCTGCCGGAATACAAGGCGACCCGTGCCGTCGCGGGGGACTTCATGTCCCTGTGCCGCAACGCCGAGCTGGCCTGTGAAGTCACCCTGCAGCCCCTGCGCCGCTATCCGCTCGATGCCGCCATCCTCTTTTCCGACATCCTCACCATCCCCGACGCCATGGGGCTTGGCCTCTACTTCGAACACGGCGAAGGCCCGCGCTTCGAGCGTCCCATCCAGTCCATGGCCGATGTGCAGGCGCTGCCCGTGCCGGATCCGGAAGACGAACTCGGCTATGTGATGAACGCGGTGCGCACCATACGCCGCGAGCTGAAGGGCGAGGTGCCGCTCATCGGCTTCTCCGGCAGCCCCTGGACCCTGGCCACCTACATGGTGGAGGGGGGCAGCTCCAAGGCGTTCACCAAGATCAAGCAGATGATGTACGCCGAGCCCATGACCCTGCACCTGCTGCTGGACAAGCTGGCCGACAGCGTCATCAGCTACCTCAACGCCCAGATCAAGGCCGGTGCCCAGTCGGTCATGGTGTTCGACACCTGGGGCGGGGTGCTGACCCCGCGCGACTACCGCGACTTCTCCCTGCAGTACATGCACAAGATAGTCGACGGCCTGATCCGCGAACACGAGGGCCGCCGCGTGCCTGTGACCCTGTTCACCAAGAACGGCGGTCAGTGGCTCGAGCAGATCGCCGCCACCGGTTGCGACGCCCTGGGGCTGGACTGGACCACCGACATCGCCGACGCCAAGCGCCGGGTCGGTGACAAGGTGGCGCTGCAGGGCAACATGGATCCCTCCATGCTCTATGCCGCCCCCGCCCGCATCCGCGAAGAGGTCGCCACCATCCTGGCGGGCTTTGGCAGCGGCAACGGCCACGTCTTCAACCTGGGCCATGGCATCCATCAGGATGTGGATCCTGAGCACGCCGGCGTCTTCGTCAACGCGGTGCACGAGCTCTCGGCCCAGTATCACGGCCGCTGAGGTCGAACCGCAGCATCAGCATCATGACAACGGGGCCCCAGGGCCCCGTTGTGTTATCCGGGGAGGCGCCGTTTTGGCCCTTGCACTGTTTTGGGTACTGCGCGCCGGCCCCGGCTCGGGTTACACTGCGCCATCTGTGGCGGTGGCCACACACAAGATGAGCGACAGCGTGCGAGGCCGCGTATCGGCCGTCTCGCTCGCCATGCAGGAGGCAGAATGAGCAAGAAGTCGTGGGATTGGGGTATCGATCTGGGCGGGACCAAGTGCGAGTGCGTGGTGCTCGATGGCGACGAGGTACTGTTGCGCCATCGCATCCCCACCGAGCGCCGTGGCGGTTACGAGCACATGATCGGCCAGATCGCCAAGCTGGTGGACGAGTGCGCCGGCAAGCTCGGTCAGCGCCCGGCCGTCATCGGCATGGGCACGCCGGGGGCGCGGGATCCCCAGACCGGGCTGATGAAGAACTGCAACACCACCGAACTCAACGGCAAGCCGTTCAAGGAAGATCTGGAGCGCCGGCTCGGCGTGCCTGTGCTCATCGCCAACGATGCCAACTGCTTCGCCCTGGCGGAAACCCATCTCGGGGCGGTGCGCCAGCATCATCCGGATGCGAAAGTCGTGTTCGGCATCATCATGGGCACCGGGGTCGGCTCCGGCATCGTCATCAACGGCCAGATCCTCAACGGCCACCACGGCATCGCCGGGGAGTGGGGCCACAACGTGCTCTCCCCCGATGGGCCCGAGTGCTACTGCGGCAAGCGCGGCTGCGTCGAGACCTTCATCAGCGGCCCCGCGCTGGAGGCCTGGTATGAGGCCAAGGCCAAGCGCCACCTCTCCCTCGCCCAGATTGCGGCGGCCAGCGCCCACGATCACGTGGCGAAGCTCACCATAGACCGCCTGCACCTGCTGTTCGGTCAGGCACTGGCCAACGTGGTCAACATCCTGGATCCGGACGTCATCGTCATCGGCGGCGGGGTCGGCAACGTGCAGAGCCTCTATAAGGCGGGCCGTCAGACGGTGCTGCCGTTCCTCTTCAACCCCCGCTTCGCCACCCCCATCATAGCGCCCTCCCTCGGGGACAGCGCCGGTGTCTTCGGGGCTGCGCTGCTGGCCAGAGGCGTCTTCCAGGATGCCCTGCTGTCGTGAGTCATCCATAGGCCCTCTTTTGCCGTCGCTAAGGACACCCATTTTCCATGATCAAGATTGCCATCAACGGGTACGGGCGCATCGGTCGCAACGTGCTGCGCGCCCTCTACGAGAGCGGCCGTGACAAGACCATCAAGATAGTCGCCATCAACGAGCTGGCGGCCCCCGAGGCCATGGTGCACCTCACCCGCTTCGATACCAGCCACGGCCGTTTCCGCCATCCGGTGCAACTGGCGGGTCACAGCATGCTGGTAGGGGAGGATCTCATCCCCCTGTTTGCCGAGCAGGATCCGGCCAATCTGCCCTGGCGGGCGCTGGGGGTCGACGTGGTGCTGGACTGCACCGGGGTATTCGGCTCGCGGGCCGATGCCGAGCGCCATCTGGGTGCGGGGGCGGGCAAGGTGCTGTTCTCCCATCCGGCGGATGCGGACGTGGACGCGACAATCGTTTTCGGGGTGAACCATCAGGTGCTGACGGGAAGGGAGCGGATCGTCTCCAACGCCTCCTGTACCACCAACTGCGTGGTGCCCGTCATCGAAACATTGCATCGAGAGTTCGAGATAAATTGTGGTACTATTACGACAATTCATTCGGCCATGCACGATCAGCAAGTCATCGACGCTTACCACAGCGACTTGCGCCGAACCCGTGCTGCCAGCCAGTCCATCATTCCGGTGGATACCAAGCTGGCAAAGGGGTTGGAGCGGATCCTGCCGCACTTCGCCGGCAAGTTCGAGGCGATCGCGGTGCGGGTGCCGACCATCAACGTAACGGCGATGGATCTCAGTATTACTGTTCGTAAAAAAGTGACGGTTACTGACGTAAATCAAGCCCTGCAACGGGCATCCAGAGGTACATTAAGCGGTATCCTGGATTACACGGAAGAGCCTTTGGTCTCCGTAGACTTTAATCATGATGCACACTCCTGCATCATTGATGGTACCCAGACTCGGGTGAGCGATGCCAACCTCGTCAAGATGTTGATGTGGTGTGATAACGAATGGGGCTTCGCCAACCGTATGCTGGATACCACCCGGGCCATGATGGCCGCAGGCTGAGAGCCTGCACCGGGCGCAAGGTTACTGTTTTTAACATTACCTGAAAATATAGAGGACTGAATATGTCTGTTATCAAGATGACCGACCTGGATCTGGCGGGTAAACGCGTTCTGATCCGTGCTGACCTGAACGTACCGGTAAAAGACGGCAAGGTCACTTCCGACGCACGTATCGTGGCAACGCTGCCGACCATCAAGCTGGCTCTGGAAAAGGGCGCCAAGCTGATGATCACCTCCCACCTGGGTCGTCCGACCGAGGGTGAATACAACGAAGAATTCTCCCTGGCTCCGGTTGTCAATTATCTGAAAGACGCTCTGTCCTGCCCGGTTCGCCTGGCCAAGGATTATCTGGATGGCGTAGAAGTCGCCGCCGGTGAGCTGGTTGTGCTGGAAAACTGCCGTTTCAACAAGGGCGAGAAGAAGAACACCGAAGAGCTGGCCAAAAAATACGCCGCCCTGTGTGACATCTTCGTAATGGATGCATTCGGTACTGCCCACCGCGCCGAAGGTTCTACCTACGGTGTGGCTCAGTTCGCCCCCGTAGCTTGTGCCGGTCCGCTGCTGGCCGGTGAGCTGGAAGCCCTGGGCAAGGCCATGCTGAAGCCCGAGCGCCCAATGGTTGCCATCGTGGGCGGCTCCAAGGTCTCCACCAAGCTGACCGTGCTGGAATCCCTCTCCAAGATCGCTGACCAGCTGGTGGTCGGTGGTGGCATCGCCAACACCTTCATCGCCGCTGCCGGTCACAACGTCGGCAAGTCCCTGTGCGAACACGACCTGCTCGACACCGCCAAGAAACTGGCCGCCGAGACCAACATTCCGGTGACCACCGACGTGGTCGTGGGTACCGAGTTCTCCGAATCCACCCCGGCTACCATCAAGTCCGTCGCTGACGTGACCGACGGTGACATGATCTTCGACATCGGCCCTGACTCTGCCAAGGCCCTGGCCGACATCATCATGAACGCCAAGACCATTCTGTGGAACGGCCCGGTCGGCGTGTTCGAGTTCGACCAGTTCTCGGCAGGCACCAAGGTTATCGCCGAAGCGATCGCCGCCTCCCCGGCCTTCTCCATCGCTGGCGGTGGTGACACCCTGGCCGCCATCGACAAGTTCGGCATCGCCGACAAGGTCTCCTACATCTCCACCGGCGGCGGCGCCTTCCTGGAGTTCGTAGAAGGCAAGGTACTGCCGGCGGTTGCGATGCTGGAACAGCGCGCCAAAGCCTAATTGACCCGGGACGGGGGGCAAAAGCCTCCCGTTTCGTTTATCATGTGACCGCTGTGCCAGTTCATGATGAACCCCCCATTTTTTATTAACGGCATACGAGAACAGGACGATTTAACATGTCTAAGAAAATTTTCGACTTCGTAAAACCCGGCGTGATCACTGGTGATGACGTTCAGAAAGTGTTCGCCATCGCGAAAGAAAACGGCTTCGCTCTGCCAGCCGTTAACTGCGTCGGTACCGACTCCGTCAACGCTGTACTGGAAGCTGCCGCCAATGTGAAGGCTCCGGTCATCGTTCAGTTCTCCAACGGTGGTGCCGTGTTCACCGCCGGTAAGGGCCTGAAGCTGGAAGGTCAGCAAGCCGCCATCCTGGGTGCCATCTCCGGTGCCAAGCATGTGCACGCCGTTGCTGCCGCCTACGGGGTTCCGGTTATCCTGCACACCGACCACGCCGCCAAGAAGCTGCTGCCGTGGATCGACGGTCTGCTGGACGCGGGCGAGAAGCACTTCGCCGAGACCGGCAAGCCGCTGTTCTCCTCCCACATGCTGGATCTGTCTGAAGAGCCGCTGGAAGAGAACATCGACATCTGCTGTGAGTACCTGACTCGCATGGCCAAGATGAACATGACCCTGGAGCTGGAACTGGGTTGCACCGGTGGCGAAGAAGACGGTGTGGACAACAGCCACATGGATCAATCCGCCCTGTACACCCAGCCGGAAGACGTGGCCTACGCCTACGAGCGTCTGTCCAAGATCAGCCCGCGTTTCACCATCGCTGCCTCCTTCGGCAACGTGCACGGTGTGTACAAGCCGGGTAACGTCAAGCTGACCCCGTCCATCCTGGACGCTTCCCAGAAATTCGTTTCCGAGAAGTTCGGTCTGCCTGCCAAGTCCCTGGACTTCGTGTTTCACGGTGGCTCAGGTTCCACCCTGGAAGAGATCCGCGAGTCCATCTCCTACGGCGTCGTGAAGATGAACATCGACACCGACACCCAGTGGGCTACCTGGGAAGGTCTGTTGAACTTCTACAAGACCAACGAAGCCTACCTGCAAGGCCAGCTGGGTAACCCGGAAGGTGCTGACAAGCCGAACAAGAAGTTCTACGATCCGCGCGTATGGCTGCGTGCCGGTCAGACTTCCATGATCGCTCGTCTGGAGAAAGCCTTCTCCGACCTGAACGCCATCAACGTACTGTAATTCGTTACCGTCGCTGATTGCATAAAAAGGCGCCCTTCGGGGCGCCTTTTGCGTTGCTGCGCTCCGGAGGCATATGGGGTCAGGGATTGGTGGCGATAACAAGGCGCTCTTATCAGTGGCGCCTGCTGTGCTACAGCACTCCGGGAGCAGGCTGAACCAAGAGATGAGGATAAAAAGGTGCCTTTTGGGGCACCTTTTGCATTTCTGTGATCCCGACAGGCTGGATCAGTGCCCATTGGGTGGGTATTATCGATGACAGATCGTTTAATTTAGTAAACGAATGCGACCAAGGCAGGATGCTGAGTATGCAGACAGGAAGACACAACGGACACCAGGAGCACGTCACCTCCTACTATGCGGCGACCCGCAACGACCATCAGCAGTGGCCCGAGCTCAGCGGTGAGCTCGATGCCGATGTGTGCATCATAGGCGGTGGCTTCACCGGGCTGAACACCGCCATCAATCTGGCAGAGGCGGGCTACAGGGTGGCCCTGCTGGAGGCGAACCGCATCGGCTGGGGCGCCTCGGGCCGCAACGGCGGTCAGCTGATCCGCGGCATCGGCCACGACACCAGCCAGTTTGCCCGCTGGATCGGCGAGCAGGGGGTACGCGAGCTGGATCTGATGGGGCTGGAGGCGGTGCAGCTGGTGCGCGAGCGGATCGAGCGCTTCAACATCGACTGCGACCTGCGCTGGGGCTATTGCGATCTCGCTACCAAGGCGCGCCATCTGACCGGATTCGAGGAGGAGATGGCGCATCTGGCCAGCCTGGGTTACCAGCATGAGACCAGGCTGGTGCCCCAGGCCGAGATGGGCTCGGTGGTCGGTTCCGAGCGCTATATCGGTGGCATGATCGACATGGGCTCCGGCCACCTGCATCCCCTCAACCTGGCGCTCGGCGAGGCCCGTGCCGCGGCTAGCCTCGGTGTGGCGCTGTTCGAGCAGTCCAGGGTGATCGACATCGACTATGGCGATCGGGTAGAGGTCACCACGGCCCATGGCCGGGTCAGCGCCGACTATCTGGTGATCGGTTGCAACGCCTACCTCAACGATCTCAATCCCGAGCTGGGTGGCCGGGTGCTGCCGGCCGGCTCCTATATCCTCGCCACCGAGGTGCTGGAGAAGCGGCTGCGCCAGCGCCTGCTGCCGCAAAACATGGCGGTGTGCGATCAGAACGTGGCGCTCGATTATTACCGGTTGTCGGCCGATGGCCGGCTGCTGTTTGGCGGTGCCTGCAACTACTCGGGGCGCGATCCTAAGGATATAAAGGCCTTTATGCTGCCCAAGCTGCTGCGGGTCTTCCCCGAGCTGGCCAACACCGCCATCGAGTTCCAGTGGGGTGGCATGATCGGCATAGGGGCCAACCGCTTGCCGCAGATCGGGCGCCTCAAGGAATATCCCAACGTGTTCTACGCCCAGGCCTATTCAGGTCATGGCCTCAACGCCACCCACATGGCGGCCAAGCTGGTGGCGGAGGCGATCGTGGGGGAGAGTCGCGGCTTCGATCTGTTCAGCACCGTACCCCACATGACCTTCCCCGGCGGCCCGGCCCTGCGCTCTCCCCTGCTGGCGCTGGGGATGCTGTGGCACAGGATGAAGGATCTGATGTGATCTCGCGCCGGCCTCTCCATGGGCAGGAGGGCCGGCAAACAAAAACATATTGGAAATCAACCTCCTGATCTGTGTGATCACCGAAAGGTGATTAAGCATCATATGAAACCTTATTCCTTGGCTATAGTGATCTGGCTTGTTCACGAACGAATCCTTGTTGGTGGCTGGCACGGAAGGCGCGGGAGTCACCATGGCGACCCGTTCCTGCAATGACACGGGATATAAGGAAAATAATATGTTCAGCCCAAGACGGCTCCAGTTTGACAATATGTTGCTGGAGAGGCATGGCTTGTCCAGTGCCCCTCCTCCTGTCGACTCTCTATTCTGGCGTTTATGGCAACCCTGTCTGCCTATTGCGCAGAAGACACTGGTGACCCCCTATATTAACGGTATCAAGAATGCCAATCTGGACCCCGTTATCTATGGTGGATTCAACGTCAGTGATGCTTATTATTGTTTTAACGGTGCCCAGAGTTACTTGGCGGCGGAGAGTCGCACGGATGATGAGGGATTAAAATTTTTCCTGCTGGAGAAATATAAAAGATACCAGACGTATAACGAGGCGTTTCCCACTATATGGCATGTCCGTGATGCCAGCGGGGTGGTGCCCACCCCCGCGTGCCGTGATTATGCCCAATTCGAGTCGGACACGGCCTCCCATGCCGATCCCATCTACACCCTCATCATGATGATCCCTTGCGAATACCTCTGGTACTGGCTCGCCAATCAGCTGATGCCACCATCGCCCGGCAACCTGTATGGCCCCTGGATAACGGGTAACGACAGCACCTCCGGTGCCTATGCCATGGGCAACTTTCTGGATCAATACCAGCGTGCACATCCCGGAGCCATAGATGAAAACAAGGCACAGAACATCTACTCCACGGCCATGAATTTCGAGTGGCAGAATTTCTTGTCGGCAACCCAATCCTGAGGGGTAATATCATGGCGAGTAAAATATTTAATATCGACTCATTCCCTGCCGGTTATTATATGTCCTGGTTTGTGACGACTCAGGCTGGATTCCAGGTGAAGGCGAAGCTCTATGATGGCAGCAAGGTATATTTTGATAATCAGAAGCAGAGCGTGGATATTAATCCACCGCTGGCACAGGGGGCAGATTTTGTTCAGAATGGGCAGGTCAAATTGCTGATAGATGAACCTCAATCCGCAGCATTGAGCAGCAGTATCAATACTTATAATATTACGACCAATGACGGCTCTGTCATTGGCTATGGATATAATATTTCCATCGAAGACCAGAATGATGGCGATTATAACGATGTCGCCATCTCGCTGGTCGCCTGGAAGAATAAAGGGTAAGGCATCAACCTGCTTGCTGGGTTGGCACCGCCAGGCGCCAGCCCTGTTCCGTTTTCATCATCCAGACTTCGGTTTCTTGTGGCAGCGCCTGTCCCGCCTCGAACTCGCCGTATTTGCGCTCCAGCTCCATCAGGGCCATCTCCTGCTGAAAGGGGCCGACCCTGTCGTAGACGAGATCCTCATCGTGCAGTATCTGCAGCTGATCCAGTCCCTGCTTGAAGCGCACCTGGTAGCTCACCTTGACCAGGTAGACGCCGTCCATCCGCTCCTCCTTGCCAAGTACAGTAAAGTCACTGATATCAAACAGATTGGGATCGGTTTCGGCCTGCAGCTTGGCGGTGACTTGGCTCTGGATCGCCTCTTCACCTGGACCCGCATTGCAGCCAGAGAGCCAGAGGGCCAGCAGGGGGATGAACCACTTTTTCATCAAAACTCCGGACGAACGAGACGATACGGGAAAGGAAAGGGCAAATTTTGCCATGCCGCCCCGCAGATACAAGGGATGGTCAGAAAAATCAATGGCTGTCGGCTAGCGGGAGCACCGGCTCAGGGGCTCCGAGCCGGCCTCTGGTTAGCGCAGCTTGTCGAGCTGGCCGAGGAACTCGGCGGGGCCCATAAAGCCGGTCACCCGCTGACCGCTGACCTCATTGCCGGCGCTGTCGAAGAAGATCAGGGTCGGCAGCCCCAACACGTTCAGGCCGTTGAGCAGCTCGACGTCGACATCGTCGTTGGCGGTGACATCCGCCTGCAACAACACCATGTCGTTGAAGCGGGCACGCACCGCGGGATCGCTGAAGGTCTTGTGCTCGAACTCCTTGCAGGCCACGCACCAGTCGGCATAGAGATCCAGCAGCACCGGCTTGCCACGGGTGGCGGCGAGCCGGGTCCTGAGATCATCGAGGGTCTTGATGCGGATAAACGGCGGCGCCTCGGTCTGGGTGCTGGCCTGGGGCCGCTGGTCGGGTAGCAGCAGATCCCTGGCCGCCACCACGGCCCCCATCATCGCCAGCAGCAGCACGAAGCCGCACAGGCTCCTGCCGATGGAGTGGGGCTGACGCTGCTGATGATGGTAGAGGTAACCGCACAGCAGCAGGCCCCAGCCCAGCCAGAGCAGGCTGGTGACCTGCTCGCTCCACAGTCGGGACAGCAGCAGCACGGGCACCGCCAGCAGCGCAAAACCAAACAGTTGCTTGATCACATCCATCCAGGCGCCGGCTCTGGGCAGCAGCTTGCCCCCCGAGGTGCCGAGCAGCAGCAGTGGCAGCCCCATCCCCAGGGAGAGCGCATAGAGCGCCGAGCCGCCGAGCCAGAGATCGCCGCTTTGGGCCACGTAGATCAGCGCCCCCGAGAGCGGGGCCGTGGTGCAGGGGGAGCAGACCAGGCCGGAGATCATGCCCATGATGCCGACCCCCGCCACCGAGCCGCCCTGCTGACGATTGGAGAGGCCGGAGAGCCGGGTTTGCAGGCTGCTCGGCAGTTGCAGGGTATAGAGCCCGAACATGGAGAGCGCCAGCAGCACGAACATGACGGAGAGGCCGATCAGCACATAGGGGTGCTGCAGCGCGGCCTGGAACTTGAGCCCGGCGGAAGCCACCACCAACCCGAGCAGGGTATAGGTGACTGCCATGCCCTGCACATAGACGAAGGAGAGCAGGAAGGCGCGACGGGTGGAGAGACGCTGGCCCGCGCCGGCGATGATGCCGGTCAGGATGGGGTACATGGGGAAGACGCAGGGGGTGAAGGCGAGCCCCAGCCCCAGTGCGAAGAAGGCGGCGATGCTGAGCCAGAAGCCCTGGCTGCCGAGGGCGGCCGCCAGCCGATCCTGCTGGCTGCTGGCCGGCGCAGTGGCTGGGTCTGCACTCGCCGCTCCCGCAGCGCTGACGGCTGGGGTGGCCGCGATGGGCTGCACCTCGATCAGCTTGTCGGTGGGCGGGTAGCAGAGGCCATCGGTACAGCCCTGATAGCTGATCTTGAGGCTGGCCTGCTGGCCTACCTCGGTCAGGGTGACGGGGATCTGCACCTCCTGGTAATAGACCCGGGTCTTGCCGAAGAAGTCATCCTCGTGCTCAGTGCCGGCGGGCAACTCGGGGGCATCGAAGGTGAGGTTCTGCCCCTGGAAGCTGAAGCGATGACGGTAGAGATAGTAGCCATCGGCGATGCGCAGGCTCAGCAGCAGCTTGTCACCCTGTTGTTCGCTGTCCAGGACGAAGGCCTCATCGACCTTCAGGAACTTGGGTTGGGTGCCGGCCTCGATGCCGAGGGAGCTCAGCAGGTCGTTGCTGCTGGCCTGCGCGGGGGATGTCAGCAGGGCCAGCAGGAGTAGCAGGGGTGAGAGCAGGCGCAGCACGATCATGAGGTTTCCTGTGTTAACCAGTCGAGATAGGGTTGATGGCCCTGGCTTGTCGGGAGCGCCAGGACTTCCGGCACCTCATAGGGATGATGCTCGAGGATGCACTGGCGCAGGGGCTCGAACAGCGGGGCCCTGGACTTGATGATGAGCTGGATTTCGCGCGCGCGCTCAATTTTCCCCTGCCAGCGATAGACGGAGGTGAGCCCTGGCAGTTGATTGATGCAAGCGGCGAGGTGCCTGGTCAGCAGTTGCTCGCAGATGAGGTCGGCACTGGCCTCGTCTGGACAGGTGCAGAGCACCAGAATGGCGTCGGTCATGGTATGACAGGTCTCGTCTGAGGGGGCCACTCGGCCCTCTGGATCAGCCGTTACTATACCGAGCAAAGGGGGAAATAGCACCCGATGCGGGCCCGGCACCCGGCGCACAAATAAGTGATGCGCCTGAGATAGACGCTGTGAAAAGGACAGGGCAGAATGAGCGGGCTTGTTCCCACTCTACGTAAGGAAATGTATGACCCAACAGAATGAGCAGCAGAGAAACCGCATGTTGAGCCTGCTGCGTGAAGGCGAGCGCCGCATGTTGGTGCAACTGGCCGGTCTGCTGCGCACCAGCGTCGATGAAATCAACGCCGAGCTGGAGAAAGAGGAGTTGCTGTCGGCGCTGGAACAACCCATCACGGTGGAGTACCTCAACGGCGTGGTGCAGCACCATCTGTTCGAGCGTCTGCACAAGGGTGACCTGGTCGCGGCCCAGCGCATGCTGAACCAGTACCAGAGCGATCTCGAGGCCATGCTGAACCAAGAAGCGGCCCAGACCGAGGCCCCCACCGAAGAGGCGAAGGCCCAGGCCTGAGCACGGGTCTCCCCGTCAGCCCTCTCAGCACCATCATGCCTGCCGCATGATGGTGCCTCGTTTATCCCCGTACTCTGTTAACCCGTGACCCGCTGTGCCGACTGGCCCGGGATGGGAAACACCTTGTCATAGCTCCAGTTGTAGACGAAGGCATAGACCAGGTAGAACAGCACGAAGCCCAGATCCAGCACCAGCGCCTCCAGCAGGCTGATGTCGAGCCACCAGGACATCACCGGCAGGGCAACCAGCAGCAGCCCCCCCTCGAAGCCGAAGGTATGCAGGACTCGTTGCCACAGCGACTTGTGGGTGTGGCCCTGATAGCGGAGCAACAGCTTGTCCACCCCGATGTTGTAGACATAGTTCCAGACGGTGGCGACCACCGAGAAGAACAGGGCAAGCGGACCCATATGATTGAGGCCGACGCCGGTGACCCAGCTTGCCAGGGGGGCGGCGATCAACAGACCAATCAGTTCAAAACCAACGGCATGGCGCAGGCGGTCGCGAGTGTTACGCATATTCATCTCCCTCTAAGCAATGTGTCTAACGACATGATGGGGGCTAATCTATCCATTAAAACGCATAGGTGCTCGTTAGTATGTATCGTTAAAATAGATATATCGATGAGGGAGACTGAGACATGAACCTTTCACTGGAACAACTCAAGGCGCTGCTGGCGGCGGCGGAGACGGGATCTTTCTCGGCCGCCGCCCGCCGGCTGGGCAAGGCTCAATCGGTGGTGAGCACGGCCATCGCCAACCTGGAGATCGATCTCGGCCTCGAGTTGTTCGATCGTTCGGGCCGCTACCCGGTGCTGACGGCGGCGGGGGAGCGCCTCAGGGTGGAGGCCCAGTCGGTGCTGGCCAGCAGCGATCAGTTGCAGGCGGTGGCCCGTGAGCTGCACGGCGGGGTGGAGCCCCGCCTCACCCTGGCCATCGATGACGGCTCCCAGCTGCCCTGGATCGGTGAGGTGCTTGAGCGCTTCGCCTGCGAGTTCCCCATGCTGGAGCTGGAGCTGCTCTTCCCCATGCTCGAGGATCTCACCCTGCTGCTGCAGGAGGGGAGGGCGCACCTCGGCATCAGCTACGAGCGGTTGCAGCAGGATCCGGCGCTGGCTTTTCACTCCCTCGGCCGGCTGAATCTCCCCATCATCGCCGCCCCGACCCATCCCCTGGCGAGCAAGGGCCCCATCGGACTCGCCGAGCTGAAGACCGCCCGCCAGCTGATGGTGACCGGCCGCCGGGGCGGCGTGGAGCGGGAGCGGTTTCGCTTCTCCCCCAATGTCTGGTGGGTGGAGGGGGACGGTGCCGTGCTGGAGTTGATCAAGCGGGGACTGGGCTGGGGCTCGGTGCCGGAGTACCTGCTGCAGGGGCCGCTGACCCGGGGCGAGGTGGTGAAACTGCCCGTAGCGTTTCTGGATCAGGAGTGGAGCATGGGGATAGAGCTGCTGTGGCAGCGGGCGCAGCCGCTTGGCGCCGCGGGTCGCTGGCTGAAGGAGGCGCTGATCCAGCATGCCCGGCGTGAGCAGGTGGGGCGCGCCTCCTGAGTGTCTGTTGTGGTCGGGCCGCGAACTCAGTCGATCAGCGGGTAGGGCAGGGGTTGCAGGCTGAGGCTGGAGGCCTCTTCCTGCTTGAGGCGGAATTGGGCGTCGGTCTCGGTATCTTTTGGCAGCACGGCGGTGAGCCACAGCTGACCATCCTGCTGCCAGGCGTTCAGCACCATGCCGCTGCGTCGCCAGTTGTCACCGAGCCGGATCTCCAGCGCATCGCCACTGGCTACGGGATTGGCAGCCGAGCCCGCCAGCACGAACAGGGCCCGGTTGTTGGCGCCGCGATACTTGGCGCGCGCCACTATCTCCTGCCCCATGTAACAGCCCTTGGTGAAGCTGATGCCGTCCAGCGCCTGCAGGTTCAGCATCTGGGGAATGTATTCCCCCTGATGCACGGCTTCCAGGTGCGGGATGCCGGCCTTGATGTCCAGTCCCCACCAGAGTGACTCCTGCCCGGCGGGCAGACCGAGGCTCAGCGGCTGCTCGGTGACCAGCAGCCAGCGATCGGTTTCGATCTGCACCGCCATGCCGCCCGGGATCAGGGCCGTCGTTTCGACGGTGAACTGTGCCGCCATCCAGGCATCCGTTCCCTGGCCGGCCACACCGACCGCCTGACCCGGATAGGCGGCGATCTCGACCTTGGCGAACACCGCGAACTTCTTGAGCTCGGGCAGCTGGCGCGCCAGCACCGAGGACTTGGTCAGCAGCAGCAGATGCTCTTCGAGGCAGAGCAGACGGAAATCGCTCCACAGCTTGCCCTTGGCATCGCAGTGGCCGCCGAGGGTGCTCTGACCCGGTTGCAGCGCATTGACGTCGCAGGTGACCTGGCCTTGCAGATATTTGACACGATCGATGCCGCTCAGGCTGGTGATGGCGAGGTCAGTCAGGGGGAAGAGGGTTGGCTCGGCAGGAAAAACAGGCGTTAGCAGGCTCACGATGGTATTCCAGAGACAGAAAGTATGTGACCTGCATGGTAAAGACGTAAGGAATGTTTGTCAGCCGGAAAATCCAGCTGCTACCATCCCCGGGTCTTTGTAAGGAGAGTGCTATGTTGAGTCCAATTGAAAAGTCCCGCCTGAAATGGGCCTGCCGCCGCGGCATGCTCGAACTGGATGTGATCTTTATGCCTTTTCTTGAACACGAGTTCGATGCCCTCGGCGAGGATGATCAACAGACCTTCATCCGCCTGCTGGAGAGCGATGACCCGGATCTGTTCAAGTGGTGCATGGGCCACGGCGTGCCGGAAGATCCTGCCTTCGCCGCCATGATCCCGCTGATCCTGGAGCGCAACCAGGCCCGTCACGACCGCCAAAGCTGATCCCCCGCGCCTGACATGCGGCCCAGCTCGTCACCACAGCCAGTCCCCTGATGCGGGTCGTGATGCCCGTCATCGTCTCCCGGCGGCAGCGCCTGCTGCTGCTCATGCTATTTCTGTTGTTGCTGTGGCCCACCGCCAGCCTGATCCGGGGTTGGCAGTGGGGGCTGTTTCTACCTTGCTGGCTGACTGGTCTCTGGCTCGCCTGGCGTCGGGTCATGCTCATCCGTGGTGAGCTGATCTGGGATGGCGAATGGCTGGAGTGGCAGGGGAGGCGTTACCGGCTGGGGGCCCGCTGCCGGATCCTGCCCGGTGTGCTCTGGTTGCGGCTGCGAGAGGGCGAGTTGCCCGAGCTATCACTCTGGCTCTGCTCGGATGCGCTGGCGCCGGCGCACTACCGGGCGCTGGCCCGCGCCATTCATCTCAATCCCCCTCGTTAACCGCATTTTCCAATGACCCATCAATAGATGACCCCGCCGGAGCGGGGTCATTTGGTGACAACTGGCGGAGGGGTTATTCCCGATCCGGTGTCAGTACCGTGGGCTTGGGGTCCGGCTGCATCTCCGGATAGTCCAGGTTGTAGTGCAGGCCGCGGGACTCCTTGCGCTGCAGGGCGCAGTTGACGATGAGCTCGGCCACCTGCAACAGGTTGCGCAGCTCCAGCAGGTTGTTGGAGACCCGGAAGTTGGCGTAGTACTCCTGCACCTCCTGCTTGAGCAGGTCGATGCGGCGCTTGGCGCGGGCGAGGCGCTTGTTGGTCCGCACTATCCCCACGTAGTCCCACATCATCAGGCGCAGCTCGTGCCAGTTGTGCTGGATCACCACCTGTTCGTCCGAGTCATCCACCTGGCTCTCGTCCCAGGCCGGCAGCTTGGGCGGCTCCACGCTCATGGGCAGCTTGGCCAGAATGTCGGCCCCCGCCTGATGGGCATAGACCACGCATTCGAGCAGGGAGTTGGAGGCCATGCGGTTGGCGCCGTGCAGGCCGGTGTAGGTCACCTCGCCGATGGCGTAGAGGCCGGGAATATCGGTCTGTCCACTGCCATCTATCATCACGCCACCGCAGGTGTAGTGCGCCGCCGGAACTATGGGCATGGCCTCCTTGGTGATGTCTATCCCCACCGCGAGGCAGCGCTCGTGGATGGTCGGGAAGTGCTTGATGATGAAGTCGGCCGGCTTGTGGCTGATGTCCAGGTACATGCAGTCGGCACCGAGCCGCTTCATCTCGTGGTCTATGGCGCGGGCGACTATGTCCCGCGGCGCCAGCTCGGCGCGCTCGTCGAAGTCCAGCATGAAGCGGCTGCCATCGGGCCGGCGCAGATAGGCACCTTCGCCACGCAGCGCCTCGGTCAGCAGAAAGTTGGGGTCGTCCGGATGGAACAGGCTGGTGGGATGGAACTGGTTGAACTCCAGATTCGCCACCCGGCAGCCGGCCCGCCAGGCCATGGCGATGCCATCCCCTGAGCTGACATCCGGGTTGGAGGTGTACTGATACACCTTGGAGGCCCCGCCGGTGGCCAGCGCCACGAAGCGGGCACGGATCACCTCGACCTGCTCGACGTTGCGGTTCCAGACATAGGCGCCGAGCACCTTGTTGCCTGGCAGGTTCAGCTTGCGGGTGGTGATGAGATCGACCGCGTTGAAGCGCTCCATCAGCCGGATGTTGGGGTGGGCCCGCACCTGATCGATCAGGGTGAGCTGCACCGCCTTGCCGGTGGCATCGGCCGCGTGGAAGATGCGGCGATGGCTATGACCCCCTTCCCGGGTCAGGTGATAGTGGGACTCCCCCTCGGCATCCTCCTCCTGATCGAAGGGGACCCCCTGCTGGATCAGCCACTGGATGGAGTCGCGGGCGTTGCGGGCGGTGAACTCCACCACGGCCGGGTCACATAACCCGGCCCCGGCGTTGAGCGTGTCGCTCACGTGGGATTCGATGCTGTCGGTCTCGTCGAACACGGCAGCGATGCCTCCTTGCGCATAGAAAGTGGCCCCCTCACTGATGGGCCCCTTGCTCAGAACCAGGACTTTGGCCTGATCTGCCAATCGCAACGCGAGAGACAGACCGGCGGCACCGCTGCCAATGATCAGTACGTCGCAAAGGTATTCAACACTTGCTTTCATAAGTATCATTGGCCTGGATAAAGAACTGGCCCCATGGTAGCCCAAGGGGGGTTGTGATGCAGCTCGCATCACATTTTTTTCAATGCAAGCGAACTTTCTCTGATTCCTCCTGTCTGAACTTGTGCGCTTAGAAAGGGCCGGAAAAGAAAAACGATAACCTGATGGGGGTTTTACGGCTCTGATGAGCGACCAGAATCTACTGGACGAACAGCTGGTTGAACGGGTCCAGCGTGGCGATAAAAATGCATTCAACCTGTTGGTAAAAAAATACCAGCATAAGGTGGTCAACCTGGTGGCCAGGTATGTCAACAATCCGGGCGATGTGCCGGATGTGGCGCAGGAGGCCTTTATCAAGGCTTACCGTGCGTTACCGACATTCCGTGGCGAGAGCGCGTTTTACACCTGGTTGTACCGGATCGCCGTCAACACGGCCAAAAATTACCTGACCTCACAGGGGCGCAGACCGCCCAGCAGTGATGTCGAAGCAGACGAGGCTGAATATTATGGTGGTGGTGAAGCCTTGCAAGAGGTGGCCACCCCGGAAAACCTGGCGCTGACCGATGAGATCAAGCGTACCGTGTTTGCCGCCATAGAAGCCTTGCCTGAAGACTTGAGAACAGCGATCACCCTTCGTGAACTGGAAGGGCTGAGCTACGAAGAGATTGCGGAGATCATGGATTGTCCTGTGGGTACGGTGAGATCCCGTATCTTCCGGGCGAGGGAAGCAATCGACAAAAAGCTGCAACCTCTGATCGAGAATTAAACTGGGGAAAGACAGGCAAACTTATGGCAAATCAAGAGCAACTCTCAGCCCTGATGGATGGCGACCTGAGCGATGTCGAGGTACTGAATGAGCTGGGAACGGATCCGGCACTGCAGGATACCTGGGCTCGCTACCATCTGATCGGTGATGCCATGCGGGGGGACCTGCCGGTCAATCTGCAACTGGATCTCAGCGACAGCATCATGCTGGCGCTGGAAGACGAACCGACCATACTGGCCCCCAAGCCGGTACAGCCAGCCGCGCCACAGGTGCACAGGGCCAAGGTGTTGCCCTTGCTGCGTCGCGTCAGCCAGCAGGTGGGGCAGTATGCCATCGCCGCATCGGTTGCCGCCGCCGTCATCTTCGGGGTTCAGCAATATCAGGGTCAGGACGGTATGCCGGCCAACCCGGTGCTCAACACCATACCCGTCGGTGGCAGTGCGACGCCGGTGAGCGTGCACTATCCGCAAGATGGGAACCGCGCCACGACTCGTCAACAAGGGTTGAACGAGCAACAGATGCAAGAGCAGCGTGAGCGGATCAATGCCTTCCTGCGTGATCATCAGTTGCAACAACGTCTGCTACAAGACAAGCAGATCCAGGAATAACGCATTTTTAGGGATCAGATCGTGCGCCAGTCCAGCCGTATCTTGCTGGCCTCTCTCCTGCTAATTTGTGCCAAGGCCTCGGCCGACGAACTGTCGGCCGAGGCCTTGTTGCAGCAGATGCAGAGTGCCGTCTCTCAACAGAATTTCGAATTATCCATGGTCAAGGCCCGTCAGGGGCGCCTCGAACCCATTCGTTTCAGTCATGGGGTGATCGACGGCAAAGAGGTGGCCCATCTGAGCTATCTCGATGGTAAGACGGTGGAGTACCTGCAGCGCCAGAATGAATACACCTTCTTCGAAAACACCCACGAACCCTACACGCTCAAGGGCGCGCGCTTCCCTGGTGTGTGGTCGACCCTGGTGAAGATGCCGCTGCCCCGGGTGCTGGAAAGCTATGATCCCGTGCTGGCTGGCCGCAGCCGGGTGGCCGGTCTGGTGGCACAGGTCGTCAGATTGGTGCCGAAAGAGACTGACAAATACGGTTTCGTGCTCTGGATAGATGAACAGAGCCACCTGCTGCTGCGGGTGGACATGGTGGATCGGGAAGGCAGCCTGGTGGAGCAGGTGCTGGGGGTCGATCTGGACCGTCAGTCGGCGCCGGCGCCCTGGCTGGTGACCCTGGTCAACAGCAAGCTGCCCGAGGCGCTGGAGCTGGAAGATGCCTATCCTGCCCCCCAGCAGACCCTGAACTGGCATCTGACCTGGCTGCCGGCCGGCTTCAAGGTGTTGTCCCAGGACCGCCACCAGCTGGTCAGCACCAGCCTGCCGGTGGACTACATGATGTTGTCGGATGGACTGGTGGATCTCTCTGTCTATGTGGCCAGGGTCGATCCCAAGCAGGCGGTGCGCCAGCAGCTGATCCGGCAGGGAGCCACCTCCTTGGTCAGCTATGTCAACGAGGTCGGGGTGGAGATCACCGTGGTCGGGGAAGTCCCGGCCGAGACCGCCAAGCGCATCGCCGAGTCGGTGCAGCCGCTGGCGCGCAACGAGGCGGTGCAATGAGACTGAGCCATTCCACTTGCCGGGGCGGGGCGGCCGTGTTCAGATTGGATAAATCTGTTGCTGCTAGTCTGGAGCCCTCTGGTGAGTGAAATGAGTGAAGAGCTGGCGACCGTGGTGGCCATCGATGGCCAACATGCCTGGGTGGAGTGCGAACGGCGCTCCGCCTGCAGCGGTTGCCATCAGCAGTCCAACTGCGGCACCGGCACCGTCGCCAAGGCCTTTCCCCTGAAGTCGCAGCGACTGCGGGTGGCGCTGACCGCCGAAGTCATGGTGGGTCAGCAGATCCGGCTCGGCATCCCGCAGGCAAGCATCTTGCGGGGGGCTGCTCTGGTCTATGTGCTGCCGCTGTTCTGTCTGCTGCTGGGGGCCCTGCTCGGCCAGCTCTGGCTGGCGCCACTGCTGTCGGCGGGGGAGGGCGTGACCATCCTCAGCTGCCTGCTGGGCGGCACCTTAGGTTTTTCACTGGTTCGTTACTTTTCTGCTCGGCTCGAGCAAGGGGAATACGGTCCCCGCATGCTCGGCGTGGTACTCAATACCCGTCATCTCTCCTGAGTGGCAAGATCCTGTTTCGGGCCTCTTTGTGCCCGAAATAGTGCCTAACGCCTGCCAGACAAGGCGCTATTTCTGGTGCCCGTCGACTAAAGATTGGCCGTCGACCGGGTTATCCAGTAAAATCCTGCCCTCATATCCGACCCTAACTTAATTTTGAGTGATTCTTGCTCGATGAAACACATTCGTAACTTTTCGATTATTGCGCACATCGACCACGGTAAATCGACCCTGTCGGACCGTCTGATCCAGACTTGTGGCGGCCTGTCCTCCCGCGAGATGCAGGCTCAGGTGCTTGACTCCATGGATCTGGAGCGCGAGCGCGGCATTACCATCAAAGCACAGAGTGTGACCCTGAACTACCAGGCACAAGACGGTAACACCTATCAGCTGAACTTTATCGACACCCCGGGCCACGTGGATTTCTCCTACGAGGTTTCCCGCTCCCTGGCGGCCTGTGAAGGGGCTTTGCTGGTGGTGGATGCCGGTCAGGGGGTTGAGGCACAGACTCTGGCCAACTGCTACACCGCCATGGAGATGGAGCTGGAAGTGGTGCCGATCCTGAACAAGATCGATCTGCCGGCCGCCGAGCCCGAGCGGGTCGCGGAAGAGATCGAAGACATCGTCGGCATCGACGCCATCGATGCGGTGCGCTGCTCCGCCAAGACCGGTCTGGGGGTCGATCTGGTATTGGAAGAGATCGTCGCCCGCATCCCGCCCCCGGAAGGGGATCCGGATGCCCCGCTGCAGGCGCTGATCATCGACTCCTGGTTCGACTCCTACCTTGGCGTCGTCTCCCTGGTGCGGATCAAGAACGGTTCGCTCAAGAAGAACGACAAGATCAAGGTGATGAGCACCGGTCAGGTGTGGGGCGTGGATCGTATCGGTATCTTCACCCCCAAGCAGGTGGATACCCAGGGTCTGGGCTGTGGCGAGGTAGGTTGGGTCGTCTGCGGCATCAAGGACATCCACGGCGCGCCTGTGGGCGATACCCTGACGCAAGCCAAGAACGGTGCCGACAAGGCGCTGGCGGGCTTCAAGAAGGTCAAGCCGCAGGTCTATGCGGGCCTGTTCCCCATCTCCAGCGATGACTACGAGTCATTCCGTGATGCGCTGGACAAGCTCTCCCTGAACGACGCCTCCCTGTTCTTCGAGCCGGAAAGCTCCACCGCGCTCGGCTTCGGCTTCCGTTGTGGCTTCCTCGGCATGCTGCACATGGAGATCATCCAGGAGCGCCTGGAGCGGGAATACGATCTGGATCTGATCACCACGGCGCCGACCGTGGTGTACGAGATCGAGCTGAACAATGGCGAGACCATCCACATCGACAGCCCGTCTGCGATGCCCCCGGTCAACAACATCAAAGAGATGCGTGAGCCCATCGCCGAGTGCAACATCCTGCTGCCGCAGGAGTACATGGGCAACGTCATCACCCTCTGCATCGAGAAGCGTGGCGTGCAGACCAACATGGTCTATCACGGCAAGCAGGTGGCCCTGACCTACGAGATCCCGATGGCGGAAGTGGTGCTCGATTTCTTCGATCGCCTCAAGTCCACCAGTCGCGGTTATGCCTCGCTGGATTACGGCTTCAAGCGCTTCGAGACCTCCGAGATGGTGCGCCTCGACATCATGATCAACGGTGAGCGGGTCGATGCCCTGGCCATCATCACCCACAAGGAGAACGCCCAGTATCGCGGTCGCCAGGTGGTGGAGAAGATGCGTGAGCTGATCCCGCGCCAGATGTTCGACATCGCGATTCAGGCGTCCATCGGCAACCAGATCATCGCCCGCAGCACCGTCAAGGCCCTGCGCAAGGACGTGACCGCCAAGTGCTACGGCGGTGACGTGAGCCGGAAGAAGAAGCTGCTGAACAAGCAGAAAGAAGGCAAGAAGCGGATGAAGTCCCTGGGCCGTGTCGACGTGCCGCAAGAGGCCTTCCTCGCGATCCTCCACGTAGGCAAGGACTAATCGATGGCTAGCACCTTTTCCCTGATCCTGGCGATTGTCACCGTACTGACCGGCATCATCTGGACCGTCGACAAGCTGGTCTGGTCCAAGCAACGGGCGGCCAAGATTGCGGCAGCCCGTGCCAACGCCGGCCCGAACATCGATGAGAAGACGCTGGCCAAGGTGGCCCCCATGCCGGTCTGGATCGAACAGACCGGCGGGGTCTTCCCGGTCATTGCGCTGGTGCTGATCCTGCGTTCCTTCATCTTCGAACCCTTCCAGATCCCGTCTGGCTCCATGATGCCCACCCTGCTGGTGGGCGACTTCATCCTGGTGGAGAAGTTCGCCTACGGCCTGCGTGATCCCGTGACCAACACCAAGTTCCTGGAGACAGGCGCCCCCGAGCGTGGCGATGTGGTGGTGTTCAAGTATCCGCTGGATACCCGGGTGGACTACATCAAGCGAGTGGTCGGCATGCCGGGGGATCGGGTCATCTATCGCAACAAGGAGCTGATGATCAGACCCAAGTGCGAGGAGCAGGAAGGGAAAACGTGCCCGGGCTTCAAGAAGCTCGACGTCAAGTTTGAACAAAGGGGCGAATTTAGCCAGATGGGGATCCCGCTGGATCGGTACACCGAACAGCTGGGCAGCGTCTCTCACGAGACCCTGCGCAACCCCCTGATGCCCGATCTGGTCGACCGTTATTACCGCCAGCCGGGGACTTACCCCGATGAGTGGGTGGTGCCGGAAGGCCAGTATTTCGTGATGGGCGACAACCGCGACAACAGTACCGACAGCCGATTCTGGGGCTTCGTGCCCGAGCAGAACCTGGTGGGCAAGGCGGTCGCCATCTGGATCAGTTTCGAATTCGAGCGCGAGGAAGGTTCCAGTTTGCCAAGCTGGGTACCGACTGGTGTGCGCTTCAACCGCATTGGCGGAATCAAGTAAATGAATATCAAGATGAACAGACTGCAGTCCCGTCTCGGGCATGTCTTTCAAGATCAAGACCGATTGACCCGGGCGCTGACTCACCGCAGCGCCGGTTCCCGTCACAACGAGCGACTGGAATTCCTGGGTGACTCCATCCTGAGTCTGGTGATTGCCGACGACCTGTTCCACCGCTTCCCGCAAGCGGCGGAAGGGGACCTCAGCCGGATGCGCGCCACCCTAGTGCGGGAGAAGACCCTGGCCGAGCTCGGCCGGGAGTTCGATCTCGGGGATCACCTGATCCTGGGGCCGGGTGAGCTCAAGAGCGGCGGTTTTCGCCGTGAGTCGATCCTGGCCGACACGGTCGAGGCGGTGATCGGCGCAGTCTATCTGGATACCAATCTGGAGACGGTGCGGACCCTGCTGCTGAGCTGGTATGCCAGCCGCCTGGACGAGATCAAGCCAGGCATTGAGCAGAAGGATCCCAAGACCCGGCTGCAGGAAATTTTGCAGGGAAGCCGTAAATCCCTGCCGACCTACACAGTGACCAACGTCAAGGGCGAAGCCCACAACCAGGAGTTCACCGTCCAGTGTGACGTGGATGGCCTGGATGGTCCGCTGGTCGGGGTCGGCACCAGCCGTCGCAAGGCCGAACAGGCCGCGGCGCAGCAAGCATTGGAAAGACTGTCATGACAGATACAGATACCACCTATTGCGGCTTTGTCGCCATCGTAGGCCGCCCCAACGTGGGCAAGTCCACCCTGCTCAACAAGCTGCTCGGCCAGAAGGTCAGCATCACCTCGAAGAAGCCCCAGACTACCCGTCACCGGATCTTGGGGATCGACACCGAGGACAACTATCAAACCATCTTTGTGGATACCCCGGGTCTGCACATCGAGGAGAAGCGGGCCATCAACCGATTGATGAACCGCGCCGCCACCAGTTCGCTGGGGGACGTGGCCATGGTGGTATTCATGGTCGACGGTACCCACTGGACCAAGGATGACGAGATGGTGCTCGGCAAGCTGCGCCATCTGCCCTGTCCCGTGGTGCTGGCGGTCAACAAGGTAGACAACGTCAAGGACAAGGAAGACCTGCTGCCGCACCTGGAGTGGCTGGGTCAGCAGATGAAGTTCTCCCACATCCTGCCCATCAGTGCCGAGAAGGGTACCAACGTGGAGAAGATCCGCGAGTGGGCCAAGGATCTGCTGCCGGAAAACAACCACTTCTTCCCGGAAGATTACGTGACCGACCGCTCGTCGCGCTTCATGGCCTCCGAGATCATCCGTGAGAAGCTGATGCGCTTCACCGGTGAGGAGCTGCCTTACTCGGTGACGGTGGAGATCGAACGCTTCAAGGTGGAGGAGAACGGTCTCTACCATATCCACGGCCTGATCCTGGTTGAACGTGAAGGCCAGAAGAAGATGGTCATCGGCAACAAGGGCGAGAAGATCAAGACCATAGGCACAGAGGCACGTCTCGACATGGAACGGCTGTTCCAGAACAAGGTGCACCTGGAGCTGTGGGTCAAGGTTAAATCGGGCTGGGCCGATGACGAGCGCGCCCTGCGCAGTCTCGGCTATGGCGATGACTAAGTGGCGCTGAGCGATTGCTGAGTCCGGCTTTCGTCATCCACAGTCGGCCCTATCGGGAGACCAGCCAGCTGGTCGAGGTATTCACCCAGGATAGTGGCCGCTTTACCCTGGTGGCTCGCGGTTCTCGCGGGCCACGCTCCCCTCTGAAGGGGCTGCTGCAACCCTTCACCCTGCTCACCCTGAGTTGGCGTGGCAAGGGCGATCTCAAGAACCTCGCCCAGGTCGAATGCCCGGATCACTCCCTGCGTCTCGGCGGCGACCGCCTGTTCTACGGCCTCTATCTCAACGAGCTGGTCTACTACCTGCTGGAAGCCCATACCCCCTTTCCCGAGGTGTTCGATGCCTATGCCCGTGCCCTGATGGCGCTGGCGGATGGCGAGACCCCCGAGCAGCCCCTGCGTCGCTTCGAGTTCCTGCTGCTGCAAGCGCTCGGCTACGCGGTGGACTTCGAATATGCCGCCGACGATGAGTCCGCGATCCGACCCGAGCTGTTATACGGCTTCGAGCGCGAGCTCGGCTTTGTCGCTTGCGAGCGGGCGCCGGATCCCCGTACCCTGTTCCTCGGCGCCCACCTGCTGGCCTTCGCCGAGGGGCGTTTCGACAGTCCCCCCTTGCTGCAGGCGGCCAAGCGTTTCAGCCGGCTGGCGCTCCAGCCCTATCTCGGCAAACGCCAGTTAAAGAGCCGGGAGTTGTTTTTGAAACGGAAAAGCTAACGCGGATTGGCGCTGCAGCCTCTCATGTTTCAGCAAACGCCAGTTAAAGAGCCGGGAGTTGTTTTTGAAACGGAAAAGCTAACGCGGATTGGCGCTGCAGCCTTTCATGTTTCAGCAAACGCCAGTTGAAGAGCCGGGAGTTGTTTTTAAAGCGGCGAAGTAGCTTGGACTAACCGTTTTGCGGCGTTACCCGACAGGGTAAGAATGTTACCGACGTCCGATTACGCTGCGCTAATCGAACCTACGAGCTGACATACGGATATCAGAGGCTGGGGGTCTGCCGCCAGCCACACAGTTAACAGATGACCTGTATCAAGGAGTAAGCAATGAGCGAGATCTACCTGGGTGTGAACATCGACCATATCGCCACCCTGCGTAATGCCCGCGGCACCCAGTATCCGGATCCGGTACAGGCCGCCTTCGTGGCCGAACAGGCCGGTGCCGATGGCATCACCGTTCACCTGCGGGAAGATCGCCGCCATATCACCGACCGTGACGTCGAGATCCTGCGTCAGACCATCCAGACCAGGATGAACCTGGAGATGGCGGTGACCGAGGAGATGATAGGCATCGCCTGCCGTATCCAGCCCCAGTTCGTCTGCCTGGTGCCGGAGAAGCGCACCGAGGTGACCACCGAAGGGGGTCTGGACGTGGCGGGCCAGCTAGACAAGATCACCGATGCGGTGACCCGCCTCGCGGCCGTCGGTGCCCAGGTGTCGCTGTTTATCGATGCGGATCCGCTGCAGATCGACGCCGCCGCCGCCAGTGGCGCCCCCTTCATCGAGATCCACACCGGCCGTTATGCCGACGCTACCACGGATGCCGAGCGCAACGCCGAGTTCAAGCGCATCGCCGCTGGCGCCTCCTATGCCGCCGGCAAGGGGCTCAAGGTCAATGCCGGCCACGGCCTGCACTACCACAACGTCAAGGCCATCGCCGCCATCCCCGAGCTCTATGAGCTCAACATAGGCCACGCCATCATAGGCCGTGCCGCCTTCGACGGCCTGGCCAAGGCGGTCAGCGACATGCGCCTGCTGATGCAGGAAGCCCGCCAGGGGATCTGATCGTCATTGATGATGGATGGATGAGATAGCAAGAGGGACGCCACGGCGTCCCTCGTTGTTTTTAGCGAGGAGCGGGTGGTCAGGGCATCGGGAAGTCATGCTCCACAGGACAGTGAGGGATGCCTGCTGGCACCCGGCATCCGGCTCACCGCGGATGAGGGTGGGTGAGAAGTGGGGCTGCGCCGGAGATGTGCACAGTTCAGCGAGACTCGGGGAAGTAACGCTCCAATAAGGCGGTGAGAATGGCCTGGCTCTCGGCATCTGGCTCACCGTTGACGAGGGCCGGGCGAAAGTGGAGCTGGAAGGCGCTCAGCACGGTGCGGCTCTGCTCATCCCAGTCGCCACTCGGGGCTATGTCGTAGCCGTAGCGGGCGAGTTGTTGCTGCCAGGCGAGGGCATCCCAGGCGGGGGCCGGCTGCCGGCGCAACTGCTCGACCCTGGCTTCGTCCGGCCAGGCGCCGACGCCGTATTGCAGGGCGAGTTCGCGCCAGGGGAAGAGCGGACCGGGATCCTGCTTGCGCTCGGGCGCGACATCGCTGTGACCCAGCACCTGGGTCTGCGGTATCTGGTAACGGCGGATGAGCTCCTGCGCCAAGGCGCCGACGGCGGCGATCTGGGCCTGGGTATAGGGCTGCCAGTGGCGCAGCTGGACGGGGATCAGTTCCTGCCCGGTCTCGTAGCCGAGGTTGACGATCTCGATGCCGAGCGAGCTGGTGTTGAGCCCGGCATATTGATGCCAGCGGCTGCGGCCCGCATGCCAGGCGCGCTGGCTGTCGGGCACCAGCTGGTAGATGGGCAGCGGCGTCTGGTCTGTGTCGCGGGGGATCAGGTAGTGGGCGCTCACCTTGTACTGAGGCTCGGTCAGCAGGCGCAGGGAGTGGGTGTCGTCTTCATCTGTGTAGTGCAGGATCAGGAAGGCGATGCGCTCATTCTGGTTGGCGCTGGCATAGCGGGAATCGAGCCGATAGGAGGCGGGCTGGCAGGCGCTCAGACCAAGGAACAGGCAGCATGACAGCAGGCATGACCACCCGCTACGCCGTCCGAGGCGGGAGAAGAGTGATGGCCAGCGCCGCCCACCGGCCACCTCGGGGTGGGCTGACGGGGGGCGAACACGCTGGCCCATGGCTCAGGCGCGGTACTTGGTGGTCAGGCCGATGAGGAAGTTGCGCAGGATCTGATCCCCGCAATCCTGATAGTGCTTGTGATCCTTGGAGCGGAACAGGGCACTCAGCTCGGACTTGGACAGGTTGAAGTCGGCCAGCTTCAGGGTGCCAAGCATGTCCTCTTCCTTGTAGTCGAGGCCGATGCGCAGCTTGCGCAGGATCAGGTTGTTGTTGATCCGGTTCGGGATCACCTGGGCCGGCGCCCCTTCCCGCACGCCACGGCGCGTGATGATGAAGCCGTCGAGGAACTGGCTAAGGGCCGCATCGGGACAGGCGACAAAGCCCGGGTCCTGCTCTTCCCCTTCCTCGGCGCCTTTCAGCAACCAGCTGTGCAGCTGGGCGTGATCGACGGTCAGGTTGCCCTTGGCAAACATGTCGACCATCTGGTCATTGCTGATGGTGAGGGCGTAGCGCAGACGGCGCAGAATATCGTTGTTCGTCATGTTGACTCCTGTAGAAACGGCGCAACTTTACCATTTACCGGACTCTTCGTCAGAAAAAGCGGGTCAGCCCGCCTCGCTCGGGTGGCGATGAGCCCCTTGCCGCTACCCGATGATGCTGATTTTGCATCAAAAGCCTTCAGGCCAGGTAGCGGGGCGCCTCCTGACGCACTTGCTCCAGCGCATCTTGCAGCTCCAGCAACTCGGGTTCGAGCTCGCCGACCGGCACACCGTCGCGCAGTTGCTGCTCGAGCTGGGAGAGCAGACGCTGCAAGCCGGGCACCCCGGAGTAGGCGCAGCCGCCGTTGAGACGGTGCAGCTGTGCCAGCACCTCGGCATCGTCCGCCTGGCCGGACAGCGCCGCCTCCAGCAGCGGCTCCACCTCATCGAAGCTGGCCAGCAGCATGGTCAGCATCTCTTGGGCGAGCTCCGTCTTGCCGGCGGCCTGGCGTACCGCCAACGACCAGTCTATCTGCTGATCGCCGTGATTCTGGTGGCGACGATGGGCGAAGTCGGTGATGAGCTGGGCCAGCATGCCCTCGTCGATGGGCTTGGCCAGATAGTCGTCCATGCCCTGGCGGATCAACCGCTCCCGCTCGCCGGGGATGGCGTGGGCGGTGACCGCGACTATGGGGGTCTCGGTGTTGAGGGAGTGGCGGCGGATCGCCTGGGTGGCGCTGATGCCATCCATGATCGGCATCTGGATATCCATGAAGATGATGTCGAACGGCTGGCTCTGGGCCAGGTTGACCGCCTCCTTGCCGTTCTTGCAGACCACCACCTGACTCACCATCTCCTTGAGCATGGCGGCGATGAGCTTGAGGTTGGCGGCGTTGTCGTCCACCGCCAACACCTTGACCGCCTGCACCTGGCGGGGGGAGGCGGCGGGCAGCGGGGTGCGCTTGGTCGCCTCGGGGGAGAGCAGGGCATGCAGCAGCTTGCGATGGTTGATGGGCTTGGAGAGGCAGTGCTCGGCGCCGTGGGCCAGCATGGCCTCATAGAGGGCGGGCTCGTGGCTGCTGAGCAGCACTATGGTGTTCTGCTGCCCGCTCAAGCCATCAAGGCGGGTGATCACCTGCTGTGGCGTGTGCAGGGTGCTGCTGCCGATGATCACCATGTCCTGGCTGCTCATCTCTGGCCACTCGGCATCTATGCTCAGCGCCTGCACATCCAGTTGCCATTCGGCCAGCAGGGCGAGCAGGGAGGCGTGGGCGAAGGGATCCGGCTCCAGCAGCCAGAGCCGCTTGCCCTGGATGCGATCCAGCGGCAGCCGCTCGCTCTGGGGCAGGGGGGAGATGTCCAGATCCAGGCTGAAGGAGAAGACGGAGCCCTTGCCGAGCTCGGACTCGAACCGGATCTGGCCGCCCATCTGCTGCACCAGCTTCTGGGTGATGACCAGGCCGAGGCCGGTGCCGCCATAACGGCGCGAGATCGAGGAGTCGGCCTGGTTGAAGGCCTGGAACAGCTGACGCTGTTGCTCCTCCGAGATGCCGATGCCGGTATCGCGGATCAGCACGTTGAGCCGCACCTTGTTGCCACTGGCGCTGCCGCTCTGCTGGATGTGCACGTCCACGTTGCCGCGCTCGGTGAACTTGATGGCGTTGCCGGTGAGGTTGGTCAGCACCTGCTGCAGCCGCATGGGATCGCCGGTAAGGTAGTCCGGCACCTCGGCATCCACCTGCAGCGACAACTCGAGCTGCTTGTCGTGGGCGCTCGGGCCGAGCAGGTGCATGGTCTCGTTGAGGGTGTCGCGCAGGCTGAACGGGATGTGCTCCAGCTGCAGCTTGCCCGCCTCCAGCTTGGAGAAGTCGAGGATGTCGTTGATGATGCCGAGCAGGTTGCGCGCCGACTTCTCTATGGTCTGCATATAGTCGGTCTGGCTCGGGGTCAGCGCCGTCTTGAGCAGCTGGCGGGTGAAGCCGATGACGCCGTTGAGCGGGGTACGCAGCTCGTGGGACATATTGGCAAGGAACTCCGACTTGACCCTGGCCGCCTCCTGCGCCCGCTTCTTCGCCATGTCGAGCTCGACGTTCTGGATCTCGATCTGCTCCAGCGTCTCCCGCAGATCCGAGGTGGCCTGATCGATGTTCTGCTGCATCTCCTCATGGTATTCGGAGAGCGCCTTGGCCATGGCGTTGATGCCGTTCTTCAGCATGTCCAGCTCGCCGGTGAGCTGGCCGCTGACCCGGGTATCGAGCCGCCCCTCCCTGATCCTGTGCACCGCTTGCACCATATCGGTGATGGGCTGGGTCACGCTCTTGACCAGCCGGAAGCCAAACAGGGTGCTGACGGCGAGGCCGATGAGCACCATGACCACCGCGAAGAAGGCATCGCGATACTGCAGGACTATGGCCCTGTCCGTGGCGAGCTGCATGGAGATGTAGCCGATCACCGGCGGCTCTAGGTCGCTTGGCAAGGGGAAACCGTCCAGGCTGGTCTCGGCCTGGATGGGGGTGCGCAGTATGATGTCGTCACCATTGAAGGAGACGCTGGTCAGCTCAGGGATGGCGCTGCCATCGGGCAGGCGCAGCTGGCCGAAGTCACGATGGTAGTTGGAGGTGACGAACAGCTGGTTGTCCTGGGTGAAGACGGCGATGGACTTGATGAAGGGCGAGTTCTTGCGGTGAGTCAGCCCGATCAGGCGCTTGAGGGACTCGCGGCTGTGCTGGGTCATGCCGTATTCGCTGGCGATGGCCAGGGGCTCGATGATGTTGATGCCCTGGTCGATCAGGTTGTTTTCCAGCTGGTGATAGCGGTGGAAGGTGAAGTAACCGGCAATCAGGCCGCCGATGATCAGGGTTGGCAATATGGTAAATGCCAGCACTCTGGCTCTGAGGCCGTATCTAGTCATAAGAACAAACCGCCGACGATGAGGGTTGGCAAGATAGTAAATGTCACTGCCGCACGGGTTCTGAGGCCGTCTCTGGTCATGAGTACAAACCGCCGACCAGGGTCCGAATGGGCAAGGGAGTCGATGCCACAGCGAGAGCCCTCAGGCCGTATTTGGTCATACTATTATTCTTGTGGGACAATGGCCTGCAGCAGATTCCACAATCATGACATAGCCACCTATAGGCACCAAGTTTTATGGCCCAGTTTTTCAAGCCCCAAAAGAAATCCACCCAGCCCCAACGTATTGAATTTACGATAGACAGTCTGGATCACCACTGTGTCGGGATCGGCCGTCATCAGGGCAAGGCGATCTTCGTCGAGGGGGCGCTGCCCGGTGAGCGGGTCAAGGCTCGCATCATCGATGACAAGAAGCAGTACGCTCATGCCGCCCTGCAACAGCTGGTGACTCCCGCCGACAATCGCATCGCCCCCTTCTGCGCCCATTATCGCGAGTGTGGCGGCTGCAACGCCCAGCACCTGAGTGAGGCTGATCAGCAGGCGGCCAAGGCGGCCGGACTGGTCAGCCTGTTCGAGCGGCTGGGTCAGATCAAGGCGCCGGCCCTCGAACCCGTGCTGACCGGGGAGGCTCGCGCCTATCGCCGGGTCTGCCGTCTGGCCATCAAGTTTGACAAGAATGGCCGCTGCACCCGGGTCGGTTTTCGTCGCCGCCAGTCCAACGATCTGGTGGAGATCACCAGCTGCCCTGTCCTGACCGCCTCGCTGTCGGCGCTCATCAGCCCGCTGCGGGAATGCCTCAATCGCCTCAAGAGCCAGCGCGAGCTGGGACATGCGGAACTGATCCAGGCAGAGCAGGGGATACTGCTGCTGTTGCGCCATACCGGTCGTCCCAACGAGGCGGATCGGGCGCTGCTGACCGAGTTTGCCGAGGCCCAGGGGATCGATCTCTATCTGCAGGCGGCCGACGAGCGCATCGAGCCGCTGCGCCAGCAATTCCAGCCCGCTTACTCATTAGATGGCCTGTCTCTTGCATTCGCCCCCGGGGATTTCATTCAGGTCAATGGCCCCATCAACCAGAGCATGGTGGCCCAGGCGCTGGCATGGCTCGGGGCGACCAGGGCGGACAAGGTGCTGGATCTGTTCTGCGGCATTGGCAACTTCACCCTGCCGCTGGCCCGTCAGGCCCGCGAGGTGGTCGGGGTCGAAGGGGATCTGGCCATGGTGACCCGCGCCGAGGAGAACGCCCGTCGCAATGGCATCGACAACGCCCGCTTCTACAAGGCGGACCTGAGCGGTGATATCGTCGGCATGTCCTGGGCGCGGGAAGGCTTCGATCTGGTGCTGCTGGATCCGGCCCGGCCCGGTGCGCTGGAGGTGATGAGCCATGTGGTGGCACTTTCGCCCAAACGCGTGGTCTATGTTTCCTGTAACCCTGTCACCCTGGCGCGGGACAGCCAGGTGCTGGTGAAGGGGGGTTATCGACTGGCCCGCCTGGGGATGCTGGACATGTTCCCCCACACCGGCCACCTGGAGTCCATGGCGCTATTTGAGCGGGATTGATTAAGGTAATCCGGCGCTGGGTTCGGGGGGAAGAGATGTTGCGCCATGTCGGCCTTCTGACGCCCATGGCGCTGCTTTAGCAGGCATGGATTAAGGTAATCCGGCTCCTGCGGCTGGGGCATTCTGATGCCTATGGCGCTGTTTGAGCAGGAATGATTGGGGTAATCTAGATCCTCAAAAATTGGCCGGCTGTGTGGAGAACCCTGTCACCTGGAAGGTGGCATGCCTTGAAAAGTCTCTCTCACATCCCCATTTGAGGCAGTCATCAGCAGATGAGGGACTGGAAGCATCGGCTTTCGGCCCCACAATTTAAAGGATTGATACCATGGTTGCGGTGCGCGATATTCATTTGAAAGACAATTTCACTCTGGAGGAGTGGGTCGGTTCACTGACTCTGAGTGAGAATGACAAGAATCAACTGCGAACCGCTTACCAGTATTGTCTGACGCTCGGTGACGAGGCGCTCACCAGCCGCCTGCTGGTGCGCGGGGTCGAGATGGTCGGCATCCTGCTGATGCTCAGCATGGACCTTGCCACCCTCAAGGCCGCCATCATCTATCCCTTCGTCGAGGCCGGGCTCCTCAATCAGGAGCGGATGAGCGAGGACTTCGGTCCCAAGATCGCCAAGCTGGTGGAAGGGGTGCTGGAGATGGAGGCCATCCGCTCCCTGCAGACCCTGCACCGCAGCGAAACCTCGCCGGAGCAGGTCGACAATGTGCGGCGCATGCTGCTCGCCATGGTCGAGGATGTGCGCGCCGTGGTGATCAAGCTGGCGGAGCGGATCGCCTGCCTGCGGGAAGCGAAGAAGGCGGATGAAGAGACCCGGGTGCTGATGGCCCAGGAGATCACCAACATCTATGCGCCGCTCGCCAACCGGCTCGGCATCGGTCAGCTCAAGTGGGAGCTGGAAGATCTCGCCTTCCGTTACCTGCACCCGGACACCTACAAGCAGATCGCCAAGCAACTCGACGAGAAGCGTCTCGATCGGGAGCGCTACATCCGCGAGTTTGTGCAGTCCCTGCGCGATGCGCTTGCCGAGGCCGGGGTCGAGGCCGAGGTCTACGGCCGCCCCAAACACATCTACAGCATCTGGCGCAAGATGCAGAAGAAGCACCTCGAATTCAACGAGCTGTTCGACGTGCGTGCGGTGCGGGTGGTGACCAAGCGGCTGCAGGATTGCTACGCGGCGCTCGGCATAGTCCATACCCACTTCCACCACATTCCCCGTGAATTCGACGACTATGTCGCCAACCCCAAGCCGAACGGCTATCAATCCATCCACACCGTAGTGGTGGGGGCGGAAGGCAAGACCATCGAGATCCAGATCCGGACCGAGCAGATGCATCAGGATGCCGAGCTCGGCGTCGCGGCTCACTGGCGCTACAAGGAAGGGGCCCAGGCCGCCGCCAAGACCAGCACCTTCGAGGACAAGATCGAGTGGCTGCGCAAGCTGCTCGCCTGGCAGGAGGATCTCTCCGAGAGCGGCTCCCTGCTGGACGATCTGCGCAGCCAGGTGTTCGAGGACAGGGTCTATGTGTTCACCCCCAAGGGCGATGTCATCGACCTGCCGGCGGGGGCCACCCCGCTCGATTTCGCCTATCACGTGCACAGCATGATCGGCCACCGCTGCATCGGCACCAAGGTGGATGGCCGCATAGTGCCCTTCACCTATACGCTGCAGACCGGCGATCAGGTGGAGGTGATCACCCAGAAGGAGCCGAACCCGAGCCGCGACTGGATGAACCCGAACGCCGGCTTCCTGCGCTCCAGCCGAGCGCGGGCCAAGGTGGCCACCTGGTTCAGGAAGCTGGATAGGGACAAGAACATCGCCGCCGGCAAGGAGTTGCTGGAGAAGGAGCTGGACAGGCACAACCTGACCCTCTCCAAGGTGGACAAGGTGGTGCTCGAGCGCTTCCATGCCGAGGAGCTCGACGATCTGCTGGCCGGCATCGGCAGCGGCGACATCCGCATCAACCAGCTGCTCAACTACCTGGACACCCGCTACAACAAGCCGACCGCCGAGGAAGAGGATCGCCGCCTGCTGGAGAAGCTGGAGCAGAAGGCCAATCTGCCGTTCCGGCCCAAGCCCAAGGATCACATCGTAGTGGAAGGGGTCGGCAATCTGATGACCCATATCGCCCGCTGCTGCCAGCCCATTCCGGGGGACGGCATCCAGGGCTTCATCACCATGGGGCGCGGCGTCTCCATCCACCGGGAGGACTGCGAGCAGCTCAAGGAGCTGTCTCGCCGCAACCCGGAGCGGCTGATCGAGGCGGTCTGGGGGGAGAACTACTCCGGCGGTTATGGTCTCACCATCCGCATTCTCTCCAACGACAGATCCGGCCTGCTGCGCGACATCACCACTGTGCTCGCCAACGAGAAGATCAACGTGATGGGGGTGCGCTCGCGCTCCAATGTGCGCGAGCAGACCGCGGAGATCGACATGGAGCTGGAGATCTACAACATCAACGCCTTCAACCGGGCCTTGGCCAAGCTCAGCCAGCTCAACGACGTGATCAGCGCCAAGCGCCTCTAATGCCTGATAAAAAGTGACCGGCCCCCGTGGCCGGTTGTTCTTTATGACCCTTCTTGAACGAATCGAAAGTGAAGAGCCCATGTCCCAACGTTACGACCTGCCCCAACTGCTCGAGATCATGGCTCAACTGCGTAATCCGCAAGGGGGTTGCCCCTGGGATCTCAAGCAGGATTTCCAGACCATAGTGCCCCACACCCTGGAGGAGGCCTACGAGGTGGCCGATGCCATCGAAACCCGGGATTGGGAAGGATTGAAGGGCGAACTCGGCGATCTGCTGTTCCAGGTGGTGTTCTACGCCCAGCTGGGCAAGGAGCAGGGGCTGTTCGATTTCGCCGATATCGTCGCTACGGTGAGTGAGAAGCTTATCCGCCGCCATCCCCATGTGTTCTCCGATGCGGATCTGGGTGACGAGCAGGCGGTCAAGTTGAACTGGGAGGCGGAGAAGGCCAAGGAGCGCGCCGCACTCGACAAGGAGAGCGTGCTGGATGACATCCCGCTCGCGCTGCCGGCCCTGACCCGCGCCGCCAAGATCCAGAAGCGCTGCGCCACCGTCGGCTTCGACTGGAAGACGCTCGGCCCCGTGGTGGACAAGATCCACGAGGAGATCGAGGAGGTGATGGAGGAGGCGCTGATGGTCGACGTTGACGAAGAGAGGGTCAGCGATGAGCTCGGCGATCTGCTGTTTGCCACCGTCAATCTGGTGCGCCATCTGGGCAAGGATCCGGAGCAGGTGCTGCGGGCCGCCAACACCAAGTTCGAACGTCGTTTTCGTCAGGTTGAACAGTTTATTGCCGCGGAAGGGCTGAAAATGACCGATTGTTCCCTGGAGAAGCTGGACGCAGCCTGGGACAAGGCCAAGGAAACCGAACAAAGTTGATTTGGCGCAAGACGGGGAGGCGGGGAGCCTGATAGATTTTTGTTCATTGTTTGGGAGAGGGGGTTTTGGTATACTGTTTCCCCGTCCTGCTTCATCCCCGAAGCACCCCTTAAAATTCCCTAAACTTCTTTCAGGTTCAGCATGACGACAAAATATATTTTTGTAACTGGTGGCGTTGTTTCATCCCTCGGCAAAGGCATTGCCGCAGCTTCTCTGGCAGCCATTCTGGAAGCCCGTGGTCTGGATGTGACCATCATGAAACTGGACCCCTATATCAACGTGGATCCGGGCACCATGAGCCCGACCCAGCACGGTGAAGTGTTCGTAACCGAGGACGGGGCCGAGACCGATCTGGATCTGGGCCATTACGAGCGTTTCATCCGCACCAAGATGACCCGTCGCAACAACTTCACCACAGGTCGCATCTACGCCGACGTGCTGCGCAAAGAGCGTCGTGGTGACTATCTGGGTGCCACCATCCAGGTCATCCCGCACATCACCAACGCCATCAAGGAGCGGGTGATTGCCGGTGCCGAAGGCCATCAGGTGGCCATCGTCGAAGTGGGCGGTACAGTGGGCGATATCGAGTCCCTGCCGTTCCTCGAAGCCATTCGTCAGCTGGCCGCCGAAGTGAGCCGCGACAATGCCATGTTCATGCACCTGACCCTGGTTCCCTACCTGGCCGCCGCCGGCGAGGTGAAGACCAAGCCGACCCAGCACTCGGTCAAAGAGCTGCTCTCCATCGGGATCCAGCCAGACGTGCTGATCTGCCGCTCCGATCGCGCCATTCCGGCCAACGAGCGTGCCAAGATTGCCCTGTTCTGCAACGTGCCAGAGCGCGCCGTCATCTCCATGAAAGACGTCGACTCCATCTACAAGATCCCGGCGCTGCTGAAATCCCAGAATCTGGATGACTATTTCATCGCCCGTTTCGGCCTGAAGTGCAACGAAGCCGACTTGTCCGAGTGGGAACAGGTTGTCTACGAAGAGGCCAACCCGACCGCGGAAGTGACCATCGGCATGGTCGGCAAGTATGTTTCCCTGCCGGATGCCTACAAGTCCGTCAACGAGGCGCTCAAGCACGGTGGCCTGAAGACCCGTCTGTCGGTCAACATCAAGTTCATCGATTCCCAGGACATCGAGACCCGTGGCTCCGAGCTGCTGGAAGGTCTGGATGCGATCCTGGTGCCGGGTGGCTTCGGCGAGCGTGGCGTGGAAGGCAAGATCTTGGCCGCCCAGTATGCCCGTGAGAACAAGATCCCCTACCTGGGTATCTGCCTGGGGATGCAGGTTGCCATGATCGAGTTCGCTCGCAACGTGGCCGGCATGACAGGGGCTCACTCCTCCGAATTCAAGAAAGATTGCGCCTACCCGGTCGTTGGCCTCATCACCGAATGGGTGGATGAAGAAGGCAACGTCGAGACCCGTACCGAGAAATCCGATCTGGGTGGCACCATGCGTCTGGGCTCCCAGCTCTGCCACCTGGTAGAAGGCTCCAAGGTGCGCCAGATGTACGGCAGCCCGACCATTTATGAGCGCCACCGTCACCGTTATGAGGTGAACAACAAGCTGCTGCCGCAGATCGAAGCGGCCGGCTTGAAGGTGACCGGTCTCTCCGCCGACAAGAAATTGGTGGAAATTATCGAGATTCCGGATCACCCTTGGTTTGTAGCGGCGCAGTTCCACCCGGAGTTCACCTCGACTCCCCGTGATGGACACGCCCTGTTTGCCGGTTTCGTGAAGGCCGCCGGTGAGTATCAGAAGCGTAATCTGAAGTAATTGAAAATAAATGCGGTTGAGGCTCTGTGCCACAGCCGCTTTTTTTGGCATATTTTTGTTGTTTTTTTACGAAACCTGAGGAAATACACATGTCCAAGATCGTTAAAGTGATCGGTCGTGAAATCATCGACTCCCGTGGTAACCCGACCGTTGAGGCCGAAGTTCATCTGGAAGGTGGTTTTGTTGGTATGGCAGCCGCTCCGTCTGGCGCGTCCACCGGTTCCCGCGAAGCGCTGGAACTGCGTGACGGCGACAAGAGCCGTTTCCTGGGTAAAGGCGTGCTGAAAGCCATCGAAGCCGTTAACGGCCCGATCGCTCAGGCTCTGCTGGGTAAAGATGCCAAGGACCAGGCCGCTATTGACCAGATCATGATCGACCTCGACGGTACCGAGAACAAATCCAAGTTCGGCGCCAACGCCATCCTGGCTGTTTCCCTGGCCAACGCCAAAGCTGCTGCTGCCGCCAAGGGCCTGCCGCTGTACGCTCACATCGCCGAGCTGAACGGTACCCCGGGTGTTTACTCCATGCCGCTGCCGATGATGAACATCATCAACGGTGGTGAGCACGCCGACAACAACGTCGACATCCAGGAGTTCATGATCCAGCCGGTTGGCGCCAAGACCCTGAAAGAAGCCATCCGCATGGGTGCCGAGGTCTTCCACAACCTGGCCAAGGTACTGAAGTCCAAGGGCTACGCCACCGCAGTGGGTGACGAAGGCGGTTTCGCACCTAACCTGAAGTCCAACGCCGAAGCGCTGGAAGTGATCTCCGAAGCCGTTGCTGCTGCCGGTTACAAGCTGGGTACCGATATCACCCTGGCCATGGACTGCGCCGCTTCCGAGTTCTACGACGCCGAGAAGAAAGAGTACAACCTGAAGGGCGAAGGTCGTATCTTCACCTCCAATGAGTTCTCCGACTACCTGGCCGACCTGACCACCAAGTTCCCGATCGTCTCCATCGAAGATGGCCTGGACGAATCCGACTGGGACGGCTTCGCCTACCAGACCAAGGAACTGGGTAGCAAGATCCAGATCGTGGGTGACGACCTGTTCGTAACCAACACCAAGATCCTGAAGCGCGGTATCGACAACGGCATCGCCAACTCCATCCTGATCAAGTTCAACCAGATCGGTTCCCTGACCGAGACTCTGGCTGCCATCAAGATGGCCAAAGACGCTGGCTACACTGCCGTCATCTCCCACCGCTCCGGTGAGACCGAAGACGCGACCATCGCCGACCTGGCCGTGGGTACCGCTGCTGGCCAGATCAAGACCGGCTCCATGAGCCGTTCTGACCGTGTTGCCAAGTACAACCAGCTGATCCGTATCGAAGAAGCCCTGGGTGCCAAGGCTCCGTTCCGCGGTCTGAAAGAAGTGAAAGGCCAGTAATTACTGCCTGCACTTTTTAAGCTGTTGAAAAACCCCGCCACTCTGGCGGGGTTTTTTTATGTCCATAGACTGGTTTGCCCACAGTCCGAGCAGATGTCGGGTGAGATGTTTTCGGTGGCGGCCCATGGTCTTTTCGCCTTTTTTGGTCGGCCCTGCCCGTCTGGCTCACCGGCTTCCTTTTGTCTTGCCTGCGAATATGGGAAACTAGGCCGCTTGAAGGAGACTCAGTGCATGCGGCTACTCACTCTTATCCTGCTCTTCCTGTTGGGAGGGCTGCAATATGACTTCTGGCTGGGGAAGAATGGCCTCTCCGACTATCGGGAACTCTCCGATGCCATTCACCGGCAGCAGCAGGACAATCTGGTTCTCAAGGACCGCAACAACCTGATTTATCGCGAGATTGATGATCTGACCTCGGGCCTTGAGGCCATCGAGGAGCTGTCGCGCAACGATCTCGGCTACATCAAGCAGGGTGAGACCTTCTACCGGATCATTCCCAAGGATAATGGCCAGGAGACTGAGCCGGACGGTGCGCCCTACGATGACTGATCGCCACACCGGGCTGACCGCCATCGTTCCCGCCGCCGGGATTGGCAGCCGGATGGGGGCCGATTGCCCGAAACAGTATCTGCAACTGGCCGGCCAGACCATTCTGGAGCACAGTCTCGCCCGGCTGCTGTCCCATCCGGCCATCACTCAGGTGATAGTGGCGCTGGCCCCCCATGACGGCTGGTTCGATGCCCTGCCGGTGGCGGCCGATCCGCGCATCCTGCGAGTCGAGGGGGGGAGCGAGCGCGCCTATTCGGTCCTGAATGCCCTGCATGTGGCGAGCGGGGACTGGGTGCTGGTGCACGATGCCGCCCGTCCCTGCCTCTGCCATGGCGATCTCGACAAGCTGATCGCAGCGGCCCTGACGTGTGATGGCGCCATCCTCGGCAGTCGGGTGCGCGACACCATGAAGCGCACCGACGAACAGGGCAACATAGTGGCGACCGTCGAGCGCGAGCAGCTCTGGCATGCCCTGACCCCGCAGATGTTCCCCACAGCTCCCTTGAGGCGGGCGCTGGAGGAGGGGCTGGCACTGGGCGCCACCATCACCGATGAGGCCTCCGCCATGGAGCGCGCCGGTTATCCGGTGCGCATGGTGGAAGGGCGCGCCGACAATATCAAGGTGACCCGGCCGGAGGATCTCTCCCTGGCGGGGCTCTTTTTAGATCAACAGAATGGGCGCCGGCAGGCGCAACCCGATTCATCGTTCAAGGAGCCATCATGATCCGCATTGGACATGGTTTTGATGTACACCGATTTGGCGGGGTCGGCCCCTGCATGCTGGGCGGGGTGGCGGTGCCGTACGAACAGGGGCTGCTGGCCCACTCCGACGGTGATGTGGTGCTGCACGCGGTGAGCGATGCGCTGCTGGGGGCGATCGGTGCCGGTGATATCGGCCGCCACTTCCCCGATACCGCCGCCGAGTTCAAGGGGATCGACAGCCGTATCCTGCTGCGGGACGTATTTGCCCGGGTGCAGCAGGCGGGTTATGCCATCGGCAATCTGGACGTGACCATCATCGCCCAGGCCCCCAAGATGGCCCCCCATATCGAGGCCATGTGCGCCGTGCTGGCGGCGGATTTGAAATGTGATTTGAACCGGGTGAATGTCAAGGCGACCACCACAGAGCAGCTTGGATTCACGGGGCGCAAGGAAGGGATCGCCACCGAAGCCGTCGTCTTACTGGTGAAACAATAATGTTGGAACAGCTTAGCTATTTGCATGGGGCACCGACTGCCCGCGGTATCCTCAAGGCCGAGGCCGGCGACTTCGTGGTCAATGAGGATCTCGGTTTCGAGCCCTGCGGGGAAGGGGAGCACATCTTCGTGCGGGTGCGCAAGACCGGCGAGAACACCGCCTGGGTGGCGGGCCTGCTGGCCGATGCGGCCGGGGTCAATCGCAACGCGGTGACCTGGGCCGGCCTCAAGGATCGCCACGCGGTGACCGAACAGTGGTTCGGCATTCACCTGCCGGGCAAGGCAGAGCCGGATCTGTCGGTCATCCAGAGCGACAGCATCCAGATCCTGCAGGCCAAGCGTCACAACCGCAAGCTGCGGGTCGGCTACCTCAAGGGCAACCACTTCCGCCTGCGCCTGACCGGGCTGGAGCAGACCGAGGGGTTGGAGCCCCGTCTGCAGGCCATCGCCAGCCAGGGGGTGCCGAACTACTACGGCGAGCAGCGCTTCGGCCGTGGCGGCAACAACCTGGAGGCGGCCAAGGCGATGTTCGCCGGCAAGCGGATCAACGATCGCAACAAGCGTTCCCTCTATCTCTCAGCCGCCCGCAGCATGCTGTTCAACGCCATCGTCAGCGCCCGCATCGAGCAGGGGCTGGCCCATCAGTTGCTGGCCGGCGACTGCGTGATGCTCAAGGGCAGTCACTCCATCTTCAGTGAAGAGACGCTGACCCCCGAGCTGGAGGCGCGGTTGGCCTCCGGCGACGTGCAGCTGACCGCCCCCCAGTGGGGCCGTGGTCGACTGGCCAGTCAGGGGGCCGCCGCCGAGTTTGAACAAGGGGTGCTGGCGGTTTATGGCGACTGGTGCGCTGGGCTGGAGAAGGCCGGGTTGGATCAGGACAGACGTCCGCTGCTGCTGCTGCCGGAGGGGATGAGCTGGACGCTGGACGCCGAGGTCTTGACCCTGTCGTTCTTCCTGCCGGCCGGGGCCTTTGCCACCAGCGTGGTGCGCGAGTTAATGCAGGCCGAAGAGGCCGATCACGGTTTCAGGAACCCAACCGATGCGAATTCTGGTCAGTAATGACGATGGTGTACACGCCGAGGGTATTCGTGCCCTCAGCACTGCGCTGACTGCCTGTGGCGAGGTCATAGTGGTGGCGCCGGATCGCAACCGCAGCGGCGCGAGTCATTCCCTGACGCTGGAGGTACCGCTGCGGGTCACCCGCCTCAGCGAATCCGGCTTTAATGGGATCGAAAGCTATGCGGTCAAGGGCACGCCGACAGACTGCGTGCACCTGGCGGTCAATGAGCTGGTGCGGCCTGAGCCGGACATGGTGGTGGCCGGGATTAACCACGGCGCCAACCTGGGGGATGATGTCATCTACTCCGGTACTGTGGCGGCGGCGACCGAAGGGCGCCACCTCGGTTTTCCTTCCCTGGCCATCTCGCTGGTGGGCAGGACCCACTTCGCCACGGCGGCTCACTATGCCGTCCTGCTGGTGCGGGGCCTGATGCTGCACTCGCTGCCCGCCGATCAGATCCTCAACGTGAATGTGCCGGATCTGCCGCTCAGTCAGGTCAAGGGGATCAAGGTGACGCGCCTTGGCAATCGCCATCGTGCCGAGTCGGTGATCCGCACCGAGGATCCTCGTGGTCAACCCATCTACTGGATCGGCCCCCCAGGCAGCCAGCAGGATGCGGGGGAGGGCACGGATTTCGCGGCCATCGAGCAGGGTTATGTCTCCATCACCCCATTGACCATCGACATGACTGCCTACAGCAGTCTGGCGGGTCTGGGAGCCTGGCTAGATCTGCAGGGATGAAGGTGTGATCGTACAACGCCTTTTGAATCAGCTGATTGCCCAGGATATTCGCGATTTCCGCGTGCTCGCGGCGATTGCGAAAGTACCACGCCAGCTGTTTGTGGACGAGGCCATGGCGCACAAGGCCTGGGACAATACGGCCCTACCCATCGGCCACGGTCAGACCATCTCGCAACCCTACATGGTGGCGCGGATGACCGAGCTGCTGATCCAGAACAATCCGGCCCATGTGCTGGAGATCGGCACTGGCTCCGGTTATCAGACCGCGGTGCTGGCTCATCTGGTGGAACATGTCTACACGGTGGAGCGGATCAAGTCACTGCAGTTCCTGGCCCGGCGCCGGTTGCGTCAGCTCGATCTGCACAATGTCTCGGCCAAGCACGGCAACGGCTGGTTGGGATGGCCCAACAAGGGACCGTTCGATGCCATTCTGGTGACGGCGGCGGCCAGCGAGGTGCCCAAGGCCCTGACCGATCAGCTGGCCGAGGGTGGCAGGCTGGTGCTGCCGGTGGGCGACAGCCAGCAGACTTTGCAGCTGATCGAACGCTCAGGCTCCCAGCTGACCAGCCGGATCCTGGAGCCGGTGCGTTTTGTTCCCCTCATTGACGGAGATGTTGAGTGAAGTTGTTTTCCCGCCTCTATGTGCTGGTGATGCAGTGGGCGCGCCACAAGTACGCGCCTTATTATCTGGCGATCACCGCCTTTATCGAATCCGTATTCTGGCCCATCCCGGTGGACGTGATGCTGGCGCCCATGGCGCTGGCCAAACCCCACCGAGCATGGCACTACGCCGGCTTGGCCACCCTGTTCTCGGTGCTGGGGGCGGTGTTTGGCTACCTGCTGGGCTACGCCCTGTGGGAGCCGGTGGTACAGCCGCTGGTGGTCTCTGTCGGCTATGAGGACAAGATCGCCCTGGCCGAGCAGTGGTTCGAACAATGGGGCATCTGGGTGATTTTCATTGCCAGTTTCACGCCGATCCCCTACAAGGTGTTTACCGTCACGGCGGGCTTGCTCCACATGGCCCTTTTGCCCTTCATTTTGACCTCGTTGATTGGTCGTGGCATGCGCTTCTTCCTGGTGGCGGGTCTGATGCGCTGGGGCGGTGAGAAGATGGAGCGCAGGCTGATGCACTATGTGGATGTGCTGGGCTGGCTCTGTATTGGTTTGGCCATTGCGGCCTATTTCTGGTTTAGTCGTTAAGGATCCACTATGCGTTCGCGTGTTTGGCAAGGAAGTAGTGTCGTCGTGTTGTCATGGCTACTGCTTGCCTGCTCTTCCAGCAAGACTGCTGCCCCGGTACAGAGTCTCGGCAATGACCCCATTGCCTCGACCATCCCGACTCGTCAAAACATGGCCAATCCGGGCATGCAGGGCGGCGGTTACACAGTGGTCAAGGGGGATACCCTCTACTCCATCGCCTTCCGTTCGGGCATGGATGTCGCGTCCTTGGTCAGCCTCAACGGGATCAGCCCCCCCTACAACATCTACCCGGGCCAGCAGCTCAGGCTGGATGGCTCCTCTGCCGCGGTGGCCAGCACCGGCAGTACCAGCAGCGCCGTCAGTGGCGCTGGTACCTATGAGGTGCGCCGCGGCGACACCCTGAGCAGCATTGGGCGTCAGTTCAACGTGTCGAACCAGACCCTGGCGCAGCGCAATAACCTGCAGGCGCCCTATGCCCTGAATGTGGGGCAGGTGCTCAAGGTCGGGTCGAGCGCGACCGGAGGCAGCCAGATGGTGGTGGCTACGGCGGTAGTGGCCAGTTCGGGTCCCAAGCCTATGGCGACCGCCCCGGCAGGTACGACCACTCCGTTCATCGCACAGAAAACGATTGCTCCATCATCTTCAACAGCATACGCTCAGGTCAAAGAACAAAAAACAAGCAGCTCCCAGTCGAAGCTCTCATGGCACTGGCCGACTCAAGGCCGGGTCGTCGAAGGTTTCTCTGTCGCGGAGCAGGGCAACAAGGGCATCGATATCTCTGGTCAGAAGGGGCAACCCATCTACGCCGCGAGTGGTGGCAAGGTTGTCTATGCGGGCAGCGCGCTGCGGGGCTATGGCAAGCTGATTATTCTCAAGCACGATGATGACTACCTCTCCGCTTATGCCCACAACGATGAGTTGCGGGTGAAGGAGGGTGACTCCGTCAAAGGGGGCACTGTCATCGCCAATATGGGTAGCACGGACGCACCGGATGTGCGCTTGCACTTCGAGATCCGGTACAGAGGCAAGTCGATTAACCCGATGAGCTATTTGCCAAAGCGTTAACCCAGAGAGCTAGGTCTTACTCTGGTTCAGGTCAGGGAGACATATCATGAGCCAAGAACAACTGGTAATGCAGGATGCAGAATTAGAGTTCGACGAAGAGCTGGAAACCCATGAGGAAGAAGAGGTTCAGGAAGTTGCCGCCGAGGTTGAGGAGACTATCTCCGACGAATTGATGGTGCCGGAACTGAACAAGGTCATGGATGCCACCCAGCTCTACCTGGGGGAGATTGGGTTCTCCCCCTTGCTCACGGCTGAAGAGGAAGTTTATTACGCCCGTCGTGCCTTGCGCGGTGACAAAGCCGCCCGCAAGCGCATGATCGAGTCCAACTTGCGGCTGGTGGTCAAGATTGCCCGACGCTACAACAACCGCGGCCTGGTGCTGCTGGATCTCATCGAAGAGGGTAACCTCGGTCTTATCCGTGCGGTCGAAAAGTTCGACCCCGAGCGCGGCTTCCGTTTCTCCACCTATGCCACCTGGTGGATCCGCCAGACCATAGAGCGGGCCATCATGAACCAGACCCGCACCATCCGGCTGCCGATCCACGTGGTCAAGGAGCTGAACGTCTACCTGCGTACCGCCCGCGAGCTCTCGCACCGTCTCGATCATGAACCCACCGCCGAGGATATCGCCCATGCGCTGGATCGTTCGGTCGATGACGTGAACCGCATGCTCAAGCTCAACGAGAAGATCACCTCGGTGGATACCCCCATCGGCGGCGATCGCGACAAGGCGCTGCTCGATGTCCTGTCCGATGAGCGCGGCATGGGGCCCGAGCTGGAATCCCAGGAAGACGACATGCGCAGCAGCATAGTCCACTGGCTGGAGGAGCTGAATCCCAAGCAGCGGGAGGTGCTGGCCCGGCGTTTCGGCCTGCTCGGCTATGAGCCGGCCACCCTGGAAGATGTGGGCGCCGAGATCGGACTGACCCGGGAGCGGGTACGCCAGATTCAGGTGGAAGGCTTGCGTCGCTTGCGGGAGATCCTGCTGGGGCAGGGTCTCTCCATCGAGGCCCTGTTTAGAACCAATTAGTCCGTACCAACTGATGGCCGCGGAGCAATCGACAGAGACAACAAAGGGGCCATTGGCCCCTTTTCATTGCGACAGGATCCTCTGGATCACACCGGATCCAGGGTGTCCAGCGGCCAGCGTGGCACCGCCTTGACCGCCAGCGGTTCAAACACCCCGGCCTTGAGGCGCTGCATGCCGGCGTAGGCGATCATGGCGCCGTTGTCGGTGCAATATTCGGTGCGCGGGTAGAACACCTCGCCCTTGAGGCTCTCCATCAGCTCGGCCAGCTGGGCGCGCAGGTGACGGTTGGCGCTGACGCCACCGGCCACCACCAGGCGCTTGAGCCCTGTCTCCTTCAAGGCGCGACGGCACTTGATGGCCAGGGTATCGACCACGGCATCTTCGAAGGCGCGGGCGATGTCGGCGCGGGTCTGCTCATCGTCGGCATTGGCGGCTATGGTGTTGGCGGCAAAGGTCTTGAGACCGGAGAAGCTCATGTCGAGGCCGGGCCGATCGGTCATGGGACGTGGGAAGGTGAAGCGTCCCGTGGTGCCCTTCTCGGCCAGTCTGGAGAGCAGGGGACCGCCCGGATAATCCAGCCCCATCAGCTTGGCGGTCTTGTCGAACGCCTCACCGGCGGCATCATCGATGGATTCGCCCAGCAGCTGATAGCGGCCTATGCCATCGACCCGCACCAGCATGGAGTGGCCGCCGGAGACCAGCAGCGCCACGAAGGGGAAGTCGGGGGCCCGCTCCTCTAGCATGGGCGCCAGCAGGTGACCCTCCATGTGGTGCACGGCGATGGCGGGTTTACCCCAGGCCATCGCCAGCGAGCGGCCTATGGTGGCGCCGACCAGGATGGCGCCAACCAGACCTGGACCCGCGGTGTAGGCGATGCCGTCGATGTCGTCTTTACCCAGTCCCGCCTCTTGCAATGCGGCCTGGATCAAGGGGATCGTCTTGCGGACATGATCCCGGCTGGCGAGCTCGGGGACGACGCCACCGTAGTCCGCATGCAGCTTGACCTGACTGTATAATTGATGGGAAAGGATCCCTTTTTGATCGTCGAAGATCGCGATCCCGGTTTCGTCACAGGATGTCTCTATGCCCAATACACGCATTGCTAAAAAATTTCACTGCTAAAATGAGACGGCTATGGTAACCTTCGCGGGTTTTTTAAACCAGAGCGATCTCTGCGGGTTTACTTTCATTCCCTGTCCAGAGTATAATTTCGCACCATTTTAAGACATGCTGATCGACTGATGGTCAGCTAACAATATATCACTGAGGTGAAAGGCACATGCCAGTAATCAAAGTCCGTGAAAATGAGCCGTTTGACGTTGCTCTGCGTCGCTTCAAGCGTTCTTGCGAAAAGGCCGGTATCCTGTCTGAAGTTCGTAGCCGTGAGTTCTACGAGAAGCCGACTACCATCCGTAAGCGCGCCAAAGCGTCTGCCGTTAAGCGTCACGCCAAGAAGCTGTCCCGCGAAAACGCACGTCGTATCCGCCTGTACTAATCGGGAGATCATGCCGTGTCTCTGAAGGATCAACTCAAGGATCAACAAAAACTCGCCATGCTTGCCAGAGATAAGGCTCGCCTGGGGACGATCCGTTTGTTGATGGCAGAAATCAAGCAGCGTGAAGTTGATACCCGTATCGAGCTCAATGATGAGGATATCCTCGCTGTCGTGACCAAGATGGTCAAACAGCGCCGCGATTCCATCAGCCAATTTGAAGCTGCCGGTCGTCAGGATCTTGCCGACAAAGAGTCCGCAGAGATCTTGGTGTTGCAGGAATTTCTGCCGCAACAGCTGACCGCAGACGAAATTGCCGCACTGATCGAGCAAGCCATCACTGAAAGTGGTGCTGCCGTCATGGCTGATATGGGCAAGGTCATGGCTGTCTTGAAGCCGAAGATTCAGGGGCGTGCCGATGTCGGCGCCGTCAGTGCTCAGGTGAAAACCCGCTTGGCGTAACAGGCATTTCTCTTGTTAGTCGAAAGAAGCCGTGCTTCCCTGTGAATGCGCGGCTTTTTTATTTTTCCGAGTAATGAAACAGGACGGTTATGGCAGGCAGGATCCCACAATCCTTTATCGATGATCTGCTCGTACGCACCGACATCGTCGAGTTGATCGACTCGCGAGTGCGGCTGAAAAAGGCCGGTAAGAACTATCAGGCTTGCTGTCCTTTTCATAACGAAAAAAGCCCCTCTTTCACCGTCAGCCAGGAGAAGCAGTTCTACCACTGTTTCGGCTGTGGCGCCCACGGCAACGCCATCGGCTTTGTCATGGAGTACGACGGACTCGAATTCCCCGATGCCATCGAAGAGCTCGCCAGCATGCAGGGTATGCAGGTGCCTCGCGAGCAGAGCCTGGGGGGCTCGGCCAGTTCCCAACCCGCCGTCAGCAAGGATCTCTATGAGCTGATGAGCCAGATTGCCCGCTTCTACGAGAGCAATCTCAAGGGGGCTCCTCAGGCGGTGGAATACCTGAAGGGACGCGGTCTGACCGGGGAAGTGGTCAAGCGTTTCAACATCGGCTATGCCCCGGGTGACTGGGATCAGGTCAGGCGGCGCTTTGGATCCAGTCGGGATCACGAACAGCTGCTCATCTCCGGCGGCATGCTGATCCCCCGCGACAGCGGCCCCGGCAGCTATGATCGCTTCCGCGATCGCATCATGTTTCCGATCCGTGACAAGCGGGGCCGGGTCATCGGCTTCGGTGGACGGGTGTTGGGGGATGGCACTCCCAAGTACCTCAACTCGCCGGAGACCCCCATCTTCCATAAGGGGCGGGAACTGTTCGGCCTCTACGAGGTGAAGCAGGCACACAAGGATCCTCGCCGGATCCTGGTGGTGGAAGGCTATATGGACGTGGTGGCGCTCGGCCAGTACGACATCGACTATGCGGTGGCTGCGCTGGGCACCGCTACCACCAGCGACCATATCCACACCCTGTTTCGCACCACGGCCGAGGTGATCTGCTGCTACGACGGTGACAAAGCTGGTCGTGAGGCGGCCTGGCGGGCACTGGATAATGCACTCTCTCATCTGCAGGACGGGCGCGAACTCAAGTTCGTGTTCCTGCCGGATGGAGAGGATCCGGACTCGCTGGTGCGCCAGATCGGTAAGGAGGGCTTCGAGGCCCTGCTGGATGAGGCTCAGCCTTTCGCCGACTTCATGTTCGAGCGTCTCGGACGGGATGCAGCCCTCTCCGGCGAGGCGGGCAAGTTTGAGGTGGCCAACAAGGCCGCCGAGCTGATCCGCCGCGTGCCGGAAGGCTTCACCCGCGAGGGGCTGATCACCCGGCTCTCCAGCATGATGCGCTGGGGGGAGAACAAGCAGCGGATCGCCGAGCTGTTTGCCCGCAATAGCCAGCCCAAGGGGGAGGTCAACAAACCCAAGGCCGCCAAGTTGACACCGCTGCGCCGAGCACTGGCGCTGATGATCCAGTACCCGTCGGTAACGGCCGAGTTGCCACCCATGCCGGAGCTAGCCGGGCTGCGGGTGCAGGGCATCAAGTTCCTGTTGCAGCTGCATCAGCAGATCCTGTCCCAGCCGGCTGTCACCACCGGCATCTTGCTGGAGCATTGGCGCGGCACCAAGGAGGGAGAGATCCTGGCCCAGCTGGCGATGCACGACCTGTTTGAAGAGATAAAGCTCGATCAGGAGCCGGATATCCTGGGTGAACTGCAGGATACCTTCGTCGGTTTCATCAACCAGTTTCTGAAGCAACGGATCGAAGAGTTGCAGGCCAAGGTGGCGCAGGAAGGGCTAAGCTCTGAGGAGAGGCAGGAGCTGATGATGCTGATCAGAGAGGTGCAGATTGAGAAAAGAAATGAGAGTGGGGCTTGATATTTGAGTGTTTAGTCTCAATATAAATACCGTTGCCCGAATCGACGGGATTAAAAGCAAATATTGTATAACCGCCTGGCCCCGACAATACTGCGGGCAGGGGTTTCTCATGACCGACGCCGCAACCAGACATAGCATGTCTGGCGGTTTTCTATTAGAATTGGCTATTTGCGCAGCAGCGCACTGTACGCGCAACCTAGCAACACCAACCGGATGAGTTCTATGGAGCAAACCCCGCAGTCTCAGCTTAAACTCCTCGTTGCCAAAGGTAAAGAACAGGGCTACCTGACCTATGCCGAGGTGAACGATCACCTCCCGCAAGACATTGTCGACTCTGACCAGATCGAAGACATCATCCAGATGATCAACGATATGGGTATCCAGGTGGTGGAAAACGCCCCGGACGCCGATGATCTGATCATGGCCGAAGGTGGTACCGCCGATGAGGACGCTGCCGAAGCAGCGGCCCAGGCTCTGGCATCTGTTGAATCTGAGATTGGTCGCACGACCGATCCCGTCCGCATGTACATGCGGGAAATGGGTACCGTCGAACTGCTGACCCGCGAAGGCGAAATCGACATCGCCAAGCGGATCGAAGACGGTATCAACCAAGTACAAAGCTCCGTTGCCGAGTACCCTGAAGCTATCACTTACCTGCTCGAACAGTATGACAAGTACGAAGCCGAGCAGCTGCGTCTGTCCGATATCATCTCCGGTTTTATAGACCCCAATGAGGCTGATGATGTGGCGCCGACCGCCACTCATATTGGCTCCGAGCTCAGCGAAGACGATCTGGCTGACGAAGACGAAGACGAAGACGAAGACGAAGATGAAGACGGTGACAACTCCGACGACGAGGGGGACGGTGGTCCGGATCCTGAAGTCGCCCGTGAGAAGTTCGGTGAACTGCGTGCCCAGTACGAAGTCACCCGTCTCTCCATTCAGAAGAATGGTCGTGCCCACGACGACACCCAGGCTGCCATCGCCCAGCTGGCCGATGTGTTCCGTCAATTCCGCCTGATGCCCAAGCAGTTCGATCGCCTGGTCAACAACATGCGCGAGATGATGGAGCGGGTGCGGGTGCAGGAACGCATCATCATGAAGCTCTGCGTTGAGCAGGCCAAGATGCCGAAGAAGACCTTCGTCGCGGCCTTCACCAACAATGAGTGCGAGACCGCCTGGTTTGAATATCAGAAGCAGGCAGGCAAAGCCTGGTCGCCGCGTCTGGTCGAGATGGACGAAGATGTGCTGCGCGCCATCGGCAAGCTGCAGCAGATCGAAGAGGAGACCGGCCTCTCCATCGCCCAGATCAAGGATATCAACCGTCGCATGAGCATCGGCGAGGCCAAGGCCCGTCGTGCGAAGAAAGAGATGGTCGAGGCCAACCTGCGTCTGGTTATCTCTATTGCCAAGAAGTACACCAACCGCGGTCTGCAATTCCTGGATCTGATCCAGGAGGGCAACATCGGTCTGATGAAGGCGGTAGACAAGTTTGAATACCGTCGTGGCTACAAGTTTTCTACCTATGCCACCTGGTGGATCCGTCAGGCCATTACCCGCTCCATCGCGGATCAGGCCCGTACCATCCGTATCCCGGTGCACATGATCGAGACCATCAACAAGCTCAACCGTATCTCCCGCCAGATGCTGCAGGAGATGGGTCGTGAACCGAACCCGGAAGAGCTGGCCATGCGCATGGGCATGCCGGAAGACAAGATCCGCAAGGTGCTGAAGATCGCCAAGGAGCCCATCTCCATGGAGACGCCCATCGGTGATGATGAAGACTCCCACTTGGGTGACTTCATCGAAGACACCACCTTGGCACTGCCGGCGGATGCGGCGACCAGCGAAAGCCTGCGCAACGCGACCCGCGAAGTGCTGGCTGGCCTGACTGCCCGTGAAGCCAAGGTGTTGCGGATGCGTTTCGGGATCGACATGAACACTGACCACACCCTCGAGGAAGTGGGCAAGCAGTTCGACGTGACCCGTGAGCGTATTCGTCAGATCGAAGCCAAGGCACTGCGCAAACTGCGCCACCCGAGCCGCTCGGAAGTGCTGCGCAGCTTCCTGGACGAATAGTCCTGAAGCATTGCCCTGAGCTGTCTCAAAAGCCCCGCCATGCGGGGCTTTGTTTTATCCGGGAGCCAGGGCGCAGAGAGATTTGCTGGCGGGTGGACAAAAACTCGCCAAGTGGTTGATCTGCCTATGGACGGGTTATCACACATCCCCTATAATCCACGCCGCAAAACCAAGATTCTGGCCCCTTAGCTCAGTTGGTTAGAGCAGTCGACTCATAATCGATTGGTCGCCTGTTCAAGTCAGGCAGGGGCCACCAAATTCAGACAAAGCCGCTCTTATGAGCGGCTTTGTCGTTTCAGGCGTTCACCAGCGCCGGTCAAGATCCTCGGCGTAGAGCGCGATGGCGCGCCTATAGGGGGTGAGGTCGGGATCCGTCATCGTGACGGCCAGCACGGCCAGCAGGCTCTCCATTCCCTCCTTGTGGTGGCCCAGGTTGTAACAGGCCATGGCCCTAAACACCCTGAACTCGGCGGCGTCGGGGAAGCGGGCCAGCCCCTGCTCGAAGGCGGCCAGGGCCTCCGTATACTGCCCGGTGCTGCGATAAGAGCTGCCGAGACCCAGCCAGGCGCCGCGCAAGGAGGCCTCGCTCAGTCCCAGCGCTATGGCCTTCTGGTAGAGGGGAATGGCCTGGGTCTCGCGCCCGAGCGTGTCGTGCAGGCAGGCCACCTCATAATGCAGCTCGGCGTGCTGCGGGTGCTCGATGAGTTGCAGCAGACCGTGTTGGCGAGCCTCTTCAATCCGTCCCTCGGCCCTGAGGGTTTCCAGCTGTTTCATATGCGCTCCTGCATGGGGATGTCGTTCCAGTATGCCTGCGAGTCAGCGGCCGGGAAATGGGGAAGAGAGGGCCATGCATCCGCCGCGCTGGCAGAGATAAGCAGCAGGCGGGCGCCAATGGCGACGGTCAGGCCGGCTGGAGACGGAGCAAGCCAGGGGGGCTCTCGAGGCGAGTCCCGCCGGGCCGCACGCTGATCGCATGGGGCACCTCGCGGATAAAAAAGGCCTCCTGCCCAGGGGGAGGAGGCCATGCTGGTGAGCATGCAGGCGCGGGGCGTCACCGCCCCTCGCCGGCTTACTGGGCGCTCAGGCTGTAGGCCAGGGTCTGGTCGTTGAAGCGAACCAGATAGGCACCGATCACCGCGCTGGTGATGTCGGCCCCTGCCGACTCGGCCACGCCGTCCTTGTTGCTGTCGCCGTAGTTCTGGCTCCAGTCCCCCTTGACGTCGAACTTGAAGCGCTGACCCCCGTTGGCATCACCGGCGCCGCTGAAGGTGATGCTGGCCTGCCACAGGTGGTCGCCGACCAGGGTCAGGGGGGTGGTGCCCCAGGCGTTGGGGGTGCCGCGCAGGTTCAGGCTGGCGAAGTTCTTGGCATAACCGACGCTGACCGGGCTCAGGCTGTACTGCAGGCTCTGGTCGTTGAAGCGCACGCGGTACAGGCCGGTGACGGTGGTGGCGATGTCGGCCCCGGCCTGCTCGGCCACGCCATCCTTGTTGGTGTCGCCGTAGTTCTGGCTCCAGTCCCCCTTGACGTCGAACTTGAAGCGCTGGTTGGTCTGACCGTCGAAGCTGATTTGCGCCTCCCACTGATTGTCGGCGATCAGGGTCATGGCCAGTGCGCCCCAGCCGTTGGGGGTGCCACGGAAGTTCAGGGTCGGCAGCACGCTGGTGTAGCTGCCGTTGCTGTCGGTGACGTTCACGGTGGCGCTGGCGCTGGCGGTCAGCCCCTCTGCGTCGGTGACGGTCAGAGTGACGGTGTGGGAGCCCAGGGTATCGAACTGGACTGTCTCGGTCTGGGCGCTGCCGCCGGTGGACCAGCCGTAGCTCACCACACCGGCATCATCGCTGGAGGTTGAGCCATCGAACACCACGCTCTCCCCCAGCTTGACGCTGATGGCCTTGGGCGAGAGGACGGCGACGGGGGCCTGGTTGGCGTTCAGGGCGGTCAGGGTGTAGCTGAGATCGCTCTCCTTGAGGGAGACACGATACTGGCCGATGCCACTGAGGTAGATGTCCTTGGTGCTGCCTTTGTCGGCGATGCCATCCCCTTCGTTGTCGCCATAGTTTTCGGTCCAGTTGCCGAAGACGTCGAACTTGAAGCGCTGGGCCCCGGTGGCATCACCGGCGCCGGTCAGGTTGACGATGGCGGACCAGATGCGGTTGGCATCCACCTGCATGGGGGTGTTGCCCCAGGCGTTGTGGGTGCCGCGCAGGTTCAGGCTGCTGAACCTGTTGCCCGGCAGGGTTGTCCCGCCACAGGGGCTGGCCTTGGTGCAGCCGGCCAGGATGGCGGCGGCCTTCATGCCTGCGAGGTTCAGGCTGGCCTTGCCGCTGCCGTCGACCTGGATATAGGCGCCGCTGCAGTAATCGTTGCCGCTCAAGATGTTGCAGTACTCGCCGGCCGGCAGGCCGGTCTGCACCGAGGCCACCAGGCTGCCGCTCTCGTTGTTGATGGCGACGAAGCCCTTGTCACCCCGGCTGAAGGCGATCTGGTTGTTGCCGTTGTCCCACCAGTTGCTGACCGCAGTGCCCTCGGTTCTGTTGTGGAACAGGGCCATGTTCATGATGGTCGGACGGCGCTGCTCGCAGTTCCACTGGCTGTCGGAGCAGGGCGTGCTGCCCGGCGCGCCCTTGTCGGTCTCGTACTTGCCCATGTCGGCGAAGCGGTAGCCTGACATCACCTGCTTCCAGCCATAGGGCCAGGCCATCATGAAGACGTTGGCCAACTCATAGCGGGTGCCATTCATGAAGGTGAGCATGCCGCCACCGCCGTGGCCGCGTTCGCGGTCGTGGTTGACCACGAAGATGAAGGACTTGTCGGAGGGGAGCAGGCCCCAGCTCTCCCCCAGGGTCTTGAGGTTCTTGATCTGGCCGTTGAAGTTGGCGGCGAGGCTGGTGCCGTATTTGAAGTCGGTGACCCTGTCGATATAGGTGTAGCGGTTGGGCTGAATCTCGGCGGATTCCCCACCGGCACCTATCACCTCCAGATAGGCCTTGGGACTGCCTGCCTTGTCGAGGATCGCCTTCACCTCGCTGGGGGCCATGTGCTTGGCCGCGTCGACGCGAAAACCGGCAACCCCCCAACCGAGCAGGGTCTTCATGTAGGTGGCGATCTGCTCCTGCACGTAGGTGGATCCTGTGTTCAGATCCGGCATGCCGTAGAGGGCGCCGTTCCAGACGTTGTTGCTGTCGCCGTAGTTGGTGATGTCACCGCTGTGGTGGAAGTCGTTGTAACCGAACTGGGGATACTGGAACTGGCCGGAGTTGTAGCTGCCGCCGCCGGTGGCGGTGCCCGTGCCCGAGGCCAGCTGGTTGAAGACGGCGTCGGCGTAGATCTTGACCCCGGCGGCGTTGCAGCGGGTGATCATGCTCCTGAGCTCCGCCTCACTGCCACCGAAGCTGTTGAAATTCTTGAAGCTGACCGGCTGGTAGACGGTCCACCAGTACTCGCTCCCCTGCTTGTGCTCGGCCGGCGGCGTGATCTGGACGCCCCCGAACCCCTTGGGACCGAGCACCGTCTCGCACTCGTTGGCGATGTCGTTGAACTTCCATTGGAACAGATGGACCATGACGCCTTCGGCGGTGGCGGAGTGGCTGAATGAGCCAAGCGCCGCGGCGAGCAGGGCGGTTCGAAACAGTGTGTTGTGCATGACGATTTTCCCTTCGATTTTGTTATTGGTTTTCACTGCCTGAATCTCGAACGGACGACGAACAACTCTCGTTCGGTTCAGTAGCATTGATGAAATCCAGCTGGTTGAAAATCGAGCAGGCGTAATTAGTTAAAAACTGTGAATGAAAATGCTTTCATATGGCACTTGCCAGGCCCCTGGCAGAGCGGGGTGGACGAGGCGGCTCAGCACCGCCATCCGGTGCAAGTGGGCTTTCGGTTGTGGTGAGGAGGGGAATAGCAGGAAGATAAGAGGTGAGTGCTCCCCTATGCAGGCGAAGGTGTTAGCGGGTCAGCGATGGCAGGGCGCGGTGAATGCACATCGCCCTGCCATGGGGTCCCGGGCTCAGGAGTGTGGCTCTTGCTGTCGGACCGGGGTGGCGCGCTGGCGCATCGGCAGCATGCGGGCCAACAGATTGCTGCGCTGGCGCCAGGAGGTGTAGACGATGGCGCACAGGTGCAGGGCAATCAGCCCCTGCAGCGCCCAGGTACACCAGACATGCCAGTCGTCGGCCCCCAGTTCAAACCCCGGCTCGGTGTTTTGAAACCAGCCGGTGCCCGCGGTGGCCAGGATGAGCAGCCAGAGTGCCCAGACCGCCAGCTTGCCGCTGCCGTGATGGCCGGGGGCTGCGGGGGCCCGTTCACGCAGCGCCAGGGCCTGCTGGCGGAAGTCCTCCCGGTTCGGGATGAGGGCGCTCAGGCGGGCGTGGCCCCTGGCGAAGGAGAGTCCCCACCCCAGCCGCAGGCTGATCAGGATGATGGCCAGGTAGCCGAGACGCTCGTGCCAGGTCTCTCCCGCCTCGTTGAACCAGAGGTTGGCGACGCAGGCCGCCGCCACCCCCCAGTGAATGAGGCGGACCAGGCTATCCCAGCGAAAAGGCTCAGCCTTTCTGCTTGGCATAAGTGTGGTACTCCTTCTTCAGGTCGTTGATCTTGGCCAGATGCGCGCGGGCCTTCTCCTCATCACCGGCCTGCAGGGCGGCCAGGCTGGCGTCCAGCTCGGTCTGCACCTCGCCCATGCCTTCGAGGAACTTATCCTTCTTGGCCGTGGGCATGTTCTGCTCTTTGGCGATGTCGAGCTGGGCCTTCATCTCCTTGATGTGCTTCTCCATGGTGGCGGCATCGCTGGCCTTGAGTGCCTGCTTGTAGTTGAAGCCGATCTTCTTCATCGGCTGCTCCAGATCGCCTGCCATGGCGGGCAGGGTCATCAGGCCAAACATCAGGGGCAACAGCAGGGGGCGCACAGTTTTCAACATGGGATTTCCTTATGGGACTACGACATTGTGGGTTCTTATGGCACTCATTTGAGTGCGGTCAATTTAGCATGATGCCATGAAAATGGGTCAAATGTATGGCTGAAAAGCGACTAATTGTGACGAAATGTGTGCATTGTGCTGACGACATGTAGCAGGGCAGAAGGGACGGGCGCTCTGATGGGGCTGGGTGGATAGCAGGCAAGCCGGCCTGAGCTCGGCTCGTCGGCGGGGTAGCGTGAGCCGCCGGTGTCGGCACTCACTGGAGGCGAGCGCGAGCTGGTGCAGGGGACTGTGCGGCTCGTGGCTCCGGCGACAGGCCAGCAGTGCCGCTACCGGAGCCCAGGCACAAAAAGGGGCCCGCAGGCCCCACTCGCATCAGGGTACGAACGACCGGACTTACTTGGCCTGCTCGCGCTCGATGGCGCGCCAGCCGATGTCGGTGCGGTAGAAGACCCCGTCCCACTGGATGCGGCCCGCCAGCTGATAGGCGCGTTGCTGCGCCTCGGCGACCGTGTGGCCCAGCGCGGTGGCGCACAGCACGCGGCCACCGGCGGTGACTATGGTGTCTCCCGCCAGCTGGGAGCCGGCATGGAACACCTTCTCGCCGCTCGCCTCTTCCACCGGCAGACCGCTGATGGGCTTGCCCTGCTGGTAGTCACCCGGGTAACCGCCCGCCGCCAGCACCACGCCGATGGCGACGCGGGGATCATAGATGGCTTCGACCCGATCCAGCTTGCCGGCACAGGCGGCCAGGCACAGCTCCACCAGATCGGAGCGCATGCGCAGCATGATGGGCTGGGTCTCGGGGTCGCCGAAGCGGCAGTTGAACTCGATCACCTTGGGGTTGCCCTGCCCATCGATCATCAGGCCGGCGTAGAGGAAACCGGTGTAGACGTTGCCCTCGGCCGCCATGCCACGCACGGTCGGCATGATCACCTGCTCCATCACCCTCTGATGCACCGCATCGGTCACCACGGGGGCCGGGGAGTAGGCTCCCATGCCGCCGGTGTTGAGGCCGGTATCGCCGTCGCCGACCCGCTTGTGATCCTGGCTGGTGGCCATGGGCAGCACGTGCTCGCCGTCCACCATGACGATGAAGCTCGCCTCTTCCCCGTCCAGGAACTCCTCGATCACCACCCGGGCGCCGGCGTCGCCGAACGCATTGCCGGACAGCATGTCGCGCACCGCTTCCTCTGCCTCATCGAGGGTCATGGCGACGATGACGCCCTTGCCGGCGGCCAGGCCGTCAGCCTTGATGACGATGGGGGCGCCCTTCTCGCGCAGGTAGGCCAGTGCGGGCTCCACCTCGGTGAAGTTCTGGTAGTCGGCAGTGGGGATGGCGTGGCGTGCCAGGAAATCCTTGGCGAACGCCTTGGAGCCTTCCAGCTGGGCGGCGGCGGCGGTCGGGCCGAAGATGGCGAGCCCTTCGGCACGGAAGGCATCCACCACGCCTTTCACCAGCGGCGCTTCCGGTCCGACTATGGTGAGACCTATCTGCTGAGCCTTGGCGAAGGCCAGCAGGGCCGGGATGTCGGTCGCCTCGATGGCGATGTTCTCGATGCTGCCCTCGTGGGCCGTGCCGGCATTGCCGGGGGCGACGAACACCCGGGTCACCATGGGGGATTGCTTGGCCTTCCAGGCCAGGGCGTGCTCACGGCCGCCGTTACCAATGATCAGTACTTTCATCGTATCGCTCGCTTCTATTTGTGATCACCGCTTGGGGCAAGCGGTTGAAAATAGCCAGTTGAAAAGAGACAACAAAAGGGCCGCCAGTGGCGGCCCTGACTCATCAGTGACGGAAGTGACGCATGTTGGTGAACACCATGGTCATGCCGTGTTCGTCGGCGGCGTCGATCACCTCCTGGTCGCGCATCGAGCCACCCGGCTGGATGACGCAGGCGATGCCGGCGGCGGCGGCGGCGTCGATGCCATCGCGGAACGGGAAGAAGGCATCGGAGGCCATGACGGAGCCCGCCACTGTCAGCCCTTCATCCTCGGCCTTGATGCCGGCGATCTTGGCGGAGTAGACCCGGCTCATCTGGCCGGCGCCGACGCCTATGGTCTGGCCGTCCTTGGCGTAGACGATGGCGTTGGACTTGACGAACTTGGCCACCTTCCAGCAGAACAGCAGATCTTTCAGCTCGGCCTCGGTCGGCTGACGCTTGCTGACCACCTTCAGATCACCCTGGGTCACCATGCCCAGATCGCGCTCCTGCACCAGCAGGCCGCCGTTGACGCGCTTGAGGTCAAAGCCCTGGGCCGGTGCCGTCCACTGGCCGCACTCCAGCAGACGCACGTTCTGCTTGGCGGCGACGGCGTCACGGGCCTCCTGGCTCACGCTCGGGGCAATGATCACCTCCACAAACTGGCGGGCGACTATGGCGGCGGCGGTGGCGCCGTCCAGCGGCCGGTTGAAGGCGATGATGCCGCCAAAGGCCGAGGTGGGGTCGGTCTGATAGGCGCGATCGTAGGCCGTCAGCAGGTCGTCACCTATGGCCACACCGCAAGGGTTGGCGTGCTTGACGATGACACAGGCCGGCTCGGAGAACTCCTTCACGCACTCCAGCGCCGCGTCTGTGTCGGCGATGTTGTTGTAGGAGAGTGCTTTGCCCTGCAGCTGTTGGCTACTTGCGACTGAGCCCGGTGCGGCCTGCTCCTCGACATAGAAGGCGGCAGCCTGATGGCTGTTTTCGCCGTAGCGCATGTCCTGCTTCTTGATGAACTGGCTGTTGAAGGTGCGCGGGAAGCGGGACTCGGCGTCGCCTTCCTTGTTGTCGCCGTAAGAGGGCACCAGGGTGCCGAAGTAGTTGGCGATCATGCCGTCGTAGGCGGCGGTGTGCTCGAAGGCGGCGATGGCGAGATCGAAGCGGGTGGCGAGGGTCAGGCTGTTGCCGTTGCCGTCCATCTCGGCGATCACCCGGCTGTAGTCGGCGGCCTTGACCACTATGGCCACGTCTTTGTGGTTCTTGGCGGCGGAGCGCACCATGGTCGGGCCACCGATGTCGATGTTCTCGACCGCGTCGGCCAGGGTACAACCCGCTTTGGCCACGGTGGCGGCGAAGGGGTAGAGGTTGACGACAACCATGTCGATGGGGGAGATATTGTGCTGGGCCATGATGGCGTCATCCCGATCGCGACGGCCGAGAATGCCACCGTGCACCTTGGGATGCAGGGTCTTGACCCGGCCATCCATCATCTCGGGGAAACCCGTGTAGTCGGAGACCTCGGTCACCGGCAGACCCGCGTCGGCGAGCAGCTTGGCGGTACCGCCGGTGGAGAGCAGGGCCACGCCACGCTCGTTGAGTGCCTTGGCAAATTCCAGGATGCCAGTCTTGTCAGACACACTCAGCAGTGCACGGCGAATGGGTCGAGCTTGTTCCATCACACTATCGTCCTCAGCATGCGGGAACTTCTATGGGAGGCAGGCGCACGGTGGCCGCACCCAGCACAGAGAGTCCCCAAATAAATGGAAGTGGGGGATTTCGCAAATCACTCTCGCCCAAAAGCCCGGATGCTGGCAAAAGCGTTTTAGGAAATGCCCGCTTGACGCGACGCTCTCTTGTGGGCGCGTATTCTACACAAAAAATGTGAGCCGTGGTGGATTTTTTAAAGTGACAAAGCCTTGCCTGGTGCGGTGTTAAACGTTTTCCGATCAATTTCTGTGAAACGTTTGTCTTTTCAGCGTTTTGACGGGAAATGACCCTGCCGTCCGCCTTTATCTAGCGCTTTCCTGCCTTTGGCTGGCAATCGACAGGCAAAGGCGCGATAGTGGAATCCGCTTTGTATTGAGTACCATATCCAGTGGGAGAGGGACATGTATCGGATCGGGGAACTGGCCAAGGCGTGCGGGGTGAAGGCGGATACCCTGCGCTTTTACGAGAAGAACGGGCTCATCTCGCCGGGCCTGCGCAACGAGTCCGGCTACCGCCTCTATGGCGAGCAGGACAGGCGACGGCTGGAGTTCATCATCCGCGCCAAGTCGGTGGGGTTCTCCCTCGCCGACATAGGTGAATTGCTGGATCTCGACACCAACAAGGCCAGGGTGACCTGCCAGGAGGTGAAGGCGGTGGCCGACGCCAAGCTGACCCAGGTGGAGCAGAAGATCGTCGAACTGACCCGTTTTCGCGAAAACCTGCGCGAGCTCTCCAACATCTGCTGCGGTGGCCCGCGCTCGGCCGAACACTGCGCCATCCTCGAGACCCTGGAGTCGGGCGCCCCGGCCCGCCATGAGCATCACGATCATGAGCACTGAGTCCATGGGCGAGGAGCGCCGGCGGCCCAGGGTCTCCGCCTTCCTGGCCCTCTCCCTCGATGGCTTTATCGCGGGGGAGGGGAATGATCTCGCCTGGCTGGACCCCTATAACGGCGACTCCCAGGAGGAGACCGGCTACAGCGCGCTAATGGCCAGTGCCGATGCCCTGCTGATGGGGCGCAACAGCTACGAGACTGTGCTGGCCTTCCCCGACTGGATCTACGGGGACAAGCCCCTGGTGGTGCTGACGCACAGGCCCGCCGAGCCCCGCGCCAACGTCTCCTTCCGACAGGGGGAGCTGGCACTGGTGCTGAGGGAGCTGTGGCAGGAGGGGGCACGGCATCTCTATCTGGACGGTGGCGCCGTGGTGCGGCAAGGCCTGCAAGCCGGGCTGGTGGACGAGTTGATCCTGTTCTGGGTGCCGGTGGTGCTGGGCAAGGGCGTCTCGCTGTTCGGGGGCGAACCGTTGCCGGGGGCCCTGGTGCCCCAGAGCAGCAAGCTGCTGCCGAGTGGCCTGGTGCGGGTCGTTTATCATCCCGCATGACGCATCGGCTTGCCTGCCTTCGCGCGGGACTTGCGCGGCGGTGGGCCCGGAGGCACAATCGCTGCATTTTTGACCGCCCCGTTAACTAGAGGGGGCGTTATCTTCGTCAATGAAAGAGGGTCATATGGCCAAACAACAGAAGGTGGCCGCTGCCACCGCCGAGTCCGCGCACGATCATCAGCGCGGCGTCATCCACGACAATCACCTGAAGGCGCTGGTGACCTCTCCGCTGTTCCAGGGGCGGGTCGAGCAGAGCAAGAAGGGCAAGGGCAGTTATCAGCGCAAGGCCAAGCATGGCCAGCGGTGGGAGCCCGGCCAACAGCGGATGCAACGCGTCTGCTGCTGAGCGGGTTTCTACCGGCCGAGGTGGCCAGATCAAAAACAGGGCGTCATTGACGCCCTGTTTTGTTAGGGAGGAAGGCCGGAGCCGCCTCACTCATCCATAAAGAGCTCGAGCAGCACATTCAGGTAGCGGTGGCCGAGGGCCGTCAGCTGCCAACAATCCCCCAAGTCTTCGATCAGCTCCTTGGTCTGGGCGATGGCCAGCATGGTTTCCACCCGCTCCAGTGGCAGACCGGTATAGGCCTCGAACTCCGCCTTGGGGGCCCGTTCGAACAGCCGGAACCGGTTCATGAAGTACTCCAGCGGCAGATCGTCCTCGGTCACCTGCCACTGGTTGTCCAGGTAGGGACGGGCCGGGTCCAGGTAGCCCTTGGGATGCTTCACCTTGGCGCTGCGCAGGATCCGCTGGTTGGCGAGATCCGTCACCTTGCCGTGGGCACCGCAGCCGATCCCCAGGTAGTCGCCGAAACGCCAGTAGTTGAGGTTGTGACGGCACTGATAGCCCTCCCTGGCGTAGGCCGAGATCTCGTACTGGTGGTAGCCCTGGGCGGTGAGCATGGCGTGGCCCTGCTCATAGATGTCCCACAGCAGATCGTCTTCCGGCAGCCGCGGCGGCTTGGAGGCGAAGGCCGTGTTCGGCTCTATGGTGAGCTGATACCAGGAGAGGTGGGGCGGCGCGCAGTCGATGGCCTGCTGCAGATCGTAGAGGGCATCGTCCAGGCTCTGATCCGGCAGGCCGTGCATCAGATCCAGGTTGAAGGTGGGCAGCTCTATGGCGTGGGCCAGGGCGGCGGCCTTGCGCGCCTCCTCCGGGCCGTGGATGCGGCCGAGCCGGCTCAGCTTCTCCTGCTGGAAGCTCTGCACCCCGATGGAGATGCGGTTGATACCCGCCCGCTTGAAGCCGGCGAACTTGTCCGCCTCCACCGTGCCGGGGTTGGCCTCCATGGTGATCTCGCAATCCGGGGTCAGCGCGATGCGGGCCCGCACTCCGTCCAGCAGGGTCTGCATGGCTTCCACGCTCAACAGACTCGGCGTACCACCGCCGATGAAGATGGAGGAGAGCGCTCGCCCCTGGGCCCACTTCAGATCCAGATCCAGGTCCTCCAGCAGGGCGGCCACGTACTCGAGGTGGGGCAGCTCCCCCTTCTGGGCGTGGGAGTTGAAGTCGCAGTAGGGGCACTTCTGGACGCACCAGGGCACATGGATATAGAGGGAGAGGGGCGGCAGTTGCAGCATGGGGTTTCCAATAATCAAAAATCAAAACGGGGGCTGACGGCCCCCATTGTAGATGAAATGCTTGCCGGAGTATCCCGGCGCCTTGTCCGGGCTCAGTGCGCCGCGGCCAGCGCGGCCTTCAGCTTGGCCAGCGCCTGACCACGGTGGCTGAGCTGGTTCTTCAGCTCGCTCGGCATCTGGGCCGAGGTGCAGTCGTGATCGGGCACGAAGAACACGGGATCGTAACCGAAGCCGTGCTGGCCGCGCGGCTCGTCGATGATCATCCCCTCCCAGCTCGCCTGGCAGATGATGGGGGTGGGATCGTCGGCGTGGCGCATGTAGACCAGCACGCACCAGAAGCGGGCGCTCTTGAGGTAGTCGGGCGCACCCTGCAACTCCCCCAGCAGCTTGTCGATGTTGTCCTTGTCGCTGGCCTGTTCGCCGGCGAAGCGGGCGGAGTAGACGCCAGGGCGACCGTGCAGCAGATCCACTTCCAGGCCGGAATCGTCGGCGACGGCGGGCAGGCCGGTGATGCGGGCGGCGTGGCGGGCCTTGATGATGGCATTCTCGACGAAGGTGGTGCCGGTCTCTTCGGCATCGGAGACCGCAAACTCGCTCTGCGGGATCACCTGGATCTTCATATCGGCCAGCATGGCGGCCAACTCCTTCACCTTCTTCTGGTTACCTGTTGCCAGGACAAGCTTGCTCATCACGCACCTCCGCAAAAAATAATCTGCGCATTCTATGCGGGGCGGGCGTTTAGTCAAAGCGCCAATTACCCCCGACAGGGGAGCATGCCGCGTCGCAGCTGGGCTGCTCGGAGGAGTGGATGAGATGCATGTTTCCATATAGGAATAACCAAAGTGATTAAATACCATTTCAATTCATTACTCTGAGTCAGTAGACTCGCGCACCAATCGATATTCCCTAGGCTTGAGGTGACTGATGCCATTGATTCTTCTGCTTGTACTCCTGGTGCTGTTCAGCCCGCTGGCCATCGACATCTATCTGCCTGCCATCCCGCAGATGGCCGAGCGGCTCGGTGCCGAGGTGACGCTGATGCAGGGCACCATCACCTGGTTCCTGTTCAGCATGGGGTTGGGCCAGCTGCTGGTGGGGCCGCTCGCCGACCGCTATGGTCGCAAGCCCATCGCCCTCGGCGGCGTGCTGCTCTATGGCCTGAGCGCCCTGGCCGCCGGCTTCGCCGCCAGCCTGGGTGAGCTGATGCTGGCGCGGGTGCTGCAAGGCTTCGGGGCCTGCGCCACCTCGGTCGCCGCCTTCTCCGTGGTGCGTGACAGCTACGGCCCTAAGAAGAGCGGCCAGATGATCTCCTACCTGAACGGCGCCATCTGCTTCATCCCCGCGCTGGCGCCGCTGCTCGGCGGCTGGCTCACCGCCAAGGCGGGCTGGTCGGCGAACTTCTGGTTCATGGCCGGTTATGCGGTGGTGGTCGGCAGCTGGCTGCTGTGGCGCATGCCGGAGACCCGCCCCGAGGAGACTAGCAGCGAGGGGGCCCTTATCAGCTGGTCCCGTTACCGCCCGGTGCTGAGCTCCCCCAGCTTCCTGTTCAACGCCAGCCTCTGCATGCTGGCGATGGCGGTGATCCTGGCCTATGTCACCGCCGCGCCAGTGCAGTTGATGGTGAAGCTCGGCCTCGACATGAGCGGCTTCAGCTACTGGTTTACCGCCAATGCGGCGCTGAACATCCTGGCCTGCTTCCTGGCGCCGCGCTTCATCGCCAGAGTGGGACCGAGGCGCACCCTGCGCATCGGGCTGCTGGTGATCTGCCTGTCGGCCATAGCGCTGACCCTGGTGCAGCACATCGAGCATCCACTGGCCATGATGGGACCCGTGTTCTTCTCCAGCATCGGCTTCGCCATGGTGCTGGGAGCGGCGGCTGGCATGGCGCTGGCTCCCTTTGGCCACTGCGCTGGCACCGCGGCGGCCCTGCTCGGCCTGTTCCAGATGAGCGGCTCCGGTGCTTTGGTTGGACTGACCGGTTGGCTGATGCCGGATCCCCTCAATCAGCTGGCGCTGCACATGTGGCTGCTGTTGCCGCCTCTGCTGCTGTTGCTGACCAGGCGTGGTCGTCGGCTCTGCCTGCAGCCCTGATCCGGTGCAGCCTGATGACAGGGGCTGACAGCGCCGTGGCTTGATGGATAACGGCGCTTGTACTGGCAATAAATCCTGTGCTCTGATGAGCGCAAGCGGGGGCTTCGGCCCCCTTGTTTTTTGGGCGCGCAGTCGCCAGACGCTTATCATAATGGACAGAGTTCAGCGGAGAATCCCATGAGTCAGACAATCAACGCCGCCCTGGTGGGCTACGGTTTCGCAGGCCAGACCTTTCATGCCCCCTTCCTGACCAGCACACCGGGCCTCTCCCTGCGCTGGGTGGTGAGCCGGGATGCGGCCAAGGTGCAGGCCGAGTTACCCGGTTGCCTGGTGGGTTCGCTGGAGGAGGTGCTGGCCGACAGCACAGTCGATCTGGTGGTGATCGCCACACCGAACGATACCCATGCCCCCATCGCCCGCAAGGCGTTGCTGGCCGGCAAGCACGTGGTGATCGACAAGCCGTTCGCCCTGGATCTGGCCGAGGCCGAGGCGCTGGTGGCGCTGGCGGATAAACAACAGTTGCTGCTCAGCATCTTCCACAACCGGCGCTGGGACGGGGACTTCCTCACGGTGCGCCGCCTGCTGGCGGAGGGGGCGCTGGGGCAGATCGCCCAGTTTGAATCCCACTTCGATCGCTATCGTCCCGAGGTGCGCCAGCGCTGGCGGGAGGCGGGCGGCCCGGGATCGGGTCTGTGGTTCGATCTCGGTCCCCACATCCTGGATCAGTCGCTGCAACTGTTCGGTCAGCCAGACTGGATCCAGGCGGATTTGGCGCAGCAGCGTCCGGGCGCGCTGAGCGATGACTACTTCCACGTGGTGCTGGGCTATGGCGCGCTGCGGGTGATCCTGCACGGCAGCTGCCTGGTGTCCGCCACCATGCCCCGCTTCGTGATCCACGGCAGCACGGGCTCCTTCATCAAGTTCGGCATGGATGTGCAGGAGGAGCAGCTCAAGCTCGGCCTGCGGCCGCCTCTGGCGGACTGGGGCCGGGATCCCGAGCCGGGTCTGCTCAGCCGCATCCTGGATGGTCAGCCGCAGCAAACTGCAGTGGCGGGCGAAGCGGGTGACTATGGCGCCTATTACCGCGGTATCTGTGCCGCCATCACCGGCAAGGGGGCCAATCCGGTGCCGGCGGCGGAAGCCCTGGCGGTGATGGCGCTGCTGGATCTGGCTCAGGAGAGCCATAGCCAGGGTAAACGGCTGATTTGTCAGAAGCTGTCTGACTGAGTCGGCTCGGACCGGCGAGATAAAAAGGCAATTGATGGCTAACAATTGCCCTGATGGCGCTGTTTTGTCATGGGAGAGCGCCTCAATCGTGGCGTATTACATTAACAGTTGTCGTTGCAGTAGTTCTTTTCATCCAGGCAACGAGAAAATATTATTGTGATACGCGTTTTCATTGGCGGCATATGGCGCTATATTTCGCGCGCCTCTTGGCCCTCGGTGTATGGCTCTTTTACCGGGGGTGAGGACGCACAGTGATGGTTATCAAGACCATCTCTCCACTTTTTTTGAGGGTATGCACATGAACAAAGTACTGGTAGCCGGTATCCTGGGTCTGATGTTGACCGCCTGTGGTCAGAAAGAAGAAGCTGCCGCTCCGGCTACTACTCCGGCCGCCGACGTTGCTGCAACTGTTAGCGAAGCTGCTTCTACCGTAGAGAAGGCTGCTTCCGAAGCCTCTGCTACCGTCGAGAAGGCTGCTGCTGACGTAGCCACCAAGGCGGAAGCTGCAGTGAGCGATGCCAAGGCCAACTAAGCCTGCACCTCATCTGAAAACGGGCCCGGCGTTACCGCCGGGCCCGTTTTTTTATGGGCAAGAGCCGAGCTGGCCGGCAGCGCGGCGGCGATCAGGGCAGCGGTTCGACCAGCAGGATGTGGGAGTCGGCCCCCACCACCCTGACCCGGCTGCCCGCCGGTAGCGGGACCGGGCAGCGTACCGTCCAGACGGTGTCGTCCAGATGGACCCGGCTCATGCCCTGTTCCACCGCGTCCAGCAGGGTCAGCTCCCGCCCCAGATAGCTCTGCATCCGCTCGTTGATGGGGGCGGCGGCATCTTGCCCCGAGCGATCCCGTTGATGCTGCCAGCGCCACCAGACCCAGGTGGTCAGCAGGGACTGCGCCGCAAACAGCAGCAGCTGCGCCTGCCAGCCGAAGGGCCAGAGCAACAGCAACAAGCCCACCTCCAGCGCGGCTATGCCGGTCCAGAGCAGGAAGCCCACCGAGCCCAGCACCTCTATGGCCAGCAGCACGCAGCCGAGCCCCAGCCAGTGCCAGTGGGTCAGCCCCTCCAGCAGGGCTGTCATGACTTGCTGCCCTTGCCATCCTTGTTGAACAGTTCGGCCATGCCGGCCACCGAGCCGATCAGGCTGCCCGCCTCCAGCGGCATCATGATGATCTTGCTGTTGGGGCCTTCCCCGATGCGGGCCAGCGCCTCTGTGTATTTCTGGGCCACGAAGTAGTTGATGGCCTGCATGTCCCCCTCGGCAATGGCTTTGGAGACCATGTTGGTCGCCTTGGCCTCCGCCTCGGCGGCGCGTTCCCGGGCTTCGGCGGCGAGGAAGGCGGCCTGACGTTCACCCTCGGCCTTGAGGATCTGGGACTGCTTCTCGCCTTCCGCCTTCAGGATCTTGGACTGACGCACCCCTTCGGCCTCCAGTATCTCGGCCCGCTTCTGCCGCTCGGCCTTCATCTGGGCGTTCATGGCCTCGACCAGCGCCAGCGGCGGGCGTACATCCTTGATCTCGATCCGGGTTACCTTGATGCCCCAGGGGGCGGTGGCGGCATCCATGGTGCGCAGCAGCTTCTCGTTGATGGTGTCGCGCTGGGAGAGCATCTCGTCCAGCTCCATGGCGCCCAGCACGGTCCGCATGTTGGTCATGGTGAGGTTTCTGATGGCGCTGGTCAGGTCGTTGACCTCGTAGGCGCCCTTGCGGGCATCCACCACCTGCACGAAGCTGATGGCGTCTATGGTGACGTTGGCGTTGTCCCGGGAGATCACCTCCTGCGGTGGGATATCCAGCACCTGCTCCATCATGATGATCTTGTGGCCGACCCTGTCCACATAGGGAATGAGCAGGTTGAGACCGGGGGTCAGGGTGCGGGTGTAGCGACCGAAGCGCTCCACCGTCCAGTTGTAACCCTGGGGCACTATCTTGATCCCGGCACTCAGGGTAGCGAGTACCAGGAATACGAAGATCCCCAATACAATCAATGACTCATTCATTATCAAGCTCCTTATGAAACACTTTCACTAGCCTAGGGTCTGGTGGGAAACACCACAAGGACATTCGCTCGGCTTTGCCATGACACGGCTTTGCTAATTACTAAAACGCATTAAAGAGCATTTTTTATTATTTTGAAGGAATAAGCAGCCTGCCTATAGTCGCCCCAGATGTCGTCGTGTGCCGAGGAATGGGTCGAAATGGATTATTTACCTATGTTTGCCAAGTTGGAAGGCCGCCCGGTACTGCTGGTGGGCGGGGGCGAGGTGGCCCTGCGCAAGGCGCGCCTGCTGCTGGCGGCGGGTGCCCGGCTGACCCTGGTCTCCCCGGAGATCGAGCACGACTTCCATGAGTTTGCCAGCCGCTTCACCCACCTTGCCGAGCGTTTCACCCCAGCGCATCTGGCGGGCCAGCAACTGGTGGTGGCCGCCACCGACGATCTCGAGGTCAATGCCCTGGTCTACCAGAGCGCCAACCGACTCGGCCTGTTCGTCAATGTGGTGGACGACCCTGTGCGTTCCAGCTTCATCTTCCCCTCCATCATAGACAGATCCCCGCTGATGGTCGCCGTCTCCAGCGGCGGCAAGGCACCCGTGCTGGTGCGGTTGCTGCGCGAGCGGCTCGAAAGCCTGCTGCCCCGCCATCTGGGCGGGCTGGCGGAGCTCTCCGGCCGGGTGCGCGGCAAGGCCAAACAGCTGCTCGCGTCCCTCTCGGATCGCCGTCGCTTCTGGGAGCGGGCCTTCGCCTCCAACACCCTCGCCAGTTTGATCGAGAAGCAGGACTGGCAGGGTGCCGAACGCTGGCTCAACGAAGGGCTAGACCAGGCTCAAAGCGAGGTCGGCGAGGTGGTGCTGGTGGGGGCGGGCCCCGGCGATCCTGGTCTGCTGACCCTCAAGGCGCTGCAACAGATCCAGCAGGCCGAAGTGGTGCTCTATGACCAGCTGGTCTCCCCCGAGATCCTGGATCTGGTGCGCCGGGATGCGACCCTGGTGTCGGTCGGCAAGAAGGCCGGCGCCCACAGCGTGCCCCAGGAGGAGACCAATCGCCTGCTGGTGCAATACGCCAAGGCGGGCAACCGGGTGGTGCGGCTCAAGGGGGGCGATCCCTTCATGTTCGGCCGCGGTGGCGAGGAGCTGGAGGTGCTGGCCGCAGAAGGGATCCCCTTCTCAGTTGTGCCGGGCATCACGGCCGCCGCCGGTGCCACCGCCTATGCCGGCATCCCCTTGACCCATCGCGATCACGCCCAGAGCGCCGTCTTCATCACCGGCCACTGCCAGCAGGAGGGCAAGGAGCCCGACTGGCAGCAGCTCGCCGCTACCAGCCAGACCTTAGTTGTCTACATGGGGCTGATGCGCTCCGAGCACATCCAGCAGCAGTTGGTGAACCACGGTCGCAGCGCCGCCACCCCCATCGCCATCATAGAGAGAGGCACCCAGGCCAGTCAGCGCGTGCTGACCGGCACGCTCGCCGAGCTGGCAAGCCTGGCCCAACAGGCGGCGAGCCCCTCGCTTATCGTCATCGGCGAGGTGGTGGCCCTGCGCCAGCAACTTGCCTGGTTTGGCGAGCAAGGGCGAGAGCAGGCTGCCGATGCGGGCAGCACGGATCTGAAGCTGGTCAGCCTGGCCTGAGCCATCTCCCGCCAAAGACGAATCGATTTTTTGGCGCCGCCAACGCGGCGCCGCACTGAACCCACGGCACGCCAAGGCGTGCTGGTAATGACTGAGGACCCAGACATGGATCGTGAAAGACTAACCCACCTGCAACAACTGGAAGCCGAGAGCATCCACATCATCCGCGAGGTGGCCGCCGAATTTGAAAACCCGGTGATGATGTACTCCATCGGCAAGGACTCCTCCGTCATGCTGCACCTGGCTCGCAAGGCCTTCTACCCGGGCAAGATCCCTTTCCCGCTGCTGCACGTGGACACCAACTGGAAGTTCAAGGAGATGATCACCTTCCGGGACGAGACCGCCGCCAAGTACGGGCTGGATCTCATCGTCCACAAGAACCCGGACGGTCTGGCCATGGACATCAACCCCTTCGTGCACGGCAGTGGCAAGCACACCGACATCATGAAGACCGAGGGGCTCAAGCAGGCGCTCAACAAGTACGGCTTCGATGCCGCCTTCGGTGGCGCCCGCCGGGACGAGGAGAAGTCCCGGGCCAAGGAGCGAGTCTACTCCTTCCGCGACAAGTCCCACCGCTGGGATCCGAAAAACCAGCGCCCGGAGCTGTGGCGTGTCTACAACAGCCAGGTCAACAAGGGGGAGAGCATCCGTGTCTTCCCGCTCTCCAACTGGACCGAGCTGGACATCTGGCAATACATCTATCTCGAGAACATCGACATAGTGCCGCTCTATTTCGCGGCCATGCGCCCCGTGGTGGAGCGCAGCGGCATCAAGATCATGGTGGATGACGAGCGCATGCCCATAGGCCCGGAAGACGAGGTGAAGCAGGAACTGGTGCGCTTCCGCACCCTGGGTTGCTACCCGCTGACCGGGGCCATCGAATCCGATGCCACCACCTTGCCGGAGATCATCGAGGAGATGCTGCTGACCACCTCGAGCGAGCGGCAGGGACGGCTCATCGACCACGATCAGGCGGGCTCCATGGAGCAGAAGAAGCGTCAGGGATATTTCTAAGGAATCGACACATGAACAACCACATTCAGACCGCCATCACAGAGCAGGGCATCGAAGCCTACCTGCACGCCCAGCAGCACAAGAGCCTGCTGCGTTTTCTCACCTGCGGCAGCGTGGATGACGGCAAGAGCACCCTGATCGGCCGATTGCTGCACGACTCCCAGCAGATCTATGAAGATCAGCTCAAGGCGCTGGAGTCCGACAGCCAGAAGCTCGGCACCACGGGCGAGAAGCTCGACCTGGCGCTGCTGGTGGACGGCCTGCAGGCCGAGCGCGAGCAGGGCATCACCATAGACGTGGCCTACCGCTATTTCTCCACGGCGAAGCGCAAGTTCATCATCTCGGACACCCCGGGCCACGAGCAATACACCCGCAACATGGCCACCGGTGCCTCCACCTGCGATCTCGCCATCATTTTGATCGACGCCCGCAAGGGGGTGCTGGATCAGACCCGCCGCCACAGCTTTATCGCCAGTTTGCTGGGGATAAAACAGTTTGTGGTGGCGGTCAACAAGATGGATCTGGTGGAGTTCAGCCAGCAGGTGTTCGAGCGCATCAGCGCCGAGTATCGCGAGTTCGCCAGCAAGCTCAGCGTCGACAACATCCAGATTGTGCCGGTCTCGGCGCTGGACGGTGACAACGTGGTTAACCCGAGCGACAAGCTGGCCTGGTATCAGGGGGAGACCCTGCTCTCCCTGCTGGAGAATGCCGAGGTGGAGCGCGAGCTGGAGCGCCATCCGGTGCGCCTGCCGGTGCAGTATGTCAGCCGCCCCAACCTGGATTTTCGCGGCTTCGCGGGCACCCTCGCCGCCGGCATCCTGCGGGTCGGCGACCGGCTGGCGGTGCTGCCGTCCGGCAAGCAGAGCACAGTGACCCGCATCGTCACCTTCGATGGGGATCTGGACTACGCCCTGCCGGGCCAGGCCATCACAGTCACCTTCGCCGACGAGATCGACATCAGTCGCGGCGATCTGCTGGTGGATGCCGCACGGCAACCCCAGGTGACCCAGAACCTGCTGGCCCACATCGTCTGGATGGGGGAGGAGTCCCTGCAACCGGGCCGGGTCTATGACGTCAAGCTGGCCACCAAGAAGAGCCGCGGTCAGGTGGAGGCCATCCGCCATCGCATCGAGATCAATAAGTTGGGCGAGCTGGCGGCGAGCGAGCTGAAACTCAACGAGATCGGCCTGTGCGAGCTGAGCCTCACCGACCCGGTGGCGTACGATCCCTATACGGATATCCGCGACACCGGCAGCTTCATCCTGATCGATCGGCTGACCAACGTCACCGTGGGGGCGGGCATGATAGTGGAAGGGTTGGCCGCGAAGGTGGTGACTCTTGCTGGCAGAGCAGGGCACTACAGCGAGTTCGAGATCGAGCTCAACGCCCTGGTGCGCAAGCACTTCCCGCACTGGCAAGCCCTCTCCATCGGGAAGGAATGAGCCCATGACCTGGCAACAATCCCTGGTGCTGGGTCTGCTGGCTGCGCTCGTGGCCCTGCTGATCCAGGGCAAACTCCGTCCGGCGCTGCTGTTCTCGGGCGCCGTGCTCATCACCTACCTGAGCGGGCTGGCAGACATCAACGCCGTGGTGGCGGGCTACACCAACAGCGCCCTGCTGACCCTGGTGCTGTTGCTGCTGGTGTCGCTGGCGGTGGAGAAGACCCGGGTCATGAGCTGGTTCGCCAACCTGGTGGGCACCGGCTCCTTCAACAAGGTGCTGGTGAAGCTGTGGTTCTCCACCGCCTTCCTGTCGGCGTTCGTCAACAACACCGCCGTGGTGGCCTCCATGCTGGGGGCCGTCAAACGCAACCCCAACCATGCCCCCTCCCGGCTGCTGCTGCCCATGTGCTTCGCCGCCACCTTTGGCGGCGTGCTGACCCTGATCGGCACCTCCACCAACCTCATCGTCAACAGCTTCCTCATCAAGATGGGGGCCCCGCCACTCGGCATGTTCGACTTCTTCATGGTGGGGGCTGGGACCTTGCTGACCGGTCTGGTGGCCGTGCTGCTGTTTGCGCGCCACCTGCCGGAGCAGGATACCGAGATGAGCCGGGAGTCCGGCTACTTCCTCGAGGCCAAGGTGGGCCCCGGCTCGCCGCTGGCCGGGCGCAGCGTCAAGGAGAACGGCCTGCGCAGCCTCAAGAGCCTCTATCTGGCGGAGATCATCCGCGGCGATCAGGTGATCTGCCCGGTGCAGCCGGAGCATGAGCTGCACGAGGGGGACATGCTGCTGTTTTGCGGTGACGTGGAGAGTGTCGGCGTGCTGCAGGAGCTCAAGGGGCTGGATCTCTACGGCCAGCACCGTCTCAACGGCCAGCACCTGGTGGAGGTGATCGTCAGCCACAGCTCGCGGCTGGTGGGGCAATCCATCAAGGATGCGGAGTTTCGTACCCACTTCGATGCGGTGGTGCTGGCGGTGCGCCGTGGCGAGACCCAGCTCACCGGTGGCCTCGGCCAGATCGAGCTGCACGCTGGCGACACCCTGCTGCTGGCCCCCGGCCCCAAGTTTGCCAGCAACAAGTCCCTGTCGCGGGAGTTCGTGGTGGTGAGCGGGCTGGAAGCCTCCACCCGGCTCGATGGCAGCCGCAGCGCTGCCGTGGTGCTGGGCTTTATCGGGGTGCTGGCGCTGTCGGTGTTCGAGCTGGTGCCGCTGTTCAAGGGGCTGCTGGTGATGCTGGTGGTGCTGCTGCTTAGCCGCATCCTGACCCTGGACGAGATCCGTCGCCGCTTCCCTCTCGACATCTGGCTGGTGGTGGGGGGCGCGCTCGCCATCGCCGATCAGCTGGAGCACAGTGGTCTGGCCCGGGTCATCGCCGACTGGCTGATGGGGGAGTTCAACGGCGCCAGCCCGCTCATCGCCTTCATCGGCATCTACCTGTTCACCCTGGTGCTGACCGAGCTGATGAGCAACAACGCGGCGGCGGCGCTGGCCTTCCCCATGGGCTACCAACTGGCGCTCAGCATGGACGTGTCGACCATGCCGTTCATCCTGGCGGTGCTGTTTGGTGCCAGCTCCAGCTTCATACTGCCCTATGGCTACCAGACCAACCTGATGGTCTATGCGGCGGGCAACTACAAGATGCCGGACTACCTCAAGCTGGCCCTGCCGGTGTCGCTGGCTTACAGCCTGGGGGTGATCTGCATGGTGCCCCTGCTGTTTCCGTTCTGAGGCGCCACCCTCTTCGTTTTGGGGCCCTGCTGCCTCGCAAGGAGTTTGAATGAGCAATATCGTGTGGCATGCCCATGCCGTCGACAAACAGAGCCGCTCTGAATTGAAGGGACAAAAGCCACTGGTGATCTGGTTTACCGGGCTCTCCGGGGCGGGGAAGTCCACCCTGGCCGGGGCCCTGGAGCAGGCGCTGGCCGCCGAGGGCAAGCACACCTATCTGCTGGACGGCGACAACGTGCGCCACGGCCTGTGCGGTGATCTCGGCTTCGACGACGCCGCCCGTCAGGAGAACATCCGCCGGGTCGGCGAGGTGGCGAAACTCATGGTGGATGCGGGCCTCATCGTGCTCACCGCCTTTATCTCGCCGTTCCGTGCCGAGCGGGATCTGGTGCGCAATCTGCTGGGGGCGGACGAGTTTGTCGAGGTGTTTGTCGATGCGCCGCTCTCCGTGTGCGAAGAGCGGGATCCCAAGGGGCTCTACAAGAAGGCCAGAGCCGGCGAGATCCGCAACTTTACCGGTATCGACTCCGCCTATGAGGCACCGGAGCAGCCGGAAATCCACCTGCTGAACGCCAGCAAGCCGGTGGCGGCCTTAGTGGATGAGCTGCTCAGCGCCCTGCGGCAGCGTGGGCTGCTCGACTGAGAGAGATTGTCAGCACCGAACATTGATCTTCGAGGGGGCATTTGCCCCCTTGTTTGTTTCCACCCGGCTATTCCCTTTGTCGCCGCCATTTATCCGCTGGGCGCTTTTGAGATGTAGGGCGCAATAGCGCTGTAGATTGCACCGCGAATCTCATGCAGGGCTTTTTGCCAAGAACGGGCGCATACCCGTGCCCGTTCTAACGTGAGGGAAGGTCGTAGCTCGTCCGGCCGCTATGCTGCACTCAAAAGGTGAGGGGGCCAATTCGGTTTTTAACTGACTCGCGAATTCCTCAGTATTCCGATCTCACCCTTTTGTATAACGCCCTGTTAAGGTGTGAGCGACGCAATACAAAAGCCTCTGTAAACCATCTTAAACACTAAACGCAACGCATAGTAAAAATGCCATATGTTGCGAATCACTCTTAAACAGTTTGTTATATGCGTACTACTTGCTTTGCTAAGGCTGCCAACAAATCAAGGTTTGACGGATCTTTGTACGTCTTTTCAAATAAACTGAAAGTGGGGTGGTCGTGCTGCTGTAAATGATTGAAGCTTTTCTTTGAGCCTAAATACCACAACCCACGAATTTCAAAATATATTTCTAAAAGATCATGTTGGAGCCAAGTACGGCGATAATTACCATCTAAGTCTTTATCATGCGCACGCCCTAGCATTTTCATTACCCACTCTTGAAGGTGTGCCTTATCTGCATCAGACATTGGCGGTTTGCCATCTGCGAGCTTTTGTTTCACTTTAGCTAAGTAGTCGCTTCCTAAACCTTGTGTATCATGAATTACCTTTCCATCTCCGAAGCGAAGAGCTTCTTTGGGAATTGAGTTTAGAAAAGCGGTTGGGTAAACCCATACATCAAGATAAACACCGTGAAATAACCTTGCATCTTTCTGTTCATCCGGGCGATTACAGAAACACGCTAAGTCTATATCACTCGTTTCGGTTGCTTCATTGCGTGCATGAGAACCATAAAGAATGATTGTATGAGGCGCATATTTTTCTTTCAGATCCTCCAATGCTAAATCTAGGATGTCGTCCATTTTTACTCCAAGCATATAACACCCTGTTAAGGTGTGAGAAATGCAATACCGATGCCGCTGCAAACCAGCTCAAACACAAAATGTAACGCATAGTAAAAATACCATGCGTTGCGAATCGCTTTTGAACAGTTTGTTATGCGTTAATTTCCCCTGACAACACTGCAACCCTTTCCAAATCTCTACTCGGAAAGTCGGGGTCTACATACACATACATACGACTTATTAGTTTTCCAGTAAATTCAAATACACTACAAAACCGCCCCATGGAGATGTTATTGTCCGGCCAAGAGGTGCCATCACTCATCACTCCCCCCTCCTGCCCCTCGACAATCACAGTGTTGCCAGCAGTCGTTATCTTAAAGCCATCTATGTCGTGCCAGATGCTGGTGAGTGAGCTACCAATCCTATTACCAAACTCAACTAATGCATCCTTTCCTTCAGCCTGCCCAAATTTGGGGAAGAAAAAGTCAACATTCTCCGAGAACAGGTCAAGATAGCTGGGGTCACCTGCATCTACTTTCTTGAAATACTCAATCGCTATCTCAACTAAACTTTCTTGTTCCATTACCATTCCTATGTCCGTATTGGTTTTTTGTATAGCAGTGATTGGAAGGAAGGTGGTGCTCACTCATTAGTGCCACTTTTTATAACCCCCTTCCACTCTGACAGTCGTGATAAAAAATAAGAATTTAAATCAATGCGACACCAGTAAGTCTCAATCAGTGAACGTTGTACTTCTTCGGGGCGCCTAACTTGGACTGTAACCATATATTAATATCGCTGACAACCTCCTTGCGCAGGCTTTTTCCGTCACTATTTTTCAATCCATGGTCGAGTTCTTCATAACGCCGATATTCAATAGTGTTCTTCCCGATTTCTTTGAGGCGCTGCATCATTTCATCTGTTTTTTGTGGTGATACCGAAGTGTCTCTCCCTCCCTGAACTATCAGCAAAGGAGAGTGTATTTTTTGAAGAGTCTCAAGCTGATCGATGGAGAGTATCTGATGCCACCAGTGATAACCATGCCCGCTGACTTCAAGCTCAAATGGTTTACTATTAAGTACATGTTCGGAAAATCCTTTAAAGCCATAGATGTCTTTTCTCGCCTCTTCGATGTTTTCATTTTTTGCAGCGATACTGTGTGAAACATCGTCAATAAACCAGCGACCACCTCCATTAAAGGATATAGTGGCATCGATATAGTCAACGTCTGCGGTAACCAGGTTGGCGATAACTGCACCCTCACTGCCGCCCAAGAGGATGAACTTCTTGTATTGGCCATTTTTTCGAACGGTATCGAGCACAACCTTGATGTCAGCGACTCGCTGGGTAGGGTTATCCTTTTCAAGGTATTGAGCAGGGCAGTCCTTGCGTGCCGTGTCAGCACTGTATTTTAATTTATTATCAATGCCGTACTTTTCGATGAGCAAAATATCAGCTTCTGGCCAAACATTTTTATAGTCGGCAAGTATTGAGCCTATGTTCAGCACACTGTTGCAATCAGAGCCTTGCAGAATCAACAGCAAGGTATCTGCATCATGGGCATGTTGGACCAGATAATAGGAGATATGCGAGCCATCATCCCTGCTCGCAGTGCGAGTCATGGTATCTTTCGCGCTCACCGAACATGTCAAAAAGAGCAAGAGTAAAGATATTGCCCAGATTTGCATCTTATCCCTTAATAGTGATGAGAAAAAGGCTGTGCGCTAATAGGTGCCGAAACCTTCATTTACCCGCAAATGGATAAAGGGCGGCTGAAGCGCAGTGTAAACCGCCCCGGCCTGGCTGCTGTTGACACTAGCACCTTGCTATAAGCGATTAACCACCAAATTCACGGCTAATAATTTGTGTAGGGACAACATTCTCTGGTAAGTCACTAGACATTTTTTGAGCAAGTTCACCAGCCAAACCAAATGCGTTGTCAACGGGGTCTACCTTAATTCCGCTTTCGACAGCTAACTCCAAAAGCTTCTTGCCAATATCATTACAAGCATCAACCCAGTTTTTTGGCAGCTCCCCCATGGTGAGGTTGGGTTGACAGACCAGTTGAAACGTTTTTTTACCTTCTTGTATTTGAAATGAAACATCAACAAATTCACTTTTATATGGGTTGGCTAACACACTTGAACTAAGTAAAAACACGGCTCCAAAAAATAATATTTTCATGACACGTCCTTGTGATTTGTAACGCCCACCAAGGGGCTGGCAACGCATTGCCACTAAACTCAACGACTATAAATGTAACTATCGCGGTTCAATGGAACTGGAAACGCCACGCGTTGACAGTCCTTCTTGAGGTGTTTGTTAGCTGAATTGCCCAAGATGTAATTCGAGCTGATTATGCAAACCCTAATTTTCATGCTGAATCCAGTATTTAACAATTTTATTTCCGCCAACTCGATACACAGAACTGCCTACTGTCGAGAGCGTTAAACCCGTGGGTTCATAACCCAAGATATTCCCTATCTCGTATGTTGGGCTAAAAATCGTAGGTTGGTGCTGAACGAAGTGAAGCCCAACGTTTACCGCGAAACGTATCTGCAAATTTGTATTACCGAGCGACCCAATCCATGTTTATCCGGCTCTGGTTGGCGTAATAATGCTCGTCTGTTGGGCTTCGCTGCGCTCTGCACCAACCTACACGAAGTGAAGCCCAACGTTTACCGCGAAACGTATCTGAAAATTTTTTACCGAACGACCCAATCCATGTTTATACCGCTCTGGTTGGCGTGATAATGCTCGTCTGTTGGGCTTTGCTACGCTCTGCGTCAACCTACAAAAACCACGCTACCGCCCCTGAATCACAGCCTCCAGTCTGCTGGTATTTAATTGGGTTTTTGCTCTGGTCTGGCTCATTGCTGACTCCGACGAGACATTACCGAGAACGACCATGTTACCGAATGGGGCTGGTGTGGGAAGCGGGAGAGGGTGGTTTTATGGGCAAGATCAAGAAATGGATTGCGCTCACGCTGACCTTGTCATGCTCATGGGCCCGGTATCTGTGACGATACCGGGCCCATGGCCTTTGTCGGCCGCTGGGCAGTCAGGGGGAAGCCCAAGGGCCCGCCGGGATCAGCTGGGGAGATCAGGCTCGCTGGCCGGGGCCAGCATCAGGGTCTCGATCTGCAGGTTGGTGGTCAGCAAGGTCTTCAGGTCTTGCAGGTACTCCTCCAGCGGAGGCTCCTGCAACAGCAGGGCGAGTTCGTTGCCGACCGGGGTGAGGCGGTAGTAGAGCAGGGTGAGGTTGCCCTGGCGCTGACGCAGGCGCCAGCGCTGATTGCCGAAGGCGAGCTCGACGCCGTCTGCGGGCAGCGGGCCGGATTCGAGCTCGCCCCGGTGTAGCAGGCCCAGATCGAACAGCAGCAGCAGGGCGCTGTAGGGCACCCGATACTTGCCAAGCCCCATGCGGGTGACTTTGGCCCGGCTGAGCAGGCTGGCGCCCTTGTGCATGCCCAGCAACAGACGCTGCTCTTCGCTGCCCTCATAGTGGCAGCAGAGGGCGCAGATGCGCTGGAACAGCTGGGCCTCGCGCTGGGTCATCTCCTTGAGGGTGCTGAGGGCCCGGATGGAGAAGCGACCCGGGGTCGCCACCTCCAGCGCGAAGATCCGCCCCCACAGCTGCTGCATGGGCACCATGCTGATGTCTTCGGCCAGTTGCAGGAAGCGGGTCAGCCAGTCGCTGTCCATCTCGCCGCCGGCGGCCGTCTCCTCGCAGTGGCGGGACGCCATCACCATGATGGCTTCCAGGTTGCGCTGGCGGGCGGCCTGATCCGCCAGCTGGCGGAAGGTGGCGCGCTGCTCGAAGGTGCTGTCGCTGTTGCGGGTCAGCATGCCGTCTATGCCACGGCTGCGGGCCAGGCGTAGGGTCTGCTCCTGGCTGCTCAGGATGGAACTCTCTTTCTTGGGGGGCGGCAGATCGGCCATGCTGGCTCCATGATCCAGGGGTTGAATAGGGCTGGTATTGAATGTTACTCCAACCGGGCGGGCGAACAATCCCTCAGGCAGGGGCCCGTCACGGTGGTCAGCGGGATAAAAAATGGCCTCCCGCGGGAGGCCATCATGGCGATGCTGCCTGTGGTCAGCGCCACTACGGCTGAGCTGACTCGCTTTCGATTGCTTCCGGCGGTTTATGACCGGACTCACTCTTCTTCGTAGACGCTGACTTCGACCGCGTCCATGGAGTAGGAGGCGGTGGCCATCTCGTGGCTTGAACTGATGGTGCGCATCTTGCCCTTCACCCAGATGGCGTCCCAGAGATCATCCACCGGGGCGCCCTTGGGATAACTCACATAGATCACCTGATTGGTGGGCGGGGGCGGCACGTGGATGCAGGCCCCGAAGTAGGGCACCAGCAGGAAGGCGGTGATAGTCTTGGCGTCGCCTTCCAGCGGCACCACGAAGCCCGGGATGCGTACATCCTGCTGATCCAGCTTCTTGTTGACGCCGCCGACCGGCTGCGGCACCGAGGCCAGGTTGCCATCGTGGCTGACCTGGGGGGGCGGCAGCAGTTTTTCACCTTCCGGGATCAAAATGTCCCAGTCGATGGTCTTGTAGTCGGCGGCCAGGGCCGGCAGCACCAGCAGGCTGGCCAGCAGCGCCATTATCTTCCACTTCATCATCTGTCCTTCTGTGTTTATTCCGGTGTGGTCACTAGACGCGAATGCTCATGCCATCGCTCAGGCGGTAGCGAATGGTGGACACGGGCCGCCGGTAGCGGGCTAGCCACAGCATTGGCCTCATCCACCTCGTCATCCTCATATCCGGATACTCATGCCATCACTCAGGCTGTAGCGGTAGGCGCGGGCCGCGGGCAGCAGGCCGATCACCATGCCGGCCAGCCAGACCAGCCCCAGCAACTGCCACTCATAGGCGCTCGGCAGCCCCAAGCTTAATTGCAGGCCATAGTGGCCGAGCAGCCAGGGGGTGGCAAGCCCCTGTCCCAGGTAGAGCACCGCCACCCCGAGGGCGATCCCGATCGTGGTGAGCGCCATCGCCTCCAGCGCCAGCAACAGGAACAGGTGGGATGGGCCGGCGCCGAGGGAGCGCAGTATGGCGAGCTCCCGGCGCCGCTCGTTGAGCCCCGCCAGCAGGGTGGTCAGCATGCCGATGAGGCCCGCCACCACCACGAAGCCGGCGATCACCGAGAGCGCCGTCTCGGCCACGCTCATCAGACTCCACAGCTCCTGCAGGGCGGCGCCCGGCAGAATGGCCATCAGCGGCTCACCGGGGTAGGTGTTGATGCCCCGTTGCAGCTGGAACGCTAGGATGCGGTTGCTTAAGCCCACCATAAAGGCGGTGATGGTCTTGGGGGTGAGATCCTGCGCCAGCGCCTGCTCGGCGGTGACGTTCTTGCTGTGGCGACCGCTGTCCCAGCCGAGGTGAATGGCCTCAATCCCGGCGAGCGGCACATGCACGGTGCGATCGATGGGGGTACCGGTCGGTGCCAGTATCCCCACCACCTTGAACGGCAGGTTGTCATGCTGGCTGAAGGAGGTGTTGCCGGCGCCATGGGCGATGACGATGGACTGGTTCAGTCGATAGCCCAGCTTCTCGGCCACCTGGGCGCCGAGTACCGCCTCGAACGGCGTCTCGAATGCCCGGCCCTCACGCAGTTGCAGCGACTGTTGCTGGCCATATTTCAGGTGGAGGAAGTAGTCCCCGTTGGTGCCGAGCACCCGGAATCCCTTGTGGGAGTCGCCGAGGGAGAGGGGAATGGTCCAGGCGATTCCCGGTCTCTGCTTGATGGTCTGATAGGTATCCCAGCCGACGTTGTTGGTGGGGTTGCCGATGCGAAATACCGAGTAGAGCAGCAGGTTCACCTGGCCGGAGCGGGCGCCGACGATGAGATCGGTGCCGGAGACGGTGTTGGCGAAGCTCTCGCGGGCTTGCATACGCACCCGCTCCACCCCGAGCAGCAGGGTGACGCTGATGGCCACGGCCAGCAGGGTGAGTCCGGCGGTGAGGCGACGGGCCCAGAGGCTCTGCAGGGCAAGTTTCAGCATGACGGCCTCCAGATCCTGGAGGAGGACTGGTCCGCCGGGGCGGATACGGTCGGGCGGCGGTGATCATGTGGCGTCATCATGCGGCCCTCCGGTTGAGCTGTTGCAGATTCTCTACCCGGAGGAAGAGCGGCTCGAGATAGGGATCGTGACTGACGAAGATGAGGGTGCTGCCCTGCTTGTCGCACTCCTCGAACAGCAACTTGATGAAGGCGGCTCTGTTGTCGGTATCGAGGGCCGAGGTGGGTTCGTCGGCGATCACCAGAGGTGGCGAGCCGATCAGGGCGCGGGCGGCGGCGACCCGCTGCTGCTGGCCGATGCTCAGGGCGTGGACGGGTCTGTGCAGCGCCTCGTTTGGCAGTTGCAGCTCTCCCAGCAGCCGGCGTGCCTCCAGCTCTGGGCTCCCTTGCAGGCGGGCTCGCTTCTGGGGCGAGAAGCTGAGGGCGGCGGTGACATTGTCCAGCACGGATAAAAACGGCAGCAGGTTGAACTGCTGGAAGATGTAACCCAGATTGGCGGCCCGGAAGTGATCACGGGCGCGGCCAGAGAGCTGGGCCAATGGCTGGCCCAGCACCTCCAGGGTGCCGTGGTTGGCGGTCTGGATCCCGGCCAGCAAGCCGAGCAGGGTGGACTTGCCGGAGCCCGAGGGCCCCTTGATGAAGACCCGCTCCCCCTGCTGGATGCACAGGGCGGGCAGATCGAGTACGGCCTCGTGACCCGGCCAGGCAAAGGCCAGATCGCGGATCTCAACCACGGCGTTTTTCATGGTGTCACCAGCTCAGTTGGTAGGCGGACGGGGTCAACTCGGCCGCGGTCTGGCCGTTGGGCAAGATGCCCTGCACGCTCAGCTTCTCCAGGCTCGGATAGACGGCAAACAGCGTGGCCTCGAGACCAGTGAGTTTGGCCGGGGCCTCGCAGGTGTAGGTGTACATGGCGCCCATGTCGGCGTGACCCGCCTCATCATGGTGGTGCTCATCCTGATCGCCGTCCGCCTTTTCATGGTCATGAGCGTGGTCGTGTTCTTCCTTGGCGGCATTGATCTCCTGCCGGGTCAGGGTGCAACCGGCGGCAGGATCGAGGCGGAACAGGGCATCCGGCTGCTGGAGCCTAGTCAGCGCCCTGGCGTACTGCGCCTTCTCCTCATCGCTCCTGGCGGCATGCTCGAAGCCCACCAGATCGGCGGCAGGCGCCTGCAGCTCGATCATCAGCTGGTTGCCATCGAGCACCAGATTGAGGTGGCCGTGGCCATGCTCGTGGGCCCCGTGGCCATGGCTCTCATGGTCGTCGTGATTGGCTTGTACGCCGAAGGCGGCGGCCGCCAGTAACAGGGTGACTGCTTTCATCGTTTATCCTTTTAAACCATCAATTAATAAGAGAAATATTCAGTTGGTTCAACGATGGGAGGCCGGCGGGGCGCGGATGCTGTAGTGAGGCGAGGCGGGGTTGCCGAGCAGGGGGAAACCGGGGATAACGGGCGGAAAGCTGGCAAACTGTGGGGCAGGGACAAGAGGAGTGGGCGTCAGGGCCAGCTTGCCATCCAGATGGAGGGCGCAGATGAGGCAATGGTGGCCGTGGTCAGGCAGGCTCGCTTCCAGCGGATGCTGCGCCAGTGCCGGTTGCAACCACAACCAGCCCAGCAGCAACAACCAGATTTTCAGCTTGAAACGACCCATAGACCCTTATGGAAAGGGCGCCATCAGCGCCCTTACTCTCTGATTCAGAGATGGGACTTGATGAGCCCCATCACGGTAGCGATGTTGGTGGCATCGAGCTGGCCATCTTTGGCGAACAGCACCTTGCCCTCTTTATCCAGCAGTATGATGGCCGAACTCTCCGGCGCGAGATCCCAGGCGTTGCGGGCCATGCCCTTGGCATCCAGTACCATGACGGACCAGGGGAACTCCTTCTTGCTGTCTTCTGCACTGCTCTTCACGAAACCGGAGGTGCCCCAGATGGCGTCATTGCTGTTGATGATGGTGACGGTCTGGTACTGATCATGGGGCAACTTGGCCGCCTTGATCGCCTCGATCATGGGGGCATTCAACTCCTTGGCACTGGAGCGACCGGCGATGTGCTGGATCAAGAAGACCTTGCCGGCCAGCACCTTGCTCTGCCAGGGCTGATAGCTTATCGCCTTGTCCTGCAGCACCAGCTCACCCTTGTCACCGATGTTGACCGGTGGTACCTGGGCTGATTCCTTGAGGTTGTGGGCCATGACCAGGCCTGGCAGCAGCGCCAGGGTAAGTACGAGATGTTTCATCCTGATGACACTCCTTTGTTATGTTATAACGATTTCATGATTGAGGGAATGGGACAGTACTCATCCTAAACTGATCGGATCTGTTTAAAAAGTGTTAAATAATGTGGTGGCCGTTCGGATTGTACTGCCCGCCAGCGCGGAGGGGCGGCTGGCAAGGGCGGCTAGGATGGCACGCAGTCGATAAAAATCAACGTCTTATCAACTGGTTTGAGGAGTGTGGTTCAGTAGAGGGGTTCACTGACCAGCGGGATCTGGGCCATGGTCATCTGCTGGGCCAGCAGGGGGGAGCCGGTCAGCAGCACGTGGCGCTGATTGCCGATCACCAGGGTGTCACCTTTCAGCCCGCTGTCGGCGGTGATGGCGAGCCAGGCCGGGGAGACGCTGCCGATGCTGATGTTGGGATAGATGATGCTGAGCATGTATTGGGGCGCCAGCTCGGCCAAGAGGCTGGCCATCAGCAGCGCCTTCTCGTCGCTGTCGGCCTTGTTGTCCTGCAGCGCCTGCAAGGGGGGGGCGAAGTGATCCATCTGCTCGGGAGGGGTGGGGATGCCGTTTAACCACTCCTGCAGCAGATTGACGCTGGTGGCCAGATCCTTGGCCGAAAACTGCTGGGCCAGCGGCTTGAGATCGCCCTTGAACTGATAGAACAGCTGGGAGTAGTTGGGCCGCACGCAGGGCAGCTTGCGATTGGCCGGGTGCACACAGGGCAGCACCCGCATCTGGTAGAAGGCATCTTCCTGATATTGCTGATAGGCCTGCCAGAACTGGTTCGACTCCAGGCTGTCGTCGTGCAGGGTGAAGGCCTGCTCCAGGTTGCGAAACTTGGTGGCGGTCTCCGGGCTGCTCTGATTGATCTGGTTGATGCTGTTATAGAGCCGCGGGCTGATGTAGGAGTAGAGGGTCTCCAGCGGATAGTTGAGGGAGGCGTCGAGCAGGGTCATCTCGTGACGGCTGGCCGAGATGACGCGCTCATCCGTGCTCAGTTGCAGGTGCTTGAGCTGGCCGTCGGCGGACTGCCATTGCCAGCTGAGGTTGACCTCCTGGGCACCGGCCGCGGCGGCAAACACTAGACTCCACAGCACTCCTTGTGCCAGTTTCATGATGCTGCATCCCGCGCCGATAGATACTAAACAACTAGGTGAGGCGGCAGGTTTTGGATTACTTCAATTGCATTGAAGTTGGTAATCGCCTGATAAAGCTTTAAATTTAATTCTGAAAATAAGTCGCACAGGGAGCGATCATGAAGCCTATCTCGATGCTCTTGCTGATGTCTGTCGCGCTGCCGGCGCTGGCGGGCCAGGTGATCGTCAATCAGGGAATGTCCACGGCGGACACCTTTGCCCTGCGGGATCAGCTGGCGCGGGAGCACGAGTGGCAGGAGTGGCTGCGTCTGCAGCAGGCGGTCAAGTGGCTGGAGGTGTTGCCGGTCAACTGCGAGCTGGTGGGGGGCAGGGGCGAGGATTACCACTGCGGCGACAGTTATTACCGTCCCTACCGTCAGAATGGGCGCGACATCTATATCCAGGGCGATCCGCCGGGGCTAACGCCGGGTCATCAGCCCAGAGCAAATAAAAAGGCGCCATGAGGCGCCTTTTTATTGCGAGAAATACGCTTACTTGGCGGCGTAACGCTCGGCAGAAGTGACGATCTCGGCTTCTGCTGCGGCCTTGTCGCCCCAACCTTCTACCTTGACCCACTTGCCCGCTTCCAGCTCTTTGTAGCGCTCGAAGAAGTGCTGGATCTGGGCCTTCAGCAGCTCAGGCAGATCGTTCACATCCTTGATGTGATCGTATTGCTTGGTCAGCTTGGAGTGCGGCACGGCCACGATCTTGGCATCTTCACCGGATTCGTCGGTCATCTTCAGCACGCCGACCGGGCGGCAGCGAATGACGGAGCCGGCCAGCAGTGGGTAGGGAGTCGGCACCAGCACGTCGACCGGATCCCCATCCAGAGACAGGGTGGCGTTCACGTAACCGTAGTTGCACGGGTAGAACATCGGGGTGGACATGAAGCGATCAACGAAGATGGCACCGCTGTCCTTGTCGACTTCATATTTGATCGGGTCGGCGTTCTGCGGGATTTCGATGATGACATAGATGTCGTCAGGCAGGCTCTTGCCAGCCGGTACCAGGTTCAGGCTCATGACGTTTCCTTCAGTGTTGGAGTCAAGTTTGCAGGCCGATATTATAGCGATGTCGAATCAAATGACCATATTTCGAGGGCACTGCGACAGAGTTGGCTGCAGCCGGTCAGCTTGGGTCTGCCAAATTGGCGCCATCTTGCTAGAATGCTCGCTCTCTCTACAGGAACGGGAAGCGGTATGCACATTCACATCCTCGGTATCTGCGGCACCTTCATGGGCGGCGTCGCCGTGCTGGCCAAGCAGCTGGGTTATAGAGTCACGGGCTCCGATGCCAACGTCTATCCCCCCATGAGCACCCAGCTCGAGCAGCAGGGCATAGAGCTGACCGAGGGCTATGATCCGTCCCAGCTCGATCCGGCGCCGGATCTGGTGGTGATCGGCAACGCCATGAGCCGTGGCAACCCCTGCGTGGAGTATGTGCTGGATCGCAATCTGCCCTATATCTCAGGTCCCCAGTGGCTACTGGAGCATGTGCTGCAGGATCGCTGGGTGCTGGCCGTGGCGGGCACCCATGGCAAGACCACCACCGCCAGCATGCTGGCCTGGGTGCTGGAGTACGCCAAACTGGCGCCGGGCTTCCTCATCGGTGGCGTGCCGGGCAACTTCCCGGTCTCCGCCCGCCTGGGGGACGCTCCCTTCTTCGTCATCGAGGCGGACGAGTATGACTGCGCCTTCTTCGACAAGCGCTCCAAGTTCGTGCACTACCATCCCCGCACCCTGATCATGAACAACCTGGAGTTCGACCACGCGGACATCTTCCCGGATCTCGCCGCCATCCAGCGTCAGTTCCACCACCTGATGCGCACAGTGCCGAGCAATGGCCGGGTGCTGTTCCCTCAGGCCGATGCGAACCTCGGCGCCGTACGCGAGATGGGCTGCTGGAGCGAGGTCGAGCTGGTGGGTCAGGACGACGCCAAGTGGAAGGCGGTCAAGCTGGCAGACGACGGCTCCGCCTTCGAGGTGTGGCTGGATGGGCAGAAGCAGGGCGAGGTGCACTGGGAGTGCATCGGCGAGCACAACGTCAGCAACGGTCTGATGGCCATCGCCGCCGCCCGTCATGCCGGCGTCATGGTGGAGCACGGCATTGCCGCCCTGTGCCAGTTCAAGTCGCCGAAGCGGCGGATGGAGCTCAAGGGCGAGGTGGCGGGCATCAGCGTCTATGACGACTTCGCCCACCACCCGACCGCCATCGAGACCACCCTGGGTGGCCTGCGCGCTAAAGTAGGCAAGGCCCGCATCCTGGCGGTGCTGGAGCCGCGCTCCAACACCATGAAGCTCGGGGTGCACAAGGAGGAGCTGGCCGCTTGCTTCGACGACGCCGACGAGGTGCTCTTCTTCCAGCCGGCCAACATCGGCTGGGATCTGGCCGAGGTGACGGCCCACATGAGCCGTCCGGCCCGGGTATTCGACGAGCTGGAGACCCTGATCGACCGGCTGGTGGCCGAGAGCCGTGCCGGCGATCATATTCTGATCATGAGCAACGGCGGCTTCGGCGGCATTCACGACAAGCTGCTCGCCCGCCTCAAGCAAGGCAAGTCATGAGTAAACAGATCACCCTGGCGTTGACCGGTGCCTCCGGCGCCCCCTACGCCCTGCGCCTGTTGCAGTGTCTGGTGCAGGCGGACTATAGGGTCTATCTGCTGGCCTCTTCCGCCGCCCGGGTGGTGCTCAAGACCGAGCAGCAGCAGGATTGGCCCGGCTCGCCGAAGGAGCTGTCTGCCTACCTCTGCCGCCAGTATGGCGCCAGGGAAGGGCAGATAGTGGCCTGCGGCAAGGAGGAGTGGTTCTCGCCGGTGGCCTCCGGCTCGGCGGCGCCGAAACAGATGGTGGTCTGCCCCTGCTCTATGGGCACAGTCTCGGCGATTGCCAACGGCGCCTCCGACAACCTGCTGGAGCGGGCGGCTGACGTGGTGATCAAGGAGCGTGGCCAGCTCATCCTGGTGCCGCGGGAGAGCCCCTTCTCGGCGATCCATCTGGAGAACATGTTGAAGCTGGCGCGGCTCGGGGTGACCATCATGCCGGCCGCCCCCGGTTTCTATCATGAGCCGAAAAGTATCGAGGATCTGGTGGACTTTATGGTGGCCAGGATCCTGGATCACCTCGGGGTCGAGCATGCGCTGACCCAGCGCTGGGGCTATGCCCAGCCCTGAGCCAGACGGCAGGCAAACAAAAGCGGCGCCGACCTGAACAGTCCGGCGCCGCTTTTTTATTGGCGAGGCGGGTTAGGCGACCTGAATGGGGGCCGTCACATACTTGAACAGAAAATCGGTCACCTCTTCCCGGGATGGGCGTTGGGGCTGATTGATCATCTGCATCATGACGTAGCCAAACCCGGTCAGGGAGCGGGCCAGATCCTGCGCCGACAGCACGCTCTGGATCTCGCCACTGTCCATGGCGGCCTGCAGGTGGGGCGCTATGCGTTCCAGCGCCCGGTCCAGCAAGCGGGTGTAGCGGGGCCACACCTCTTCCCGTACCGACGAGCTCCATTCCAGCCAGATACTGGCATGGTCCGGGCTATCGTAGGCGGCGTCGACGAACAGCTTCACGTGACGGTGAATGCTGTCGCTGACCGGACCCTGGCCGGTATAAGCCTGCTCGAGGATCTGTTGCACGAAGCGCTCGATCTCGGCCAGCACTTCATCGACCAGATCTTCACGGGTGTTGAAATAGTTGAATACGGTCGCGACCGATACCTTGGCTTGTTCCGCGATCTCGGCATGTCCCGCACGGCCAATGCCGCGACGGGAGAATACCTCGATGGCACACTCCATCAGTTGGTCACGGCGAGCCTCCGGCGAAAGCCGGGTTCGACGTCTTATTTCTGCGCGTGGTTCCATAGTTTTTTCATCTAATAGTTATTGATTATGGTGTTTATAGTATTGTCACCGATAATGCCCAAAGGCCCGCTAACTCTATCAATTAAAATAAGCCGATAAAAGCATCACGTATGCCTGACGCCTCCCGGCTGGAATGGTAGAATCCTCGGTTTTGATGCAAATGAACGGCCAATAACCCTTTGGCCATGAATGGAGTATGTGATGAAACACACTGTCGAGGTGATGATCTCCGAGGCCGACGTCGCCGCCCGGATCGCCAAATTGGGTGAAGAGATCACCGCCCGTTACCAGGGTTCCGATGAAGTGGTCATGATTGGCCTGCTGCGCGGCTCCTGCGTCTTCCTGGCCGATCTGTGCCGTCAGACCCAACTGCCCATCACCCTGGATTTTATGACTGCCTCCAGCTATGGCTCCGGCATGCACAGCACCCGTGACGTGCGCATCCTCAAAGATCTGGATGACGACATCAAGGGCAAGGACATAGTGCTGGTCGAAGACATCATCGACACCGGTTACACCCTCAACAAGGTGCGCGAGATCCTCTCCCTGCGCGAGCCGAAATCCCTGGCCATCTGCACCCTGCTGGACAAGCCGTCCCGCCGTGAGGTACATGTGCCGGTGGACTGGATCGGCTTCTCCATTCCGGACGAATTCGTGGTGGGCTGTGGTATCGATTACGCCCAGAAGTATCGTAATCTGCCGTTCATCGGCAAGGTAGTTCCGCAAGAATAAGCAAGGCTCAGCAGTGACATAGGCAGCATGGCCGCCGCCATCGACTGTCTGCAGGCGGCCTTGGCCGCCTTTTCTGTCTCGAGATGGGCCATTCCATCACAGGGGTTGCAATGAACGCATTGGAAATCAGCGGCCTGAAAAAGACCTATCAGGGGGGCGTCGAAGCCCTTAAGGGCATAGATCTTACCGTCAAGCAGGGGGACTTCTTCGCCCTGCTCGGCCCGAACGGGGCGGGCAAGTCCACCACCATAGGCGTCATCAGCTCGCTGGTGAACAAGAGCGCCGGCAAGGTGAAGGTGTTCGGCTACGACATCGACGGCCAGCTGGAGCAGGCCAAGGCCCAGCTCGGCCTGGTGCCGCAGGAGTTCAACTTCAGCCAGTTCGAGAAGGTGAGCCAGATCGTCATCCATCAGGCCGGCTTCTACGGCGTACCGAGTGGCGAAGCCAAGATCCGGGCCGAGAAGTACCTGCGCCAGCTCGATCTGTGGGACAAGCGCGACGCGCCGGCCCGCACCCTCTCCGGTGGCATGAAGCGCCGCCTGATGATCGCCCGCGCCCTGATGCATGAGCCCAAGCTGTTGATCCTGGATGAGCCGACCGCCGGGGTGGACATCGAGATCCGCCGCTCCATGTGGCAGTTCCTGCAGCAGCTCAACGAGCAGGGGGTCACCATCATACTCACCACCCACTATCTGGAAGAGGCCGAGATGCTGTGCCGCAACATCGGCATCATCGACAAGGGCCGCCTCATCGAGAATACCAGCATGAAGGCGCTGCTCGGCAAGCTGGGGCGCGAGACCTTCATGCTGGATCTGGCGCCCGGCAGTGCCATGCCCCATGTGCCCGAATTCCAGGGGCGGATGCAGGATGAGCACACCCTGGAGGTGGATCTGGACAAGAGCCAGTCCCTCAACAGCCTGTTCGAGCAGCTGTCCGCTCAGGGGGTGCAGGTGCAGAGCATGCGCAACAAGGCCAACCGGCTGGAAGAGCTGTTCGTCAACCTGGTGGAAGAGGGCCGTAAAGCATGAACGCCAACACCTATTACATCGCCTTCAAGAGCATACTGACCAAGGAAGTGGTCCGCTTCACCCGGATCTGGCTGCAGACCCTGGTGCCGCCGGCCATCACCATGAGCCTCTACTTCGTCATCTTCGGCAACCTCATAGGGTCGCGCATCGGTGACATGGGGGGCTTCAGCTACATGGAGTTCATCGTGCCCGGCCTCATCATGATGTCGGTCATCACCAACTCCTACTCCAACGTCGCCTCCTCCTTCTTCAGCGCCAAGTTCCAGCGCAACGTGGAGGAGCTGCTGGTGGCACCGGTGCCGAACTACATCATCATCGCCGGTTACGTGGGCGGCGGTGTGGCGCGGGGTCTCTGCGTCGGCCTCATCGTCACCCTGGTGTCGCTGTTCTTCGTGCCGTTGCAGATCCACCACCTGTTCAGCGTCTGCTTCACCGTGCTGCTGACCTCGATCCTGTTCTCCCTGGGCGGGCTCATCAACGCGGTGTTTGCCAAGACCTTCGACGACATCAGCATCATCCCCACCTTCGTGCTGACGCCGCTCACCTACCTCGGCGGGGTCTTCTACTCCATCACGCTGCTGCCGCCGTTCTGGCAGGGGGTCTCCCAGGTGAACCCCATCATCTACATGGTGAACGCGTTCCGTTACGGCTTCCTCGGTATCTCCGACGTGCCGCTCGGCACCGCCTACCTCATCATCATCGGCTTCATAGTCGCGCTCTACGGCCTGGCCTGGTGGCTGATCTCCCGTGGCACCGGGCTGCGGCACTGAGTGCCGTCACCATGAAAAAAGGCGCCCGCGGGCGCCTTTTGTTTTGGACTTGAAGGGATCAGAAAACGGGGGCGTCGTAGTGCGCCGGTTCATCGCTGTAGATGCAGACGTTCCACTTGGCAACTATGCCGTCTTCGGCGAGGCAATAGCGCTCGAAGAAGGCCTTGATCTCGGCGCGCTGGCAGTGAGCCTCGAAGCTCGCCATGTCGCGCCAGATCTCGTTGAAGGCGATGGGGAAGCTCTCGCCCTCGGCGAAGGGGCTGGGGATGTGGCGGGTGACTATGTACTGTTGGCAGCCATCTTCCCGCAGGGTGTTGGGCTCGAGCCCCTGCAATACCTGAAACAGCGCCTGCTCCTGACCGGCCTTGGGCTGGAACTGGGCGATGCAATAAACCTTCTTGGACATCTCTTTCTCCTTGTCGGGACCTGTCAGGCCCCGAGCGTGACCACACAATTGTCGATGAGGCGGGCCTTGCCCAGATAGGCGGCCATCAGGATCACCAGGCGCTCGCTGGCCTCGGTGGCGGATTCGAGCGTATCGGCATCGACGATGTCGATGGCGTCAGTCCTGAAGCCGGCGTTATCGAGGCGCTGACTGGCCTGGGCTACCAGGGAGGGCAGGTGGTGATCACCGGCCTCGATCTGCTCGGCGACCCAGTTCATGGTGCGGGCCAGCTCGGGGGCCAGGGCCCGCTCGGCGGCGCTGAGGTAGCCGTTGCGCGATGACAGCGCCAGTCCGTCTTCCGCTCGCACCGTCGGTACGCCGACGATCTCGACCGGGATGGCCATGTCGGCCACCATCTTGCGGATCAGCGCCAGCTGCTGGTAATCCTTCTGGCCGAAGCAGGCCAGGTCCGGCTGGACCAGGTTGAACAGCTTGGCGACGACTGTGCTGACACCGCGGAAGTGGCCGGGGCGCAGCGCCCCTTCCAGCAGGCCGGAGAGGCCGGGCACCTCGACGAAGGTCTGGCTGGCCAGGCCGTGGGGATACATCAGCTCGGGGGTCGGTGTGAACACTAGATCCACGCCGGCCCCTTGCAGGGCGGCACAATCCTGCTCCAGGGTGCGCGGGTAGTTGGCGAGGTCATCGGCCTTGTCGAACTGCAGCGGGTTCACGAAGATGCTGACCACCACCTTCTCGCCGTGGCGGCGCGCCTGTTCAACCAGAGTGAGATGGCCCTGGTGCAGATTGCCCATGGTGGGCACGAATGCGATGGTGCGCCCTTCACGGCGCCATTGACCGATCTGTTCACGCAGATCGACGGGATTGTTCACAACCAACATCGGCGGTTACCTTCGGATACATCAAAGAGAGAGGGGTTGAATCAGCCTGGATATGGATGGCGAAACGGGGGCTGATGCCCCCGTTGCCATGAATGAGGCCTTGCTCAGTTGAAGCAGTGCTCGGGACCGGGGAAGGTGCCCTCGCTGACCTGTTTCACGTAGAGACGGACGGCGGCATGCAGATCGCCGGTCTCGGCCAGGAAGTTCTTGGTGAACTTGGGCACATAGCCGGAGGTGATGCCGAAGGCGTCGTGCATCACCAGGATCTGGCCATCGGTGGCCGGGCCGGCACCTATGCCGATCACCGGGATGCGCAGCGCCTTGGTGATGCGCTCGGCCAGGCTGACCGGCACGCATTCCAGCACCAGCAGCTGGATCCCGGCCGCCTGCAGCTCGAGCGCCTGGCGGTAGATCTCCTGGGCGTGGAATTCATCGCGGCCCTGCACCTTGAAGCCGCCAAACACGTGCACGGATTGCGGGGTCAGGCCCAGGTGAGCACAGACGGGGACGCCGTTGCGGGTCAGGTGGCGGATGCTGTCACACAACCAGTCCCCCCCTTCCATCTTCACCATGCGGGCACCGGCGGCCATCAGTCGGGCGGCGTTCTGGTAGGTCTGCTCCGGGGTGGCGTAGCTCATGAACGGCATGTCGCTGACCACCAGCGCCTTGCTGGTGCCACGCACCACGCAGCGGGTGTGGTAGACCATCTCGTCCATGCTGACCGCCAGGGTGTCTTCTCCCCCTTGCAGCACCATGCCCAGGGAATCGCCGATCAGCAGCACCTGGGCGCCCTCGTCGTCGAACAGCTTGGCGAAGCTGGCGTCATAGGCGGTGATGGCGGTGATTTTTTGTCCGTCCTGCTTCATCTTCAGGAGGCTGGTGGTGGTGATCTTGCTCATTAGGTTGCTCCTACTCGCCCACTAGGTCGGGAATGATCTTCGGGGTCGCGATGGCGGTGAATGTCTGACGGGTCGGCCTGGATTGGCGCAGGATGGTGGTGGCGATCTTGCTCATGACGGCGACTCGTCTACGCACCCGTGGCGTCGGCAAGGATCACGAGACCATTGCGCGGGCAGCGGGCGACCAGTTCGGAGAGCGGGGTACCGCAGGGCAGTACCAGAGCGGGCGCAAGTTCGGCGAGGGGGAGCAGCACGAATTCCCGCTCCTTCATGCCGTAGTGGGGGACGGTCAGGCGTTCATGCTGGATGATCTGCTCCCCATAGAGCAGCAGATCCAGATCCAGGGTCCTTGGACCCCAACGCTCGTCCTTGCGCACACGTCCCTGTTCCAACTCGATTCTTTGCAGCTGATCCAGCAGGGCCAGGGGGCCGAGCCGGGTATTGAGCCGCACCACGGCATTGACGTAGTCCGGCTGATCGGCAGGGCCCATGGGGCGGCTGCCGTAAAGCGATGAGGCCTGCAACTGTTCGGTCTGTGGCAACGCCGCCAATGCGGTGACGGCGCGCCTGGCCTGGGCGATGGGATCCCCCAGGTTGGAGCCGATGGCAACGAAGACCTCGGTCATCACTTTTTTATCACTCGGCCGCTTTCGGTTTGCGACGACGGGGGCGACGACGATTGCGGCTGTTGCTGTTGCTGTTGCCGCTGCGCTTCTCGCCAGCCGGTGCCGGTGCGCCTTCACCCTCGCGGGTCGCTTCCCGCTGCAGGGTGCGCTCACCGCCCCGGGTCGCTTCCCGCTGCAGTTGCGGGCGCACATCCGGGTTGGATTCCACATAGCGTTCCCACCAGCTGGCGAGTTCGCCGAGGCCACGCTCGACCCGGTTGCGCAGCAACAGGAAGTCGAAGGCGGCGCGGAACTTCGGATGCTCCATGGCCCGCTCGGGGTGACGGCCCTGACGACGGGTCAGCCGCTGTTGCAGCGCCCAGATGTCGCGCACGTCGGTGGTGAAGCGGCGCGGCACGGCGATGATCCGTACCTGGGCGTCCAGCACCTCGTTGATGGCCAGCATGAAGGCGTCGTGCCAGGGCAGGCCGCTCTCGTTTTCCAGCACCCGGGCACGGGCCTCGACGGCGCCCCACAACAGGGAGGCGTAGAGGAAGGCGGGGGTGACCCGCTTGTCTTCACGCACCCGGGTGTCGGTGTCCATCAGCGCCAGCTCGATGAACTGCTCGAACGGCGAGTTGCCATGGGGGGTGAACAGGGCGGCTACCTGCGGGAACAGCGGCTGGAACAGCCCGTATTCGCGCAGCAGCTTGTAGGTCGCCAGGCCATCGCCAGCCAGGAACAGCTTGAGGGTCTCCTCAAACAGGCGGGCGGGCGGGATATCCTGCAGCAGCGACGCCAGCTCCTTGATGGGGGCGGCGGTACGCGGGCTGATGTTCATGTCCAGCTTGGCGGCGAAGCGCACGGCCCGCAGCATCCGCACCGGATCTTCCCGGTAGCGGGTCTCGGGGTCACCGATCAGCTCCAGCTTGCGCTGGGCGAGATCCTCGATGCCACCCTCGAAATCGTGCAGGGTGAAATCCTTGGCGCTGTAGTAGAGGGCGTTGACGGTAAAGTCACGGCGCTCGGCATCCTCTTCGATGGTGCCGTAGACGTTGTCGCGCAGCAGCATGCCTTCATCAGACTGGGCCGACACATGTTTGCTGGTATTGACCTGATGGTGGTGACCCCGGAAGGTGGCCACTTCGATCACGTCACGACCAAAGACGATGTGCGCCAGGCGGAAACGGCGGCCGATCAGGCGGCAGTTGCTGAACAATGCCTTGATCTGCTCCGGCGTCGCGTTGGTGGCGATGTCGAAATCCTTTGGTGTCTTCCCGAGCAGAATATCCCGGACACCACCCCCGACCAGGTAGGCGTCATAGCCACCCTTGTTCAGGCGGTAGAGCACCTTGAGCGCATTCTCGCTGATCTCTTTGCGCGAGATGGGGTGCTGGTCGCGGCTCAAGGTTCGACGCTGGCCGGCTACGTGGACCGGCAGGGTAGATTCAACCGACTGCTCGCCGTCGTCCTTGCCGAGCACCTTGCGGCAAAAGTTTGCGATCTGGGAAAAAATGGTACACCTCTTCATGACTTCAAATTGACGGGAGGCCAAAAAATAGCGGCCTATCATAGCTCAGGCCTGACCAAATGAGAAACGGTGTGGCCTGCTTCCCTTATTCGGGCCTGGTCATACAAGCAACAGCGCTGTCTGCTCCTCTAGCCTGAACCTGCTCAGCTGGTCGCCAGGGCGATCTTTGGCTGGCGGGGGACAAGCTCCAGCCGCCAGAATTCTATTCCCCAGCCGATGATCTCCTCGATGCTGCAGCTTCGCAGCTCGGGGGGCGGGCACTGGCCGAGGAAGGCGAGCGCCTGCCACAGCGCCGGCCTCACCTCGTCGAGGGACAGTGCCGGGGCGTGGTTCTGCTTGGAGAGCTTGTTGCCATCCGCCAGCACCGCCAGCGGCAAATGTACCCAGTCGGGCACGCCGGCCCCCAGCGTCTGGTAGAGCGCGATCTGGCGCACCGTGGGCTCCAGCAGATCGGCGCCACGCACTATCTCGCTGATGCCGCTGTCCATGTCATCCACCACCACCGCCAGGTTGTAGGCATAGAGCCCGTCGCGGCGGCGAACGATGAAGTCCTCCTCCGCCAGGGCGGCGGGCACGGCTATCCTCCCCTGCAGCGCATCATCGAAATGATAGACGGGGCGTCGCTGGCGCAGGCGAGCGGCGCAGCCTGCCGGCGCCAGCCCCAACTCGCGGCAGTGACCGCCATAGAAGCCGCCGCCGGCCATGATCTCGCGCCGGGTACAGCGGCACCAGTAGAGATCCCCCGCCCGGTAGAGCCGCTCGATGATCTCGTCATAGCGGGCGTGGCGCCGGCTCTGGTAGATCACCTCCCCATCCCAATGCAGGCCATGGGCCACCAGGGTATGGAGGATGAGCTCACTGGCCCCGGCCATCTCCCGCGGCGGATCTATGTCTTCGATGCGCACCAGCCAGCGTCCCCTTTGCGCCCTGGCCTGCAGGAAGCTGCCGAGGGCCGCCACCAGCGAACCGAAGTGGAGTGGGCCGGACGGGGAGGGGGCGAAGCGGCCGACATAGGGTCGGGAGAGGGGAGTCATGGCCATGGAGATTCGGGTAGACGATGCATTGAGGCTGCATTCTGGGATGCCAGTGCTAAAAGCTCAATAAAAAAGGGAGCCCGCAAGCTCCCTTTTTTGACTATGTCGAGGGTCGGCATCAGCCAGCCATCTGTTTTTCCTTGATTTCAGCCAGTGTCTTGCAGTCGACACAGAGGTCGGCGGTCGGACGGGCTTCGAGGCGACGAATACCAATTTCGATACCGCAGTGTTCGCAGTAACCAAAGTCGTCTTCTTCGAGTAGCAGCAAGGTCTTCTCGATCTTCTTGATCAGCTTGCGTTCACGGTCGCGGGTACGCAGTTCGAGCGCGAACTCTTCTTCCTGCGCGGCGCGATCGACTGGATCCGGGAAGTTGGCAGCCTCATCCTTCATATGGTCAACGGTGCGGTCAACTTCCTGCATCAGTTGGTTACGCCAGGCTCCCAGGATTTTGCGGAAATGAACCTTCTGTTGGTCATTCATGTACTCCTCACCGGCTTTCACCTGGTAAGGCTCTACACCCGCAATGGCCAGGGGGCCCAGAGATTTCCTGTTTTCGCCTGTTGGCATGCCCTGTCTCCTAATTCAGCACGCTACTCGTGCCATCCGTAAATTGAGGGCGGTATCTATAGCAGAAGGGTCAACTGGAGGCAAACAAGCCTTGCCAATAATGTTACCCATTCCAGCATTTATTCGCTGCCCTCGGGTTGCAGGTGGCCAGATTCAAACGGAATAAAGCCTTGGGCCACCATGCTCTGCACCCCAACATGGGGGCGATAGCATAAAATTTCAACCCCTGCCGCCATGGCTTGCTCAATAAGCTGACTATAGTGCGGATCTATGTGGGTTGCAGGACGCATCCGCGCTATTCCGGAGTGCAATACCATGAATAACAACACGGCGCGATGCCCCGCCGCCTTCATGGCCATCAGCTCGCGCAGGTGCTTGGCGCCACGAGTGGTGACCGCATCCGGGAAGTAGCCCATTCCCGGCGCCGCCCGCTCGTCGAGCAGGGTGACGGACTTGACCTCTATGTAGCAATCGGGCTTGTGGTCATCCTCCAGCAGCAGATCGATGCGGCTGTTCTCCTCGCCATATTTCACCTCGGTGCGCAGCCTGGCATAGCCCGCCAAGGGGGGCAGCGCCGCCTGCTCGATCAGCTCGCGGGCTATCTGGTTGGCGCGGGCGGTGTTGACGCAGATGAAGTGCCCCGCCGGGCTCTCGGCGATCTCCCAGCTGTGGGCCAGCTTGCGCTTGGGATTGTTGGAGGTGGAGTACCAGACCCGGGTGCCCGGCTCGGCGCAACCGGTCATGGCCCCGGTATTGGCGCAGTGGATGGTGATCTGCTCGCCATCGTCCAGCAGCACGTCGGTCAGGAAGCGTTTGTAGCGGGAGACCAGCAGGCCGGATTGCAGAGGGGGATCGAAAATCATGGGGCGCTGTCCTTTCTTAATTGTTTGTTGTTTGTTTCTCTGGGCGAGCAACCCGCGGGCTGGGTTGCAAAGGGGATGGCTCATCAGGCCAGGTCTTCTCGCGTGTCCGCCTTGGCGCGGGCGCGCAGGGGCCAGCAGGCGAGCGGCTGGTAGCAGACCCCGTCCGGCGTGCTGACGGAGCGATAGAGGCAGAAGTGATCGGCGGTCAGCACGAAATCCGGCGCCGGCAGCTCGGCGGGGGCCTCGCCGGCCTTGCGCGACAGGGTGACATGGGGGCGATAACCCTGCTCGCCGTTGCCAAGGCCCAGCCTCTCGCCGTGGCGCCGCAGCGCTTTGGCCAGCACATTCAACTCGTTCGGCCACTCGCTGGGCCCCACCCAGGCGGCCTTGGCGCGGTGGAACCAGCCGGTCTGATCCAACGGGATGCGCAGCGGCGGGCAGTGTTGCCGCTCGGCAGCGGCCATCAGCCTGGCCTGGGTGGCCTCGTCGGCTTCGCCGAGAAAGGCCAGGGTCAGGTGCAGGTTGGCCTGGGGCACCGGCAGGCCGGGCCAGGGGCGTCGGTCACGCCAGTCGATCAGCTCGGGGGCAGTCTCGTGCAGGGGCAGGGCAAAGAAGAGTTTGGCCATTCGGGGGATGGTGCCTTTTTTTCACGCTCATAACATGGCCCCATTCTATGGCAGAATAGACGCCGTTTTTAAGGTCATCACAGAAGGTTTTCGCCGCTTTGTCCCAACTCCCCATCGTTTCGGTGCTGTCCGGGCTGTTTGATGCCATCGACCAGCACGCCAGCGTGATCCTGCAGGCGCCGCCCGGCGCGGGCAAGTCGACCCTGTTGCCGCTGGAGCTGGTGCGCCAGGCCCGCTTGTCCGGCCGCATCATCATGCTGGAGCCCCGTCGGCTGGCGGCGCGCAACATCGCCGGCTTCCTGGCCCGCCAACTCGGCGAGAAGGTGGGGGAGCGCATCGGCCTGCGGGTGCGCGGCGAGAGCCGAGTCAGTGCCCAGACCCGGCTGGAGATAGTGACCGAGGGGGTGCTGACCCGGATGTTGCAGCAGGATCCCGAGCTCCCTGGCGTCTCCCTGATCATCTTCGATGAATTCCACGAGCGCAGCCTGCATGCCGACACCGCCCTGGCCTTCGCCATCGAGAGCCAGCAGGGGCTGCGCGACGATCTCAAGTTGCTGATCATGTCCGCCACCCTGGATGGCATGGCGCTGGAGAGCCTGCTGCCGGACGCTCCCGTCATCCGCTCCGAGGGGCGCGGCTTCCCCATCGACTACCACTATCGCCCCGCCAATCGCCAGCAGTGGCTGGAGCCCCAGCTGGGCGCCGTGGTGCTGGAGGCGCTGGCCAGCCACGCCGGCAGCGCCCTGGTGTTCCTGCCGGGGCAGGGGGAGATAGAGCGGCTGGCCCAGTGGCTGGCAGGACGGCTGCCCGATGATGTGCGCCTGGCGCCGCTCTATGGCCGCCTCGACATGGCGGCGCAGCAGGCCGCCATCGAGCCGGCGCCGGCGGGCTGTCGCAAGCTGGTGCTCACCACCAATGTGGCGGAGACCTCCCTCACCATAGAGGGGGTCTCGGTCGTCATCGACAGCGGGCTGGAGCGGCGCGCCAGCTTCGATCTGAAGAGCGGTGTCACCCGGCTGGAGACCCGCCAGATCGCCAGGGCCTCCGCCACTCAGCGGGCGGGCCGGGCGGGTCGCCTCGGCTCTGGGGTCTGCTACCGGCTGTGGAGCAGCGAGGTGCAGGAGCGCCTCGCCGAGCAGAGCCCGCCGGACATCCTGACCCAGGAGCTGACCGGTCTGCTGCTGGATGCCGCCCAGTGGGGGGCCAGGGTGGAGAGCCTGCCGCTGCTGGACATGCCCCCCGCCGCCGCGCTGGCCGGCGCCCAGCGTCTGCTGGTGGCCCTCGGGGCCATGCAGCCGGGCGGTGAGCAACAGCTCACCCCTCAGGGTCGGGCCATGGCGGCGCTCGGCACTCATCCCCGGCTGGCGCGCCTGCTGCTGCGGGCCCGGGAGCTGGAGGCCGAGGGTCTGACAGGGATTGTCGCCGATGCCGCTTATCTGGTGGCGCTGCTGGAAGAGGATCTGCGAGGATCCGAGCGCCTCTCGGTGCTGTTCCACCGCCGCCTGGGGGCCCTGCGTCAGGGCGCCGCCCGCTGGTTCGAGCGGCTCGGGGTGCGGCCCGGCTCTGCACCACGGGAGGCTCAGGGGCAGTGGCTGGGGCTGCTGTGCGCCCTCGCCTGGCCGGATCGGATCGGCAAGTTGCGCAGCGCCACCCGCTATCAACTCAGTGGTGGGGTGAGCTGCGATCTGGTAGAAGGTCATCCATGCCAGGGACAAGGCGCCCTGATCGCCATCGAGATGGGGCAGAACGAGCGCGGCAGCCGCATCTTCATCGCCGAGCCGGTGGAGCTGGACGAGCTGGTCCGCCTGCTGCCCGAACTGGTGAGCGAGCGCCAGTGGTTCGACTGGGACGAGCGGGAGGAGCGGGTGCGGGCCGAGCGCCAGCAGGTGCTCGGCGAACTGGTGCTGAGCCAGCGGCCGCTGACCGAGTTGTCGGACGAGCAGAAGGGGCGCTGCCTGCTGCAGGGCATTCGCCGCAAGGGGCTGCACGTGCTGCCCTGGGATGAGCAGAGCGAAGGGCTGCTGGCCCGCCTGCGCTGCGCCGCCGACTGGTTGCCGGATGAGGGCTGGCCCGCCATGGACGACGAGAGCCTGCTGACCCGGCTGGAAGAGTGGTTATTGCCTGCCCTGAGTGGCATGACCCGGCTGGAGCAGCTGAAGCGGCTCAATCTGGTGGACATATTGCGCCAGTCCCTGCCCTGGCCGCTGCCGAGGCGGTTGGACGAGGCGCTGCCGAGTCACTTTGCCGCGCCGACCGGCAGCCGGGTGCGGATCCGCTATCAGCCGGGTCAGGCGCCGGTGATCCCGGTGCGGATCCAGGAGATGTTCGGCCAGGCCAGCACCCCCTGCGTGGCCGATGGCCGGGTGGCGCTGGTGGTGGAGCTGCTCTCGCCGGCCCAGCGGCCGCTGCAGATCACCGCCGATCTGGCCGCCTTCTGGGCCGGCTCCTACGCGCTGGTGAAGAAAGAGATGAAGGGGCGCTATCCCCGCCACTACTGGCCGGACAATCCCCTCGAGGCGATGCCGACCCGGGTGACCAAGAAGAAGATGGGCATGTAGAGGAAGTCAGGCTCGATTGGCGAAGCGCAATCGGCCCTACGGCTCTCGCCAAGACCAATGAGATAATGATTACGCCCGCGATGGCGACATAACGAATAGCAAAGAGGATTCATGGCAACGCAACAACGCAAGCGTACCCCCAAGAAGGCGGCGCCCAACCGCACCATCTGGCGCAAGCTGTTCTGGCTTGGTTTCAAGCTCTCCCTGGTGGTGGGCGCCTTCATGGTGGTATTTGGCATCTACCTCGATACCAAGGTACGCGAGCGCTTCGACGGGGAGAAATGGCAACTGCCGGTGATGGTTTACAGCCGTCCGCTGGAGCTCTATCCCAGCCAGCGCATCTCCCAGGCCCAGATGCTGCGCGAGCTCAACATGCTGAGCTACAAGCAGGTGCGCCAGCCCCATACCCCGGGCGAGTACGCCATCAACGGCAATCGCATCGAGCTGGTCCGCCGTCCGTTCGAATTCTCTGACGGCGCCGACGGCGCCCGCGGCCTGCGGCTCACCTTCAACGGCGCCCGGCTGGAGGGGATCCAGTCCCTGGAGACTCAGCGCCAGCTAGGTTATGCCCAGATGGACCCGGTGTTGCTGGACCGACTCAACACCGAGGATCGGGAGGATCGCCTGCTGGTGCGCATCGCCGAGGTGCCGGACAGCCTGCTGATCACCCTGCTCACCACCGAGGATCGGGACTTCTACCAGCACGGCGGCGTCTCGCCGGTGGCCATCATGCGCGCCATGGCAGCCAACCTGCTGGCCGGTCGCACCGTTCAGGGGGGCAGTACCCTCACCCAGCAGCTCGCCAAGAACTTCTTCCTGACCCGGGAGCGCAGCCTGTGGCGGAAACTGCAGGAAGCCTACATGGCGGTGTTGATCGACTACCGCTACAGCAAGGACGAGATCCTGGAGTCCTACCTCAACGAGGTCTATCTGGGGCAGAACTTCTCCCAGGGGGTCTATGGCTTCGGGCTCGCCTCCTACTTTTACTTCGGCATCCCGGTCAACGAGCTGGACATCGATCAGGTGGCGCTGCTGGTGGGGCTGGTGAAGGGCCCCTCCTATTACGATCCCTGGCGCTTCCCCGAGCGGGCCAAGGCGCGCCGGGATCTGGTGCTCAAGCTGCTGATGGATCATGGCAGCCTGCAACCGGCCGAATACGAGCTGGCCAGCAAGCAGCCGCTCGGCATCATCGCCCGTGGCCAGATGAGCTATGGCCGTACCCCGGCCTTCATGGGGCTGCTCAAGCGCGAGATCCAGAGCCGCTTCGGCCCGGATCTGCTCAAGCAGTCCGGCCTCAAGATCTTCACCAGCCTGGATCCCATCGCCCAGCACGCCGCCGAGCAGGCGGTGGAGTCCGGCCTAGCGCTCATCGAGAAGCAGCGTGGCAAGAAGAAGCTGGAGGCGGCCATGGTGGTCTCCGACTGGCACAAGGGGGAGGTGGTCGCCATGGTGGGTGGCCGGGATCCGCGCTACGCCGGCTTCAACCGCGCGCTGGATGCCCGTCGCCAGATAGGCTCCCTGGTGAAACCGGCGGTCTATCTCACCGGCCTCTCCAATGGCCTGACCCTGGGCACCCCGCTCAAGGATCAGCCTATCCGCATCCGTGGTCAGGATGGCCAGATCTGGACGCCGCAGAACTACGATCGCAAGTTCCGCCAGAGCGTGCCGCTGATGGAGGCGCTGGCCAGCTCCCTCAACGTGCCGACCGTCAACCTGGGGTTGCAGGTGGGGCTGGACAAGGTGGTGGACACCCTGCACAAGCTGGGGGTCGATCAGGATATCCAGCCCTATCCGTCGCTGGTGCTGGGGGCGGTGGCACTGTCGCCGATGGAGGTGAACCAGATGTACCTGCCCATCGCCAACCAGGGGCTGACCCAGCCGCTGTCGGCCATCCGCGCCGTCATCAACAGCGATGGCAGCCAGCTCTATCAGCATGATCAGGCCGCCAAGCGGGTGACGGACCAGCAGGCCAGCTGGCTGACCCTGTTCGCCATGACCAAGACGGTGAGCCAGGGCACGGCCCGCGCCCTGAGCGCCAAGTTCCCTGGCGCCACCATGGCCGCCAAGACCGGCACCACCAACGAGCTGCGCGACTCCTGGTTTGCCGGGATGGACAACAACGAGCTGGTCAGCATCTGGGTCGGCCGGGATGACAACCAGCCCGCCGGGCTGACCGGGGCCAGCGGTGCCCTGCAGCTGTTCAGCGGCTACATGAGCCAGCGCGGGGTCAACAGCCTGGGGCTGAAGATGCCGGAAGGGGTGAGCTGGGCCAACTTCTCCCGCTCCAGCGGCGCCCGGGTCGCCAGCGATTGCCCCGGCAGCCTGCAGGTGCCGGCCAAGCTGGCAGGATTGCCTGCACCCGCCAGCTGCGCCAGTCCGGTGACCAACCCGGTCAACGCGCTGGATAACTGGTTCAGCGGTTTCTTCAACTAACGACGACGGGCGGCCTCGCCGCCCGTCTCTCTGGAGTGGATATGACGGTTTCCCTCTTCGATGGCATCCATCACCTGGCCATCATCGCCAGCGACTATGGCCGCTCGCGTCACTTCTATCATGAGGTGCTAGGGCTGCCCATCATCAACGAGACCCTGCGCGAGGAGCGCCACTCCTGGAAGCTGGATCTGGCGCTGCCCGACGGCAGCCAGCTGGAGTTGTTCAGCTTCCCGGCGCCGCCGGCGCGGCCCTCCCGGCCGGAGGCCTGTGGCCTGCGCCACCTGGCGTTTCGGGTGAAGGCGCTCGAGCCCGTCATCGCCCATCTGCAGCGGCACCAGATTGCGGTGGAGCCGGTGCGGGTCGATGAGCTGACCGGCAAGCGCTTCACCTTCTTCGCCGATCCCGATGGCCTGCCGCTGGAGCTCTACGAGACGGGCCGCTAACCCTACTCGCGGGCTGCCACAAACCCAAAAAGCCGCCAGGCGTTGCCTGGCGGCTTTTTTAATGGGCGAGTGGCGAAGGTCAGGCCGTGGTCAGCAGCCCGACGGCGAGGGCCATGACCAGGATGCCGGCCCAGCCGACGGGCTTGAGCCGCTCGCCAAACAGCAGCAGGCCCCCGAGCGCCGTGCCGAGTATGCCGATGGCGCCCCAGGTGGCATAGGCCACCGCCAGATCGATCCGGCCTGTGCTCACCGCCTCACTGAGCAGGGTGAAGGCGCAGAGCACCAGCAGTATGCCGAGAAAACCCCAGCCCTTGTGGCGGAAACCGAGGGAGCGGTTGATCGCCATGTTGGCCCCCACATCCAGCAGGGCCGCGCCCAGCACTATGATCAAGGGGTGCATGTCGCCTCCTTCCCGCCGAGTGGGCCTGTGGACTCAGCTTGACGGGCCAGCGGCGCGTCGTGGCTCTCACCCATAGTCACCATAACAATACCCACTATTGCCAGCGCCAGCCCGATCCACTCCTGGGCATTCAGGTCATGGCCCAGGAACAGCACCGAGACCGTGGTGATCAGTGCGATCCCCAGCCCTTCCCAGAGCGCGAACGCAATACCAATGGAGATTGTTTTGGCGGCCTTGGCCAGCAGCAGATAGGAGAAGGAGATGAGCAGCCACATCGGCAGGTAGTTGAGCCAACCGGCGTCATTCTCCGGGATCAGCGCCATGCTGGAGGTGCCTGCCACCTCGGTCAGGATGGCGCCCGTCAAGAAGGTGCGCGCTAAAAACAGCGGTCTGAATAACATAAAATTTCCTTTTGTTGCTGCGACGGGAGAGAGGATAGCCGGGCTGGGGCGGGGCGCAGGAATCGCTGAGCGTCGACTATTCGAACGCTGACGGTTTGCCTTGCCAAAAGGGGGTGGGTAATCTGACTCTGGAACACTCCGCCATCAGAGCGCGATCATGAAGCTTTATCAGATACAACTCTTTGTAGAATCAGCAGACAGCGGCTCGATCGCCAACGCGGCCAGGCGTCTTGGCAAGAGTCGCAGCGCCGTCAGCACGGCGATCGCGGCACTGGAGATCGAGCTTGGCGTCGACCTTTTCGAACGAGGGGCCAACCAGAGCCGGCTGACCGAGATCGGTGAGCAGGTGCTGGACGACTGCAAGCGGTTGCTGCAGGCGGCCAACAGCCTGAAACTCAAGTGCGAGCATCACGCCTCAGGCGCCGAGGTGGCGCTGCGGGTGGCGCGGGACGACGCCATCCCCGAGCCGGTCTGGCGCGAGCTGCTGGGCAACCTGCGCCGCCAGTTCCCCGGCACCAGCATCTCCCTGGTGCTGGCCTCGCCCCCCGAGCTGCCCGCCCTGGTGGAGGAGGGCTTCGTGGATGCCGCCTTTGGCCTCATCACCGAGGAGCAGGAGCGCAGCGGTCTCAATATCGACGTGCTCAATCCGATCCGCACCCTGATGGTGGTGGCGCCGAGCCACCCGCTGGCCGGCCTGAAGCGGGTGCTGCAGCAGGATTTGACCGGCCACACCCAGGTCACGCTCTCCTACGTCGACGAGTTTTCGGTCAAGAGCCTGTTGCCCATCGGCGGCCAGCACATCGGCCTGTCGAGCTTCGAGCTGATGCGGGATGCGGTGCTGGACGGGCTCGGCTGGGCCGTGCTCCCTTCCCCCTTGATCCAGAGTCAGCTGCGGCAGGGGGAACTGCTGACCCTGAAACACAAATTCAGCCTGCAATGGCGGGACTACGGGGTCTACCTGTCGGAGAATGCCCACCATGGCAAGGTGCTGGCCTGGTTGAAGAAGGCCATTCAGGCCTATCTCGAGCCCTTCGAGTAGCCGCCTCGGGGGAAGGGGAAAGCAAGAGGGGCCCTGGGGCCCCTCTTGCTGATCTGCGCTGACGCCGGCTCAGCGCAGGCCATGGCGCGGCGCAGGCTGGCGTAGGCGGAAGGGCAGCGAGAGGATGCCGAGCAGCAGATCCCCCAGCAGGGCAGCGAGCAGACCCCCGACCACCCCACAGAAGATGGCGGCCTGCTTGAGCGGCACCACATAGCTGTAGTTGTGCAGGGTATCCTGCCAGAGCCGGGGATCCGGTTGCAGCAGCAGGTGGGACAACTGCTGGTACCAGGGCTTGTCCTGGAAGGCGCGCTCCTGTTGCAGGCGCTGCTGCTGGCTCACCAGATGCTGCAGGCTGGCGGCATCCTGGGCAAACACCGGATCCGGGTTGGTGCTGTAGTGCTCGACCAGGGCCGCCAGATCGCCGCCGAAATGCCGGTCCGCTGTGCCCTGGAAGGGCGCCAGACTGAGGTCGGCCTGCTGCAGGCGGGCATCCAGCCGCTGGTAGTAGAGATCGATCAGCCCAGGTATCTGCACACCCGCCAGCAAACCGAGCGCAAACAGCATCATGCGAAGGTAACTGCGCATCGTCATCATCCTGAAGAGAGGGAGTCGTCATACTAGCCGCAACGGGGGGGCGAGCCAAGGTGGTGTCTCCATCCGGCGTGGGTGCCAGCTGGCGTGGCCGGAATAAGATTTCGCAGGGTATTCCTCTCCCATTGCCTTCCACGAATTTGTGATTTGAATCACGAATTTTATGTTTTAACATGTGGCCTTTTTTCGCATTCGAAGGGAGGCTCGCATGAGCAAGTTCGTACCTTTCTATCTGGTCGGGGGCCTGATCGCCATCAGCTGGGCCGCCCTGCCGGGTCATGGTCCATGGGACCAATGGGATCTCTCCACCTTCCGGCTGGTCAACGGCTGGCTGGGCCAATACTCCCGCTGGGCCGATCTGGTCGCCATCACCAACAACCGTCTGTTCGATCTGGCCACGCTGACCTGCATGGGCGCTATCCTGGCAGCCTGCTTCGGCCGGGCCTATGGGCAGGAGCGCCGTCGTCTGGTGGCGATGGGGATTGTCATGTTGCTGGGGGCCTTGCTGATCAACCAGCTGGGTCATCTGCTGCCGGTCAAGCGTCCCAGTCCCACCCTGACGGTGGCAGGAGCGCTGCGGCTGACCGAGCTCAGCGCCATCCCCACCAAGGACTCTGCCGGTTACAGCTTCCCCGGCGATCATGCGCTGTTTCTGATGATCTTCGCCGGGTTTGCCCTGCGCTATCTGCCGCGCTGGGCCGGTATCCTTGCGGTGCTGATGGTGCCGCTGTTTTCGGCACCCCGCATTCTCGCCGGTGCTCACTGGCTGACGGATATCTATGTCGGTGCGCTCTGTCTCGCCCTGCTCTGTCTGCCGCTGCTGTTGTTGACGCCCTGCTCGGATCGGCTGATCGACCGCCTCGAGCCCTGGCTGCCCCGCTGGTTGCCCTTGGGCCATCGGCTACGAGGCTGAGGGGCGGGCAATAAAAAAGAAGGCAGCTGAAAACCGCCTTCTTTTGGTTATGCACCATCGGCGACTGTGGTCGTCGCGAAATGACCATAATTACGACCGATGACCCCGGGCTTGCGCCCTCATCGACAAGTATTAGCAGAGCCGTTCGAACTCGTCTGCCCGGACCTGGCCCCCTGAATCGTTGGCATGGGGTGAATGGTTGATCCTGACCAAGATTTTTTTATTTCTGCTGCCTTAGAATCGCCGCCCTTGCTGGAGAACCCCAATGTTAATCAATCTGCTGCGCCTGCTCTTCATCGGCTGCGGCCTGGTCTTCATCTTCATGCTGATCCATGCCTGGTGGCACAAGCGGCGCCTGGGCGAGCTCGAGCCCACCCCCTTCTGGCCGGTGGCGGGCATCGGCTTCGTCGCCAATTTTCTCGATACCCTGGGGGTCGGCAGCTTCGCGGTGAAGACCGCCTGCTACAAGCAGTTCAAGCTGATCGATGATCGGCTGCTGCCCGGCACCCTCAACGGCCAGTGCGTGTTGCCGACCGTGACCCAGTCCCTGATCTTCATCGGCGCGGTCAAGGTGGATCCGCTCACCCTCATCGGCATGATGGCGGCGGCGGCGGCGGGAGCCGCCTGGGGGGCGAGTCGTGTCGCGGCCTTCGACCGGCAGACCATCCGCCTGGTGATGGCGGTCTCCCTGCTGGTGGTGGCCGGGCTCATCTTCGCCGGGCTGCTGGGGCTCTTCCCCCTCGGTGGCGAGGCCATGGGGCTGACGGGCTACAAGCTGGCCATAGCCCTGCTCGGCAACTTCCTGTTCGGGGTGTTGATGAACGTCGGCATAGGCCTGTTCGCCCCCTGCATGACCCTGGTCTATCTGCTGGGGATGAACCCCATGGCGGCCTTCCCCATCATGATGGGCTCCACCGCCGTGCTCAGCGTCTTCTCGGCGGGCACCTTCATCCGGCGGGGGGCCTTCGATGCCAGGGCCGTGCTGGCGGTGGCCATCTTCGGCCCGCTCGGGGTGGTGCTGGCCGCCATGGTGGTGCAGTCCATGGACATGGAGATGTTGAAATGGCTGGTGGCCTTCGTCGTCATCTATACCTCCTGGACCATGTACGCCTCCTGGCGCGCGGCGCGCCATCAGCCCCGCTCCCAGCTGGCCGAGAGCGCAGGCTAGCAGGGGTATAGGACTGGGCTGGCCGGGGTACATGGACACAGCCCGTCAAGGGGATGCCGGCACGGTGGATGGTCTCTGCCATCATTTATGTCTCCTGGACCAGCCGCGCCTCCTGGCGAGTGGGCCGGCGTCGCTCTCCTCCGCGGGTGGGCGGCGCAGGCTGGCCTGCACCAGTGCCGCCTCGGCCTTGGCGCCGAGGAAGACATAGAGCCCCAGCGCCAGCAGCAGCCCCACCGCACAACCCATCACCCCCACCGCCGGCCAGAGCAGCTCGATCTGGCCCAGCGAGCCCTTGAACAGCAGCAGCAAGCCCTCGATGGAGACCGCGATCAGGATGGCGGCGATGAAGCGGGTGATGGTGCGGCGGATGGCGCTGTGGCGGAAGATGTCCTTATGCAGCAGCACCTCCTCCTCCAATATGGTCTTGCCCAGATCGAATACCGCCAGCGCCAGGGTCAGGAAGATGATGGCGCTGAAGGCGCCGAGCCGGTTCGGCTGGGTGCCGCACAGCAGCAGGTAGATCTGCTCAAGGCCATGCCAGATCAGGGTCGCGACTATGAGAAACAGCGCCAGGCTCAGCACCACATACACCGCCCTGAACCAGGGAATGGCGCGGCGCCGCTCCCTGTCCCCCATCAGCCAGGCGATCAGCTGATGCAGGTTGATGCCGAGCTCGCGGCCATGGCCCTGCACCACCAGTCGCAGCTGTGCCTGGGGGGCGGGGACGGGGGCCAGTATGGCCGGCGCGGCCTGGCTCTGACCTATGCTCTGCACGAAGGGATAGCCCTTGAGGGAATCCTGGGGCAGGGTGAGCAGACCCAGCAACAGGGGGGCCAGCTCGGCTTCATATTCCTGATAGCGCCGCAGCACATCGATGGGGCTCATCTCTGCCATATAGACCTCGGTCAAGTGGGCTCCTGCACTAGCTGGTGCAAATAGTGGGCCCGCTTTATGACAGCCAGAGTGGCGCATGTTGCACCAAGGGGTGGCAAAGCGCGGCGGGACGCCCTGAGATCGCACCAGAAAGGGGAGGGACGCGAGTGGAGGGCTTGCCGGGGGGGGGATGAAAAAAAGGGCCCCTGAGGGCCCTTTGCTATTTCGGCGTGGCTTAGCCTGCCAGCTTGGCGAAGCTGCGATCGGCGGCAGCCAGGGTGTGCTCGATCTCCTTGTCACCGTGCGCCAGCGACAGGAAGCCGGCCTCGTAGGCGCTCGGCGCCAGGTAGACCCCCTCTGCCAGCATCAGGTGGTAGAAGCGCTTGAAGCGCTCCATGTCACAGCGGGTCACCTGCTCGTAGCGGGTGATCTCGGCCTCGTCGGTGAAGAAGAAGCCGAACATGCCGCCCACGTGGGTGATGGCGAGCGGGATGCCGTGCCTGGCGGCGGCGGCCTTCAGCCCCTCGGCCACCCGGGCGGTCTTGGCGCTCAGCTGCTCATACAGACCCGGCTCCTGCAACAGATCCAGCATGGCGAGGCCGGCGGCCATGGCCACCGGGTTGCCGGACAGGGTACCGGCCTGGTAGACAGGACCGGTCGGAGCTATGTACTGCATCACCTTCTTCTTGCCGCCGAAGGCACCGACCGGCATGCCGGCCCCGATGATCTTGCCGAGGGTGGTGAGATCCGGCTCTATGTTGTAGTGACCTTGCGCCCCGCGCAGGGAGACGCGGAAACCGGTCATCACCTCATCCAGGATCAGCAGGGCGCCGAACTCGTCGCAGATGGCGCGCAGCCCTTCCAGGAAGCCGGGCACCGGCGGGATGCAGTTCATGTTGCCGGCCACCGGCTCGACTATGATGCAGGCGATCTCGCTGCCGTACTGCTCGAAGGCCTCGCGCACCGACGCCAGATCGTTGAACACGCAGGTCAGGGTGTGCTTGGCAAAGTCGGCGGGCACGCCCGGGCTGTTGGGCTGACCCAGGGTGAGGGCGCCGGAGCCGGCCTTGACCAGCAGGGAGTCGGCGTGACCGTGGTAGCAGCCTTCGAATTTGACGATCTTGTCGCGGTTGGTGTAACCGCGGGCCAGCCGGATGGCGCTCATGGTCGCCTCTGTGCCGGAGTTCACCATCCGTACCTGCTCCATGGAGGGGACGATCTGGCGCACTTTCTCGGCCATCAGCACCTCGAGCTCGGTGGGGGCGCCGAAGCTCAGCCCCTTCTCCACCGCCTTGATCACCGCGGCCTTGATGGCGGGGTGATTGTGGCCGAGCAGCATGGGGCCCCAGGAACCTATGTAGTCCACATAGGCCTGGCCATCCACATCATAGAGATAGGCACCATCGGCATGATCGATGAAGCGGGGAGTACCGCCGACCCCATTGAAGGCGCGGACCGGTGAGTTGACGCCGCCCGGAATGGTCTGGCGGGCCTGTTCAAACAGCTGATCTGATTTTGACATGGATCATCCTTAATGGGATTTTGGATGTCACACTGGGGGCGGTAGCCGATTGCGGCTCGGCAGCCAGGGATGGGAGGAGTATGCTTTGCGCTCTCGCTACCCGGGCCGCTGGCTCGCTCCGTGACACAGGAAAACGGGCCGACTATAGCAGAAAGCCGCTGTGCAGGGCAGCCGGGCCATGGGCCGGGTGTTTCTTGAAACTGGTAAGATATGAACGTGGTCTCCCATGCAGCAACAAGTGCCTCCCTCTTCTGAATCTCCGCCGCCGCGTCGCCCGCCCGCCCTGCGGCGCCTCATCCAGCAGGACAAGATGCCGCTGCTGGTGCTATTGCTCGCCGCCCTGGTGGGCATGCTGGCCGGGCTGGTATGCGGGCTGTTTGAATCCGGCGTGCACTGGATGGCCGAGCAGCGTCTCGCGCTGCTGGCCGATCGCCCCTGGTGGCAGCTTGGCCTGCTGGGGTTCGGGTTCAGTGCCCTGCTGGGCTTGGTCGGCTATTTCCTCACCCACACCTTCGCCCCGGAAGCGGGCGGCTCCGGCATTCCCGAGATCGAAGGGGCCATGGATGAGCTGCGCCCGGTGCGCTGGTGGCGGGTATTGCCGGTCAAGTTCTTCGGCGGTATCTGCACCCTGAGTTCGGGCATGGTGCTGGGGCGGGAGGGGCCCTCGGTACAGATTGGTGGCAACTTGGGCAAGATGGTGGCCGATATCTTCCGGCTGCCCAAGGAACATGGCCATGCTCTGCTGGCGGCGGGGGCGGCGGGAGGCCTCGCCGCCGCCTTCAATGCGCCGCTGGCGGGGATCCTGTTCGTGATGGAGGAGATGCGGCCCCAGTTCCGTTACTCCTTCCTCGCCATCAAGGCGGTGGGGATCTCGGCCGTGATGGCGACCCTGATGCTGCAAAACATGAAGGGGCAGGCGCCGGTGATCAGCCTGCCTCACTACGATGCGCCTACCCTGAAGGCGCTCTGGCTGTTCCTCTTCATGGGCGGCTGTTTCGGCGTGCTGGGATTCGTCTTCAACAAGTTGGTGCTCGCCTGTCAGGACGGCTATCTGGCCCTGCATCAGAACAAGCGCCACCGCTTCGTCGCCATCGGCATGCTGGTGGCGGGCACCTTCGGCGTGCTGTCGTTGTTTGCTCCCTCGGTCACGGGGGGCGGGACCGAGCTGATCCCGCACCTGATGGGCGATGAGTATGCGATGGCGACCCTGTTCCTCATCTTCTCGGTGCGGCTGATCGCCACCCTGATCTGCTTCTGCTCCGGTGCCCCCGGCGGTGTCTTTGCCCCGACTCTGGCCCTCGGCACCCTGTTCGGGGTGGTGTTCGGCCACCTGTTCCATGCGGCTTTCCCCGATCTCGGCATAGAGCCGGGCGCCTTCGCCATCGCCGGCATGGGGGCGCTGTTTGCCGCGACCGTGCGAGCCCCCATCACCGGCATAGTGCTGGTGACCGAGATGACGGACAACTATCAGCTGATCCTGCCCATGATGATCACCACCATAGGGGCCACACTGGTGGCGCAATGGCTGGGGGGACGTCCCATCTATTCCCAGATCCTGGAGCGAACTTTACGGCTCGCGGCGCGTCAAAAGCGGGGAGAGAGCAGCGTGACTGCCGGTTAACTCCTTGTTTGTCCGCATCAATCGGATGAGGTCGCGTATAGTGAAGGGAAAGTGGCCGTGGTATGGCGTGGTAATAGAAGAGGCCCTATGTCCCGAATCGTGAAGCTGTTGATTGTGTTGGTGATGGGGGCGCTCATCGGGTATTTCGTCGGTAATCGGCAGGAGCTGGCCCAGAGCAGCCTGCTGACGGTGCAGCAGGAGACCCTGGAGCGTCAAAGCAAGGCCATTGGCCAGCTCAAGACGGAGCTGGGGGTCAAGGAGACCTTGCTGGCGACCCAGAGGGCGGCCTTCGAGCAGTTGCAGCAGACGCTCAAGGATCAGGAGGCGCAGGTGCAGGAGCAGAAACGCCAGCTGGCCTTCTTCGAGCGGATCATGAGACCCACCGGCGAGCAGGTCGGCGTGGTGGTGGACAACCTCACCCTGCAGGAGACCAGCGTACCCGGTCGTTACCACTATCGTCTGGCCCTGACCCAGCCAGCCAAGAAGCGTGAGCTGTTTCGCGGTCAGGTGCAGATCCGGGTGGAAGGCAGCCTGGCAGACAAACCCAAGACGCTCAGCGGAAGGGAGCTGGGGATGAAGGCGGGTGAGGGGCGCTATGCCTTGCGCTACTTCCAGTTATTGGAAGGGAACTGGCAGTTGCCGGAAGGCTTCATCCCGGATCGGGTGCGAGTCACCATCGCCAAGGAGGGTAGGCAACCCGCACAGGAACTGCTGACGGAATGGAGCGAGGTGCTCAAACCGTTGGTGGCCCAGCCAGCCCCCTTGCCGGTGGTGCAGTAAGTAGAGTGGTGAATACTTGAACTAAATGGTCGGGTATTGGATAATTTCGCGGTTTCCATGTTTGTGGATGTAATGGTTGTGAGGTCAGTAATGAGTGCAGTAACAGAAGCCCCGTTGCCAATCCAGATGACGGATGCGGCGGCAAACAAGGTCAAGACCTTGATTACCGAAGAAGAGAACCCTGAGCTCAAGTTGCGGGTCTACATCACAGGAGGGGGCTGCTCCGGTTTCCAGTACGGCTTCACCTTTGACGAGAAGATCAACGAGGGGGACACCGTCGTCGAGAAGAGCGGCGTCATCATGGTGATCGATCCCATGAGTCTGCAGTATCTGGTCGGTGGCAGCGTGGACTACACCGAAGGTCTGGAAGGCTCCCGCTTTACCGTGACCAACCCCAACGCTTCTACTACCTGTGGCTGCGGCTCCAGCTTCTCCATCTGATGGGTCAGTGGCACGCATTTGAAAGGGTCCGATAGGACCCTTTTCTATTTCCGCATCCAGCTTTCCTATATATGAGCCTTCTTTATAGAGGCTGGCACCTGGCCTGCTCGACCCCGTTGCCGCCGCCTTCGACCTCCTATGAGCCCCTTTGTGGTGGTGTCTTGTACTATTTGGTTGTTGATTAAACACTTGAACATCTTTCTCAAAAAAACACATAGTTTTTGCTTGTCAGAAAGAACCAGATCCCTATAATGCGCCTCCATCAGCACGGCGCAGTGCGCGTCTGGTCTGGCTTGCAAAGCAACCCAGTGAGGGTTATAGTTTCAAACCCTGCTCTTTAACAATTTGAATCAAGCAATCTGTGTGGGCACTCACAGCGTCGAGCATCAAAAACAATTTTTGATTTTCAATGTCTGGTGAAGTGACCAAAACGACTTGTTAGCAATAACAAGCCGAACAGTTTATTTCAGCAATTCATTGAGCCGCTGAAGTTCGCTACCTCGGTAACGAATGAACGCAAACCAAACTTAAATTGAAGAGTTTGATCATGGCTCAGATTGAACGCTGGCGGCAGGCCTAACACATGCAAGTCGAGCGGCAGCGGGAAAGTAGCTTGCTACTTTTGCCGGCGAGC
>NZ_JAHUXC010000060.1:0-255 GCF_019218665.1 Aeromonas sp. sif2416
AAAGATGATGGCCAGGATCAGGGCGCCGCCCATGAACAGGCTGCGCAGGGATATCTGCTTGCGCAGTTGATAGCGGGAGGCCTGACGGCCAAGGTCCAGGTGAAACACGCTGGGTGCCTCCCCGCTCACCTCGGGGGAGAGCTGCTTGTGCAACTGCTTGACGATGCGCTCGAACTCGCCCTGGCCCTGGCTCATCACCTTGTAGCGCCCCTCGAAGCCGAGGCAGAGGCACAGATAGATGAACTCCAGGATGTC
>NZ_JAHUXC010000061.1:0-255 GCF_019218665.1 Aeromonas sp. sif2416
TTTCGGTCAGGTTACCGCTGACCACGTTCAGATCTTCGGTCACCGCACCGCTGTCATCACCCTTGATCTCGGCACCGTCATTGACGCCGGTGATGGTGATGGTCACGGTGTGGCTGGTGCCATCCAGACTCTCAACCACGAAGGTCTCGACCTTGGTCTCGCCCGCGCCCAGGTACTGCACCTTGTCGTTGGCGACCTCATAATTCCACTTGCCAGCCGCATCGATGGTCAGGCTGCCCAGGGCATTGGCACTCG
>NZ_JAHUXC010000062.1:0-249 GCF_019218665.1 Aeromonas sp. sif2416
CCGGCGTCAATGACGGTGCGGTGATTGTGGGTGATGGCAGCGGTGCGGTGACCGAAGACCTGAACGTGGTCAGCGGTAACCTGACCGAGACCGGCAGCCTGAGCGTGACCGACGTGGACGGGGCCGATGAGGCCGAGTTCAAACCGGGTGTGGGCACCCCGAGTGCCGGCGCCCTGGGTCAGCTGGAGATCGATGCGGCTGGCAAGTGGAGCTATGAAGTCGCCAACGACAAGGTGCAGTACCTGGGCG
>NZ_JAHUXC010000063.1:0-247 GCF_019218665.1 Aeromonas sp. sif2416
GAAGGTCTCGACCTTGGTCTCGCCCGCGCCCAGGTACTGCACCTTGTCGTTGGCGACCTGATAGTCCCACTTGCCAGCCGCATCGATGGTCAGGCTGCCCAGGGCATTGGCACTCGGCGCGCCCACACCCGGTTTGAACTCGGCCTCGTCCGCCCCGTCCACGTCGGTCACGCTCAGGCTGCCGGTCTCGGTCAGGTTACCGCTGACCACGTTCAGGTCTTCGGTCACCGCACCGCTGCCATCACCC
>NZ_JAHUXC010000064.1:0-245 GCF_019218665.1 Aeromonas sp. sif2416
CCGCACCGTCATTGACGCCGGTGATGGTGATGGTCACGGTGTGGCTGGTGCCATCCAGGCTCTCAACCACGAAGGTCTCGACCTTGGTCTCGCCCTCGCCCAGGTACTGCACCTTGTCGTTGGCGACCTCATAGCTCCACTTGCCATCCGCGGCAATGGTCAGGCTGCCCAGGGCATTGGCACTCGGCGCGCCCAGGCCCGGTTTGAACTCGGCCTCGTCCACCCCGTCCACGTCGGTCAGGGTC
>NZ_JAHUXC010000065.1:0-238 GCF_019218665.1 Aeromonas sp. sif2416
CTTCGGTCACCGCACCGCTGCCATCACCCACAATCACCGCACCGTCATTGACGCCGGTGATGGTGATGGTCACGGTGTGGCTGGTGCCATCCAGGCTCTGTACGGTGAAGGTCTCGACCTTGGTCTCGCCCTCGCCCAGGTACTGCACCTTGTCGTTGGCGACTTCATAGCTCCACTTGCCAGCCGCATCGATCTCCAGCTGACCCAGGGCGCCGGCACTCGGGGTGCCCACACCCGG
>NZ_JAHUXC010000066.1:0-232 GCF_019218665.1 Aeromonas sp. sif2416
TGGTCACGGTGTGGCTGGTGCCATCCAGGCTCTCAACCACGAAGGTCTCGACCTTGGTCTCGCCCGCGCCCAGGTACTGCACCTTGTCGTTGGCGACCTCATAATTCCACTTGCCAGCCGCATCGATCTCCAGCTGACCCAGGGCGCCGGCACTCGGCGCGCCCAGGCCCGGTTTGAACTCGGCCTCGTCCACCCCGTCCACGTCGGTCAGGGTCAGGCTGCCAGTTTCGGT
>NZ_JAHUXC010000067.1:0-227 GCF_019218665.1 Aeromonas sp. sif2416
CGCCCTCGCCCAGGTACTGCACCTTGTCGTTGGCGACTTCATAGCTCCACTTGCCAGCCGCATCGATCTCCAGCTGACCCAGGGCGCCGGCACTCGGGGTGCCCACACCCGGTTTGAACTCGGCCTCGTCGGCCCCGTCCACGTCGGTCACGCTCAGGCTGCCGGTCTCGGTCAGGTTACCGCTGACCACGTTCAGGTCTTCGGTCACCGCACCGCTGCCATCACCC
>NZ_JAHUXC010000068.1:0-223 GCF_019218665.1 Aeromonas sp. sif2416
GCCGACGAGGCCGAGTTCAAGCCGGGCCTGGGCGCGCCGAGTGCCAATGCCCTGGGCAGCCTGACCATCGATGCGGCTGGCAAGTGGAATTATGAGGTCGCCAACGACAAGGTGCAGTACCTGGGCGAGGGCGAGACCAAGGTCGAGACCTTCACCGTACAGAGCCTGGATGGCACCAGCCACACCGTGACCATCACCATCACCGGCGTCAATGACGGTGCGG
>NZ_JAHUXC010000069.1:0-223 GCF_019218665.1 Aeromonas sp. sif2416
CCGCACCGTCATTGACGCCGGTGATGGTGATGGTCACGGTGTGGCTGGTGCCATCCAGGCTCTCAACCACGAAGGTCTCGACCTTGGTCTCGCCCGCGCCCAGGTACTGCACCTTGTCGTTGGCGACTTCATAGCTCCACTTGCCAGCCGCATCGATCTCCAGCTGACCCAGGGCGCCGGCACTCGGGGTGCCCACACCCGGTTTGAACTCGGCCTCATCGGC
>NZ_JAHUXC010000006.1:0-252655 GCF_019218665.1 Aeromonas sp. sif2416
TCCCATGCCGAACTCAGAAGTGAAACGCGGTAGCGCCGATGGTAGTGTGGCATTCGCCATGCGAGAGTAGGACACTGCCAGGCACCCAATTGAAGAAGCCCGCTCAATCGAGCGGGCTTTTTTATTGCCTGAAATCCTGTATTTGACGCCGCTTTATTCCAAGCCTCTCTTTATTGTTCATCTCGACCCGCCTCTTGCGCTCTTATTTCCTCACTCACAGCTCAATATTCCTTCGTTTATTCCTCGTGCTGGATATAAAAAGTACAGAATGTGATGCCTCTACCTTTCTTGCCGGGTCCGCTCTGCTTTAATTCGTCTGCCCAGGATCGATGGGCCAAGGAATCACAATAATTTGAGGAATGGACTGATGTTCAAGAGAACAGTAACGATGATACTGGCGGCGGGAACCCTGGTATTAGGTGGTTGTGCATCCAGTGGTGGTGCGGAGCAAGGGGCGGATAACAGCGACTTCGGTGGCAAGTCCATCTACCTGCGCGGGGAGATGAACGACTGGATGGCGACCGATGAGAGCAAGGTGGTCAAGGTCGCCGACAAGTTGTATATGGTCAAAGGCACACTCAAGAAAGAGTGGGCGCCCTACAAGTTCAAGTTCGCTGACTCGGGCTGGAGCTGTGGCACCAACTTCGGCTACAAGAGCCCGAGTGACGGCGTCGCTGTGCTGGGCGGTGAGGCCGTACCGGTCAATCCCTGCTCCAAGTATGAGGACATGAAGTTCTCACCTGAGGTGGATGGGGTCTACGAGTTCTATCTGAATATGGCCGGCGAGACGCCAAGCGTTTACGTCAAGAAGCCCTGAGTCTGCCCTGATCGCTAAATCCTTCAGGAAATGAATCGGTTAAACGCCCCGACCCAGAAATCTGCTGGTCGGGGCGTTTTTTTAGGATTAGAATCGGCGCCCTCATGAGATGGGTTCTACTATATATAGTGGCTATAGGTTGTTTTTAATCTATTGGTTGTGTTTCAAACCCATATCATGACGTCGTTGCATTCACATAAGGTGGCTTGAAAATGGCTAAATCCAACCCCGTGCTAGAGACCGAACTCGGCACCGGCCTCATCCCCATGCAGGAAACCTCCCTCGAGATCTGGGACAGCAAGTATCGTCTCAAGAGCAAGGATGGGGCCCCCATCGATGGCTCCATTGACGAGACCTACCAGCGGGTCGCCCGTGCCCTGGCCGAGCAAGAGCGCGAGCCTGATGCCTGGTATGAGCCCTTCCTGTGGGCGCTGCGCAATGGCGCCATCCCGGCGGGCCGGATCACCTCCAACGCGGGGGCCTTCGAGCACAAGCCCGCCACCTCGACCATCAACTGTACCGTCTCCGGCACCATCGAAGATTCGATGGATGACATTCTCGGCAAGGTGCACGAGGCGGGGCTGACTCTGAAGGCGGGTTGTGGCATCGGCTACGACTTCTCGACTCTGCGCCCGCGCGGCGCCTTCGTCTCCGGCGCAGGGGCCTATACCTCTGGCCCGCTCTCCTTCATGGATATCTACGACAAGATGTGTTTCACCGTCTCGTCGGCCGGCGGACGGCGCGGCGCCCAGATGGGCACCATGGATATCCGTCACCCCGACGTGATCGAATTCATCCAGGCAAAGCGGGAAGATGGCCGTCTGCGCCAGTTCAACCTCTCCCTGCTCATCACCGAAGACTTCGTCAAGGCGGTGAAGGAGGATGCCCCCTGGCAGCTGATCTTCCCCTACACGGCCAAAGAGGTGGAGCAGGACGGCATAGCGCTGGATGATCCCGAAGTGGTGTTCTGGGCCGACTGGCCCAACAAGGAAGGGGTGGTCATCAACGCGCTGGGCCAGGTGGCCTGCAAGGTCTACAAGACCCTGCCGGCGCGCAAGCTGTGGAACGTCATCATGACCTCCACCTACGACTATGCGGAGCCCGGTTTCATCCTGATCGACAAGGTCAATCAGATGAACAACAACTGGTTCTGCGAAGAGATCCGTGCCACCAACCCCTGTGGCGAGCAGCCGTTGCCCCCCTATGGTGCCTGTCTGTTGGGCTCGGTCAACCTGACCAAGTTCGTGCGTCACCCCTTCACCGAGCAGGCCAGCTTCGACTGGCAGGCGTTTCGCAAGGTGGTGGCCATCTTCACCCGCATGCTGGACAACGTGGTGGAGATCAACCAGCTGCCCTTGCCCAAGCAGCGTGAGGAGATCACAGCCAAGCGTCGCCACGGCATGGGCTTCCTCGGCCTCGGCTCGACCCTCACCATGCTGCAGATAAAGTACGGCTCAGCCACCTCCGCCGCCTTCACCGAGCAGGTTTCTCAGGAGCTGGCCATGACCGGCTGGCAAGAGTCCCTGCGTCTGGCGAAAGAGAAGGGTCCGGCGCCCATCATGGAGCAGGAGTTCGAGGTGACCGGCAAGATGCTGCGCCTGCGTCCGGAGATGGCGGCCGATGGTATCAAGGTCGGCGACAGGCTCAAGGGCAAGGTGCTGCACGCGCGCTACAGCCGCTACATGCAGCAGGTGGCCGAGGTGGATCCCGCCCTGGTGGCCGAGCTGGCCGAGGTGGGAGGACGTTTTACCCATCACAGCAGCATAGCGCCGACCGGTACCATCTCCTTGTCGCTGGCCAATAACGCCAGCAACGGCATAGAGCCGAGCTTCGCCCACCACTACAGTCGCAACGTCATCAAGCCGGGCAAGAAGAGCAAGGAGAGTGTGGATGTCTACTCCTTCGAGCTGCTGGCCTATCGCGAGCTGATCAACCGGGCTGCCATGCCCCATGGTGAAGAGGAAGGGACCCGCCTGCCGGATTACTTCATCACCGCCGACGACATCAGCCCGGCCCAGCACGTGGACATTCAGGCGGCGGCCCAGCGCTGGATTGATTCCTCCATCTCCAAGACGGCCAACGTGCCGACCGATTTCCCGTTCGAGCAGTTCAAGGACATCTACATGTATGCCTCGGACTCGGGGCTCAAGGGCTGCACCACCTTCCGCTTCAACCCTGAGGCCTTCCAGGGGGTGCTGGTGAAGGAGAAGGATCTGGAGAACACTCAGTACGAGTTCACCCTGGAGGATGGCTCCGTCATCACGGTCAGGGGCAACGAAGAGATCGAATACGATGGCGAGCTGCACACCGCCGCCAACCTCTATGACGCCTTGAAAGAAGGCTATTACGGTAAATTCTGAGAACAGATTATGGTCAAGAAGATCGACAAGAAAATCGTCGCCTACAAGGTGCGTACCAAGGATGAGCCGCAGGAAGCGCTGGCTCCCCAGGATGACGTGGTGCACATGCATGAGACTGTGCTGCGCCCGGAGCGCTTGATGGGCACCACCTACAAGCTGAAGACGCCGGAGCATGTCTCCGAACACTCGCTGTTCATCACCATCAACGACATCATTCTCAACGAGGGCACCGTCCACGAGACGCGCCGCCCGTTCGAGATCTTCATCAACTCCAAGAGCCTGGAACACTACCAGTGGATCGTGGCGCTGACCCGCATCATCTCGGCGGTGTTCCGCAAGGGCGGGGATGTCACCTTCCTGGTGGAGGAGCTGAGATCCGTGTTCGATCCCAAGGGCGGTTACTGGAACAAGGGCAAGTATGTTCCCTCCCTGATCGCCGAAATTGGCAATGCGATCGAGACTCACCTCACCGAGATCGGCATGCTCAAGCCGGTCGGGCTGGATGAACACCAGCAGGCGTTCCTGGCCGAGAAGCAGGCCGAGTTGCAAGCCGAGCAACACAGCCAGGAGCAGCAGGCCGGCAGCGGCTTCCCGGCCAATGCGGCGCTCTGCTACAAGTGCCACAGCAAGGCGCTGGTGCTCAAGGATGGCTGCATGACCTGCCTCAACTGCGGCGATTCGAAGTGTGGCTAACAGGCGCGGTTAGCCGATAAGCAGTGCGAAAAGACCGGCCTATGGGCCGGTCTTTTCTATTGAGTATTTTCTGTTCAGTCGATGGCGGGAGCCAAAGGGATTTGTTGCACGCTGGTAAAATCGGGCGTAGCGTGAGGGGTAATAAAACTGTCACGACCGTGTGGTTTCAATGACATCTGAGATTCACACACGTGGCACCTTCAGTGCCAAGGAGGATGCTTATGGACAATACGGACCGAAAGCTGTTTATCCTGGATACCAACGTTCTGCTTCACGAACCCCTCGCCATCTACTCCTTCAAAGAGCACGACGTGCTCATCCCCATGACGGTGCTGGAAGAGCTCGACAACATCAAGGATCGTCAGAAAGACGTCAGCCGTGATGCGCGGGTCGCCATCCGTGCGCTGGAAGACGTGTTTCGTGACGCCAACCCTGAGCAGATAGTGCAAGGGGTGGCGCTGGCGGGTGAGGCGAGCGGTCATATCTCCATCTTCAGTGATCACCATCTGCCCCAGGATGCCGAGGTGTTCACCGACAAGGAGGCCGACAACCGCATCATCAATGCGGCCCTCTATCTGCAAAAGCACGAGATGAAACGCCAGGTGGTACTGGTGACCAAGGACATCAACATGCGCCTCAAGGCCAAGGGGGCCGGTCTGGCGCATGTGGAAGACTATCGCAGCGACCAGCTGATCGATGATATCCGGCTGCTGGCCAAGGGCTTCCAGGTGGTGCCGGGCAGCTTCTGGGAGCGGGTCGGCGAGTGCGACAGCGAGACCCATGGTCGCGACACCGTCCACGTGATCGACTCGAAACTGCTGGAGGGGGTGCACGTCAATCAGTACCTGCTGGACGAGGAGAACTTCTTCGCCGCCAGGGTATTGAGCAACGATGGCCACAAGATCCGCCTCAAGGATCTGGGCCGTGAGCGGTTGATGTCGCGCAAGGCCTGGGGCGTGCATCCCAAGAACATCTATCAGGGCATGGCGCTCGATGCCCTGCTCGATCCGCACATCGATCTGGTGATCCTGACCGGCCCGGCGGGCTGCGGCAAGACCTTGCTGGCCATGGCGGCGGCGCTGGAGCTGGTGATCGAGAAGGGGATCTACGAGAAGGTGATAGTCACCCGCAACACCCCTGAGATCGCCGAGAGCATCGGCTTCCTGCCCGGTACCGAGGAGGAGAAGATGATGCCCTGGCTGGCGGCGGTAACCGACACCCTGGAGGTGCTGCACAAGCAGGACGAGAACATGAGCGGCTCCCTCAGCTACATCATGGAGAAGGCCAACATCCAGTTCAAGTCGGTCAACTTCATGCGCGGGCGCAGCATCCAGAACACCTTCGTGCTGCTGGACGAGTGCCAGAACCTGACCGCGTCCCAGATCAAGACCATCATCACCCGCTGTGGCGAGGGCACCAAGATCGTCTGCTCCGGCAACCTGGCCCAGATTGACTCCAACTATCTGAGCCCGGTGACCTCGGGCCTGACCTACATAGTCGAGCGTTTCAAGGATTTCGATGGCAGTGCCAACATCTTCCTGAACGGGGTAGTGCGCAGCAAGCTCGCCTCCTTCGCCGAGGAAAATCTCTGATCCAACTGAAGATCTTCATATAAGAAGGGAGGCCAATCGGCCTCCCTTTTTTGTTCCCGCTGGCTGCTATTGACCAAGGTAGCGCAGCAGTCCCGGGTGATCGCTGTTTTGCAGGATATCCGGGGTGCCCTGCAGGGCGATGCGCCCCTCGTTGACGAACAGCACCTGATCGGCGATGAGCTGGGCGTCTTCCGGATTGTGGGAAACCATCAGCACGGTAATGCCCTGCTCGCAGGCGAGCCTGGCCACCTCCGCCAGCATCTCCCGGCGCAGGGCCGGATCCAGGGCCGAGAAGGGTTCATCCAGCAGCAGCAACGGCTTGCCGCGCACCAGGGCGCGAGCCAGCCCCACCCGCTGCTGCTGGCCGCCGGAGAGCTGCTCCGGCAGCCGCGCCAGCATCTCGCCAAGGCCCACCCGCTCTGCGGCCTGTTTCACCTGCTCGCGCTGGGCCTGGCTCAGGCGCAGACCAGGGTGCAGGCCGATGGCGATGTTGTCGAACACCGACAGGTGCAGGAACAGGTTGTGATCCTGAAACAGGGTGGTGACCGGGCGCTCGGCGGGGCCGAGCGGCAGCAGATCGACGCCATCGAAGCTGAGGCGACCGGACTCTACCGGCACGAAACCGGCGATCATGCCGAGCAGGGTGGACTTGCCGGCGCCGCTCGGGCCGATCAGCGCGGTGATCTCCCCCCTGGGCAGGGTGGCGCTGAAGGTCACCCGCCAATCCGGGTAGCTGGTCGCCAGGGCATCAATGTTCAGCATTTTTTCCTCCAAGCCCCCGCTCTACCAGCCAGAACAGGGAGAAACACAGAATGAGCAGCAGCAGGGCGGTGGCCGCCGCATCGGTCAGCCGGTAGCTGCCGAGCTGTTGATAGAGCAGCCAGGGCAGGGTGGTAAGCGCCTGGCTGCCAAACATGGCGATGGCACCGAGATCTCCCAGGGACAATATCATGGAGAGTGCCATGGCCAGCGCCAGCGGGCGGCGCAGCAAGGGCCACTCCACCAGCCGCAGCCGATGCAGGCCGTGCACCCCCAGGCTGTCGGCCAGCCTGTCGTACTGGCGCACCACCAGCTGCATGGGGGCGCTGAGGGTGCGCAGCACATAGGGCAGCGCCATCAGGGCATTGACCAGCACCACCAGCCAGGGCCCCAGGGCGAACACATCGACGAAGGGCATAAACATGATGAACAGACCGGTGGAGAGTACCACCGCCGGGATCATCAGGATCATGGATCCGCTGGCCTCCCACAGGGCGGCGGCTCGCCGCTTGCGGGCGCGCACCCGCAGGTGACGGCTGGTGAGCAGCAGGGCGGCGCCGAGCAGGGTGGCCAGCAGCCCCGCCGCCAGCGCGATGGCCAGCGACTGGCCGCCCGCCTGCCACAGCTGGGGTGAGCGCAGGGCCGTCAGCAGGCCGGGGTTGAGGCCCGCGATCAGGATGGCCAGCAGCGGCGGCAGGAAGATGGCGAGCCCGAGCAGCAGGGCGGCACCGTCCAGCCAGCGGGTGCCCGGCTGGTGACGGTCCGGTCGCAGGCAGGGACGGCGACTGCTGAGCCGGCTGGAGGGGGTGGTCTGCAGCCGGTGTTGCAGCATCAGCAGGGCGGCGGTCAGCAGCAGTTGTACCAGCGCCAAGCCGCCCGCGGTGGCGAGATCGAAGTCAAAGCGCAGCGCCTGATAGACGGCCACCTCCAAGGTGGTGGACTTGGGGCCGCCGCCGAGCGCCAGCACTGTGGTGAAGCTGGTGAAGCAGAGCATGAAGATGAGGCTGGCCAGCCCCGGCAAGATGCCGCGGATGAGCGGCCACTCCAGCAGCCGGAAGATGTGGGAGGAGCGCATGCCCAGCTGGCTGGCGAGGCGCCAGCTCGATTCCGGGATGCCCTCAATGCCCTGCAGGATGAGGCGCGCCGCCAGCGGCATGTTGAAGAACACGTGGGCCAGCAGGATGCCGAACAGGCCATACAGGTAGTTGCCGGGATCCAGCCCCAGGCTGCGCAGCCCCTGCGGCAACCAGCCCTGGCCGCCGTGCACCGCGACTATGCCGAAGATGGCGATGATGACCGGCAACACCAGGGAGAGGCCAAACAGCTTGAGCAGCAGGCGACGGCCGGGGAAACGGCGCCGTGCCAGGGCGCGGGCGACCGGAATGGCCAGCCCCAGGCTCAGCAGGGTGGAGAGCAGCGCCTGCCCCAGGCTGAAGCCCAGCACATGGCGCAGGTAGGGGTCGGCCAGCAAGGTGCTGGGGAGAGTCCCCGCCTGCCACAGCAGGGCGGCGAGGGGGCCCAGCGACAGCAGCAGGATGAGGGCGGTGGCTGCGCTGCCCGGCAGCCACCAGAGAGAACGAGAGGGGCTCACTGGGTGACGGCTTGCAGCCATTCCTTGATCCAGCCCTTGCGGTTGGCGGCCACCTCATCGCTGGCAAAGCTCAGCGGCTTGGCTACCGAGATCATCTGCTCGAAGCCCTTGGGCAGGGGAACTTCCGTCACAGGATACATCCAGTTGCCAGCGGGGATCTCCTGTTGGAAGGCGGGGCTTATCATGAACTGCAAGAAGCGGTCGGCCAGCTTGTCTTGCTTGGCGCCTGCCAGCTTGGCGGCCACCTCCACCTGGCGGTAGTGCCCCTCCTCGAAGGCGGCAGCCCGATACTGGGGCTTGCCCTCGGCGATGAGGTGATAGGCGGGGGAGGTGGTGTAGGAGAGCACCATGTCGGCCTCGCCATCGAGGAACATACCATAGGCCTCGGACCAGCCCTTGGTGACGGTGACCGTCTTCTTGGCGAGCTGGGCCCAGGCGGCGGTTGCCTGGTCACCGTAGACCGACTTCATCCACAGCATCAGCCCCTGGCCCGGGGTGGAGGTGCGCGGATCCTGATAGATCACCTTGATGTCCTGGCGCTCGACCAGCTCTTTCAGGCTCTTGGGGGGCTGCTTGAGTTTGTCCTTGTCGTAGACGAAGGCGAAGTAGCCGTAGTCATAGGGGACGAAGGTGTCATCCTGCCAGCCACCCGGCACCTTGAGTGCGGCCAGATCCGTGTGATGGGGCGCGAACAGCCCGCTCTGCTTGGCCTCGCTGACCAGCGCATCGTCCAGCCCCAGCACCAGGTCGGCCTTGCTGTGCTTGCCCTCCAGCCGCAGCCGGTTGAGGATGGCGACCCCATCCTCCAGCGCCACCAGATTGAGGGTGCAGCCGCACTCCTGCTCGAACGCCTGCTTGATCTTGGGACCAGGACCCCATTCGGCGGCGAAGGAGCTGTAGGTGTAGACGGTGAGGGTGTCGGCCGCGAAGGCTTGGGCCGAGAGCAGGCTGGCGGCAACCAGCAGAAGGGGTTTCATCAATGGCACTCCCTGTGAGTGGTGAGGTGCCAGCAACCGGTATTGCATCGGCGGCACTTCCTGTGGGTCCTGAGGTGCCAGCCGCATGAATCTCAGCGCTGGCACTTCTGCTATGGTCAGGTGCCAGCGGATGAGAGCGCAAAAAACGAGCGCCATGCCTCAAATTCCTCCGCCAGCATTATCTGGATCAGGTTCACGGGTATAATCTCAGCGGTAAACCGCACCCCGTTTGAGCAACGAATCGCATTGTATTAACGTTCTCGGGGGGAGGCCAGCACAAACTTGTGCCCCGGGGACCCAGGGGGCTGCGACAGCAGGAGATGCGAGTGATCACCAGCACCAAGGAAAGACGCGCCTTCGCGCGCATGCTCATCAATGCCCCGGTCACCCTCTTCCAGCATCAGCAGGTGCTGGAGGGCATCTGCCGGGATCTCAGTGCCAACGGCATGGGCGTCGAGGTGAATGAACACGGCTTCGATCCGCAGCAACTCATCCGCATCAGCCTGGCGACCAGCAGCAACCTGCTGCCACCGTTCGAGGTCCAGGCCCGCATAGTGCGGGTGCTGGAGGAGGAGAAGGGGCTGTTGCTGGCGCTGGAGTTTCAGTCTCTGACCTGAACCGGCTGCACCTTCCACTGCTTGCTATCGACCAGCGTCTTGCTGGTCGATGCTATTTGGCCCATCGGCAGCTGGGCGGGCCCGGTCGGCTCCAGCAACAGATAGGTCTGCCCCTCCCAGGCCAGGGTCGCATCCCCCGGCTTGGCCGGCAGGGCGACCCCCAGCAGGGTATGGCCCGGCACGAACACCATGGCCTGGGGCAGCTCGGGAAAGCGTTGGGCGAGCATGGCCGCCATCAGGGTGACCTTGCTGTCACAATCCCCCTGATTCTGTTCCAGCACCTGACGGGGGCTCAGGAAGCCCTTGCCGGTCCGGCCTGAAGGGCTGTCGAGCAGGCGGTAGGGAATGGCCTGGATGAAGTCGAGCATCTGGGCCACCGTCAGCTGCCGCGCCTCCGTCTCGGTGCCGCCCTCCTGTGTCAGCAGTTCGGTCAGCGGCGCCAGCTCCTGCCGGCTCTCCAGGGCGATGCGCACATGATCCTGCTTGATGGCGGGATGGCCATCGGGCGGGGTAAAGGGTTGGAAGTAGTGCTGCTTGAGCCACTCCGCCTCCAGCTTGCTGCGCTCCGGCCCGACCCAGTCTCGGGCCGCCCTGGCCTGCTCGGCGTTGCGACTCTTGATGCTCAGCAGCAGATCGGGGCGGGAGAGGGAGAACTGCACCTCGGGGAAGTCGAGGACGGCCTGCTGCAGCAGCCGTTGCAACACCTCCTCCTGCATCCGGTCCGGGCGATAGGCGATGAGCGGCGGCAGCGTGCCGGGGGCCAGCTGGTAGCTGACTTGCTGGCTCTTGCCCTCGCTGTCCTGCCAGCCGGTGTCGATCTGGCCGCCGCTGTTGTTGAAGTAGCGCTGGCTGGCCCCCGCCGGCAGCGCCAGCAGGGCGCAGAGCAGCGCCAGGCCTCCATATCTCCTCATCCTTCCCTCGCTCACCCTCTACTCCCGCCGACATGAAAACAGGGAGCCTTGGCTCCCTGCTGATTCTACCCGTTTTCTGGCGGCGCAAGCCCGCATCTGAACGAGCTTGCTCAGATCCAGCTCGGCTGCCTGGCCTCGAAGGCGTCGATGGCGGCCTCGTGTTGCAGGGTCAGCCCGATGGCATCCAGCCCGTTGAGCAGGCAGTAGCGGCGGAACTCGTCGATCTCGAAGCTAAAACACAGCGCGCCAGCGCGCACCTGGTTGGCCTCCAGATCCACCTCGAGCTGCAGGCCTGGAGTGGCCGCGACCAGCTGGAACAGCGCCTCCACCTCTTGCTCTTGCAGGCGCACCGGCACCAGGCCGTTGTTGATGGCGTTGCCGTAGAAGATGTCGGCGAAGCTCGGCGCTATCAGGGTCTTGAAGCCGTAATCCGCCAGCGCCCAGGGGGCGTGCTCGCGGCTCGAGCCGCAGCCGAAGTTCTCCCGGGCCAACAGTATGCTGGCGCCAGCAAAACGCGGCTGGTTCAGCACGAACTCGGGGTTCGCTTGCAAGCCTGCGTCATCCAGGAAGCGCCAGTCGTGGAACAGGTGCTTGCCAAAGCCGGTGCGGTTCACCTTCTGCAAGAACTGCTTGGGAATGATGGCGTCGGTGTCGACGTTGGCGCTGTCGAGGGGGACGACGATCCCTTTGTGTTGCTTGAAGCCTGTCATCTTGTTCTCCTCGTTACAGTGCGCGAATGTCGGCGAAACGACCGGTGACGGCGGCGGCGGCGGCCATGGCCGGGCTCACCAGATGGGTGCGGCCGGCACGGCCCTGACGCCCCTCAAAGTTACGGTTGCTGGTGGAGGCGCAGCGCTCCCCCGGTTGCAGCCGGTCGTTGTTCATGGCCAGACACATGGAGCAGCCGGGCAGACGCCACTCGAAGCCCGCCTCGATGAAGATCTTGTCGAGACCCTCGGCCTCGGCCTGGGCCTTGACCTGCTCCGAGCCTGGCACCACCAGCGCCTGCACTCCGGCGGCGACCTTGCGGCCACGGGCGATGGCGGCGGCGGCACGCAGATCCTCGATGCGGCTGTTGGTGCAGGAGCCGATGAACACCTTGTCGATGGTGACGTCACTGAGCCTCTGACCCGGTTGCAGATCCATGTAGGCGAGCGCCTTGCGGGCGGACTGCTGCTCCATCAGATCGGCGAAGGAGTCCGGATCCGGGATGGGCTCATTGACGGAGATCACCTGGCCCGGGTTGGTGCCCCAGGTCACCTGGGGCGCGATGGCGGCGGCATCCAGCACCACCTCGGCATCGAAGCTGGCATCGGCATCGCTCTTGAGGGTCTGCCAGTAGGTGATGGCTTGCGCCAATGACTCGCCGGTGGGCGCGAATACCTTGCCACGGATGTAGTCGATGGTGGTCTGGTCGGGGGCTATCATGCCCGCCTTGGCGCCGAGCTCGATGGCCATGTTGCACACCGTCATGCGCCCTTCCATGGAGAGACCCGCGATGGCGTCCCCCGCGAACTCCACCACATAACCGGTACCGCCGGCCGAGCCGACCTTGCCTATGATGGCGAGCACCACGTCCTTGGCGCTGATGCCCTCGGCCAGCTTGCCGTTGACGCTGATGCGCATGGTCTTGGCCCGGCCCTGCTTCAGGGTCTGGGTGGCCATCACGTGTTCCACCTCCGAGGTGCCGATGCCGAACGCCAGGGAGCCGAAGGCGCCGTGGGTGGCGGTGTGGGAGTCGCCGCAGACTATGGTGGTGCCGGGCAGGGTGATGCCGAGCTCAGGCCCCATCACGTGGACTATGCCCTGATACTGGTGGTTCAGATCGTAGAGCCGGACGCCGAACTCCTTGCAGTTGTCGGCGAGCGTCTCCATCTGGATGCGGGCCATCTCGCCGGAGGCGGCGATGTCCTTGGTGGTGGTGGAGACGTTGTGATCCATGGTGGCCCAGGTGAGATCCGGGCGCCGCAGCGGCCGGTTCATGGCGCGCAGGCCGTCGAACGCCTGCGGGCTGGTCACTTCGTGTACCAGGTGGCGGTCTATGTAGATGAGCGGCGTTTCGCCTGCCACTTCACGCACCACATGGGCGTCGAACACTTTCTGATAGAGGGTCTTGGACATTGCTCTTTCCTTGTTATTCAAACCGTTGCCATCAGATGCGCGCGGCGATCTGGGAGCCCATGTCGGCGGTGCTCTGCACCGGGTGACGGGCCGTTGCCTGGTGCAGATCGGCGGTGAAGTAACCCTCGGCCAGGGCTTGGGCCACGGCCTGCTCGATGGCCTGGGCGGCGGTTTCCTGGCCCAGACTGTAGCGCAGCATCAAGGCGGCGGAGAGGATCTGGGCTATGGGGTTGGCGATGCCTTTGCCGGCGATGTCCGGCGCCGAGCCACCGGCCGGTTCGAACAGGCCGAAGCCGGATTCGTTCAGGCTGGCGGAGGGCAGCAGCCCCATGGAGCCGGTGATCATGGCGCACTCGTCGGAGAGGATGTCGCCAAACAGGTTGGAGCAGAGCAGCACGTCGAACTGGGACGGATCCTTGATGAGCTGCATGGTGGCGTTGTCGATGTACATGTGATTGAGGGCCACATCCGGGTAGGACTTGGCGACCTGGGTCACCACCTCGCGCCACAGGATGGAGGAAGCGAGCACGTTGGCCTTGTCGATGGAGGTCACTTTGCTGCGGCGCACCAGGGCAGATTCGAACGCTATCTTGGCGATGCGCTCGATCTCGAAGCGATGGTAGACCTCGGTGTCGAACGCCTTCTCGAGGGCGCCTTCTCCCTCGCGCCCCTTGGGCTGGCCGAAGTAGATGCCGCCGGTCAGCTCGCGCACGCAGGCGATGTCAAAGCCGCGATCCGAGATGTCGGCACGCAGCGGCGAGAACTGCTCGAGGCCGGTGTAGATGCGGGCCGGACGCAGGTTGCAGAACAGCTTGAAGTGGGCGCGCAGGGGCAGCAGGGCGCCGCGTTCCGGCTGATCGTTGGGGGCCAGATGCTCCCACTTGGGGCCGCCGACCGAACCAAACAGCACGGCATCGGCCGCCTCGCAACCCTCGATGGTGCTCGGGGGCAGCGGGGTGCCATGGTTGTCGATGGCGATGCCGCCGACGTCGTGGCGATCATAGTCGAGGGAGAAGCCGAATTTGGTCTGTACCTTGGCCAGCACCTTGATGGCCTCGGCCATCACTTCCGGGCCAATGCCGTCACCCGGCAATACTGCGATCCGATAACTGCTCATACTGTTTCCGTCCTGATGTTGTTATTGAGCGCCATCTGCTCAGCGACCCGATACGGCGATCCGATCACTGTTCAGGCGGTCTCCGTCCTGATGTCGTTATTGAGCTCCATCCGCTCAGACTGTTTCCGATTTGATACTGTTATTGCGTTCCATCTGTTCGGCGACCTGATCGGCGCGCCAGATGCTGTTGATGACATGGACCAGGGCCTGGGCCGAGGACTCGATGATGTCGGTGGCCAGCCCCATGCCATGGAATTTGCGGCCCTTGTATTCGGCGACGATGTCGACCTGGCCGAGGGCGTTCTTGCCTTCCCCCTTGCCCTTGAGCTCGTACTTGTCGATGCGGATCTCGTAGCCGGTGATGCGATTGATGCACTGGTAGACCGCATCCACAGGACCGTTGCCGGTGGCCGCTTCGCAGATCAGATCCTGACCCACCTTCAGCTTGACCGAGGCGGTGGCGAGCACCGAGCTGCCGCTCTGCACGCCGAGGTATTCCAGCTTGAAGTGCTCAGGCTCCTCGTGGATCTGGCTGAAGAAGGCGAGCGCCTCGAGATCGTAATCGAACACCTGCCCCTTCTTGTCGGCCAGGGTCAGGAACTTGCCGTAGAGGTCGTCGAGGTCGTAGCTGCTCTCGAGGTAGCCCATGCTCTCCATGCGGTGCTTGATCACGTGACGGCCGGAGCGGGAAGTCATGTTGAGGCTGTTCTGGGTCAGGCCGATGCTCTCGGGGGTGATGATCTCGTAGGTGTTCTTGGCCTTGAGCACACCGTCCTGATGGATGCCGGAGCTGTGGGAGAAGGCATTGGCGCCGACGATGGCCTTGTTCGGCTGCACCGGCATGTTGCACAGCTGACTGACCAGGGTGCTGGTACGGTGGATCTCGCTGTGGCGGATGTTGGTGTGAACCCCGAGCAGGTCGGCGCGGGTCTTCAGGATCATCGCCACCTCTTCCAGCGAGCAGTTGCCCGCCCGCTCGCCGATGCCGTTGATGGTGCACTCGATCTGGCGGGCACCCATCTGTACGGCGCCGATGGAGTTCGCCACCGACAGGCCGAGATCGTCGTGGCAGTGCACCGAGATGATGGCCTGATCGATGTTGGGCACCCGGTTGAACAGGGTCTGGATGATGCCAGAGAACTCGGTCGGTACCGTGTAGCCGACGGTATCCGGGATGTTGATGGTGCGGGCACCGGCCTTGATGGCGGCCTCGACCATGCGGCACAGGTTGTCGATGGGGGTGCGGCCCGCATCCTCGCAGGAGAACTCCACGTCGTCGGTGTAGCGGCGGGCATGCTTGACCGCGCTGATACCCATCTCCAGCACGTCCTCGAAGCTCTTCTTGAGCTTGCTCTCCACGTGGATGGAGGAGGTGGAGATGAAGGTGTGGATGCGGAAGGCTTCCGCGACCTTCAAGGCCTCGCCGGCGGCATCTATGTCCTTGGGCAGGGCACGGGCCAGGGCGCAGACCCGGCTGTTCTTGATGTGGCGGGCTATGGTCTGCACCGAGAGAAAATCACCGGGGGAAGAGACCGGGAAGCCCACCTCCATGACGTCGACTCCGAGCCGCTCGAGGGCCTGGGCGATCTGCAGCTTCTCCTTGACCGTCAAGCTGGCCGACAGGGCCTGCTCACCATCACGCAAGGTGGTATCGAAAATGATGACCCGATCTGACATGTGACTTCCCTCTTCCTAAGTTCGGTACCGGCACCCTGCATGGCATAAAAAAACCCGTGCGGGGTGCACGGGTTTTTGTAAATTCCGGCTATGCCATAGCCCGGCTACAAAGATCCCGCGCGACGAGTCGCGATTAGGGAAAGCAGTAGTAGCGGGGCGGCAATAGGCATGATGACTCAATCCTTCCAGTCGATAACGCTTCTACCAATATCGAGATTTTTATGCTGTGTCAACACGAACCGACAGGTTCAATCCGCTATGTTATTTAATCGGATTGTAAAGGAATGCAAATTTCCTTGTCCCATATTCGGTTCATGCCTGATCATCTGGTTATTCCTGCTGTACTCGATCACCCGCACGATTCAGATCGACTTATCAGCTATTGCTGAATTATCTGAGGTATTCCATGGAAAAACGCAGACCAGGTCGTCCGGTCGGACGCTCCGACATCCGTGACAAGCTGCTTGCCGCCGCGCGCGAGCGTTTTCTCAACACGCCCTACAGCAAGGTGACGACCCGCGAGATCGCCGAGCTGGCCGGCTCCAATCTGGCGATGATCCATTACTACTTCGGCAGCAAAGAGGGCCTTTACAAGGCCGTGCTGGGGGATGTGGCCGAGCCGCTGGATCAGGCCTGGCATGACGAGAGCAGCAACCGCAGCCTCAATGATCTGCTCAATACCTACTATCAGGTGATGGCCCCCAACAGCGAGTTGACCTCCGCCATCTCCAGTGCGTTATCGACCGAGAAGAGCCCAGGCCGGGATTTTGTGCTGAACCGCCTGCTGGAGCGTCAGCTGCCCCAGTTCGATGCCCTGCTGGAATCCATGAGATCCAGCGGCCAGCTCGGTGACAACCTGGATCCCGAGATGCTGAAGATCTCCTTCCTCAGCATGATGTGGCAGCCGTTCGTGATGAAGGATCTCTATGAGCAGGTGTTCGGCCTGACCGTGGACGAGAGCTTCATGAGCCGACTGGCGGACCACAACTGCCGACTGATGGAAAGCGGGCTGCGCGCCTCCGTGAACTGAGTCTTCGCTAATATCACTCCAGAAAAGGGCCACTCGGCCCTTTTTTCATCGCGCTTTTCACAAATCTGTTATCTCTCCTTCAACTAAGTGTCACCCCGCCGCCCTAGTCTGCAGCAAGACGTCAGGGAAGGAGGGGTTATGAACAAGATCCAGCAATGGGACCTGCGGGTGTGCCGTCTCTGCCTGCTCCATCCTTACAACCGCCCGCAGGCCAGGATCAGCCGGGCCATCTCCCGCACCGGCGACGGCCCGCTCTATGCCGTGCTGGCCGCCCTGCTCTGGTGGCAGGGGGGGGCGCAGCGCGAGACGGTGCAGATCGCCGTGCTGGCCTTCGCCCTCGAACTACCGCTCTATCTGCTGCTCAAGAATGCCCTGAAACGCCAGCGCCCGGTGGGGTTGCCGGTCTTCATCACCCCCTCAGATCGCTACAGCCTGCCGTCCGGTCATACCGCCGCCGCCTTCCTGATGGCAACGGTGCTGGCCGCCAGCTTCCCGCTCTGGGCCCCGCTGCTGTTCCTCTGGGCCATGTTGGTGGGGGCGTCGCGGCTGCTGCTCGGGGTGCACTATCTGAGCGATCTGGTGGCAGGGGCCCTGCTCGGCGGTGGCTGCGCCTTGTGGGCATTGAGCGGGAGTCAGGGATGAAGATACTGTTTGGCGTGCAGGGTACCGGCAATGGTCACATCAGTCGCAGCCGCACCCTGGCCAAGGCGCTGAAGGCCAGGGGGATAGAGGTCGATTACCTGTTCAGCGGCCGGCCGGCCGATGGTTACTTCGAGATGAGCGAGTTTGGGCATTATCGCACCTTCGCCGGCATCAGCTTCGTCAGCCACGAGGGAAGCATCTCGGGCTGGCGCACCCTCAAGGGGCTCTCTCCCTGGCGTTTCTGGCAGGACATGCGGGCCCTCGACTGCCGCGATTACGATCTGGTGATCAGCGATTTCGAGCCACTCAGCGCCCATGCCGCCCGTCGCTGGCAAAAGCCGAGCCTGACCATCAGCCACCAGGCCAGTTTCGACTGGTCCATTCCGCGCTGGGGGGAGAGCGGCTTCAGCCGCCAGCTGATGCGCCGCTTCGCCCCGGTCCGGCAATCGTTGGGGCTGCACTGGTTTCACTTCGGTCAGCCGCTGTTGCCCCCCATCATAGACCCCATAGCGCTAGCCCCGGACAATCAGCAGATCCTGGTCTATCTGCCATTCGAGCAGACCGAGCAGATCGCGGCCCTGCTGTCTCGCTTCAACCAGCAGCACTTCGTCTGCTTCCACCCCGCCATCCGTACCCCTAGCCAGTGGCACAACATCCACTTCGAGCCCCTGGCGCGAGAAGGCTTCAAGCAAATCTTGGCCGGTTGCCGCGGGGTCATCACCAATGCCGGTTTCGAACTGGCCTCGGAGGCGCTCTCTCTCGGCAAGAAGCTGCTGGTCAAGCCGCTCGGTGGCCAGTTCGAGCAACTGACCAATGGCAAGACCCTGGAGCTGATGGGGCTGGCCCAGCTGATGGAGACCCTGGACGCCAACGGGGTCAGAGCCTGGCTGGAGGCGCCGGCGCTGGGGGCCATCCGCTATCCAGACGTGGCGGCCGAGCTGGCCGACTGGCTGGCAGCCGGCGCGGTGGAGGGGATCGAGCAGTTGTCCCGCCGCCTGTGGGCCAGGACCCTCTTCCCGGAGGAGGTGTGCGATCGTCTCAGCGAGCTGGAGGGGCGCATGGCATTGACGCGCCCCTGGTTATCGCAACTCAGCGCCTTTGACTAGACTGAAATGATCCCATCAAGGAGAGGACGGACAACATGCGCTTTACCAATGAAAACGGCGATACCATGACCCTGGCGGACAATCTGACACTCCATGAACTACTGGACATGGGGGTCAGCATCTCGGTCTGCGAGGAGACGGATCCGGATCAGCAGATCTGGCTGGTGGAGCCCGAACAGGACCATTGAGTCCCAGGCTGGTTGAGGGCCCACCCTTGGCGGGTGGGCCATTTATTTCCGTCTCGGCCTGAATTTGCAGCATGATCCGCTGGTTTCCCTCCCATCCCCCCCCGCTTTCTTTTCGGTCAGATAACCAAGTCACTGAATGTTAATAGCTGTTTGAAATTTATGACTGTTCTGGTCAGACAAAGCCGTGGACAAGCGTTCACAAGCGGGTTAAGTTGGTTTTTCACCCGATTTTGGGGTGAATGATGGAAAAAACCTATTTTTCTACTATCGACGGCTCCGAACTCGCCTGGTCTGGATGCAGACAACAACAAGAGACGGATCGGCGCTGCCGGGAAGCAGCGGACTGTCGATAGTTTTTGCTTAACGGAGCAAAGCCTGGAGGGCTTTATCATGGAGATGTTATCAGGCGCCCAGATGGTAGTTAGAGCGCTGGAAGATCAGGGAGTGGAGCACGTCTTTGGCTACCCTGGTGGCTCAGTGCTCGACATCTATGACGCTCTCTTCGAAAACGGCAAGATGGAACACATCCTGGTGCGGCACGAGCAGGCCGCGGTGCACATGGCGGACGGCTATGCCCGCTCCACCGGCAAGGTGGGCACTGTGCTGGTGACCTCGGGTCCCGGCGCCACCAACTGCATCACCGGCATCGCCACCGCCTACATGGACTCGATCCCCCTGGTGATCCTGTCCGGCCAGGTGCCGACCAGCATGATCGGGGAAGATGCCTTCCAGGAGACCGACATGATCGGCATCTCCCGTCCTGTGGTGAAGCACAGCTTCCTGTGCAAGAAGGCCAGCGACATTCCCGATGCCATCAAGAAGGCCTACTACATTGCCGCCAGTGGCCGCCCGGGGCCTGTGGTGGTGGATCTGCCCAAAGACGTGCAGAACCCGAAAGAGAAGTTCCCCTATCAGTATCCCGAGTCCGTCTCGCTGCGCTCCTACAATCCGACCAAGGCCGGACACAAGGGCCAGATCAAGCGGGCCGCCAAGTTGCTGACCGAGGCCCAGCGCCCGGTCATGTACGTGGGCGGTGGCGCCATCAACGCCAATGCGGATCATCTGGTGACCAAGCTGGCCGAGTTGCTGAACCTGCCGGTGACCACCACCCTGATGGGGCTCGGGGCCTTCCCCGGCACCCATCCGCAGTTCATCGGCATGCTCGGCATGCACGGCACCTTCGAAGCGAACAAGACCATGCACAACGCGGATCTGATCTTCGCCGTGGGTGCCCGCTTCGATGACAGGGTCACCAACAACGTGGCCAAGTTCTGCCCCAATGCCACCATAGTCCACATCGACATAGATCCCACCTCCATCTCCAAGACGGTGCAGGCCCACGTGCCCATCGTCGGCTCGGTGGAAACCGTGCTGGAGCAGATGCTGGAGGTGATCCGTGAGTGCGGCTTCGACAATGACAAGCAGGCGCTGACGGAGTGGTGGGAGCAGATAGCGCAGTGGCGCTCCCGCAACTGCCTGGCCTACGAGACCCATCCCAACCTGATCAAGCCGCAGCAGGTGATCGAGGCGCTCTACAAGGTGACCAAGGGCGAGGCGTTCGTCGCCTCCGACGTGGGTCAGCACCAGATGTTTGCCGCGCTCTACTACCCCTTCGCCAAGCCGCGCCAGTGGATCAACTCCGGCGGCCTCGGCACCATGGGCTTCGGCATTCCCGCCGCCATGGGCGCCCAGTTCGCCAACCCGGATGCGGTGGTGTGCTGCGTGACCGGCGACGGCTCGGTGCAGATGAACATCCAGGAGCTCTCCACCTGCCTGCAGTACGGGGTGCCCATCAAGATCATCTCCATCAACAACCGTGCCCTCGGCATGGTCAAGCAGTGGCAGAAGATGTTCTACGGCGGCCGTCACAGCCACTCCTACATGGAGTCACTGCCGGACTTCGTCAAGCTGGCGGAAGCCTATGGCCACGTCGGCATCGCGGTAAGCGATCCGGCGGAGCTGGAGAGCGCCATGGAGAAGGCCTTTGCCCTGAAGGATCGGCTGGTGTTCATGGACATCTCGGTCGACCCGGATGAGCATGTCTATCCGATGCAGATCAAGTTTGGTGCCATGGACGAGATGTGGCTGAGCAAGACGGAGAGAACCTGACGATGGAACATATTATTTCGGTCGTACTGGTGGATCACGCCGTCGATGAGATGTGGCTGAGCAAGGCGGGGGAAATCTGATGCGACACATTATTTCCGTTCTGTTGGAAAACGAGTCCGGCGCCCTGAGTCGTGTGGTGGGCCTCTTCTCCCAACGCGGCTACAACATCGAGACCCTGACGGTGGCCCCCACCGAGGATCCGACCCTGTCGCGCATGACCATAGTCACCATGGGCGACGAGCGGGTGCTGGAGCAGATCCAGAAGCAGTTGCACAAGCTGGTGGACGTGCTCAAGGTGTGCGATCTCAGCGAGGGTGAACACATCGAGCGGGAGATCGCCCTGGTCAAGGCGCGCGCCGCCGGTGGCGCCCGCGACGAGCTGAAACGGCTGGCGGACATCTTCCGTGGCCAGATCGTCGACGTGACCCCGGAGCAGTACACGGTGCAGCTCGTCGGGACGAGTGAGAAGCTGGATGCCTTCATCAAGACGGCGGCCCAGACCAACGAGATCATCGAGGTGGTGCGCTCAGGGGTCTGCGGCATCTCTCGCGCCGACAAGGCATTGCGCCCCTGACCCATACTTCCTGTCAATGGCTTATCCACAAAGGGCTCTTCGGAGCCCTTTTGTTATTCCGCGGGTGGTGCGCCTCAAGCGGTCTGCGGGATTTCCCGGGCGGACAAGGCGCTGCGTCCCTGACCCACACTGCCGGTCAATAGGTTATCCACAAAGGGCTCCTCGGGGCCCTTTTTCACGGGCGTACGCCGGGGCAGGGGGAAGGGTGAGTCTGTCATTTTCTTTCAAATGATCGGTAAACTATCCACAAAAGCTGTGGAAAACTCTGTAGATTAGCGGTGTGTCTGGCGTTAGTTTACTGATCTTAAAGGGGTATTTCTATTTGATCCCGACTGGATCGCAAGTGTCCAATCCCCTGTGGCGGCAGTGAGTGGTTGCTTATCCTCCCGCCCTTGCCAGGCAGGCGCTGGTGCCAGGATTCGAGATCCGGTCAGGATCCTGATTTGATCTTGCGGATCAACAGCTCGCCCGTCTGCCATAAAAAAACCCGCCTCTCGGCGGGTTTGTTAGCAGTGTCAGCATAGGGCGAACTTATGCTTCGGCTGCCTCGGCTGCCTCGGCTGCCTCGGCCTGGGCGGCCTGGATACCGGTCAGGGCGATGGTGTAGACGATGTCGTCTACCAGGGCGCCGCGGGACAGGTCGTTGACCGGCTTGCGCATGCCTTGCAGCATGGGGCCGATGGAGACCAGCTCGGCGGAGCGCTGTACCGCCTTGTAGGTGGTGTTGCCGGTGTTCAGGTCCGGGAACACGAACACGGTGGCTTTACCCGCTACCGGTGAGTTCGGTGCCTTGGACTTGGCCACGTTCTCCATGATGGCCGCGTCATACTGCAGCGGGCCGTCGATGATGAGATCCGGGCGCTTGGCCTTGGCCAGCTCGGTCGCTTCACGCACTTTCTCGACGTCCGCGCCGGCACCAGAGGTACCGGTGGAGTAGGAGATCATGGCGACGCGCGGCTCGATGCCGAAGGCGGCAGCGGAGTCGGCGGACTGGATGGCGATCTCGGCCAGCTGTTCGGCGCTCGGATCCGGGTTGATGGCGCAGTCACCGTATACCAGCACCTGATCAGGCAGCAGCATGAAGAAGATGGAGGAGATGAGCGACGAACCCGGGGCAGTCTTGATGATCTGCATCGGCGGACGAATGGTGTTGGCGGTGGTGTGCACGGCGCCGGAGACCAGACCGTCCACTTCGCCACGCTCCAGCATCATGGTGCCCAGCACCACGTTGTCTTCCAGCTGTTCGCGGGCAACGACTTCGGTCATGCCCTTGTTCTTGCGCAGCTCGACCAGACGCGGCACGTAGCGCTCGCGCACTTCCAGCGGGTCGATGATCTCGACGCGATCGGTCAGTACCACACCCTGCTGTTCGGCGACGCGACGGATTTCTTCCGGGTTGCCCAGCAGCACCGGACGGGCGATGCCACGCTCGGCACAGATGGCGGCAGCCTTGATGGTGCGCGGCTCTTCCCCTTCCGGCAGCACGACGCGCTTGTTGGCCTGACGGGCCAGCTCGGTCAGCTGATAACGGAACGCCGGCGGGCTCAGACGACGGGAACGTGTGGACTTGGCAGAGAGCGACTCGATCCAGTGCTTGTCGATGTGGCCAGCCACATAGTCCTGCACCAGTTCGATCCGCTCGCGGTCATCTTCCGGGATGTCGACGTTGAAGTTCTGCAGGCTGACGGCGGTCTGCCAGGTGTTGGTGCCGGTGATCATGATCGGCAGGCCGGTGGCCATGGCCTGTTGGCACAGGGCGATGACTTGCGGCTCCGGATGATAGTTACCGGTCAGCAGCAGGGCACCCAGCTTGACGCCGTTCATGGCGGACAGGCAGGCGGAGACGATGACGTCGGAGCGATCGCCGGAGGTCACCAGCAGGCTGCCCGGACGGAAGTGCTCGATCATGTTGTGGATGGAGCGGGCACAGAAGGTCACGGTCTGCAGGCGACGGCTGTCCAGCTCACCCTTGTGCAGGATCTTGGCGGCCAGGTGCTTGGCGAGATCCTTGGCGCGCGGGGCGATCAGCTGGGTGTTCCAGGGGATGCAGCCGAGGATGCGCAGCGGGCTCTTGCCGAAGACCTGCAGCACTTCCAGGTTATGAGCTGAGTCGGAGGTGTGGTGATGAGCCTCGAACATCTCGGTCAGATCGGGGCGGGTCACGCCATGCTCGTCAACCGGTGCGCCGACCTTGTTGATCACGCAGCCCACGATACGCGGGTTGCTGACGCCACCGAAGTTGGAGCAGGCCAGCTCGATGCGCTCTTTGAGCTTCTGGCTGGAGTCGTTGCCCGGATGGGTCACGAACACCATGTCGGCATCCAGCGCCTTGGCCACGTCGTAGTTCAGCTTGTTGGCAAACGGCTGCTTGTCGGTCGGGACCAGACCTTCGATCACCACCACTTCGGCACCGCTGCTCTTCACGTGCTCTTCGAAGCGAGCCACGATCTCTTCCAGCAGGATATCGGTGTTGCTGGAGGTGATCATGTTCTCGGCGTAGGAGAGGGCGAACGGCTCGGGCGGATTGATGTTGGCGGCGGCGCGGATCACGGCGGTGGAGCGCTCGGTACCGGTTTCACCCGGACGCGGCTGAGCCACCGGTTTGAAGAAGCTGACATTGACACCGTGACGTTCCATGGCGCGAACGACGCCAAGACTCACGGAGGTTACGCCGACACCAGTGCCGACCGGGATGAGCATAATAGTGCGTGCCACTTATTACCCCTTGTTCATTTTTTGGGATCAGGAAAAGGCCGCCCGGGGGCGGCCTTGCTCTACAGCTAAATTATGCGCCGACCAGTTCCAGCGCGTCGTGGGCGATGACCCACTCTTCGTTGGTCGGGATAACCAGGGCCTTGGTGGAGCCAGCCTTGGTGATCTCGCCACCCTTGCCGAAGCGAGCGGCCAGGTTGGCGTCGTGGTCGACGTCAAAGCCCAGCAGGCCCAGCTTGTTCAGGGTGATTTCACGGATCGGGGCGGAGTTCTCGCCGATGCCACCGGTGAAGACCACGGCATCCAGACGACCGTCCATGGCGGCGGCGTAAGCACCAATGTACTTGGCCAGACGGTAGCAGTACACGTCCATGGCGCGCTTGGCTTCTTCCTTGCTGTCGTAGTTGTCTTCAACGAAACGGCAGTCGGAAGTGACTTCGGTCAGACCCTGCAGGCCGGATTCCTTGGTCAGCATGGTGTTGATCTCGGCCACGCTCATGCCCAGCTTGTCGTGCAGGAAGAAGATGATGGCCGGATCCAGATCACCGGAACGGGTACCCATCACCAGGCCTTCCAGCGGGGTCAGACCCATGGAGGTGTCGACGGACTGACCATTCTTGATGGCGCAGACGGAGCCGCCGTTGCCCAGGTGGCAGTTGATGATGTTCAGTTCGGACACCGGCTTGTTCAGCTGCTTGGCGGCTTCCAGGCTGATGTAGTAGTGGCTGGTGCCGTGGGCGCCGTAGCGACGGATGCCGTTCTCTTTGTAGAGCTTGTACGGCAGGGCGTACAGGAAGGCTTCTTCCGGCATGGTCTGGTGGAACGCGGTGTCGAACACGGCGACGTTCTTCTCGGCCAGCTCAGGGAACACCTTCAGCGCGGCACGGATACCGATCAGGTGCGCCGGGTTGTGCAGCGGAGCGTAAGGAATGGCGGCTTCGATACCGGCGATCACGTCTTTGCAGATCCGCACGGAGGAAGTGAATTGCTCACCACCGTGAACCACGCGGTGGCCGACGGCGATCAGGTTCTTGGACAGCTCCGGGTTGAGCGGCAGGATCTTGTGGACGATGAAGTCCAGCGCTTCCTGGTGAGCGGCACCGGCACCCAGATCGGCGCTACCCTTCTCACCATTCAGTTTCCACTTGATGCGGGCGTCGTCGAGGTTGAAACACTCGGCCAGGCCGGACAGCAGATCATCACCGGTGGTTGCGTCAATGACAGCAAACTTCAGGGACGAGCTGCCACAGTTAAGAACAAGAACCAGCTTACTCATGAATAAATCCTATCGCAGATTGGGTTGGGTTGGAGGATGCGCCGGACGCGGTGCGTCCAAAAACAATCAACTTATCCTTATGAGGGTTGGCAATCTGTTGCTTGCCCCTTGTATAGTGATACAAGACCCGAAATCCAGACGTCCCTGACAGGCCAACGGCGGGCCGTTGGCATAAAAATTAGGCGTACAAAGGATAACCTGATTGTTGAAAAATAACAAAGTCATCCTCAACCTTTGTTATTGAGCCTCAAATATTGTCGAGGTTTTGCCGTTAATACGTTCAAAAAGAGCTCGGAGGTAGCATGAGCATGAACATTTTTGGAACTAAGTTACAGCAAGGCCGTCATTATATGACTCTTTGGCCGCGCCGTCCCGAGCTTAATTCCCTGTTCCCCGAGAATCGGGTGATCAAGGCCACCGAGTTTGCCCTCAAGACCATCCCGGCGCTCGCCGTGTTCAGCGTCATGTTGCAGTTCCAGTTTGGCGAGCTGCATTATTGGCCTTCGGTCATGGCCTCGGTGTTGTTTCTGCTCAGCCTGCCGCTGCAGGGTTACTACTGGCTTGGCCAGCGCGCCGATACCCGGCTTCCTCCCTCCCTTGCCAGCTGGTACCGGGAGATCAACGGCAAGATGAACGAGCAGGGCGGTCACCGCCAGCTGGTGGCGCGGCCCCGTTATGAGGAGCTGGCCGATACCCTCAATGCCGCCTTCAAGCAGCTGGACAAATCCTTCCTCTACGAATGAGCCGGTAGCACGGCCAAAAAGGCGCCCAAGGGCGCCTTTTTCATTAGCCTGTTCAGGCCGCCAGCACCTTGCTGATCTCCTGGATGGAGAGCTTGTACTGACGGGGGCACTGACGCCAGGCCGCCAGCATGCGCTGGTACTTGTCGCGCATGGCGATGTCGCTGGAGAGCTCGTCGCAGGGGCACGGCAGCTCGGGGAAGCGCTTGTCCACTTCCAGCAGGAAGCAGACATAATCCGCCAGTTCCCGCTCCTGGCTGCGGCTGTAGCCGTTGAAGCTCAGCCGGCTGGCATTCACCTCGGCCTGGCTGGCGGCGTCCAGGTTGCCCCAGGAGATGGCCAGTGCATGGTGCAGCTCCAGGGTGTCCAGCACCTCCTGGCAGGTGGCGAGATCCAGGTGACCGAAGCTCTTCTCCAGCTCGAGGATCTGCAGGCAGTAGCCGCGCTCGACTATGGTGCTGGCGCGCTGGTAGAACGGTGCCTTTTCCGGATTGAGTTTGGCCAGGATCTCGTACTGATTGCTCAGGATCAGGCGTTCGGTGTGGCTCATGTTCATGGGCTATCTCACTGGAAAATGAATCTGCAGCCACGTTAACCCATATCTAAGATGAATTTTTTGATCTGGTAGGGGAGGTTGGCGAGAAAAACGGGAGAGGGGAAATCAAAACCGCCGGCGACCTGGTTAATTAAATGTGTCCTGGCCGACTTGTATTGTGTGGTAGAGAGGCAAAAATGTAAGCGTCATTTGGCTCATTTCAGATATTCCGCCACCAAGGCACCTGACAGGGTGCATGCACTACCCATAACAACGATCCTCCCGTCATGGTGGCGATATCACGGCCATCAGACGAGGAGGCGCAGGATCGGCAGGGTGCCGGTTGTCAGCCCAGTATGCGAAGACGACTCGCACCGAAACATCGCACCAAAATAAAAGAGGGCCTGCAACTGCAGGCCCTCTTTCTATCAGGTACGAGGAGACTCAAACACCCGCCGACTGGCCCTGGATCAGGGAGAGCACCACCTGATGGTGATCGCTGGTCTTGAACTTGTCGAAACGGTGGGCCACCTTGCCCTCCTCGTCGATGAGGAAACTCAGCCGGTGGATGCCGTCGTACTCCTTGCCCATGAACTTCTTCGGGCCCCAGACGCCAAAGGCGTCGGCTACGGCATGATCTTCATCGGCCAGCAGGCGGAAGTTCAGGTTGTCGCGCTCTTCGAATTTCTTCAGGCGCTTGGCCGGATCCGGGCTGATGCCGAGTACCACCACATTGAGGGCGGCCAGTTCGGCGTTGACGTCACGCAGGCCGCAGGCCTGGGTGGTGCAGCCCGGGGTCATCGCCTTGGGGTAGAAATAGATGAGCACCTTCTTGCCGCGCAGGGAGGACAAACTAACCTGATTGCCATCCTGATCGGAGAGGGAGAAGTCGGGGGCCTGGGTGCCAACTTGTAGTGGTTGCATGGGGTCTCCTGAGCCGTCAGGCGTATTTGTGATTGATGAGGAACTCGAACGATTCGGCGCCCAGTTCACGACAGAATTCGGCGAAGGCCGCCTTGGATTCACCAGACTCTCCCTGCTTGGCCAGGTTCAACTGAAAGCTCGCCTTGAGCAGGTTGAACGGCTGTTGCTCGAGGGTAATGGTCTGCATGGCCTGGATGTCCCAACCATGATCGCTGAAGAACTGGGTGCACTGGCTGACGATGCCGGGCTGATCCCGGATCAGGACCTCGGCACTGGCGCTGATGTCGTACTGCAGGGAGTGGTGGCGCTCGGTGCGCTTCATCATGGTGATGAGATCCCACTCCTGGCTGCGCAGGGGCAGACTTATCTCGAGTTGCATCAGGCTGTTCCAGTCACCGGACAACAGCATGATGAAGGTGAATTCGTTACCAAAGATGCCAAGACGGCTGTCGACAATGTTGCAACCGCAGCCACTGACGTGACGGGTAACCTCATTGACGATGCCAGGCCTATCCGTGCCGATGGCCGTTACGACCAGGTAGTGAGTCATAAATCGTCTCTCGTCCATTATTGCGAAGGCGTTTGCAGCGCGCTCTGTTCCTGGGCATGGAGGCCAAGCTTGGGGCCATGTCCTGCACGCCTGCATTGCTGCGTTTTGTGGCGGATGGTAACACGGCTTGTCCCTCGCCTCCCTTGTTTTTCAAAGGGGGCAGCTTTACCATAACGCCCCTGAAAATCGGGAGAAAAATCCATGTTACGCGGTAGTATTGTTGCGCTCGTTACCCCCATGCTGGCCTCGGGTGAAGTCGATTGGGCCAGTCTGGCCGCCCTGGTCGATCATCATGTCGACGCCGGCACCAGTGCCATTGTCGCGGTGGGGACCACCGGGGAGTCGGTGACCCTGAGCGAGCAGGAACACATCGCCGTCGTGGAAAAAACCGTCGAGTTTGCCGCCGGGCGCATCCCGGTCATCGCCGGTTGTGGCTCCAACAGCACCGCCCATGCCATCGCACTCTCCCGCCGTTTCGCCCAAACCGGCGTGGTGGCAGGCCTCTCGGTGACCCCTTATTACAACAAACCCACCCAGGAAGGCCTCTATCGTCACTATTGTGCGATCGCCGAGGCTAGTGGTCTGCCTCAAATTCTCTATAATGTGCCCGGTCGCACCTGTTGCGATCTCAAACCGGAGACCGTGGCCAGGCTGGCTAAGGTGCCCGGCATCATAGGTCTGAAAGAGGCCACCGGTGATCTCGACCGGACACCGCTGCTGCGGGAGCTGTGCGGAGCGGATTTTGCGCTTTATAGTGGCGATGATGCCAGTGGATGTGATTTTATGCTGCAAGGGGGGGACGGAGTCATCTCAGTCACCACCAATATTGCGGCGGCCCAGATGGCCGACATGTGTCGTGCTGCGCTGGCCGGTAATGCCGGTCTGGCTCATGATATCAACAATCGATTGATGCCGTTGCATCAGACTCTGTTCTGCGAACCGAGTCCCATCCCGGTGAAGTGGGCCTGTGCCCGACTGGGATTGATGGCGACGGCGACCTTGCGTCTGCCGCTCACCGACCTCACCCCCGAGGGCGAACGAGCGATGACCCGAGCACTGACGACTGCGGAGTTGATGGCGAGTGTTTAAAGCAAATGGAAAGGGAAATGCAGTGCGCCTGGTGCTGAGTGTTGCGACCGTTGCCGTGTTGGCAGCCTGTAGCTCACCCCAGGATCGCAAGATGGCCAACCGTGGCTTCGAGTACGAAGAGAACCGCCTCGAAGGTCGTGCCTTCCTCGTGCCCGCCGGGTTGAGTGCCCCCGCTTTTAACAGCAATTTCGACATTCCGGCCCTGCCCGAGAGCAGCCGCGAGGGTGCCATCGGCGCCAAGGTCGATGTGCGTCCTCCTGCCCAGCTGCTGACCGTGGTCCCCGGCAGCCAGGTCGTACCCAATGCCAGCGAGCCTACCCTGGCCTTCTATGCCCTGAGCACCAGCCAGAGCGTGGAGCGTGACACCTGGTCCTTCCTGATGAACTTCCTGGCCCAGCACAAGGTGACCACCGAGCAGCTGGATCAGCAGGGCGGCGTGTTGCAGACCGGCTGGTTCGACAACACCGGTGCGCTCGATGGCTGGGGTGAGGAAGACGAAGACTTCCGTATTCGTCAGCGTTATCAGTTCACCCTGCACAACGATGTCCAGCGCCACGCCGTCAACATGTCGGTGCGGGTGCTGGAGCACGAAGAGACCTACGACGGTGAGACCACCACAGCGCTGACCGCGGCCGATGGCCAACGCTACGCGACCCGCGCCCTGAACCAGTTCTCCCTCTACTACGACAAGCAGCTCAAGGCTCGCGAGCAGCACAAGTCCAACGATGGCATGGGCATGGAGCTTGGCCTCGACAACAACGAGCTGAGCGCCTGGATCGCCGACGGTTCCTTCGAACAGGTGTGGCGCCGTCTCAATCAGGTGCTGCCGAACTACGGCTTCGTCATCAAGGATACCCAGCAGTCCCTGGGCTGGATCGACGTCGAGTATGACGATCCGGGTGCCGAGTTCTGGCAGGCCAAGGGGGCCGAGCCGTTCAAGCTGGAGGAAGACAAGTATCGCTTCCAGCTCGGCGAGATGGCCGGAGGCAAGACCTCCATCACCCTGTTTGACAAGGACAAGAAGCCGGTCGCATCCGGGGTCATCTCCCAGATGTACATCAGCCTGTCCGAGGCATTCGCCAAGGGCCAAGCCGATCAGGCTGCGGCAAAAGCAGAATAGAAACAGGGGCCTGGTGCCCCTGTTTTGTTATGTGAATTTCCTTACAAACAGAGAGCCTAGTACTCTTGTTTGTTAAGTGAATCCCCCAGCTTATAAAGGGGGTCGTGCTCTCGCTTCGTTATGTTTACCCCACAAACAGGGGCCTGGAGCTCCTGTTTTATCAGTCCCACAACAGGAAGTGTTAAAAGCCATGAGTCTTGCAGATCAAGTATTGGCGGTGAATGACGATTTGCCGATCCGTACCGATAAACCTGTCCATTCCGGCAAAGTGCGCAGCGTCTACTGGTTGACCCCGGCAGACAGTGCCCGGCTCATAAGAGAGAAAGGCTATGATGTGCCGGCCGATGCGCCGCTCGCCATCATGGTGATCAGTGACCGCATCTCGGCCTTCGACTGCATCTGGCAGGGCGTGGACGGGCTGAACGGCGTGCCGGGCAAGGGCGCGGCGCTCAACGCCATCTCCAGCCATTGGTTCAAGCTGTTCAAGGAGAAGGGACTGGCCGACAGCCACATCCTGGATATCCCGCACCCCTTCGTCTGGATAGTGCAGAAAGCCCGTCCCGTGATGATCGAAGCCATCGCCCGCCAGTACATCACCGGCTCCATGTGGCGTGCCTACAAGGACGGCGAGCGCGAGTTTTGCGGCATCCGCCTGCCGGAAGGGCTGAAGAAGGATCAGAAGCTGCCGGAGATCCTCATCACCCCGTCCACCAAGGGTGTGCTCAAGGGGCTGGAAGGCGTGCCGGAAGCCGATGACGTCAACGTCTCCCGCGCCGACATCGAGCGCCACTGCCAGGGCTTCAACTTCAGCAAGCCGGCCGACATCGACCGCTACGAAGTGCTGCTCAAGGAAGGCTTCAACGTGATCAGCGATGCGCTGACCGCGCTCGATCAGATCTTCGTCGACACCAAGTTCGAGTTTGGCTACGTCAAGGACGCCGCCGGCAACGAGAAGCTCATCTACATGGATGAAGTGGGTACCCCCGACAGCTCCCGCATCTGGGACGGCGCCGCCCTGCGTGAAGGCCAGATCGTCGAGAAGTCGAAAGAGGGCTTCCGCCAGTGGCTGCTGAACCACTTCCCGGATCCGGACATCCTGCTCAACAAGCACCGCATGCCGGAACGCTTCGCCCTGGCGCGTGACAACAAGCTGCCGACGGCGGTGATGATGGACATCTCCAACACCTACGTGGGGATCGCCGAGAAGATCATCGGTCAGCCGCTGGTGCGCAGTGCCAATCCCAAGCAGGAGATCATCGAGGTGTTGCGCGAGCAGTACGGTCTGATCGACTGAGGCTTGCCCTGTTTTTTTGTCGCCGACAAACAAACGTTTGCCGGTGGCGAGAAGGCATAGCCGGGCACAGCGCCGGATAAACAGACGGGCCCATCGCGGGCCCGTTTTTATTGGCGTCTGGCAGTGGGAGAGGGTGGCCTCAGCCGTTGACCCTGAACACCTGGCCGCTCTGCACCCCCAGCACCGACTTCTTGTAGGCCTGGGCCACCCGGGCGGCGGGCACCGGCACGAAGCCAGGGAAGAAGTCGGCATACTTGTCCATGGATTCGACCAGCACGGTCGGGCTTATCGCGTTGATGCGCAGCCCCCGCGGCAGCTCGCAGGCCGCGGCCCGCACGAAGTGCTCGATGGCGCCGTTGATGGTGCTGGCGCTGACCCCCCAGTTGATGGGCTCCTCGCTCAGGATGCCGCCGATCAGGGTGATGGATCCCCGGTCGTTGAGGTGCGGGATGGCGGCGCGGGTCAGCCTGATCTGGCCCATCAGCTTGCTCTCCAGCCCCGTTTGCCACTGCTCGTCCGTCAGCTCGGGGAAGGCATTGAAGGCGACGTTGCCGCTGGCCACCAGCAGGGCATCGAACCGGCCTATCCCCGCGAACAGGGCGGTGATGGAGGCGCTGTCCGTCATGTCTACCCTGGCATCCCCCTGGCGGTGGCCGACCCGGATGATCTCATGGTCCCTGGCGAGCAGTTCACTGACGGCGGATCCGATGGTGCCGGAGGCACCCACAATTACGATTTTCATCTTGGTCACTCCTGATTGGGATATTCAGGATTCTAGTAGGACTAAAGAGAAGAAAAAGCGTTTAATATGAACGTATTGTTTCCATATTGGAGTGAGTGGATGGATATCGCCCACCTGGCCAGCTTCTATGAGGTGGTCAAACGCGGCAGCTTCTCCGCCGCGGCCGACCTGTTGGGGGTGAGCAAGGGGATGCTGAGCCGCCACGTCAGCGCGCTGGAGGCCTCCCTCAACGCCCAGCTGTTGCAGCGCACCACCCGCCGGCTCAGCCTGACCGAGGCGGGCAAGACGCTCTATCTGCAGGCGGGGCAGATCTTCGCGCTGGCCCAGCAGGCGGAGCAGGACATCCAGGCCCTGACCGAGGAAGACGGCGGCCGCCTGCGTTTCACCTGTCCGGTCAGCACCGGCGATCGCATGGTGAGCGAGCTGCTGGCGCGCTTCGCCGAGCGCTGCCCCGGGGTGCAGGTCGAGCTCAACTTCACCAACGCCATGGTCGACATGAGCCAGGGGGAGCACGACATCGCCCTGCGTGCCATGAGCCATGTGCCGGACAACCTGGTAGCGCTGCCACTCGGCCGGCTGAGGGACGTGGTGGTGGCCAGCCCGGCCCTGCTCGCGCGGGAGGGGATCCCGGCCACCCCCTATGAGCTGAGCGGTCGCAGCTGTCTGCTGCAGGGGAGCAACCCCGCCTGGGAGCAGTGGCATTTTCGCAAGGAGGGGGAGGAGGCCCTGATCCCGGTGCAGGGGCGGGTGCGGGCCAACCACTACAGCACCCTGCTGCAGCTGGCCCGTGCCGGCATGGGCTATGCCAAGTGCCCGCTGATGCTGGTGGAAGCCAGCCTGGCCAGGGGGGAGCTGGTGGCGGTGCTGGGGGAGTGGCAGACCGGCCTGCACCCGCTCCATGTGCTGCATGCCCAGCAGCGGCGGGTGCCGCGCAAGATCCGCCTGTTCAAGCAGGTGCTGGCCGAGTGGTTTGCCGAGCGGCCGCACTATCTGATCTGAGTGCAACCGGCTGAGCCGGCGTTATTTTTCTGTCATATCCGGCTGCTACCCTGCGCTCATCACAGCGATGGAGAGAGGCAGAGGATGAAGGGTCATCAGGGTTGGGTCGGCGTCATGCTGTTGTGTGCCGGGGCGGCGCAGGCCGAGGTCGAGGTCAGGGTGCCGGAGAATTTCCAGATCCTGGCGGTGAGCGCCGGCAAGGTGCAGGACGAGCAGCATGCCGTGCTGGCCGACGGGCAACAGCAGTTGCTGGTGCGCTATGAGGGGGTGATCCCGAGTCGCAACAGCAGCGACAACGATCGCCAGATCCGCTCCGAGCCCCAGGTGATCCGCTATGACGCCAGCCGGCAGTCGGTGCGCTTACAGGCGGCCGTTCCCGGTGATGAGAGCGGGATGGAGCGCTACGCCAAGGCGCCGCTGGTGAGCCTGCAGACGGGGGGCCAGCCACTGGCCATGCAGCAGGATGAGCTGGTGGTCAACGGCATGCAGATCGGCATGGATTGGCGCGCCAGGCTGGAGGAGTACAACCGCGGCGGGGGCAAGGCCGCGCTGAACACGGTCGGCGTCACGACGGCGGTGGCGGCCTCGGCGCCGGTGGCCGCCAGCGAGCTGGAAGGACAGTTGCAGCGACTCTTCCTGCAGGCCGATCCGGCGCTGCGCAAGCGCTTCATCGGCTGGGCCGTGCCCCAGCTTTAAGTTTGCCCCTCGTTGCAGTAACGTGGGCACAGTCGCCTGGCGACCTGCCCATCTTGACCAACGAGGTTCTCATGTTTGAATTGCATCCCCGCCTGCAGGCGGATACCCAGCCGCTCGGGGATCTGCCGCTCTGCCGCGTCCTGCTCGCCAGAGACAGCCAGTACCCCTGGCTCATCCTGGTGCCCCGCATCGCCCAGTTGCGGGAGATCCACCACCTCGCACCCGAGCAGCAGCAACAGCTGATGCAGGAGTCCTGCGCCGTCGCCGCTCTGATGGAGCAGGCGCTGAGTCCGGACAAGATCAACGTGGCGGCGCTCGGCAACCTGGTGCCCCAGCTGCACCTGCACCATGTGGCCCGCTTCCGTTCGGACCCCGCCTGGCCTGGCCCCATCTGGGGTGCGCACCCTGCCGTGGCATATGAGGCGCAAGATTTACGGATTGCGGCCGATAACTGGCGAGCCCGGCTGGCGACCCTGAGCGGATTTACCCCTCTTCAATAGTGACAATGGCATCAAGTGAGAGCTGGCTCGCTGTTTCCAGGCCGGGGTCAGGCTATCTGTTAGCCTGACGACAACGACTAGCCCATTTTCGATCAGCAGGAAGGTTCCATGATACTAACAAGATCCGATGATGACGCCGTATTGACCACCGAGGATGTGCTGCTGAGTCTGTGCAATTCGGTCACGGGCGTATTGAGCGCGGCGACCCAGACCCAGGTGCGCTTCTCCGGCATGGTGCAGCGGATCAGCAAGACTTGCCTCAAGCCGGATATCGGCTGTTTCGTGCTGTTTGATGGCGGCTTCTCCGGCCTGGTGGTGATCAACTTCTCCGCCGCCGCGGCCATGGAGCTCTACCAGAGCTACATGCTCAGCATGGGGCTCTCCAAGGAGGATCTCGCCATCTCCCACACCTCGGACGAGGTGAGCAACGTCATGGGCGAGCTGATGAACCAGATCCTCGGCAGCTTCACCGGCAAGGTGGGCCGCGAGTTGCAGACCCACATCACCCAGAACCAGCCCAAGATGCTGGCCCTGAACAAGCAGGTGATGCTGAGCGTGGATACCAACCTCGACAATCCCGAGACCCGCAGGGTCACCTTCTTCACCGCCAGCAACAACATCTTCTACCTGGAGCTGGCGATGGACGGCACCGAGTTCATCCGGCTGCACAACGAGGGCAGGGATCAGGAGGAGATTGACCCCGATGCCTTGATCGCCCAGACCAAGCTGGCGGCGGCCAAGCCGGCCCCGGTGGCGGCGCCCGTTGCCAACGATCACGACGACCTGCTCAACTCGCTCGGTCTCTGATGACCAAGCAGATACAAGGAGGCCACCCCAGGGGTGGCCTCCTTGTATTCGGGGCGACTGGACTTAGAAGTTGTAGAGCAGACCGGCGCTGAGGATGCTGGTCTGGGTATCGTAGAAGGCGATGTCTGAATCGGCCTGGTTGTAGGCCGCCGTGACGGTGGCGGAGAGATCCCTGACCCCCATCAGGTTGTGCCAGAAGAAGGTGCCGGCCAGCACAAACTCCCTGGCATCGGCGCGCTGGCCGAACAGGGGATTCGCCTCGTCATACTCGCGCTTGCCGGCATAGGCGTTGCCGACGACGGACCACTGGGGGCCGCGCTTGGCATAGGTCATCTGCATCCCCAGGTTCTTGAAGCTCTCGGCACTGCCATCGAGATCGGCCTGTTTGTAGAGAATGGCGGGCTCCAGCAGCTGGCCACCCCCGAAGTGCCACTGGTAGGAGAGCTCCATGTCATGGATCTTGCCGTTGCGATCCAGCATGGAGGCATAGTGGGTGCCGTTGCGCTGATCGTACTGCTGGCCGCTGTGCTCCTCATCCAGCTCCATCTCCCGGCTGGTGAGGCTGCCATTGAAGTTGCTGCCCCAGATCTTGTCCCAGGCGAACCGCACGCCCTTCGACTTGGCATCGGTGGCGCTGCGATCCACCCCGACGGCGAAGGGATCGCTCCACAGCTCGACCGGCATGGCGTTGAACACCACAGAGCCCGCCACTATCCCCTTGTCGCCCATCTCCTGGCGGATCCCGAGCTGCTGGGTAAAGTCGAAGCGCAGCGCATCCTGGATGAGGTTGCCGAGGAACACCTGGGTGCGGGTATCGGCGAAGGTGTAGCGGATGTCGGCGTTGATGAGCGGCGCCAGCTCGCTCTCGCTGGCGGGGGAGCCGAGGCCGTCGATGTGGCCATTGCTGTCCCCGCCGGCATAGAAATTGGATTCATGGCTGATGGCACTGACCCCTCCCAACAAGAAACCGGACCAGCCAGATTGCGTGGGGATGGCACCGAGATCGGCGTGGGCGGCATTGGCGACCAGCAGGCTGAGACTCAGCAGGGTGAGATTACGCATCAGTAGGACTCCTGAAATGACGAATGATGAAACCGCATGGCCGGGTCCGCGTCCTTTGCTGAACTGGGGCTGACTGGCCAAGGTGGGCATGCTACCCCAGCAGGAGTGTGACGTTAATCAATAATTTATGCGGTGACGGGCAAGTGTTCGGTGCGCCGTGCTGGTATTCTGTTTGCGCAATAGCGGGGAGAAAATAACGAGATGAAGCAAATCAAATCCTGGGCGCAGTACTACGTCGACCTGATGACCAAGCTGGGGCTGGTCCGTTTCAGCATGTTGCTGGCGGCGGGCATCATAGTGCTGGCCGTGACGATCCAGATGGGCGTGACCCAGTTTCTGCGTGGCACAGTGGATATCGTCGACCTGGTGCGCTCGGTGTTCTTCGGTCTGCTGGTGACCCCCTGGGCCGTCTATTTCCTCTCCATCGTGGTGGATCAGCTGGAGGACTCCCGTCAGCGGCTGACCCGCATGGTGCGCAAGCTGCAGGACATGCGCGAGCGGGATCTCGAGCTCAACAGCCAGCTGCAGGAGAACATCAGTCGCCTCAACGCCCAGATAGCCGAGACCAACAGGGCCGAGACCCTGCGTCAGCAGGCGATCGAGGATCTGGAGAACGAGGTGTTCCAGCGCGAGAAGGCCCAGCTGCACCTGGGTGAGCGCACCGCCCTGCTGCGCTCCTTCATCGACTGCTCCCCCGATCTGGTCTATTACCGCAACGAGGAGCAGCAGTTCTCCGGCTGCAACCGCGCCATGGAGGAGCTGACCGGCAAGGTCGAGGCCGAGCTCATCGGGCTGACCCCGTTCGACGTCTACAAGCAGGACATCGCCAGCAAGGTGGTGGAGACCGACAAGCAGGTCTTCACCAGCAACGAGCCGCTCACCTACGAGCAGTGGCTGGAGTATCCGGATGGCCGCAAGGCCTACTTCGAGCTGCGCAAGGTGCCCTTCTTCGACAGATTTGGCAAGCGGCTCGGCCTGCTCGGCTTTGGCCGAGACATCACAGAGCGCAAGCAATACCAGGACAAGCTGGAGAAGGCGAGTCGCGACAAGACCACCTTCATCTCCACCATCAGCCACGAGCTACGCACCCCGCTCAACGGCATAGTGGGCCTCAGCCGGATGCTGATGGATACGCCGCTCGATGCCAAGCAACACCAGCAGCTCAAGACCATTCACCTGAGTGCGGTGACGCTCGGCAACATCTTCAACGACATCATCGATCTCGACAAACTCGATCGCCGCCGGCTGGAGATAGCCCCCACCCGCATCGACCTGCCCGCCTTCCTCGACGAGCTGGAGACGCTGTCGCGCATCCAGGCGGAGCAGAAGGGGCTCTACCTGCACTTCGACCGGGATGGGGACATGCCGCAGTTCGTGATGGCCGACGGCACCCGCCTGCGCCAGGTGTTGTGGAACCTGGTGGGCAATGCAGTCAAGTTTACCGACGAGGGCGGGGTGACGGTGCGTTGCCTCTCCCACGCGTCCGATGTGCCGGGCAAGTTGGCGCTGCACTTCGAGGTGGAAGACACCGGGGTCGGCATTCCGCGCGCCCAGCAGGAGAAGATCTTCGCCATGTACTATCAGGTGCAGGGCAAGAAGCACGCCACCGGCACCGGCATCGGCCTCGCGGTCTCCCGTCAGCTGGTGCAGGCCATGGGCGGCGAGCTCTATGTGGACAGCGACCCCGGTGAGGGCTCCTGCTTCACCGCCGAGCTGGAGGTGGACTGCGTCGAATCCCTGGCCGCCGAGCCGGAGCAGGAGCTGCCGGCGCTCGACATCCTGCTGGTGGAGGATGTGGAGCTGAACGTGACCGTGGCCTGCGCCCTGCTGAACAAGCTGGGGCATCAGGTCAAGGTGGCACGGGATGGGACCCAGGCGCTGGCCATGGCCAATCCCGATGACTTCGACCTCATCCTGCTCGATATCCAGCTGCCGGACATGACCGGCTTCGATGTGGCGGCCCAGCTGCTGGCCCGCTACGGCGACAGCCTGCCGCCCATGGTGGCACTCACCGCCAATAGCACCGGCGATCGCCAGTACTACCGGGATCGCGGTCTGCAGGATGTGATCAACAAGCCGCTGGGATCCAAGGCGGTGCGCGAGGTGATTGGCCACCTGTTTGCGGATCTGGCCGACGACGAGGCCGATGAGCAGGAGGATGCGGGCAATCAGGATGAGCTGCTGGATCTGCCCTTCCTCACCGATTACGCCAGCACGGTCGGCAAGCCGGTGCTGCTCTCCAGCGTCGACCTGTTCGAGAAGATGCTGCCCGACTACATGGCGGTGCTCGACACCAACATGATCGCCAGGGATCAGGCCGGCGTGGTGGAGGAGGCGCACAAGATCAAGGGGGCGGCCGGCTCCATCGGCCTGCGCCGCCTGCAACAGACGGCCCAGCTGATCCAGAGCCCGGAGCACCCCGCCTGGTGGGAGAACGTGGAAGACTGGATCGAGACGCTGCGCCGTGAATACCCGGGTGACATCGCCCGGTTGCGTCGCTGGCTGCTCTCCTGAGTCGGCCCCTGTCATCACAGCTAAGGAGACGCAGCCCATGTATCAGCGCCTGATCCCGTCACTGCGGGTTCACCCCTGGGGTGAGGAGCCCCTGCTGGAGGCGACCGAACAGGATCGCGCCCGCATAGTGCAGGCCGCGCCGGTGCGCCGCCTGCAACAGAAGACCCAGGTGTTTCCGCTCGATGTGAAGGCCTCGGTGCGCAGCCGCCTCACCCATTCGCTGGAGGTGCAGGAGACTGGCCGCCAGATCAGCCGCCGCATCCTGGCCGCCCTGCCGGCGGGCACTGTCTGTGAGGGGGCCTTCATCAATCTGGTGGAGATGTCCTGCCTGCTGCACGACGTCGGCAACCCGCCGTTCGGCCACTTCGGCGAGCAGGTGATGAGCCAGTGGCTGGCACAGGAGCTGGATGCGCTGTTTGCCAGTGCCCATGACCGGCTCCCGAGTCCGCAATGGGCCGAGCTGCGCCAGGATCTGCTGGTGTTCGACGGCAACGCCCAGAGCCTGCGGCTGGTGCACAGCCTGCACGAGCTGAACCTGACCCTGGGCCAGCTGGCGGCCCTGTGCAAGTACCCGCAGCAGCCGCAGCCCGGTCAGCACTTTGGCCAGCACCACGGCTGGGCCAGCAAGCGCGGCATCTTCTTCAGCGAGCAGCCGCTCTACCAGTCCCTGAGCCAGCACCTGGGGCTGGCCCCTGGCTGCCGTCATCCGCTGGTGTACATCATGGAGGCGGCGGACGACATCTCCTACTGCATCGCCGATCTGGAGGATGCGGTCGATCGGCACATCCTCAGCCTGAGCGAGCTGCAGCAGGCGCTGCGCAGCGCCGACGGGGGGGATTACATGGCCGGCCTGCTGGCTCAGGCCGCGGCGTCCGGCCGCGGCTTCTTTCCCCATTTTCGCCAACAGCTCACCCGGGATCTGGTCACCCTGGCGGCCGATACCTATGTGAGCGAGCATGTCGTCATCCTGAGCGGTGCCTATCCCCAGGCCTTGCTGCACGGTCAGGCGCCGGCGGCGCGGGTGCTCGATACCCTCAAGCAGGTGGCCCGCGAGCAGGTGTTCATGCGCCCTGAGGTGGAGGCGCTGGAGCTGGAAGGCTACGCCGCCCTGCGCGGTGTGCTCTCGACTTACGCCTGCCTGCTGGCGCTGCCGGCCGCGCAATTCGAGCGCTTGCTGGCGGGCAAGGGGGGCAGCGAGCTCTTCTTCGCCCGGCGGCTGTTTCACCGACTATCGGCCCGCCACCTCAAGGCATACCGGCTGGCGGTGGCGACCGCCGATCCCCGCTTTGAATCCGGGGCCGAGCAGGAGTGGTACTACCGCGTCCGGCTGTTGCTCGATTACGTCAGCGGCATGACGGATACCTATGCGCTGGAGGAGTTCCGGCTGCTGTCCGGGATCTGATCGGTCCATATCCATCCCACCCATATGGGTGGGATGGATATTGCACAAAATTCGGTGTTTTTCTAGACTGTGGCAACTTGTACAACTTTCACCCGGTAAGGAGACGACTATGCAACATTCCATGTTCAACGTTGCGTTCGATCGCTGCATTGGCAGCGCGAAGACTCGTGCTCTTTATTTACCGCGTGGAGGAAACAGGTAACCCCTGCTTTTTCATCACCCGCGGTTATCCCGCAGGGTGATGTCCTCTCTCCGGGAGAACCGCAAGTTCAACTGGAGAATATTATGTCTATCGAACTCGTCCTGCTGCGCACCGTCGAATCCCTGGTTCAGAAACGGATCACCCGACTGGAGCGTCGCGTCAGCTACCTGAATCTCTCGCCAGCCATGTTGAAAGACATCGGCCTGGAAGGGCAGGATGTGCAGGTGGCCCATGTCCGTGTGCGGGAGTTTCAAACCGGCTTCCGCCTTGGGAACCGAATAACCTGATGGAGGGGGACTCGCTCCCCCTGATGTGCAAATGGCAGGCCTAGGCCTGCCATTCTCGTTTCTGATCGGTGCCGCCCTGATTTTTTAGTCGCACATTTAACCAAAAACTCTATGATCACCCACCGGTCTGTGCAGGAGTCATCCATGTTGTGTCGTTGTTTGCGTTCCATTCTGTTGTGCTGGCTGGCCTGCTGGAGCCTGGGGGTTGCCGCCGATACGCATCTGGATAAGAACAGATTGGGGTTGTCGGAACGGCTGTGGCTCTCGTCGCACAACGAACTGGTGGTCGGCATGCCCTCCGTGGCCTGGCCCCCCTATGTCTATACCAATAGCCGGGGTGGCTTCAGCGGCCCGCTTGACGATTTTGCCACCCTGCTGGCGAACAAGTTGCACCTGACCCTGCGCTACAAGACCTATCCCTACTATGCCGGTGCCCAGCAAGCCTTGATGGATGACGAGGTCGACATGCTGATCGGGGTGACTCCGAGCCAGACCCGGCTGGAGCAGATGTTGTTTACCTCGGATCTCATGGTGCTGCCGCGGGCCGTCCTGCTGGCCAAGTCGAAAGAGGAGCCCACCCTGGAGGAGGCGCGGGAGCTGCGCTGGGTGTGCGAGTTCGGCTTCAGCTCCTGCGAAGAGCTGGCCTTGTTGGGCATCAACGACATGGTCGAGGCCGACAGCAGCGATGAGGCAGTCTTCATGGTCAAGAAGGGGCTGGCGGATGCCTATCTGGGGGATCTGCCATCCCTGATACGGCTGCAGCGGCTGCAGCAACAGGCGAACCTGACGGTGTCGACCCCGGACTGGGTGCAGGACACCTCTCTGGCCATCGCGGTCGGCCCCAAGAACAAGGCGTTGCAGGGCTTGCTGGAGGCGGCGCTCAACGACATTCCTATCGATGAACGGCGCCGCATTCTGGAGACGGGGGGCATAGTCGACTATGAACTGGCCCATGGTCCACGCCAGATCGTCTTCAACCAGAGCGAGCTGAACTGGCTGGCGCAGCATCCCACCCTGAGCTATGGCGTGGCCCCCGACTGGCCCGCGGTGAGCGAGATCGACGGCCGCGGCCAGTTGCACGGCTTCATCGCCGACCTGTTGAAACTGCTGAGTGCGCGCACCGGTCTCCAATTTACCCTGGTGCCGACCCAGAGCTGGGCCGAGACCCAGGCCCTGTTCAAGGCGCGCAAGCTGGACTTCGTCCCGGCGATGACCTCGACCGAGGACCGCCGTCAATCCTTGCTGTTCACCCCGGATTACGCCGTCATACACAGGGTGATCGCGGCCCGGCAAGGGATGGCGGAGCTGTCCAGCGCGGCGGACCTGAGGGGGCACAAGGTAGGAATGGTCGATGGTTCGGTCGAGACGCGGCTGCTGGCCGAGGTCGGGGCCATCCCGGTGATGGCCAGCAGCGATGCGGGACTGCTCCCGCTGCTCGACAGCCGCCAGGTGGACTATGTGCTGATGAGCATGACTACCCTGGAGCAGGCGCTGCAAAAGGGCTTCAGCGATCGCTATCAGGTGGTCTTCTCCGGCAACGAGCTGAGGGTGCCCATCGCCATGGCGGTGCGCCAGCAGGATCCCATGTTGCAGCAGATCCTGACCAAGGTGCTGCTCTCCATCCGGCCGGAAGAGCTGGCCAAGCTGGAACACAAGTGGTTGTCGCTGACCATACAGACGGGCATCAACCCGGGGACTGTGCTGATGTGGTCCTCCCTCGGGGTGGGCATCTTCCTGCTCTGCGTGCTGCTGTTCATGGGCTGGAACCGGACCCTGCGCCGCCAGATAGTGCAGCGCCAGCTGGCCGAGCAGCAGCTGAATGAGCAGCTCACCTTCGTGCAGACCCTGCTCGACTCGCTGCCCAACATGGTGGTGCTGCGTGACAAATACCTGCGCATCACCCTGTGCAACCGGGCCTATCGCGATGCCTTCATCAGCGAGCGCAGCGATGGCGGCCTCTATCACCTGGACAACCTGCCGTCCCTGGAGCGGGAGAAGGTGCTGAGGGAGGAGCAGGAGGTGTGGCTGAGCGGCCAGGCGATGGAGGGGGCGGGCTACAGCCGGCGCCATGATGGCACCGCGTTTCACGTCATCTATGCCAAGCAGCCCTATCGCGCGCAGAGCGGCGAGCAGCTGGGGGTTTTGACGGTGCTGACCGATGTGACCCGGATCAAGGAGGCCGAGGCGCGGGCCCGCCAGGCGGAGACCCGCCTCACCCAGATCACCGACAGCATGCCTGGTATCGTCTATCAGTATCTGTGGCAGGGGCCGGGCCAGGGGCGCTTCCTCTATGTGTCCCAAGGGGCGAGGGAGATCCTGGGCAGCAGCGGAGAGGGGCTGCTGTCGGTGGAGTCGGGCGGCGAGGTGTTCGGCTTTACCGAGGCGGCGCTGCAGGATTTCGTCAGCAAGGTGGCCAACCACGCCGAGACCCTGGCTCCCCTCGATCTGGAGGTCAAGGTCGAGCGAGCAGAGGGGCTGCGCTACCTGCAGGTGCGCGGCAGCTTCGTGCGCCAGGAGGAGGGCAACCTGATCCTCAACGGCGTCATCCACGACATCACGGCCCTCAAGCAGCAGGAACACGAGCTCAGGGAGGCGCGCGCCTATGCGGAGCAGGCGATGCAGGCGCGCAGTCGCTTCCTCGCCACCATGAGCCACGAGTTGCGCACCCCCATCTCCGGCATGCACGGCATGCTGGAGCTGCTGCAGATGAGCGATCTCAATGACGATCAGCGCTACATGCTGCGCAACATCGCGACCTCGACCAACAACCTGCTCTATCTGGTCAACGATATCCTGGACTTCTCCAAGATAGAGGCGGGCCAGTTGCAGCTGCATTACCACGGCTGCCGACTCACCTCTGTCATCTGCGATGTCATCCGCGGTCACGCCACCCTGGCCTATGGCAAGGGGCTCAAAGTGACGCTGGAGTGGGCCGCCGAGGTGCCGGATCAGGCCAGCATGGACGCGATCCGGGTGGGGCAGGTGATCTCCAACCTGCTCAACAACGCGGTGAAATTTACCGAGTGGGGCGAGATCGCCATCCGGGTCGGCTATCAGGCGAACCAGCTGCTGTTTGCCGTGCGAGATACCGGGATCGGCATCGCCGATGACAAGCAGGTGAACCTGTTCACCCCCTTCAAGCAGGTCGAATCCGACATCACCCGGCGCTTCGGCGGGACCGGGCTCGGGCTCGCCATCTGCCAGCAGTTGATCCACAAGATGGGGGGCAGCCTGGCGCTGGAGAGCAAGCCCGGCACCGGGACCTGCGTGACTTTCAAGATCCCGCTGACCGAGTGTCAGTGGGATGCCCCGCCGCTGGTCGATCAGGATTGGTGGTGGCTGGGGGAGGATGCCGCGCTGCGGGCGACCATGGAGCAGCTGGGCGCCCGGCTGCATCGGCTGGAGCCGCATCAGTGGCGGCAACCGCTGAGCGGTCGCCTGCTGGCGGAGGAGCGCCTGCTGGAGCGGGCGCTGGGCGCGGACTGGCAGCAGCATTTGCAGCAATCCGCGCTCAAGGGCATAGTGCTCTCCCCCCAGGAGGCGCTGCGCGGACGTATGGGCAGCGATGCCTGGTGGCGGCTGGGTCAGTCGCCGCTCTATCCCGATCTGCTGCTGGAAACCTGCCGCCAGCTGGCGGGGGAGCGGGCCACTCAGCCGGGGCAATTCCTGGTAGACAAGTTGCAGGGCCGTGTCCTGGTCGCCGATGATCACCCCATCAACCGTGCGCTGCTGGCCCGCCAGCTCGCCATTCTCGGCATCGATGCCGAGCTGGTCGATGATGGCGAGAAGGCGCTGCGCGCCTGGCAAGGGCGAGGCTTCGCCCTGCTGCTGACCGATTGCCACATGCCGGTGATGGATGGCTACAGCCTGACCAGGACCCTGCGGGCGGCGGGGGATCCGGCGCCCATCATCGGCGTCACGGCCGACACCTCGGAGGAGGCCAGCCGGCAGATGCAGGCGGCGGGGATGAACGATATGCTGTTCAAACCCTACAGCCTGGAGACCTTGCGCCAGACGCTGCAGCGCTGGTTGCCGGTCGCCAGTGCACCGAGCGAGCCGCAGCCCCGCGTTCAGGCTTCGACCCAGGAGCAGGCGCTGAGCTGGATCGCCCTGTTCGGTGATGAGGCGCTGGCCCGCAGCATGGCGCAGGAGTATCTGGACTCCAATCGCCAGGATAGCGAGGAGATGGTGCGAGCGCTGGCGTGTCAGGATACCCAGGCGCTGGTGGAGACGGCACACCGCATCAAGGGGGCGGCCCGCATGGTCGGGCAGACGGCCCTGGCGACGGAGGCGGCTCAGCTGGAGGCTGCGGCCAGATTGAAACAGCTGGACAGGCTCGATGAGTTGAGTCAGACAGTACAGGTATTGATGGATGCTATTGCATGCGAAATTGGACTATGGCTCGATGAATAACAAGCAGCATGAGTTGGTGATCATGGTGGTGGAGGATCACAACTTCCAGCGCAAGGCCCTGATGCACCAGATCAGCAGACTCGGCTACGGCCAGCTGCTGGAGGCACAGGATGGCGAGGCGGCGCTGGAGCTGTGTCAGCACCACCAGGTCGACATCTTGTTTTGCGATCTGCGCATGCCCGGCATGGACGGCATGGCCCTGCTGCGCCGGCTCTCGCTGGGAGGCTTCAGGGGTGGCGTCATCCTGTGCAGTGCGCTGGAAGACGATGTGGTCGACGCCGTGCTGCGCATGAGCACGGCCTATGGCCTGCAGGTGCTGGGGCGCATCGACAAGCCCGCCGACCCGCAGCAGATCAGTCAGCTGATCGGTGCCTGGCGGCCCCAGCAGGAGCGGACCCAGGAGGAGGACGGCCACAGCCTGACCCAGGACGATCTCAGCGCCGCCCTGGAGCAGGATCAGCTGCTGCCCTGGTATCAGCCCAAGGTGAGCTTCGGCACCGGCCAGTGGATCGGCATGGAGGCGCTCGCCCGCTGGCAGCACCCCGAGTATGGCCTGGTCTCACCCGTGCACTTCATCCCCCTGGCGGAGCGCCATGGACTGATCGATCAGCTGACCGAGGTGATCATCAACAAGTCCCTGCGCGATGGACACCTGTGGGAACAGACCGGGCTCTCCCTCAACCTGTCGATGAACCTCTCCACCACCTCGCTGATCGAGGGGGATCTCTGCAACACCCTGCTCAACCATTGCCAGCGCTGGAGCATCAACCCTGAGCTCATCACCCTGGAGGTGACCGAGAGCGCCTTCGTCAAGGATCTCGGCAAGTCGCTGGAGGTGCTGACGCGCCTGCGCATGCACGGCTTCGGGCTCTCCATCGATGACTTCGGCACAGGTTACTCCTCCATGCAGCAGTTGGCGCTGCTGCCCTTCACCGAGCTGAAGCTGGATCGATCCTTCGTCGATCGCTGCTATGAGGACCCCTCCCGGCTCGCCATCATAGAGTCGAGCATCGAGCTGGCCCGCAAGCTGGGGCTCAAGTCGGTGGCCGAGGGGGTCGAGGATGAGCCCACCTGGCAGTTGCTGGCCAGATTGGGCTGCGATCAGTGCCAGGGCTTCTTCTCCGCCCGCCCCATGCCGCGGGATGAGTTGCTGGAGTGGCATCGCTCCTGGCTGGATCGATTACCCGCTCTGATCAAGAGCTGAACCCGGGGCAGGATGCCCGCAGTCGAACAAGGACGTTCATGAAAATTTCAAGCAAGTTGTTGTTTAGCTTTTGTTTTATCAATCTGCTCATCATCCTCTCCTCCGCCCTGGTGTATCATCAGCTGGGCCGGATCCAGCAGTCGCAGTCGGCCTTGCTGGAGCAGGCCCTGCCCGCCCTGCAGCGGGATGAGGCGAGCCAGAAGGCGCTGATCGCCACCGTCTCCTCCCTGCGGGCCTACCTGATCCTCGGTAAGGATCCGGCCCAGGCCAAGCGCCTCAAGCAGGAGTGGGACGGCGCCTGGCAGGCCATCGAGCGGCAGGCCTTTACCCCCGCCCTGACCCGGGCCCTAGAGGCGTTCAAGGGCAAGCAGGAGAAGGTGTGGGCCCTGGCTCACACCGAGGAGAACCTGCCGGCCCATAGCCTGATGCTGCTGGAGGCGGGCCCCCTGGCCGAGGCTGCACTCGATCAGTTGCAATCCTTCGCCAACGAAGAGGTGGCGACCCCCCAAGCCGAGTTGCCCGGCGATAGGCGCCTGTTGCTCAAGCAGGTGGGCGATGCCTATAACGGCCTCGCCAACGCCCTCTCCGCCCTGCGGGACTTCCTCATCTCGGGGGACAAGGAGTATCAGGCCAAGTACCAGGATTACTACCAATTCCATCTGCAGCGGGTGGCCGAGCTGAAACAGCAGCAGGGCCAGTTCACCGAGGCCGAGCAGGGGCTCTGGGCCCTGTTCGAGCAGATGTCGGCGCCCTTCGCCGAGCTGGTCGGCCAGGTGATCGCCAGGCGGCAGGCGCCCGACTGGGATCAGGCCAATCACCTGATGGCCACCGACGTCGAGCCGGCCCTGGACAGGCTCGCCGGCCAGCTGGCATCCCAGGTGACTCACACCCGGGCTGAGGTCGACAAGATCGCCGGCCAGATGGCCGCCGCCGGCCAGACCATCCATCACAGCCTGCTGCTGACCACCCTCAGCACCATATCGCTCGGCACCCTGGTGGCCCTGCTGTTCAGCCGCCGGCTGACCCGGGACATCGCCAGCCTGGTGGCCCGTGCCGGACTGGTGGCGGATGGCCGGCTGCCGGCCGCGCCCCTGCCGGTATTGCGGAGAGACGAGCTGGGTGGCTTGACCGGTTCCATCAACCGGATGTCGGGCCAGCTGCGTCAGCTGGTGGGGGAGATCCAGGGGGCCGTGGGTCAGGTGGAAGGCGCCTGCGGCGAGGTGGGCCGTACCAGCAACATCATAGTGGGGGATCTGGCGAGCCAGAATCAGCGGGTCGATACGGTCGCGGCGGCCATAGAGCAGATGTCGGCCAGCACCCGGGACGTGGCGGGCAACATTGCCGAGGCGGCCGAGGCGGCCCGCCAGACCGAGCGACAGGCCCGCCAGGGGGGCGATGCCCTCGCGCGCATGACCACCACCATGCAGCAGATCGCGGCCATGATGGCCGAGGCCAACCAGGCGATGGGGCAGCTGAGCCGCCAGAGTGAGCAGGTGGGACGCGTCACCGAGGTCATCGCCACCCTCGCCGAGCAGACCAACCTGCTGGCGCTCAACGCGGCCATAGAGGCGGCGCGCGCCGGGGAGCAGGGCCGTGGTTTTGCCGTGGTGGCGGACGAGGTGCGCCAGCTCGCCAGCCGCACCAGCCAGTCGACGGCGGAGATCAACCTGACCATCGCCAGCATCCAGCAACAGACCCGGCAGACCGCCGACACCGTGGGCAGCGGCACCAGGCTGGTGGAGCAGGGGCACGGCGCCGTGGCGTCGGTGACCGAGACCCTCGAGACCATGACCCGGCTGGTGCAGGATCTCTGTGGCCAGCTGGGGGCCATCGCCACCGCCACCGAGCAGCAGTCGCGGGTGGCACAGGAGGTGGCCGGGACTGTCGAGGAGATCGCCGGGCTCAGCCGCCAATCCAGTGAGCGCAGTCAGCAGGGGGAGGAGATAGTCGCCAGGCTGAGCCGGGAGACGGGGCGCCTGACCTCGGTCATCAGCCGGTTCGAGCTGGGATAAGACAGAGGTGGGCAAATGCCCGCCTCTTGCTTGATAGTGGTGACGAAAGCGCGGGCTCTCGTCAGTCCAGGCGCCGTAAGGCCTGGTTGTCGAGGCTGCTGCTGGTTTCCTGATTGAGCAGGCTGACCAGCAGGAATAGGAGCGCTTCTCGCCGTGGACAGCTGGTGAGGGTCAATCCAGACGCCGGAAGGCCTGGCTGTCGAAGCTGCTGCTGGTCTCCTGATTGAGCAGGCTGACCAGCAGGAATGGGGGCGCTTCTCGCCGCAGACGCCCGGTGAGTGTCAGTCCAGACGCCGGAAGGCCTGGTTGTCGAAGCTGCTGCTGGTTTCCTGATTGAGCAGGTTGGCCAGCGGAATGGGGGCGCTTCTCGCCGCAGACGTCTGGGGAGTGTCAGTCCAGACGTCGGAAGGCCTGGTTGTCGAAGCTGCTGCTGGTTTCCTGGTTGAGCAGGCTGACCAGCAGGATCGCCCGCTTCTCGCCATCCGGCTCCAGATAGATAGCCTCGAACCCGGCAAGGGGGCCAGATTCGATAAGCACCTTGTCTCCCTGACTCGGCAGGCGCGCATAGCTGGCCCTGGCCTCATCGCTGTCGTCACGGCTCATCAGCCGATAGATCAGCTGGCTGCTGACATCCGTCCACTCCTTGCCGAAATGAACGATGCGGCTGATGCCCCGGGTCGACTTCAGGGTGATGGGCGAGACCTCGTCGAGATCCACGTGGATGAACAGGTAGTTGGGAAACATGGGCTCACGCACCGGTACCCGCTTGCCGCGGCGCAGCTTCTCGATTTCCACCATGGGGTAATAGGATTCGACACCCTGGGCTGCCAGATGGGCGCGGGCGCGGGCTTCTTCCTTAGGCTTGCAGTAGGCCAGATACCATTTTTTCATTGTTCTGTTTTGTGTTTGTTACCGTGCTGACGCCCATGATAACGGGGGTAAAAAAAAAGGCCACGCTTGGCGCGGCCTTTTTTGCAGAGTGAGTGATTACCAACCTTTCACCAGACCGCCCTTGAACAGTTCGGTCCCTTTCTTGTAGACCTCGTCGGTCTGGAAGGACTGGACGAACTGCTTGACCTTCTCTTCGTCCTTGTTGTTTTCACGAGCGACGATCAGGTTGACGTAGGGGGACTCCTTGTCTTCGACAAACAAGCCGTTCTCGGTCGGGGTCAGGCCAATCTGACCGGCGAAGGTGTTGTTGATGATGGAGAGATCAACATCTTCCAGGGAGCGGGGCAGCTGAGCGGCTTCCAGCTCGACGATCTTGAAGTTGCGAGGGTTGCTGGCGATGTCCAGCACCGTCGCTTCCAGACCGGCGCCTTCCTTCAGCTTCAGCAGGCCCTGCTTCTCCAGCAGGATCAGGGAGCGACCCAGGTTGGTCGGATCGTTCGGCACCGCGATCTGGGCACCGTCCTTGAGCTCGCTCAGGGCCTTGATCTTCTTGGAGTAACCGGCGATCGGGTAGACGAAGGTGTTGCCAACCGGTACCAGTTTGAAGCCGCGATCACGGATCTGCGCATCCAGATAGGGCTTGTGCTGGAAGGCGTTGACGTCGACGCTGCCATCGTTCAGGGCCACGTTGGGGGTGACGTAGTCGGAGAAGGTGACGATCTCGACGTTCAGACCGAATTTCTCCTTGGCCACCTTGGCCGCGGTCTCGACCAGCTCGGTCTCGGGGCCGGCGATGGCGCCGACCTTCAGGGTCTTGTTCTCTTCTTTCTGGCCGCAGCCGACCAGTACCAGAGTTGCCAGCAGCGCTGCCGCAGCGGATTTAATGCCCAATTTCATAAAAACCTCCTGTCAGAAATCGACTATTAACGATGATCACATTGTTTGACCAGGCGCTCACCTGCGCTCTGGATGAGTTGAACCAGCACTACCAGAATGACCACGGTGACCAGCATGACGGTTGGATCGAAGCGCTGGTAACCGTAGCGAATACCCACATCCCCCAGACCACCACCACCGATGGCACCGGCCATGGCGGAGTAGTTCACGAGCGTGACGAGCGTGATGATGATGCTGTTGAGGATCCCGGGCAGGGCCTCTGGCAGCAGCACCTTGGCGATGATTTGCAAGGGTTTGGCACCCATGGCCTTGGCGGCCTCGAGCAGGCCGTCCGGCACCTCCATCAGCGCCCCTTCCACCAGACGGGCGATGAAGGGGATGCAACCGACGGTCAGCGGCACTATGGCGGCTATGGTGCCGATGCTGGTGCCGACGATCAGCCGGGTCAGCGGAATGATGGCGACCAGCAGTATGATGAAGGGCACAGAGCGGCCGACGTTGACTATGATGCCGAGCGTCTTGTTCAGCAGCGGGTTGGCCAGGATCTGGCCGGCCTTGGTCACGTGCAGTGCCACGCCGAGCGGCAGCCCGAGCAGGCAGCCAAACAGGGCGGAGGCAAACACCATGATCAGGGTGTCGCCGAGGGCCGTGAACAGCAGATTAATCATTGCTTCGGACATAGCCCATAACCTCCAGCTGAATGTGGTTGTCGATGAAGAACTGCTGGGTGGCCTCGCACTGGGCCTCGTCCCCGAACAGCTCGGCCAGCAGGAAGCCGAACTTGACCCCGCCGGCGTACTCGATGTCGGCACTCAGGATGCTGATATCGATGTTGAAACGGCGGCTCACCTCGGAGATCAACGGCGAATCGACCGTGCTGCCGGTGAAGCCGAGCTTGACCAGCGGATAGCTGTTGGCCACCCGCTCGGGGCTCATCCTGTCCTGATACTCCTGCGGTACCTCCAGATGGATGGTGGAGTGGATGAAGTCACGGGCCAGCTGGGTCTTGGCATTGCTGAAGAACCAGGCCACCTCGCCCTGCTCGATCAGGCTGCCGTCGCTGATGATGGCCACCTCGTCGCAGATCCCCTTCACCACGTCCATCTCGTGGGTGATGAGCAAGATGGTGAGCCCCAGCTTGAGGTTGATCTCCTTGAGCAGGCTCAGGATGGAGCGGGTGGTCTGGGGATCGAGCGCCGAGGTGGCCTCGTCACAGAGCAGCACCTTGGGGGCCGGCGCCAGGGCGCGGGCGATGGCGACGCGCTGCTTCTGACCACCGGACAGCTCGGATGGATAGGCGTGGGCGCGGGCCTCCAGCCCGACCAGGGCGAGCAGCTCCTCGACCCTCGCCTGGATCTGCGCCTTGCTCCAGCCCGCCAGCTCCAGCGGGAAGGCGATGTTGGCGAACACGGTGCGGGAGGCGAGCAGGTTGAAGTGCTGGAAAATCATGCCGATCTGACGACGGGCCTGGGTCAGATCCCGCTCGGGCAGGGCCGCCAGATCCTGGCCATCGACAAAGACCTGGCCCTGGGTGGGGCGCTCCAGCAGGTTGACGCAACGAATAAGGGTGCTCTTGCCGGCACCGGAGGCGCCGATCACCCCGAAAATCTTGCCTTGTGGCACATGCAGGCTCACGTCACGCAGGGCGTGCACGGCGTCACTGCCTTTACCGTAGACTTTGTTGAGACCGATCAACTTAATCATGGATTCTTCCGTGCTAACAGCCTTAAAGCACAGGGCGCTACAGGCGGGTGAATTGGGCAGAGGTTTCACTGGGTTGCTCTGCCATCATGGAGGATGATGCTAAGATGTCCGGATGGCTGTGTCAACGCATGTTTCTACGTCTAGACGTCTAAAAAAATGCTAAGGATTCCTGCCGGATGACTATGGAAAGTGGTGATTTCGCAGGTGGCGATATCGGATTTCGTTTTTTTTTAAAATGCCGAATATAAGCTGGTTAATGCAGGTTAAATGCCTGTTTTGTTAGCCAGCGCCAGAGCCGACTCTCTCCCCGTCTTCATCACCCGTGCTTAAGGTCGCATAGATACTGGCACCTTGTCCCCTGCTCTTTTTTGAGCCATCCCCTTGATGAAGAACAATAAATAACCAGTCACGCCAGCAGGGGCGGGGCCTTGGGGAGGCGTGGCGAGCCATCGGCATCCTGGCTCGGGAGCAGAGAGAAGGGTTGAGCAGGCCGGTTTGGGGTTGCGCCCCGCTGATCGCCCGCCGCCCAATGACAGAGGCCCGGCATGTGCCGGGCCTCTGTCATCTATAGGAAGTGGATCACTATAAGGGGAAGTAGACTCAGCCCCCTTGCTCCACGGCATGGAGTGCCGCCCCTATGATGCCGGCCTGATTGAGACTGGCCGCGGCGACCAGCGGGGCCCGGGTCTCGATCCTGTCGATGAACTTGTCGAGCTTGGCGGCGCTGCCGCCCCCCAGGATGAAGAGGTCGGGGGAGAACAGGAACTCCAGTCTGGCCAGATACTTGTTGAAACGCTTGCCCCAGCGGCTCCAGGAGAGATCTTCCCGCTTGCGGGCGGCGTCCGAGCAGTAGTGCTCGGCGACCATGCCCTCCAGCATCAGGTGACCCAGCTCGGTGTTCGGCAGCAGCTGGCCGTTGACGAACACGGCGGTGCCGATGCCGGTGCCGACGGTGATGAGGATGATGACCCCCTTGCGATCCCGGCCGGTGCCGAAGCGCATCTCGGCAAGGCCCGCCGCATCGGCATCGTTGAGCACGTGGCAGGGCAGACCGGTCACATCCGCAAACAGGTGGGCGGCATCTGTCTCGACCCAGCTCTTGTCGATGTTGGCGGCACTCTTGGCGATGCCGTTGTGAATGATGGCGGGGAAGCCGCAACCCACGGGCCCCTTCCATTCGAAGTGCTCGACCAGCGCCTTGAGGGTGTGGGCGATGGCGGCCGGGGTAGCCGGTTGCGGGGTGGCCAGGCGGTAACGTTCACCGATGAGCATGCCCGTCTTGGTATCGACCAGGCAGCCCTTGATCCCGGATCCCCCTATATCTACTCCCAACATCTGCATCAGAGTGTTCCTTTTTAGTGTGCCGAGGGTCAAACGTCGGCAGAGCATGAAAAAATGACCCGCATCCGGCAAGGGGCAGATCACTTAGGCGTGATCCGGCAGACCTTTTTCGATGCAGCGGATCAACAAGCGAGTCTTTTTGCTGTCATCCTGCTGGCGTTGGGCCAGGGTCGCCAGCGCCCACTCGATATGTTCGGCCACCATGGTCTCGGCCGCGCCGAGCGCCCCTTGCAGGGCGTCGCTCACCGTTGCGGTGGCCGGGCCGTTGCCGAGCGCCACCGCCAAGTTGCGGCGCCAGCGTTGATAACCGATGCGGCGGATGGGGCTGCCCTCGGTGTGCTTCAAGAACTCGGCCTCCGACCACTGCCAGAGGTCGAGCAGGGGCGGGCGGTGCAGATTGGGGCGAGGGTTGAAGTCGGGCTCCGGGCTCACATCAGCATAGCGATTCCAGGGGCAGATCAGCTGGCAGTCGTCGCAGCCATAGATGCGATTGCCCAGCAGGGGGCGCAGCTCCAGCGGAATGGGCTCGTCGCTCTCAATGGTGAGGTAGGAGATGCAGCGCCTGCCATCCACCACATAGGGCGCGACGATGGCGCCGGTGGGGCAGATGTTGATGCAGGCCACGCACTTGCCGCACTGTTCTTTCTCCACCGGGGCGTCCATCGGCAGTGGCAGATCGACCAGCAACTCCCCGAGGAAGAAGAAGGAGCCGGCCGCTTCGTTGAGCAGCAGCGAATGCTTGCCCACCCAGCCGAGCCCCGCCTTGGCCGCCAGCGGGCGCTCCAGCACCGGGGCCGAGTCGACGAAGGGACGCCAGCCTAGCGTCTCGCAGCGCTGCTCGATGCGCTCCCCCAGCTGCTTGAGCCGGTTGCGCAGCACCTTGTGATAGTCGCGGCCGAGCGCATAGCGGCTGATGTAGCCCAGGGTGGGATCGCGCAGGGTGGCGGCAAAGCCCGCCTCGAAGGGGAGATAGTTCATCCGCACCGACAGCACCCGCAGGGTGCCAGGCAGCAGCTCATGGGGCCTGGCCCGCATCATGCCGTGGCGGGCCATGTAGTCCATGCTGCCGTGATAGCCGGCGTCCAGCCAGGCCTGCAATCTGGGCTCCTCGACGGCGAGATCCGTGTCGGTGATGCCGACCTGGTCAAATCCTAGCTCGCGTGCCCAGAGCTTGATATCTTGGGCCAGTTGCTGAAGTTCGGTGGCCGTCATGCTGCCTCATCTGCCTGCAGGCGGAGGGTCTGCATCCATGGGCGATAATGTGGCAAGGGCCGGGCATCGTCATGCCGGGTCATACGCCGGGCGGGGAGCCGGGCCACTAGAGGATGAAGGTCGGGAGCCGTCATGGTACAGGTTATCGAGGATGCTATCAGCGGGAAAGAAGGCACCAGTTTAGCACAGCCGCTGTGGCGGGCCGAACAGATCCGCACGCTGGAGCAGCGCTGGGCCCGGCGCGAAGGGTGCGACACCTATGAGCTGATGACGCGGGCCGGCGCGGCCCTGCTCTGCTACGCCAGCCACCACTGGCCCCAGTGCGGCAACTGGTGGATCTTCGTCGGCCCCGGCAACAATGGCGGCGACGGCTATGTGCTGGCGCGCCTCGCCAGACGGATCGGCCTCGATCCCCTGGTGATCGCCGCGCGGGCCCCCGGCCTGCTGACCGGAGATGCCAGACGGGCCGCCGATGAGTGGCTAGGCGCTGGGGGCAGCGTGCAGCTGGTCGACGAGCTCGAACTCTCGTCGCTGACGCCACCGGATCTGGTGATAGATGCACTGCTCGGCACCGGTGTCCATATCCCCCTCTCCCCTTCCATGACAAAGATCGTCGCAACAATCAATGGCTTGAATGCCCCCGTACTGGCGGTGGACCTGCCCTCCGGGCTCAACGCCGACACCGGTCGCGCCATGGGCGCCCTGGTGCGCGCCACTCGCACCCTCAGCTTCATCGGCATCAAGCAGGGCATGCTGACCGCCGACGGGGTGGACGGCGTCGGCCAGCTCGACTGCGACAGCCTCGGGGTGACGCCGGACGCCGACCTTGTCCCCGCCGCCGAGCGGATCGATTACCCCGCCCTCAAGTCCCTGCTGACCCCGCGCCCACGCTCGGCGCACAAGGGCCGCAACGGCAGGGTCCTGCTGGTGGGGGGCAACCTGGGCATGCAGGGGGCCATACTGCTGGCGGGGCTGGCCTGCCTGCGGGCGGGGGCCGGTCTGGTGCGGCTGTGCCAGCACCCGAGCCATGGCGCCGTCAGCCAGGTGCAGCCCGAGCTGATGAGCGGGCAAGCCGGCATCGACGAGGACTGGGCCGAGGTGAAGGTGGTGGGGCCCGGGCTCGGTCAGGACGAGTGGGGACGCGCCCAGTACGAGCGGCTGGTCAGGGCCGACGGGGCATTGGTATTGGACGCCGATGGATTGAATTGGCTGGCGCAGGGGCCCCGTCATCAGGATAATTGGGTGCTCACGCCCCACCCCGGGGAGGCGGCCCGTCTGCTGGGCTGCACCATAGCCGAGATCGAGACGGATCGCTTCGCCGCCGTCGCGCGGCTGCAGCGGCGATACGGCGGCGTCGTGCTGCTCAAGGGGGCGGGCTCGCTCATCTGCGACGGCCAGCGCATCAGCCTCTGCGATGAAGGCAACCCCGGCATGGCCAGTGGCGGCATGGGTGACCTGTTATCTGGTATAATCGCCGCCCTCCTGGCACAGGGCTGGTCTGCCAGCATGGCAACCCGGCTGGGGGCCGTGATCCACGGCGAGGCGGCCGATCTGGCTGCCGCCGAGGGGGAGAGGGGCATGCTGGCATCGGATCTGCTGCCCTGGATCCGCCGTCTGGTCAATCCGACACAGTAACAAGTAACAAGAAGAACATGGCAAAAACGTTGATGATGACACTGCCGGATGAGGCAGCAACAGTGGCACTGGGTGGCCGCCTGGCACAGGCGTGCCAGCAGGCGACCACGGTATTTCTGCACGGCACCCTGGGGGCCGGCAAGACTACCCTGACCCGCGGTTGGGTGCAGGGGCTCGGCCATCAAGGCAAGGTTAAGAGTCCAACCTATACCCTGGTCGAACCCTATGAGCTGGACCGCTGGCAGGTCTATCACTTCGACCTCTATCGCCTTGCCGATCCGGAAGAGCTGGAGTTCATGGGGATTCGGGACTATTTCGGCGCCGATACCCTCTGCCTGGTCGAGTGGCCGGAGAAAGGGGAGGGCTGGCTGCCGTCCCCGGATCTGGAGATTACCCTGACGTATGTACACGAGCAGCGCGAGGCCCTGATAGCGGCCCGCACTGCTATCGGCGAAGCCATTCTGGAACGGTTGTCATCTCAGTGCGCTTGATCCTTGTTATTGTCCTCTCCTTGATGGCCTTACCCTCCTGGGCGAATCAGCTCAAGAGTGTGCGGGTCTGGCCGTCGCCGGATAACACCCGGGTGGTGCTCGACATGAGCAGCGCCCCCAATTTCAACTACTTCACCCTGAGTGGCCCGAGCCGGCTGGTGATCGACCTGAAAGGGGCGAGCAACGCCGCCAATCTGACTCGCATCGGGAACAAGAGCGAGCTGGTGCGCAAGATCCGCGAGAGCACGCCCCTCGAGAAGGGCAGCCTGCGTCTGGTGCTGGATCTCAGCTCCACCATCAAGCCGGTGGTGTTCCCGCTGGCACCGGCGGGTCCCTACGGTCACCGGCTGGTGATCGACCTGCCCTATGAAGAGAAGGGGGCCACCACGGCCCAGGCCGCGCCGGTCGGCGGACATGGCAAGGCCATCGTCATCGCCATCGATCCGGGCCATGGCGGGGAAGATCCGGGCTCCATAGGTCCGCGCCGCACCTACGAGAAACGGGTGACCCTGGCGGTGTCGCAGAAGCTGGCGGCGCTGATCGATCGCGAGCCGGGCATGCGCGCCGTGATGACCCGCCGTGGTGACTACTTTGTCGACCTGAACAAGCGCTCCGAGATCGCCCGCAAGGCCAAGGCCGATCTGCTGGTGTCGGTGCATGCGGACAGCTTCCACAACTCCACGCCGCGCGGCGCCTCGGTCTGGGTGCTGTCGACCAACCGCGCCAACCGCGAGATGGGCAGCTGGCTGGAGAAGCAGGAGAAACAGGGCGAACTGCTGGGCGGGGTAGGCAAGGTATTGGCCGAATCTGACCCCAACCCCTATCTGGCGCAGACCTTCCTCGATCTCTCCATGGACAAGTCCAGGGCCGAGGGTTATGACGTCAGCCGCCAGATCCTGCGCTCCATGGGCAAGGTCGCCCGGCTGCACAAGAAGGCGCCGGAGCACGCCAGCCTGGCGGTGCTCAAGGCGCCGGATATCCCCTCGGTGCTGGTGGAGACCGGCTTCATCTCCAACCATGGGGAAGAGAAGCTGCTGGCCACCGCCAGTTATCAGGATCAGCTGGCGCGCGCCATCTTCGAGGGGATCCGCAACTACTATCGCAGCCACCCGACCAAGGGCCCAATGATGACCGGCAAGGGCCAGCAAGTGGCCAGGAGCAGTCAGCCGGCGGCGAAAATGGCGGTGGTTGCGGCCGCGCCCCAGCAGCAGGTGACCAACCGCATGCCGGCGACGGTGCCGAGCCGCAGCAATGACGGCGGCGCCCCGGTCAGCAGCGTCAGCGGCGGATCCGGCGCCGGGGTGATCAAGCCCTATTCGGTGGCGTCCAAGGAGCCGAGCGTGCCGGTCACCAGCGCGCAGAGCAACGACAAGTCCAAGATGATCCGCCACGTGGTCACCCGTGGCCAGAGCCTCTCCCGTCTCGCCGAGAAGCACGGAGTGAGCCAGGCGAAGCTGGTCGAGATCAACAAACTCAAGTCGCGGGACATCCAGATTGGGCAGGTGATCTATATCCCCCAAGGATAAGAATCGGGAGCCAGCGATGGCGATCCCTATTTTGGCCCCCATTCTGGCCAAGCAGATTGCCACCGGCGAGGTGGTGGAACGGCCAGCCTTCGTTGTGAAGGCGTCTGGATCCCGCAAGATGAAACGTCAGGAGTAAACGATGCCGATCCGTATTTTGCCGCCGATCCTGGCCAACCAGATTGCCGCCGGTGAGGTGGTGGAACGGCCCTCCTCCGTGGTGAAGGAGCTGGTGGAGAACAGCCTGGATGCGGGCGCCGACCGGATCGAGGTCGACATCGACAAGGGCGGCGCCAAGCTCATCCGCATCCGTGACAACGGCAGCGGTGTGCCCAAGGACGAGCTGGTGCTGGCGCTCTCCCGCCACGCCACCTCCAAGGTGGCAACCCTGGATGATCTCGAGGGGATCAACAGCCTCGGTTTTCGGGGGGAGGCGCTCGCCTCCATCAGCTCAGTCTCCCGCCTCACCCTGACTTCCCGCACCCAGGAGCAGACCGAAGCCTGGCAGGCCGAGGCGCAGGGGCGCGAGATGAGCGTCACCATAAAGCCGGCGGCCCACCCGGTGGGCACGACGGTGGAGGTGGTGGATCTCTTCTTCAACACCCCGGCCAGGCGCAAGTTCATGCGCAGCGAGAAGACCGAGTTCGCCCACATCGACGAGCTGATCCGGCGCATCGCGCTCTCCCGCTTCGACTGCACCCTGATCCTGCGCCACAACGGCAAGGTGGTGCGCCAGTACAAGTCCGCCAACACGGTGGCGGAGCAGGAGCGCCGCCTCGCCGCCGTCTGTGGCACCCCCTTCATGCACCACGCCCTGGCGGTGGAGAGCGAGCACAGCGACGTGCGCCTGCGGGGCTGGCTGGCGCTGCCGGCGGGGGCCCGGCCGCAGAACGATCTGCAATACACCTACGTCAATGGCCGCATGATGCGCGACAAGCTGATCAATCACGCTATCCGCCAGGCCTATGACGAGCTGCTGCCGGCCGACCGCTTCGCCGCCTATGTGCTCTACATAGAGCTTGATCCGCACCAGGTGGATGTGAACGTCCACCCGGCCAAGCACGAGGTGCGCTTCCACCAGGCCCGCCTGGTGCACGACTTCATCTTCCAGGCTCTGTTCACCGCCCTGCGCCGCGAGGCCCCGGCCGCCGAGGCGCTGGCCGAGAGTCAGGTCGAGCTGCCAGCCAGCCCGCAGATAGAATACCCTGGCCAGGCGCCCCGCCCTGAGTGGTACGGCGCCGAGCACAGCTATCGGGCCCCGGCCCCGACGCGGGAGGTGCGGGAAGGGGGCGTGGCTCACGCCGGCAGCTATCAGCCGCCCGCCCCCCCCGGCCGCGAGGCGATGCGCGGCATGGGCGCCCTGCTCACCACCCTGCCGATGGCGGGTGACGCGGCTGTGGCGACGCCGACCGCCGGTGCCACGACCAGCCCGTCGCCGCAGGGTTGCCGCGCCCTGACCCTGGTGGAGCAGGCCTACCTGCTGCTGGAACGCAACGGCCAGCTGGCGCTGCTCTCCCTGGTACGGGCCGAGCGGGTGCTGCTGCGCCACTGGCTGCTGGAGGCCTGGGGCCAGGGGCTGGCGGCGCAACCCTTGCTGCTGCCGGTCTCCTTCAAGTTGCCGAAAAACCTGATTGCGCTGGTGGAGGAGCAGGAACGTTTGCTCAAACGCATCGGGCTGGAGTTGAAAAGCGGTGGGCGCGACACCATGATCCTGACTCGGGTGCCGGCGCTGTTGCGCCAGACCGATCTGGTTAGGCTCTTACCCGAATTGCTGCAGTTAATCGAGAGCGGATCTGACAGTGATGGCAACCAGCTGGCCGAAGTAATATGCCAATGGCTGGTGGAGCAGGGCATAAGCTCTGAAAAAATATATGATTTTTCAACGGCCAGTCGTTTACTGACGGAACTTGTGACCGATTTCAGTGACCAACTGGCAGACATTCGCATGGTACGCCCCCTGTCGTTGGCGACCGTGTTGGAAGAGTTTGCCCATGGCGGCTGATTCGCCACGGGCCAACGCCTTCACACAATGGCTAGTTATCGCACCCTGTGCCTGTTGTTGTGGGCAGACGTGCTAGAGGAACCTAAACGTGGCTGACTTGCCGAACGCAATTTTTCTGATGGGGCCGACGGCCTCCGGCAAGACGGATCTCGCCATCGCCCTGTGTCAGGCGCTGCCCTGCGACATCATCAGCGTGGACTCCGCGCTCATCTATCGCGGCATGGATATCGGCACCGCCAAGCCCAGTGCCGCCGAGCTGGCCCAGGCACCCCATCGGCTGATCGACATCCTGGATCCGGCCATGAGTTATTCGGCGGCGGATTTCTGCCGCGACGCCCTGCGCGAGATGGACGAGATCGCCAGGCGTGGCCGCATCCCGCTGCTGGTGGGGGGCACCATGCTCTACTTCAAGGCGCTGCTGGAGGGGCTCTCACCACTGCCGCCTGCCGACCCGGCCATCCGCGCCGTGCTGGAAGAAGAGGCGGCCCGCCTCGGGTGGCAAGCCCTGCACGATGAGCTGGTGCGCATCGACCCGGTCGCCGGGGCGCGTATCCACCCCAATGACCCGCAGCGGCTGAGCCGGGCCCTGGAGGTCTATCGCATCAGCGGCAAGACGCTAACCGAGTTGACCCAGGTGCAGGGGGAAGGATTACCCTACCGGGTGCACCAGTTTGCCATCGCGCCCTCCGATCGCGCCGTGCTGCATCAACGTATCGAGCAACGCTTCGATCTGATGCTGCAAAACGGCTTCGAGCAAGAGGTGCGCGGCCTGTTTGAGCGGGGGGATCTCACCCCCGACCTGCCTGCAATTCGCTGCGTTGGCTACCGCCAAATGTGGGACTACCTGGCAGGGGAAGTGGGATATGATGAGATGCGTTATCGTGGCATTGTTGCCACCCGCCAATTGGCCAAGCGTCAGATGACCTGGTTGCGCGGTTGGCCCAACCTGACCTGGTTGGAATCTGGTGAGTCTGGCAATCTGGCAAGGGTCTTAGCCTGTGCTGGTGCGGCTTGACACTCCCTGTATAATCAGGTTGTTATATTGATATCCGGTGTTTAAAAACAACAAACTATAAGGAAAAGAAAGATGGCTAAGGGGCAATCTCTCCAAGACCCGTTTTTGAATGCGCTGCGCCGTGAGCGGATTCCTGTTTCTATTTATTTGGTCAACGGCATCAAACTGCAGGGTCAGATCGAATCGTTTGACCAGTTTGTCATTTTGCTGAAAAACACCGTGAGCCAGATGGTTTACAAGCACGCCATTTCCACAGTGGTGCCGGCCCGCGCCGTCAACCATCACCAGCCCGCCCCGGGCGCCGCCGGTGAAGAACAGGGTGAAGCCGAGGCGTGATATCCCGCGGCGAGCCGACTCGCCAACTCAGATTCATCATGAGACCCGTTAAGGAGCAAGCGCTTGTTTGACCGTTACGAAGCTGGTGAACAGGCCGTTCTGGTACATGTCAACTTCAGCGATGAGGGTGAGCGGGAGGATCTGGAAGAGCTCAAGATGCTGGTGAGCTCGGCCGGGGTGAATGCGCTGGGGGTGGTGACTACCAGCCGCAGCGCTCCCAGTGCCAAATTTTTTGTCGGTAGCGGCAAGGCTGAAGAGATCGCGTCCCAGGTACAGATGCTGGGTGCCGACGTGGTCATCTTCAACCATGCCCTGACCCCTGCCCAGGAGCGCAACCTGGAGCGTCTGTTCCTGTGCCGGGTGGTGGACAGAACCGGCCTGATCCTGGATATCTTCGCCCAGCGCGCCCGTACCCACGAAGGCAAGTTGCAGGTCGAACTGGCCCAATTACGTCATCTTTCTACTCGCCTGGTGCGAGGCTGGACCCACCTCGAGCGTCAGAAGGGCGGGATCGGTCTGCGCGGCCCGGGTGAAACTCAGCTTGAAACCGACCGACGCCTGTTGCGGGAACGCATCAAGGCGATCCTGCGTCGGCTCGACAAGGTGGCGAAGCAGCGGGAGCAGGGCCGTCGTGCCCGCAACCGCAACGAGGTGCCAACCGTTTCTCTGGTGGGCTATACCAACGCCGGAAAGTCCACTTTGTTCAACCAACTTACAGATGCCAGCGTGTATGCTGCCGACCAATTGTTCGCAACTCTGGATCCCACCCTGCGTAAATTGGTGATCCAGGATGTGGGTGATGTGATCCTGGCGGATACAGTTGGATTTATTCGACACTTGCCCCATGATCTGGTCGCGGCCTTCAAGGCGACGCTGCAGGAGACCCGCGAAGCGGACCTGCTGCTGCACGTCGTGGACTGTGCCGATGAGCAGATGCAGGAGAATGTCGATTCGGTGCAGACAGTCTTGGCCGAGATCGAGGCGGACGACCGTCCCCAGCTGATGATCTGTAACAAGATAGACAAGCTGGCCGATCGTCCGGCCGGCCTGGAGCGGGATGACGAGGGTCGTCCACTGCGGGTCTGGCTGTCGGCCCAGACCGGTGAGGGGAGCGAATACCTGTTCGCGGCCCTGACCGAATTGCTGGCCGGATCCATGGTCCATCACACCCTGCAGTTGCCGCCCTCGGCCGCGAGATTGCGCAGTGCGCTCTATCGGCTGAAAGGCATCGAGCAGGAAGGTTTCAGTGAGGAGGGGGATTTTGTCCTGGAGGTGCGCTTGCAAGTGGCCGACTGGAACCGCCTCATGAAACAAGAAGGTGAGAGTTTACAACGCTTTATCAGGCATTGATGGTCGATGAAGATGAAGGCTTAGCGGCTTCGTCAACGATCGATGGCCCGGTAGAGATGATATCCATCCGCATGTATTAATGGAGACGCTGATGGCTTGGAATGAGCCTGGAAACAACGGCAAAGACCGTGACCCTTGGGGGAATAACGGCAAGAATCAGGGACCCCCTGATCTGGATGAAATGCTGCGTAAGGTGAGCCGTCGGTTCGGTGGCCTGTTCGGTGGTGGCAAATCGGGTGGTGGTGATGTAGGCAAGTTTGGCCTCTCCATCGCACTGGTTGTGGCCGTGGTGGTGTGGGTCGTCAGCGGCTTCTACACCATCCGTGAAGCCGAACGCGGGGTGGTACTGCGCTTTGGGGAGTATTCCCATAACGTGGATCCCGGCCTGCGTTGGAAGCCGACCTTCATCGATCGGGTGATCCCGGTGGACGTCGAGTCTGTACGCTCCCTGCCGGCCTCTGGCTTCATGTTGACCCAGGACGAGAACGTGGTCCGGGTCGAGATGGACGTGCAGTATCGCGTGGTCGATCCGGAGCAGTATCTGTTCAGCGTCACCAATGCCGACGAGAGTCTGAGCCAGGCCACCGACAGCGCCCTGCGCTACGTGGTGGGTCACACCAAGATGGATGACGTCCTGACCACGGGTCGGGAAAAAGTCCGTCAGGAGACCTGGCAGGTGATCGATGGCATCATCGAGCCCTACCAGATGGGTCTGCAGATCGTCGACGTCAACTTCCTCCCGGCTCGTCCGCCAGAAGAAGTGAAGGACGCCTTCGATGACGCCATCTCCGCCCAGGAAGATGAGCAGCGCTTCATTCGTGAAGCGGAAGCCTATGCCCGTGAAGTGGAGCCAAAGGCCCGCGGCTCGGTCAAGCGTCTGGAACAGGAAGCCGAAGGCTACAAGTCCCAGATCGTGCTGAAGGCCAAGGGTGAGGTCGCCCGCTTCAACGAGCTGCTGCCCCAGTATCAGTCTGCCCCCGAGCTGACTCGCGAGCGTATCTACCTGGAAACCATGGAAGAGCTCTATCAGCAAGCCAACAAGGTGCTGGTCGACATGCCTGCTGGCAACAACAGCATGATCTACCTGCCGCTCGACAAGCTGTCTGGCAAGGCGAATGCCGTGCAACCGGCACGTCCGGCGGGCACACCTGCGGTGGAGCCGGCCCAGCCGTCCAACGAAGGGGCTAATTCCACCCCGACGCCGCTGCGTGGCGGTGACCGTTTCAGCACAGGGAGAAACTAATAGATGAAAAAAATAGCTATTGGTGTCATCGCTGTGGCCGCCATGGTCTGCTTCTCTTCCGTCTTCATCGTCGATGAAGGGCAGAAAGGGATAGTCGTGCAGTTTGGCAAGGTGAAGCGGGTTGACTCTGGTGAGCCCCGCCTCTTCGAGCCGGGCTTGCACTTCAAGGTGCCGGTGATTGACCAGGTTCGCAAGATGGATGCTCGCATCCAGACTCTGGAAGGTCAGGCGGATCGCTTCGTCACCTCGGAGAAGAAAGACCTCATCATCGACTCCTATGTGAAGTGGAAGATCGAGGACTTCTCCAAGTACTATCTGGCAACAGGTGGTGGCAACAAGATCCAGGCCGAAGACCTGCTCAAGCGCAAGATCAACAACGGTCTGCGTTCCGAGATCGGTAACCGTACCATCAAGGACATCGTCTCCGGTGAGCGCAGTACCGTGATGGAAGATGCCCTGATGAAGATGGCGCGCTCCTCCGAGCTCGGCATCAAGGTGGTGGATGTGCGGATCAAGCAGATCAACCTGCCGGTGGAAGTCTCCAGCTCCATCTATCAGCGGATGCGTGCCGAGCGGACCGCCGTGGCCCGTGAGCATCGCTCCCAGGGCCGCGAGCAGGCCGAGATCCTGCGTGCCGACATCGACCGCAAGGTGACCGTCATGATCGCAGACGCCGAGCGTAACGCGCGTCAGCTGCGTGGTGAAGGGGATGCCGAGGCCGCCAAGATCTATGCCGACAGCTACAAGAAAGACCCCGAGTTTTTCAGCTTCGTGCGTAGCATGGAGGCCTATCGCAAGAGCTTCGCCGGTGGCAACGACCTGATGGTCCTGAAGCCGGACAGCGAGTTCTTCCGCTACCTCAAGTCGCCTCACGGCACCAAAGAGTAAGACCAGAGGGCCTGAGCATTCAGGCCCTTTCGCATTATGGCGCCAAGCCACCTGCCGAGCGGGTGGCTTTTTTTGTGCAAGGAGAGAGGATGCTGACATCCATGCTGATGGGATTGGGGCTGCTGCTGTTGTTTGAAGGGCTGGGCCCCTTGCTGATGCCCAGAGCCTGGCAGCAGATGCTGCGCCTGCTCGGCGATCAGCCGCCGGAGCAGTTGCGCCGCATCGGTGGCTGCCTGGTGGTGGCGGGGGGCGTGATCCTCTGGGCGCTGGCTCATTGAGCCGTAGAAACGGAAGCTGTGCCGCAGCGCAGAGCATAAAAAAGAGGCCGATGGGCCTCTTTTTCATTCGCTGTTGAATGCTGACTCAGGCGCTGCGCTGCACCGCCATCTGGGCCAGGGTGGCCAGCGCCTGCTTGTGCTCTGAATCCGGCAGGATGGCAAGCGCGGCTATGGCCTTGTCGGCCTCTTCCCGGGCGCGCTGGCGGGAGTATTCGAGGGCGCCGGTGCTGTCCAGGATGGCCAGGATCCGGTCCAGATGGTCCATGCCGTTGCGGTGCTCGATGGCATCGCGGATGAGCTGGCGTTCCTCGGGCGAGCCCACCGCCATGGCGCGCAGCAGCGGCAGGGTCGGCTTGCCCTCGGCCAGGTCGTCGCCGACGTTCTTGCCCATCTCGTCGCTCTGGGAGCAGTAGTCCATGACATCGTCGATGATCTGGAAGGCGGTGCCCAGGTACTTGCCGTAGTCGGTCATGGCCTGCTCGACGGGCTCGGGCTGATGGGTCAGCACGGCGGCGAGACGGGTGGCCGCCTCGAACAGCTTGGCGGTCTTGCAGTAGATGACCGTCATGTAGCTCTGTTCCGTGGTGTCCGGATCGTTGCAGTTCATCAGCTGCAACACTTCCCCTTCGGCGATGGTGTTGGTGGCATCCGACAGGATCTCCATCACCCTCAGGTTGGAGAGCTCGCTCATCATCTGGAATGAGCGGCTGTAGAGGTAGTCGCCGACCAGCACGCTGGCGGCATTGCCAAACAGCGCATTGGCGGTCTCCCGGCCGCGACGCAGGTCGGATTCATCGACCACGTCGTCGTGCAGCAGGGTAGAGGTGTGAATGAATTCGATGATGGCGGCGAGCTTGAGATGATCCAGACCTTGGTACCCCAGTGCGCGAGCGGCCATCACCGTCAGCATGGGGCGCATCCGTTTCCCGCCTGCACTGACAATGTAGAAACCCAGCTGGTTGATCAGGCTGACATCGGACTGAAGCCTCGCCAAGATCAGTTCATTGACCGCCGTCATGTCGGCGGCACAGAGCGCACGGATAGTCTGTTGGTCCATAAGTCTCGTAACGTGACGGCAGCAATTACTGCGTTTTTAGCAATGGCGGGGATTCTACACGATTTCACAATGGGTTACAGTTAAGCGTTTATTCACGGCGGCAGATATGCGCACAAAATAAACTTTTTGCGAAATTGGCCTTGCCTGAGCAAATCGATTTGCGTAGAATGCCGGCCCATTGTTATAGGTTTTTGCGCGTGTCTGGCCTTGAGCAAAAGACACGCCTTTACGGAGTTAATCAAATGTACGCGGTATTCCAAAGCGGCGGAAAACAACACCGTGTGGCCGAAGGTCAAATCGTTCGTCTGGAAAAGCTGAACGTTGAGACTGGCGCTACCATCGACTTCAACGAAGTTCTGATGGTTGCTGCAGGCGACACTTTTAAAGTAGGTGCTCCTTTCGTTGAAGGTGGCAAGGTTATTGCTGAAGTTGTGGCTCACGGCCGTGGCGAGAAAGTGACTATCGTCAAGTTCCGTCGTCGTAAGCACCATCGCAAGCAAGCGGGCCACCGTCAGTGGTTCACTGAAGTCAAAATCACTGGCATCAGCGCTTAATTCGAGAGGAATCTGAAAAATGGCACATAAAAAAGCTGGCGGTTCATCCCGTAACGGTCGCGACTCAGAAGCCAAACGCCTCGGCGTGAAGCGCTTCGGTGGCGAAACTGTACTGGCAGGCAGCATCATCGTTCGTCAGCGTGGCACCAAGTTCCACCCTGGCACCAACGTTGGTCTGGGCACCGATCACACCCTGTTCGCGAAAGCGACTGGCAAGATCCTGTTCGAAGTTAAAGGTCCGCTGAATCGTAAGTACGTTAGCATCGTTGCTGAGTAATTACGGACCGCAAGGATCCGAAGCCCCGCCAACAGGCGGGGCTTTTGTTTTTCTGAAGAGTTTGACGAAAAAACGGCACGCTGATGAGCCGGCGTTGACAGGCCTTATCGCCTAGATGCGTCTCGCCCCCAGGGGTCTGTACCACTATAATTGCGTATCGGTTTTTCGAATTAAGGGTGACGGTTACCTATGAAGTTTGTTGATGAAGTCCAGATTCGAGTCGATGCCGGTGACGGTGGTAACGGTTGTGTGAGCTTTCGTCGGGAATTGTACATTCCCAACGGTGGGCCGGATGGCGGTGACGGTGGTGACGGCGGTGACGTCTATCTGGTTGCCGACGAAAACCTGAATACCCTGATCGACTACCGTTTCGAGCGTTTCCACGCCGCCGAGCGCGGTGAGAACGGTCGAGGTTCCAACTGTACCGGTCGTCGCGGCAAGGACAGGGTCCTGAAGGTACCGGTCGGTACCCGTGCCAGTGATGAAGATACCGGTGAACTGCTGGGGGATCTGACCAGTCACGGCCAGAAGCTGCTGGTCGCCAAGGGCGGTTTCCACGGTCTCGGCAACACCCGTTTCAAGAGCTCGGTCAACCGTACGCCCTATCAGAAGAGCAGCGGTACACCGGGTGAAGTGCGCACCCTGAAGCTGGAGCTGCTGCTGCTGGCCGACGTCGGTATGCTGGGTCTGCCCAACGCGGGCAAGTCTACCTTCATCCGCGCCGTGTCTGCCGCCCGTCCAAAAGTGGCCGATTACCCCTTCACCACCCTGGTACCCAACCTGGGTGTAGTGCGTGGTGAGAACTCCCGCTCCTTCGTGATCGCCGATATTCCGGGTCTGATCGAGGGTGCCGCCGAGGGTGCCGGTCTGGGCATTCGCTTCCTGAAGCACCTGGAACGCTGCCGTGTGCTGCTCCACCTGGTGGATATCTGCCCGGTCGATGACTCGGATCCTGCCGAGAATGCCGTCACCATAGTCCGCGAGCTGGAGAAATACAGCCCGGAACTCGCGGCCAAGCCGCGCTGGCTGGTGTTCAACAAGATGGATCTGATCCTGGAAGAAGATGCGGTTGAGGTGATGGAGCGGGTCAAGACCGCGCTGGCCTACGAAGGTCCTGTCTACCAGATCACCGCCATCAGCAAGGAAGGCACCAAGAAGGTGTGCTACGACATCCTGGATCTGCTGGATACCATGCCCCGTCAGCTGGAAGCCGACGCCAAGGCCGCCATCGAGAAGGTCGAGTTCAAGTGGGACGACTACCACAAGAACCAGCTGGCTCAGGCCGAGGCGGACGCCCTGGCAGCCTCTATGGCCTTTGATGATGGCCTGGAAGACGATGACGATCTGGACGATGAAGACGACGACGGCGTCGAAGTCATCTACGTCCGCGACTGATCTTCATCTGCTTCGCTGAGAAACCGGTGCCTGGCAACAGGCGCCGGTTTTTTTATGGGAGGATCGACCGGATCACTCTATAGATATATTTCTCATGCCACTTATTGCCTGCCAACCGCAACTGATTATACTGCGCACCTGAACTTAACCTGTATGAAACAATACGCTAACCAATTGAATTGAATTGATATGCATGTCTGTTTCGGGTTGTTCTTATGGACGGTTTGCCTGATAAAATACTTATGCTTGAAATAATCCATTTAAAGCTTGTTTGTGCATTTTTTTGGGTTATTCTTGCGCCCGTTTGCCGGGCGAGGGCATGAATATGCAGGCGGCCTGGCTGAAGGAAAAGTAACATTAAGGCTGTAGATCATGTTGGAAAAGACCCTGCAGGCACCGGCGATCCATACCCGCCGCAACGTGCTGATGTTCCTGGTCCCGTCACTCATCGGGATCCTGCTGTTTATGACCCCCGTCATCTATGACGGCAATGTCACCATCCCCGTCGCCGTGCTGGCGAAGTTGGTGCAGACGGTGTTCGCCGATCATCTGGTGGCCATGGTCAGTGGCATCATTACCACCACCATGCTGATGACCCTGGTCACCTGGCTGTTCAAGCCGGCGATCCTGGTGAGGCGGCCCTTCCTCAACAGCCTGTTCAACGTCTCTCCCTTCTGGGCCTGCGTGCGGGTGCTGGGCGGCGTCTTCGTGCTGCTGACCTTCTTCGAGGCCGGTCCCGAGGTGCTGCGCTCCGGGGCGACCGGTGGCCTGGTGCTGCACGATCTGCTGCCGGTGCTGTTCTCGGTGTTTATCTTCGCCGGCCTGTTGTTGCCGCTGCTGTTGGACTTCGGCCTGCTGGAGTTTGTCGGCACCATGATGACCCGCATCATGCGCCCGGTGTTCCGCCTGCCGGGGCGCTCGGCGGTGGATTGCTTCGCCTCCTGGCTGGGGGACGGCAGCGTCGGCATCCTGCTGACCAGCAAGCAGTATGAAGGCAAGTTCTACACCCAGCGTGAAGCCGCCGTCATCGGCACCACCTTCTCTGCGGTCTCCATCACCTTCTGTCTGGTGGTGATCTCCCAGGTGAAGCTGGAGCACATGTTCGTGCCCTTCTACCTGACCGTCTGCCTGGCCGGCGTGGTGGCCGCCGTCGTGGTGCCGCGCCTGCCCCCGCTCTCCTGGAAGAAGGATGTCTATAGCGACGGCACTCCTCTGTGCCGCAAGCAGGAGGCGATTCCCCATCAGCACAGCGTGCTGAGCTATGGCTATCAGCGCGCGCTGACCAAGGCCGACAGCATGACGGATCTCGGCGCCGTGGCGCGGGAAGGGGTGAAGAATGCGCTGGACATGGTGTTTGGCGTACTGCCGGTGGTGATGGCGATCGGGACCTGTGCCCTGATGCTGGCCGAGCATACCCCGGTCTTCAACTGGCTGGGGGCCCCCTTCGTCCCCTTGCTGGAGCTGCTGCAACTGCCGGAGGCCGAGGCGGCCTCCAAGACCATCATGGTCGGCTTTGCCGACATGTTTATCCCGGCGGTGCTGGCCTCGACCATAGAGAGCGACATCACCCGCTTCGTGATCGCCGCCATGTCGGTCACCCAGCTCATCTATATGTCGGAAGTGGGCGCCCTGCTGCTGGGCAGCAAGATCCCGGTCAAGCTGTGGGAGTTGTTCGTCATCTTCCTGCTGCGCACCCTGGTCACCCTGCCGGTGATCGCCGGGGTGGCGCATCTGCTGTTCTAAGCCCCGCTTAGGCGATAAAACGGTCAACCTCGGTTGGCCGTTTTTTATGGGCGCTGATTAGGCCGGCTCCACCAGCAGGCTCTGGCTATTGACCTCATCCAGCTGTTCCGGTGCCAGGAAACGCTCGGCGTAGTCCCGCCAGATGCCGCTGTCGACAAACAGGGTAAACAGGGCGGGATCTATGTGTTGATCCTGTGCCATGTGCCGCATGATGGCCAAGGACTGGGACACCGTCTTGCCCGACTTATAGGGGCGATCGCTGGCGGTCAGCGCCTCGAAGATGTCGGCGATGGCCATGATGCGGGCGGGGATGCTCATCTGTGCCCCATGAAGCTGACGGGGATAGCCCTTGCCATCCATCCGCTCATGATGACCACCGGCGATCTCAGGCACCTTGCGCAGATGATGAGGGAAGGGGAGCCGCTCCAGCATGCGGATGGTCTGGATGATGTGATCGTTGATCTTGTAGCGCTCCTCCTCGGTGAGGGTGCCGCGACCGATGGCGAGGTTGTAGCGCTCCCCCCGGTTGTAGAGATAGGTGGGGACCTTGACCTTGAATCCCCAGGGGTTGTGCGCCGCAATATTGTCCTGGGTGGGGCGAGGGATGAGGTGGGTGGGCTTGTCGGCCAGCAGCGGCTCGCGGCAGGGCAGCGGCGAGGCCGGTTCGTTCTCATATCGCCTGAGCTCCTCCCGGCTGATGCCGAGCCTGTCATCCAGGGTACGCAACCAGCTGCGACTGGCGATGGCATCGAGCCGCGCCAGCTTCTCCGGCGCCATCCATTCCCCCCCCAGGTTGCACTCGGCGACGAAGGCAAACTCCTGATCCAGGATCGACCAGAGCGGTGCCACCGCTTCCCGGCTCGCCATCCTCTCCTGCTCAGGCAGGCGGGACGCCAGCGCCTCTATATAGGCATCGCGCTTGAGCACCTCGAAGCGGGTGCGGATCTCGTGGATCCGATCGTAGATCGTCTCCAGCTTGGTGGCCTTGTCGACCACGAACTCCGGCGTGGTGACCTTGCCACAGTCGTGCAGCCAGCTCGCGATATGGATGGCTTCCCACTCCTCTTCGCTGAGTCTGAAGTCGCTGAAGGGGCCCTGCTGCTGGGCACAGGCCGCCTCGGTCAGCATGCGGGTCAGCTCGGGGACGCGCTGGCAGTGGCCACCGGTATAGGGGCTCTTGGCATCGATGGCCCCCGCGATCAGCTCGATGAAGGCCTCCAGCAGCTGTTTCTGCTCCTCCAGCAGGCGCTGGTTCTCGATGGCGGAGGCGGACATGCCCGCCAGCGCCTCGATCAGGCTGATGCGCGACGCCAGCTCCTGTGACGAGCAGTTCGGCAGGATCAGCAGCAGACAGCCGATCAGCTCCTGGCGATGGTTGTACAGCGGCTCCGCCAGCAGCTGGCGGGGGCCCGGAAAGGGGCCCCAGTCGGCTAGATATTGCTGCCAGTGGTCTTCATCGAGCGGCAGGCTGAGGCGCTCGGTGTGATAGAGGCCGCCGAGCAGCTCCTCCTGCCAGTGCACCTGTTCGCAGGCCAGGGGCTGTTGCCGCCAGATGGCCTGTACCGCCGTCATGTGCTTGTCCTGCGCCAGATAGAGACAGCCCCCTTCCGCCTGCGCGGCCGCGACCGTCTCGTGCAAGATGCGATTGAGCAGGGAGTCGAAGCGGCGCTCGGCCGCCAGCGCCCGCCCCATGCTCATGAAATTGCCGAGGGTCTGCCGCATGCCGGACATGGTGCGGGCCAGATCGTCGATCTCGCGGATCGACGAGTCGGGCCACTCGCTCTCGTCAAAGTCGAAGTGCTGGATCCGCTCCGCCTCCCGGGTCAGCGCCAGCAAGGGGGCCGCGGTACGCCGCGCCACCAGCCAGATGACGGGCAGCAGCAACAGCAGACCGGCCAGGGCCCAGGCCAGATTGACCAGGGCTTCGTGACGGGCCTGCTGGGTGAGAACGTTCGCCGGCATCAGCAGGGCGATGTAGAAGGGGGAGCCCTCATCCAGGGAGGAGAGGTTGACCAGCCAGTCACTGCGATCCTCTGCGGTCAGGGTCAGCTCGGTCGGCCCGTGCAGCAGGGTGGGCTGGGTCGCTATCCGTTGTTGCAACTGGGTCAGTATGGGGTGCTTGAGCACCGACAGCGTGGGCAACCGGCTCAGTTGCTCGAAGCTGGGCAGCCGCTTGGGATCGGTCGCCAGCAGGGTGCCTAATTCGTCGAACAGCACCAGCTGGCAGTGGCTGGGCAGGGGCAGCTCGCCGATGAGGGCGGAGAGCCCCTCCACGCCGGCATCCAGCCCGAGCACAGCCCGGCGATCGTCGCTCTCCACCGCCAGCGTCATGCCCGGCTCCTTGGTGGTGAAGAACAGATAGGGGTGGGTCACTATGATACCCGTGCGCCAGCGCGCCTCCTTGTACCAGTCACGGCTGCGGGGATCGAACCTGTAGTCCGGCATGGGCCGGCGCTCGAGCAGATGCAGCCGCTTGTCGAAATAGAGGAACTCTCCCTGGCCCTGACTCAGGCTCTGCACCAGCAGGTGGCTGGCGGGGGGAGGGCTGTCTAGCAGCGCCTTGGCTCTGTTGGTCAGCTTGCGCACCAGGAAGAAGTCACCGTTATCGTAACCGGCATAGATGGCGCCATAGCTGGCGCTGTTGGCCAGCACCTCGGCCAGTTGGGGCAGGTAGCTGAGGCGAGCGTCCAGGCTGGTCATCGCGGCCAGCTGGCCGCTGCGCAGCAGGCTCAATGACATGCGGGCCGGGCGCTGGTTCAGCTTGAGAGCCAGTGCCAGCTGTTCCCGATACTGCAGGAAGCTCTGGCGCTCGTGTTCCAGTCCCTGCTGCATGCCCTGTTGAAACTGCAGCAGGATGAGGGCGCCCCCCAGCACGGAGAACAGCAGAATGAAGAGCGTGGCGATGTGTACGTAAAAGGGTCTACGGCTGAGGCTAGCTTTTGTCATGGACGCATCCTTGTCCCACGGGCGATCGCCGTGATGATTCCCTCTCAGTGTGCTCATAGGGCGACAAAAAGCACAATTATCCGGCCGGGATTATTAGCACGCCACAACAAAGTTTCTTATGGGGCTTTATTGGTCAGGCCTAGTGGCCACAGAGGCACCCTGGATGATGGGGTATCGAGTGTGCCATTCAGGTATCTCATGCTACATTGCCCCCCAGGTTATTGAATTGTGAAGCAATGGAGTGTCCCATGTCCGCCATCCCCTATTCCGTCCTCGATCTGGTGCCCGTCCCCGAAGGGTCTGTACCGGCCGAGTCGTTTCGCCGCTCGCTGGATCTGGCCCAACACGCCGAGCGGTGGGGCTATCACCGCTACTGGCTGGCGGAACATCACAACATGCCGGGCATCGCCAGTGCCGCCACCTCGGTGCTGATAGGTCATCTGGCTGGCGGCACCAGCACCCTGCGGCTGGGTTCCGGCGGCATCATGCTGCCGAATCACTCGCCCCTGGTGATCGCCGAGCAGTTTGGCACCCTGGCCTCGCTCTATCCGGATCGGATCGATCTGGGGCTGGGGCGAGCGCCCGGCACCGATCAGCGCACCATGCAGGCACTGCGTCGCCAACGCAGCGGCGAGGTGGATGACTTTCCCGCCGATGTGCGCGAGCTGATGCGCTATTTCGGCGATCAGCCGGGCGCGGTGCAGGCCGTACCAGGTCAGGGGCTGGAGGTACCCATCTGGCTGCTGGGCTCCAGTCTCTACAGCGCCCAGCTGGCGGCGGCCATGGGGTTGCCGTTCGGTTTCGCCTCCCACTTCGCACCCGGCTTGCTGCTGCAGGCGCTGGCGCTCTACCGCAGTCAGTATCAGCCTTCCGCCCGCTGGCCCAGGCCCTATGCCGTGGTGTGCATCAACATGGTGGCGGCCGACACCGAGCGGGAGGCCCGCTTCCTGTTTACTACTGTGCAGCAGCAGTTCCTGCGGCTCTATCGGGGGGATGCGGGCAAGTTGCCGCTGCCGGTGCAGGAGCTGGGGGAGGAGTGGTCGGCGCGGGAGCTGATGGCGATGGAGCAGACCCTGGCCCGCTCCCTGGTGGGAGATCGAGACAGAGTCCGCCATGGCTTGCAGGCGCTGCTGGCCGAGACCGGGGCTGACGAGCTGATGTTCAACGGCCCCATCGTCGATCATGAGGCGCGGCTGCGCTCGTTCGAGATTGCGGCCGAGCTGATGCAAAGCCTGTGAGTCCTGGCTGCTCGGTGCATCATCGGCAGCGAGCTGTCCCTTAGCCCTGCCGGGACGGCAGCAGCAGGTTTGGATGCCGCCCTACCGATCAGGCTTCTGATGATGTTTTGCTGTTAATGCATTGATATTTAAGGAAAGTCAGGTTGATGTCAGGCCTTTGTCGTGTTGCCTTCATCCGCTCGGCCCTATGCTGGCCCTGTCCATAACCACGAGGAGCCGATGATGATAGTCAGGAAATTGAGATTGCAGCGAGGCTGGTCCCAGGAGCAGTTGGCTACCCTGTCTGGTCTGAGTGTGCGCACCATACAGCGGATCGAACAGGGGCAACCACCCGGACTGGAATCCCTCAAGGCCCTGGCCTCCGTCTTTGAGCTCGATGTGACTCAACTGCAGGAGAGCGAGATGAAAGGAAATGAGATCGACAGTCAGGGGAGCGTACATGTCGCCAGGGATGAGCGGGAGGCGATGAAGTTCGTCGAGGGGCTCAAAGGCTTCTACGGCCACCTCATCAGCTATGTGCTGGTGATCGGCGGGCTCTTCGTCATCAACTACCTGAGCAACCCGGATTACATCTGGGCCTGGTGGCCCATGCTGGGCTGGGGGTTGGGCCTGATGTCCCATGCCATCAACCTGTTCCAGCCGTTCAAGCTGTTCGGACCGGAGTGGGAGCGGCGTCAGGTCGAGAAACGGCTGGGCCGCAAGCTGTGATCTGACAGGCTTCACATAAAGAACGGGCCCGGCAATATGCCGGGCCCGTCGCATTATGGGTACCGCCGCTCAGCTGGCATAGGCCGGACAGGGGGTCGCTATCAGGGCATCGTCCTCGTAGCGCCACAGGGTGAGGCTGTTGCCCCACACGCAGCCGGTATCCAACGCCTTGATGTCGGCCTTGCCGGTCGCGCCCATCAGCGCCGCCCAGTGGCCGAACACCAGTATGGGGTCGTCCACATGGTGCTCGCGCTGCTCGAACCAGGGGCGCAGGCCCGGAGTGGACTCCGTGGGCCCCTTCTTGCACTTGAACTCGAGCCGGCCGTCGAAGTAGCAGAAGCGCATGCGGGTGAAGCTGTTGATGATGTAGCGGTAACGCTCTATCCCCATCAGATCATCCTGCCAGCTGTCCGGTTGATCGCCGTACATGTTGTGCAGCAGCCACTGGTATTGATCGCCGCGCAGCAGACTTTCCACCTCGCGGGCACAGTTGCGGGCGGTGCGGGCGTCCCAGGCGGGGGAGAGGCCGGCGTGCACCATCATGATGGGTAGATCTGGGTGTTCCGCCAGCAGTGGGCGCTGGCGCAACCACTCCAACAGATCGTCCCTGTCCGGCGCCTCCATCAGGGCCTGCAGCTTGTCTTTCTTCTTGAGCGGCGCGACCCCGTTGGCGACCGCCAGCAGGTGCAGGTCATGGTTGCCGAGCACGGTGACGGCACGCTGCCCCAGCGACTTGACGAAACGCAGGGTGTTGAGGGAGTCCGGGCCACGGGCGACCAGATCGCCGCACAGCCAGAGCATGTCCTTGTCGGAGTCGAATTCGGCAAGATCCAGCAGACGGCGCAGATCGTCGTAACAGCCCTGGACATCACCGACGAAACAGTTCGCCATGAAACCTCAGTTAATTATGTGGGGAACGGCCAGCGTGAAGGGGGCGATGGGGGCCTCGAACTGCTGCCCCGACTCGTCTTGCAGGGTATAGCTACCCTCCATCACGCCGAGCGGAGTGGCGAGGGGAACGCCACTCTGATAGCTGAAGGTCTCACCGGGGGCGATGAAGGGCTGCTCACCCACGACCCCGGGACCTTCCACTTCCAGCATCTTGCCATTGGCGTCGGTGATGAGCCAGCGTCGATGCAGCAGCTGCACCGTACCCGGCCCCAGATTCTCTATCTCGATGAGATAGAGAAAATGGTAGGGATCCTGGGTGCCGGCCACATAGCTGGGGTGCGGGCGGATCACTATCCGGGACGATGGCATGGGATCAGGCCTGCTGCTGGTCGGCCAGCCAGTTGGCGATCATGACAAACTGCGCGAGGGAGAGGTTCTCCGGGCGCAGGCTGCCATCGATGCCAAGCTCGGTCAGCTGAGCGTCGGTGATGAAGTTGGAGAAGCTGTTGCGAATGGTCTTGCGGCGCTGACCGAAGCCTTCGGTACAGACGCGGCTCAGGCAGCGCAGATCCTTCGCGACTATGGTCGGGTTCTGGTGCGGCACCAGTCGCACCACGGCCGAATCCACCTTGGGGGCCGGCTTGAAGGCACCCGGGCCCACTTCCAGCACCGGGATGACCTGGCAGTAGTACTGGACCATGACACTCAGGCGGCCATAGGCCTTGCTGCCCGGGCCTGCGCACATCCGCAATACCACTTCTTTTTGCAGCATGAAGTGCATGTCTGCGACCCGGTCGGCAAACTCGCACAGGTGGAAGATCAGCGGGGTGGAGATGTTGTAGGGCAGGTTGCCGAAGATGCGCAGCGGCCCCTTGCCTTCTCCCATCAGGGTGCCGAAGTCGAAGCGCATGGCATCGGCCTCGATCACCGTCAGTTTGTCTTTGAGGGTGGGGTGCTCGCGCAGGCGTGCGGCGAGATCCCGGTCCAGTTCGACCACCGTCATCTTGTCCATCTGGGATGCGACCGGCTCGGTCAGCGCGGCCAGACCCGGCCCGATCTCCACCAGGTTCTGACCCGGTTGCGGGTTGATGGCGGCCACTATCTGATCGATCACATAACGGTCGTGCAAGAAGTTCTGACCGAAACGCTTACGGGCCGTGTGGCCCATGTGCACCTTGTTGCTCTGCACCTTACTGCTCATAGCTTTTTTTCTCTACCATCTGAATGGCGTGGTTAATCGCGGTGATCAGGCTCCCCGAGTCCGCCAGGCCTTTGCCTGCCAGATCCAGCGCGGTGCCGTGATCCACCGAAGTGCGGATGAATGGGAGTCCAAGGGTGATATTGACCGAACTGCCGAAGCCCTTGTATTTGAGCACGGGCAGCCCCTGGTCGTGGTACATGGCGAGTACCGCATCCGCATCCTTGAGGTATTTGTCCTGGAACAGGGTATCGGCCGGCAGCGGGCCGACCAGATCGATCCCCTCCTGGCGCAAGCCGGCCAGGGCGGGTTCGATCACCTCGATCTCTTCCCGACCAAGATGGCCCCCTTCCCCGGCATGGGGATTGAGGCCACAGACGTAAATACGGGGCTGCTGAATGCCAAACTTGGTCCTGAGATCCGCATCCAGGATGCGGATCACCTTGCCGAGGCGGTCCTCGGTGATGGCCCCGGCCACATAGGCGAGCGGGATATGGGTGGTCGCCAGCGCCACCCGCAGTCCCTCTGTTGCCAGCAGCATCACCACGTCGGCGGTGCCTGACTGCTGGGCGAAGAATTCGGTGTGGCCGCTGAACGAGACGCCGGCCTGGTTGATGATCCCCTTGTGCACCGGGCCGGTCACCACGGCGGCAAATTCGCCGCTCAGGTTGCCGTCACAGGCCCGTTGCAGGGTGGCCAGCACATAGGCGCCGTTGCCCTCATCCAGCTCACCCGGCACCACGGGGGCGCCGAGTTCGAGCGGACAGAGGGTCAGGGTGCCGGCCCGCTGCGGGTGGGCAGGGGCGCTGGCATCATAGGGTTCCAGCACTATGGGCAGTCCCAGCAGGGCGGCCCGCGCCAGCAGCAGGTCGGGATCGGCGATCACCACCAGCTGATGGGGCCAATCCCGCTGGGCTATCTGCAGCACCAGATCCGGACCTATGCCCGCCGGTTCACCCGGCGTGATGGCGAGACGACGACAGCTCATCTGCTTTTGGACTCGATCTGGATGCTGGCTGTTCATCTGCTCATCGCCCATTAATTGGGTTCGATCTGGATGTAGGCTTCGTCGCGCAGTTCATCCAGCCAGGCCTGTGACTCTTCGGTGAAGCGGCGGTTGAAGATGAGCTGATAGGCGCGCTGCTCCTGGGCCTTGCCGGTGGCGTCCTGACTGCGACGCTCTTCCAGCTGCACTATGTGCCAGCCGTGGCTGGTACGGAACGGCTCGCTCAGCTCACCCGGCTGGAGACGGTTGACCATGTCGCGGAACTCCGGCACATAGACGTTGGGATCGGACCAGCCGAGTTCCCCGCCTTGCACCGCAGAGCCCGGATCTTCGGAGTATTTCTCTGCCATGCTGGCGAAGCTGGCCTTGCCGCTCTTGATGTCGTGCAGTATACCGTCCAGGGTGCTCTTGGCCTTCTCCTCACTCAGGATGATGGAGGGTTTGATCAGGATGTGGCGGGCGCGCACCTCGGAGATCATGACCTGCTGCTGACCCTTGGTGTCGAAGATCTTGATGATGTGCAGGCCGGCACCGGAGCGCAGCGGGCCGACGATGTCCCCCTTACTGGCACCCTGTACCGCCTCGGCCATCAGCGTCGGCATCTCCTGCGGGCTCATCCAGCCCCAGTCACCCCCTTCCAGCGCCTTGGGACCGTTGCTCTCGGCGATGGCCAGTTTGCGGAAGTCGGCCCCCTCTTTCAGGGCGGCCAGGATGCGCTCAATCTTGCTCTTGGCGGAATTGAGCTGCTCGGCGTTCGGGTTGTCCGGCAGGGAGACCTGAATATGGCCGACATGGAACTCGGTCTGCTGCTGGCCCTGCTTGTGCAGCGCCTCGACCACCTGCTTCACCTCCTGCTCGGAGATGTTGATGCGGCGGCGAACCTGGCTGCGACGCACCTCGTTCATCAGGATCTCGCGGCGCACCTCTTCCCGGTACTGGGCATAGGAGATCCCCTCCCGGGCCAGCTGGGCACGCAGCTGATCCAGGTTCATCTTGTTGTCGGCAGCGATGCTCTGGATAGCCTGCTCCAGCTGGGTATCGCTGATCTTGAGGCCCTGGCGATCCGCCAGTTGCAGCTGCAGGCTCTCCTGGATCAGTCGATCCAGCGCCTGCTTGCGCAGGGTGGCGTCATCGGGTAGGGACTGGCCGCTCTCCTGAGCGGAAGCCTTCACCTTCTGCACCAGGGCTTCCTGCTGGCTGGCCAGCACCACGTCCTTGTTGACTACGGCAAGCACCTTGTCCACCAGCTCGGGGGCGGCGAGGGCTCCCTGGCTCATGACTCCAAACAGGCCTGCCGTCAGCAGGGAAATCAACGTCTTCTTCATATCCATCTCTCAAGGCGTTTGCCAGACCGGTTATTGGTCTCGCAGGTTAAACGGACGAATGTAAGGCAGTGCTTCGGTGTCCAGGGAGGTGCCCTTGGAGCCGGTACCCACGCTACCCAATCCTTTCATTTCAAACTGAATACCCAGGCTGCGCTCGGAGCTGGGCTTGTAACTGACGTTATCCGGATCGTTGACCCACTCCATGTTGAAGTTGATGCTCCAGCAGCAGGAGTCATATTTCAGTCCCACCTTGCGATCCACTTTGACCCCTTGATCGAGTTCGTAATAGTAACCGCCATAGAGGCGCCACTGAGCGTTGAGCGGAGTGGTCAACAGCATGCCGATCTGGTTGAGGTCTGTGATCTCTTGGCCCTTGCTGTCCAGGTCGTAGTTGGCATCGCGGATAAAGCGATGGCTCAGCTGGCTGATCAGCTTATCGCGGCGGTACTCCAGCGCGCTGTTGGCCGAGCTGATACGATTTTGCTCCATATCATATTGTGCCCCGGCATGGGCAAACCACTGTTCATTGATCTTGGCATCCCCTTCGAATGACAGGGGGGAGCGGGTATTGATGCTGGCTTCGTCGCTGGGATAGAGAGTGACCTTGGGGGCCACGAAGTCGAATGCTTGGGCAACGGCCAGCCGAATTCGTTCATCACCGGCCGGATCGTAGATGCGGGTGGTGAGACCGAGGGAGAGCCGGTTGGAGTCGCTGATGCGGTCGAGACCGGCGTAACGACGGTCACTGAACAGGCTGTAGTAGTCCTGGCGCATGGTGGTGGAGTCGTAAATACCTATGTTGTCCTGATCCTTGTAGGGGACATAGAGGTATTGGAACTCGGGCTCCAAGGTCTGGCTGGCGCTCTCGCCAAACCAATCCTGCTGGCGATCGAAGGTGAGGCCGCCCTTGAGACGAACCGAGGGTAGTACCCGGGTGACCTGCTCATCGAGTTCGGTCAACCCTCGGTCACGGTAGTAGGCGGTGAGTTTGCTGGCATCCGGTACTTCCTGATTGTAGTGGGTATACATCAGCTTGTACTGGCTATCCAGATAGTAACCGGCAGCATTGATGAGCGGCACCGTCAGGGTGGGCGCAGTGTAGAGACGGGTGCCTGTGTAGACCTCACCTATGGTGGATTCGTCGTTGTCATAGCCAAACTTGGTCAGTTCGGTGTTCCAGGCCAGATCGTACCAGTTGCCCTGCTGGTAGTAGTTGTGGTCGATGCGCGGCAACATGGAGTGAGGCTGTTGAGCCCCCGCCAGCAGGATCTGATAGGTTCTAACCTCAGTTTTGAGGTTCCAGTTCTGCTGGAAGTAACCGGCCGTCAGGGATTGCTGCAACTGGTTGTCGACCTGAGTACCCACGCTGGGATCGAAGTCGTTGAAGTAGTTGTAGTCATTGTCCCGCACCTTGGTGTAGTCCACCGACACCCGCAGGGCATTGTCGATGAACATGGAGGTGTGGCGGGCATTGATCAGATAGCGATGCCCGTCGGACAGGTTGTCATGCAGACTGGCCGTCTCGTCGTACTGTTTGTCGTTGTCCAGATTCTCGAAATAGAGGCTGCCGACATGGGCCGGATCCGGCATGTAGCGGAACTCGACCTGGTTCATCAGGCCCCGTCTGTCCATGAAACGGGGGGTGATGGTAGCGTCGTAGTTGGGGGCTATGTTCCAGTAGAATGGCTGGGTGATCTCCATGCCATTGTCGGAACTCTGCTTGTAATAGGGGTAAAGCAGGCCGGTCTTGCGCTCATCCTTGATAGGGAAATTGATGTAAGGGGTGTAGAAGACCGGATAGTCATAGAGCCAGAGGGTTGCGTTATAGGCCTCCCCAAACACCTCGGTCTGATCGATATCGATGCTGCCCGCTTTCAGGGTCCAGGCCTCCTGGCCAGGTGGGCAGGTGGTGTACTGAGCCCCTTCCAGGGTGATGTTCTGGTTGTTGTTGGTCATGGTCACCTTGTCGGCGAAGCCGCGCACCGGTGAGCCGTGGACCTGGTACTTGCCCTCTTCCAGCTCCGAATCCTTGGTATCCAGATTGGATTTGAGGGTCTTGTCGCTGGTGACCGTGATCTGACCATCGTTGTAATAGATGTTGCCGATGGCGATCACATCCCGGCTCTTCTGATCCAGCTGGGCATAGTCGGAGTCGAATTTGCGCACGCCCTGGCGAACCTTGACATCACCCTCATAGACAGCGGTGCCACCCTGCTTGGCCTCCAGGCGATCGGCATCCACCTCGACCGGCAGGGCGTTGGCATCCTGATCCGCCTTCGGTTTCTCGATCTTGGGGACATAGTCATAGCAGAGGCTGTCTAGGATCCCGGTGGCCGGTGGCGCGTTGAGTGGCGCAGCCTGCACCATGATCGGACTCAGGGCAGGAACAAGGCTGATGCTCAGGGCGATGGGATAAGAAGATCCCAGTGTCCATTTTGTCATGTGAAAGGCTCGCGCAATCCGTGGTAAAAACGGTTGATTCAGGGCATGCATTTTATGTCAGGATCCATCGAGTTGACATTGCATGTCATTGCTTTATGTTAGCCGGCAATGATAAAGCATTATTGCGGCCAGGGCTAACAGCCAAGTGCTGCTTTCCAATTTGGTCCCCGACTCATGCATGATCGCAATTCCCTGTTACTGCAATGGGCGCGCCGGATATCCGGTGATGCCAACCTTCAACTGACCCTGATCTCCGGTGACGCCAGTTTTCGCCGCTACTTCCGTGGCGGTGGTCTGGTGTGGGTAGATGCTAATCCGAAAACCGAAAAAAATCATGAATTTGTCCGCAATGCCGCCGCCCTGCACGCCATGGGGTTGCTGGCCCCCGAGGTCAGGGCGGTGGACTATGAGCAGGGCCTGCTGGCGGTGACGGACCTTGGCGATACCCAGCTCATCGGTTGCCTTGACGCGCACAGCGTGCAGGCCTGGTACGGCAAGGCCATAGCGCTGCTGCCCCGGCTCTGCGCGGTCGAGCTGGCGCTTGAGCCATTCGATACCGTCTTCATGGCCCGTGAAGATGCCATCTTCCCCGAGTGGTTGCTCGGTCGGCACCTGCAACTTGTCCTGAGCGAGGACGAGCAACAGCTGCTGGACGATACCTTCGCCTGCCTCACCGCCAACAACCTGGCCCAACCCCAGGGGGTGATGCACCGGGACTTCCACAGCCGCAACCTGATGGTCTGCGGTGAGCCGACCCCGGCTGGCAGCACGCTTGCCATCATCGATTTTCAGGACATGGTCATAGGTCCCCTCAGCTATGACCTCGTCTCGCTGCTGAAGGATTGCTACGTGCGCTGGCCCGATGCGGTGATCGAGCAGGGCATGCGCCAGGGCTACGACATCCTGAGTCAGGCCAGGCTGCTCGGCGAGCTCGACTATGCCAGCTTCCGTCGCCATGCCGATCTCACCGGCATGCAGCGTCACCTGAAGGCGGCGGGCCTCTTCACCCGGCTCTATCATCGCGATGGCAAGTCAGGTTACCTCAAGGATATTCCCCGTACTCTGGGCTATGTGGTGGACGTGTGCGAGCTGCACGGCGCCGACTATCCGGTGCTGGCCCGCTTCGGCGCCTGGTTGCGGCAGATAGTGCTGCCGGGCCTGGCCCAAGTGGCAGAAGCACGAGCCGCCGGGGAGCAGCCATGAAGGCGATGATCCTGGCCGCGGGCCGTGGCGAGCGGATGCGCCCGCTGACTGACGCGCTGCCCAAGCCGCTGCTGGCGGTGGGGGGCAAGCCGCTCATCGTGCATCATATCGAGAGGCTCAAGGCCGCTGGCGTGACAGAGTTGGTCATCAACCACGCCTGGCTCGGCCACAAGCTGCTCGAGGCGCTGGGGGACGGCAGCCAATTCGGGGTGAGCATCCAGTGGTCGGCCGAAGCGAGTGCGCTGGAGACCGCCGGCGGCATAGTGCAGGCATTGGCGCTGCTCGGCGCCGAGCCGTTTCTGGTGATCAACGGCGATACCTGGCTCGATCTGGATTATCGCACCTTGGTCAACCAACCGCTGGGGGAGGATCTGGCTCACCTCTGGCTGGTACCTAATCCAACGCAACATCCTCAGGGCGATTTCTCCCTGCAAGCCGGCCGGGTGCTGGATACACCGGCGCTGACCTTCAGCGGCGTCGGGCTCTATCGGCCCGCCGCCTTTGCCGGACTGGCAACCGGGGCGCGCAAACTGGCGCCTCTGCTGCGTGACTGGATGGCGCAAGGCCGCGTTGGCGGTGCCTTGCTGGCCGGTGAATGGCGGGATATCGGTACCGTCGATCGGTTGCGCGAGCTGGATGAACAACTGCAAGTGCAAGGACGCACTCATTAACATCATGAGGTCTTGAACCATGCGTATTTGGGGTAAGGTGCTTGGCGCCTTCTTCGGTTTTCTGCTCGGCAACATCTTCGGCGCCCTGCTCGGCCTCTGGCTCGGTCATCGCTTCGATCGAGGCATGGGCATCCAGGGAGCGTTTCGGCGTGCACCCAGCCAGCAACAGCAGGCGGTGTTCTTTCACGCCACCTTCGCCGTCATGGGCCACATCGCCAAGGCGAGCGGCCAGGTCACCGAGCATGAGATCCGGGTGGCGTCCAATCTGATGGACAGGATGCGGCTCTCCGGCGAACAGCGGGTGCGGGCGCAGGAGTCGTTCCGTCAGGGCAAGGAGAGCGGCTTCCCGCTGCGGGAGACGCTGGCCGAGTTTCGCCGCGCCAGCCTCGGCCAGCGCGACATACTGCGTTTCTTCCTAGAGGTGCAGCTGCAGGCCGCCTTCGCCGATGGCAGGGTCGAGGCCGATGAGCGCGCCATCCTGCAGACCATCGCCGATGAGCTCGGCTTCAGCCGCATCGAGCTGGGGCGCATCCTGGCCATGGCCGAGGCGCAGATGAACTTCTTCCACCGCCAGCAGCAGGGCGGCGGGCAGCAGCAATACCGGCAGGAGGCCCCCTCGGCGGATCGTCTCAAGGATTCTTATCAGCTGCTGGGGGTGAGCGAGAGCGACAGCGATCAGGACATCAAGCGTGCCTATCGCAAGGAGATGAGCAAGCACCACCCGGACAAGCTGGCCGCCAAGGGGCTGCCGCCGGAGATGATGGAGATGGCGAAGGAGAAGACCCAGGAGATCCAGCAGGCCTGGGAGTGGATCCGCGAGGCGCGCGGCATCCGCTAACCAGCTGGGTCATTGCGCGTCAGCCATAAAAAATGCCAGTCGAGAGACTGGCATTTTTGTTTGCGTCATCGGCGCTTAGTGGGCGTCGATCCAGACGAACTTCAGCACGAACAGCAGGGCGACCACCAGCACGCAGGGGTTGATCTCGCGCCAGCGACCGGTGCCCGCCTTCATCACGCAGTAGGAGATGAAGCCCACGGCGATCCCCTCGGTGATGGAGAAGCTGAACGGCATCATGACAGCGGTCATGAAGGCCGGCACCGCTTCGGTCAGGTCTTCCCACTTCACCTTGGTCAGCTCGGAGCACATCAGCACGCCCACGTAGATGAGGGCTCCGGCGGCGGCATAGGCCGGCACTATGGCGGCGATGGGGGAGAAGAAGATCGCCAGCAGGAACAGCACGCCTACGACTATGGCGGTCAGGCCGGTGCGACCACCGACGGCGACGCCGGAGCTGCTCTCGATATAGGCGGTGACGGAGGAGGTGCCCATGAAGGCACCACCCACAGAGCTGATGCTATCGACCACCAGCGCCTGCTTCATGCGCGGGAAGCGGCCCTGCTCATCGGCCAGCTTGGCGCGGGTGGTAACCCCGATCAGGGTGCCGGAGGAGTCGAACAGGTTGACCAGCATGAAGGAGAAGATGATCCCCGCGAGGCTGATGTCCAGCGAGCCCATCAGATCCAGCTGACCAAACACCGGGGTGATGCTCGGCGGCATGGAGACGAAGCCCTTGAAGGTCACGTCGCCAAACAGCCAGCCCAGGGTGGTGGTGACGACGATGGCGATCAGCACGGCGGAGTGCACGCCGCGGGCGGAGAAGATGCAGATCAGGAAGAAGCCGAGAAAGCCCAGCAGGCAGGGCAGGGAGGTGAGGTTGCCCACCGTCACCATGGTGGCCGGGCTCGCCACCACTATGCCGGCGTTGTGCAGACCGAGCAGGGCGATGAGCAGGCCGATGCCGGCGGTGATGCCGACCCGCAGGGTGAGCGGAATGTTGGCGATCAGCCAGTAGCGCACGCGCAGCAGGGTGAGGATCAGCAGACCCAGCGCCCCCCAGAAGATGGTGCCCATACCGACCTGCCAGGAGTAGCCCATGCCAGCCACCACCACGAAGGCGAAGAAGGCGTTGAGGCCCATGGCGGGAGCCAGGGCGATGGGCAGGTTGGCCAACAGGCCCATCAGAATGCTGCCGATGCCGGCGATGAGGCAGGTGGTGACGAACACCGCCTGGGTATCCATGCCCGCGTTGGAGAGGATCTGCGGGTTGACGAATACGATGTAGACCATGGTCAGGAAGGTGGTGATGCCGGCGATGACCTCGGTGCGGGCCGTGGTGCCATGGCCTCGCAGGGCAAACAGGCGCTCAAGCAATCCTTGCCCGGCGGCCTGGCTGGCAGCTTGGTGTTGTTGATTCATGTTGGATTCCAATGGGTGACGTGAAATAAGCAGCAGGCGAACGGCCAATCCCATCCATGAGGGGTAAATGGCCCTGTTTCTGGCGACTGAGTGACCAGACTCGTCCTGATACCGTGACAGCGCGCACATTTTCACACAGGCGGCGCCGTTTACAAACCCCGGATCTGCGAGACGGATCAATGAATAGAGCAAAAATTCAAACGTTTGCTATTTGAGCGAAAAAAATGGAACTCGATAGAGGCCGTTTGCCATCGGGGGAAGGTTCAGAGCGTCTTGAAGTAGCGCTCGACCAGCTGGGCCAGCATGGCATCGCTGCGCTCCTGCAGAGTGGCCAGGGTCAGGCCCATGCGCTGCAGCAGCAGGCTGGCCTGCGCCTCGCTCAGCTTGCGCCCCTCGAAGAGGAACTCCTGCTCGGGCAACTGCTTGTCATGGCGCGGCAGCAGCAGCCAGCTCAGTCGCTCGGGCTCGAGGGCGGCGAAGACCCGGCCGGCGGCGGTGCAGAAGGTATCTATGTGTGCCTTGCCATCCGGCCCGAGGCAGCCGGGTTCGATCCGGATCTGGATGGTGAGTCTCTTCGCGGTAGGGCTGGTCTGGGTCATCGGTTGGCATCGGTAGGGGGAGCGGGGAGATTGTAAGCAAAAGGCAGCAAAAAGGGGAGCCTTGGCTCCCCTTGTCACGCGTTCTGATGCGCTTGTATAGCTGGAGCTGTGCGGTTGGGCCGCATCGCTCCATCATGGTACTCGGCTCACTTACTTGGTGATGCGCTTGTACTTGGCTCGGTGTGGTTGCACCGCGTCGGCACCATAGGTCTTCTTCTTCCACTCTTCGTATTCGGTGAAGTTGCCTTCGAAGAAGGCAATCTTGCCCTCGTCCTGGTAGTCCAGGATGTGGGTGGCGATACGGTCGAGGAACCAGCGATCGTGGGAGATGACCATGGCACAGCCCGGGAACTCCAGCAGGGCGTTCTCCAGGGCGCGCAGGGTTTCGATGTCCAGATCGTTGGTCGGTTCATCGAGCAGCAGCACGTTGCCGCCGGTCTGCAACAGCTTGGCCAGGTGCAGACGGCCACGTTCGCCACCGGACAGCTCGCCGACCCGCTTTTGCTGATCGGCGCCCTTGAAGTTGAAGCGGCCGATATAGGCGCGGCTCGGGAACTCGTAGCTGCCGATGCGCAGGATATCCTGACCGTCGGCCACTTCCTGGAACACCGTCTTCTTGTCGTCCATGCTGTCGCGGAACTGATCCACCGAGGCCAGCACCACGGTATCACCCAGGGTGATGGTGCCGGAGTCCGGCTGCTCCTGACCCGACATCATGCGGAACAGGGTGGACTTACCGGCCCCGTTCGGGCCGATGATGCCGACGATGGCTCCCTTCGGAATGGAGAAGGAGAGATCGTCGATCAACTGCCGATCACCGTAGGACTTGCACAGGTTCGCCACGTCCACCACCTTGTCGCCGAGGCGGGGTCCTGGCGGAATGAACAGCTCGTTGGTCTCGTTGCGCTTCTGGTAGTCGTTGGTGTTGAGTTCCTCGAAGCGAGCCATACGAGCCTTTGACTTGGCCTGGCGGCCCTTCGGATTCTGACGAACCCACTCCAGCTCTTTCTCGATGGACTTGCGACGAGCCGCCTCTGAGCTGGCTTCCTGCGCCAGACGCGCATCTTTCTGCTCCAGCCAGGAGGAGTAGTTGCCTTCCCAGGGAATGCCCTCGCCGCGGTCCAGCTCCAGGATCCAGCCCGCCACGTTGTCGAGGAAGTAGCGGTCGTGGGTGATGGCCACCACAGTGCCCTCGTAGTCGTGCAGGAAGCGCTCCAGCCAGGCTACGGATTCCGCATCCAGGTGGTTGGTCGGCTCATCCAGCAGCAGCATGTCCGGTTTCTCCAGCAGCAGGCGGCACAGGGCCACGCGGCGGCGCTCACCACCTGAGAGGTGCTGGATCTTGGCGTCCCAGGCCGGCAGGCGCAGGGCATCGGCCGCGCGCTCCAGCTGGTTTTCCATGTTGTGACCGCCCTGGGCGGCGATGATGGCCTCCAGCTCGCCCTGTTCACGGGCCAGCTTGTCGAAGTCGGCATCCGGGTCGGCGTAGGCCGCATAGACCTCGTCCAGACGGGCCATGGCGCGTTTGACGTCGCCGACCGCCTCTTCGACCGCTTCGCGGACGGTCTGCTCCGGATCCAGCTTGGGCTCCTGGGGCAGGTAGCCGATCTTGATGCCGGGTTGCGGACGGGCTTCCCCCTCGATCTCGGTGTCGATCCCCGCCATGATGCGCAGCAGTGTTGATTTTCCAGACCCATTCAGGCCCAATACGCCAATCTTGGCGCCCGGGAAGAAGGAGAGGGAGATGTTCTTGAGAATATGACGCTTGGGCGGCACGACCTTGCCGACCCTGTTCATGGTGTAAATAAATTGAGCCATTGGCTAATTCTCTTCCTTTTCAGCAGCTTAATGTCTTGGCATTAACAGACTGATGTCGTGGTGGGGCCTGGTCGGCGCAGGCCAACCCGGTTCCAAAAAACCAGTCGATTGTAAACCAATGGGAAGGGGGCGGCAAAGTGGCCAGCCGGTTGCCCCTCCCGGGCGGGAGAGCCCGGGGCAGGGGGAGGGGGAGTGCCACTGTGGCGGGTAGCTCGCTGGGAAAGGGGTCTGGAGCACCGGCTTAATTTTTCCTTAAGCCTGAGTCGATAGGATTCGGTCTGGACTGTGGAGTCCCTCTCCGGATGGGGCCGGCCCCGCTCCGACGAGCGTTATCAGCGTGGCGGCCGAGCCTCCTTGGGTTGCTTGTGTCCGGAGTAATAGAGCACCCGCTGCACATACTCCTGGGTCTCCTGATAAGGGGGGACGCCACCGTAGCGGACCACGGCCTGTTCACCGGCGTTGTAGGCGGCGCTGATCCTGACCCAGTCGGGGCCGAACTGTTTCTCCAGCCATTTCAGATAGATCATGGCGCCCCGGATGTTTTGTTCCGCATCGAACGGCCGGGTCACGCCGAAGCGTTGCTGGGTCTCGGGGATGAGTTGCATGACGCCCTGCGCCCGTTTGGGTGAGACGGCGAGGCTGTTCAGATTCGATTCGGCGATGGCGATGGCCAGTGCCAGCTGGGGATTGACCTTGTGGCGGTGAGCCGCCTGACGGATGAGAACCGCCAGCCGCTGTTTGGTGATGGACTGCCTGGCCAGGTAGCTATCCTGATCGAAGGGGGTCGAGGGGCGTATCCAGGGGGCCCCCCCGCCGCCACCGACGCCGCAGGTGCCGAGCGGCGCATTACCCACCCGCTCGTTGTAATAGCGGGCGGCCTGCTGGTTGCCGAGGCGCATGGCCATGGCGAGGTAGGCATTGGCGTGGCGGGTGTTGCGGATGTCCTGTGGTCCGCGGGCCAGCAGGCGGCCGATGCGAAAGTAGGCTTCCGGGTTGCCGAGGCTGGCGGCGGTGCAGTAATAGGCGATGGCCTGTCGCGGGTTGCTGCGCTCCATGGCGGCGCCCTGGCGCAAGGCGCCCATCGCCTTGGGGGCCTGGCGAAACGACTCGGCATGGGGTGCTGTCGTGGTCAGCAGCATCAGGAGTCCCCAACCCCAAGTGCAGAGTCTCTGCATGATGGATACCTCGTATTGGCATCCGGAAGATATAGGTCCGATATGGGGTGACCGCCAGCCAGGGGATGGAACATGTGGTTATGTGCTCAGTCATCAGAGATGAAAACGGTATGGAACTTTTAGCTAAGAGGAAAATATCTGATCGGGTTGTGCCATGACGGGCAGCTAGGCCGGCCCGATGGTGGAAATCATGTTGCTTTATTCGAGTTGATGGATTTATCAGTTCCGGGGTAATAAACTGCCATTATTGCCCTCTAACACCTTGTATTTACATGATGTTAACTAAGCTGTTGAGACAATTTGCACGGTGCAGGCAACAGCATGGGTTGCATCCTTTGTCATAGTCGGGAAGCTCATATGGTTAATTCAATCGATGTATCTGTAGTGGTGCCCGCCAAGGATGAGCGGGACAATCTGGCTCCCCTCATCGGTGAGATTGATGCCGCTCTGGCAGGGAAATACGACTACGAACTGATCTACGTGGATGATGGCAGCGAAGACGACAGCTATGCCGTCCTGTGCGAGCTGAAGGCGCGCTTCCCCCGGTTGCGGGTGGTTCGCCATGGCAAGGCCGTCGGCCAGAGCATGGCGGTGCTCAGTGGCGTGCGCCATGGCCGCGGTGACTGGCTGGTGGTGCTGGACGGGGACGGCCAGAACGATCCGGCCGACATTCCCGCCATGCTGGAGGAGGCCAAGCGCCGTTTCGCGGCAGACAAGAACCAGGTGGGGCTCATTGGCCACAGGGTCAATCGCCGTGATGATTGGGTCAAGCGGCTCTCCTCCAGGCTGGCCAACGGTTTTCGCGATCTGCTGCTGCGTGACGGCATCCCGGATACCGGCTGCGGTCTCAAGGTGGTGCGACTCGACTGGTATCTGCGTCTGCCCGGCTTCAACCACATGCACCGCTACATTCCGGCCCTGATCCAGGCTCAGGGGGGCCGTATGTCACCCTGGCCGGTCAACCACAGGCCGCGCCAGGCGGGCGTCTCCAAGTATGGGGTCTGGAACCGGCTCTGGGTCGGGCTGGTGGACGTGGTCGGCGTCTGGTGGCTGCAACGCCGCTCCAAGGTGGTCGAGGTAAGGGAGATCCTCGAGTGATGGCTGCCTTGTTCTTCATGTCGTTGGGCTGGTGCAATGGGCCCGGGCCGCATCTGGCCGTCATCAATCATCGTGTGCAAGGGTGGCTGATATGATCGATGCCCTGCTCTCGATGCCATTGGACTGGCTGGACTGGACCGGTCTGCATGTCACCGGCTGGAAGATCATCGGCTACACGGGGGCGCTGATGTTTGGCGGCCGCTGGCTGGTGCAGTTCGTCGCCTCCAAGCGTGCCGGCCGACCCGTCATCCCCCGGATGTTCTGGTACATGAGCGTGCTCGGCAGTCTGATGACCCTGAGCTACTTCGTCTTCTCGCCCAAGCAGGACTCCGTCGGCGTGCTGCAGAATCTCTTCCCCACCTTCACCGCCCTCTACAGCCTCTATCTGGATATCCAGCACCGGGGCTGGAAGCGGGACAAGCTCGTCAACGACAATGAGATCCGCCATGGTAAATGACCGCTCACTGCTCAATCAGAGCTCCCTCGGCTGGCTGCTGCTGATCGCCCTGATCGTGCTGGGGGCCGGCCTCGGCCTGCGGGACCCCTGGCCCGCCGACGAGCCGCGCTTCGCGCTGATCGCCAAGGAGATGGTGGAGAGCGGCCAATGGCTCTTCCCCATGCGTGGCGGCGAGATCTATCCGGACAAGCCCCCCATGTTCATGTGGGGGATAGCGATAGGGTATTTGCTGACCGGCTCCATCAAGGTGGCGTTTCTGCTGCCCTCCCTGCTGGCGGGTCTGCTGACCATACTGCTGGTGTGGGACATGGGCCGCCGCCTGTGGAATCCGGCGACGGGCTTCATGGCCGGGCTGCTGCTGCTGTTCACCGTCCAGTTCACCCTGCAGGCCAAGACGGCCCAGATCGATGCGCTGGTGACCTTCTTCATCACCCTGGGGGTCTACGGCTTCGTCCGCTTCCTGCTCTGTGACGGCGGCTGGCGCTGGTACTGGCTCGGCTGGTTTGCCGCCGGGCTCGGCATCATCACCAAGGGGGTGGGGCTGGTGGCCCTGCTGATCCTGATCCCGGCAATCTGGACCCACAGGGAGAAGATCCGCGCCGCCTCCCGTGCCGACTGGCTGAAGGCACTAGCGGGGCCGCTGTTCATGCTGCTGGCCATCGGCCTGTGGCTGGTACCCATGCTGCTCGCCGTGGCCCAGAGCGGGGATCCCATACTGCAGGCCTATAGGGACAACATACTGCTGCGCCAGACGGTGACCCGTTACGCGAACGCCTGGCATCACGTCAAACCCTTCTGGTACTACCTCACCTCGGTGATCCCGCCGTTCTGGTTGCCGCTCTCCCTGTTGTTGCCCTGGCTGGTGCTGGAGTGGCGCAAGGCGGTGCAGGGGCAGGACAAGCGCATCATACTGCTGCTCGGCTACCTGGTGCTGGTGGTGCTGTTCTTCTCCCTGTCGCCAGGCAAGCGTGGGGTCTACGTCACGCCGGGTACCCCGGCGCTGGCGCTGCTGACCGCCCCCTTCATCGGTACTCTGCTGACCCGGGTCTGGCCGGGTCGCCTGTTGGGCGGGCTCGGCTGGCTGCTGGGAATCGTAGGGCTGGGGGGCGCACTGGCACTGGCCTTCAGTGACAAGCTGGCGAGCAAGCTGGGCGAACTGGGGCCCGCCCCCTGGATCCCCCTGCTGGCGCTGGGGGTGGCACTGCTGCTGATCAACGCCCTGCTGCGGCGGGCGCCGCTCAGCGCCATCCTCTGCTCGCTGGCGGTGGGTTGGCTGATCTACTCCACCTGGATCTGCGTGCGGCTCAACGACATGCGCACGCCGCAAGGGGTGATGGCACTGGCGGCCCAGAAGGTGCCGGCGGGCGACGAGCTGCTGCTGGCCGGCTTCAAGGAGCAGCACCTGCTGTTCAGCCAACAGCCGCTGCGCCACTACTCCTATCAGATGCCGGATGGGGAGCAGGCCCGCGAGGCGGCGGCCTGGGTGGCGGCCGCTCCCGGACGCTGGATATTGGGGGCCGCCGATCTGATGGTGCTGTGCTTCGAGCCCAACAAGATGGAAAACCTCGGCAATCGCCATCGCACCGATTGGCTGCTGGCGGGCGCGGACGCCATCAAGCCGGCATGCCAGGGGTTGACCCCCAAGCTAGAACCGTTCAGCTATCCCTGAGGCCGGGACCTAGCAAGAGGGGCTGCCAGTGGCAGCCCCTCTTCATTTTCAGCCCGTTGATTCGCGGTCAGACCCCATAGTAGGCCTTGTACCAGTCGACGAAGCTGGCGACCCCCTCCGGCAGTGCCACGCGGGGCCTGTAGCCGGTGGCATCGAACAGCGCCTCGGTATCGGCCCAGGTCGCCAGCACATCCCCGGGCTGCATGGGCAGCAGGTTGCGGATGGCCCGCTTGCCGAGCGCCGCCTCGATAGCCTCAACGAAGTCGATGAGCCGCACCGGGCTGCCATTGCCGATGTTGAAGAGGCGGTAGGGGGCTGGGCTGGCGTCAGCTGCCCCCTGCCAGCTCGGGTCGCCCTGGGGAGGCCTGTCCGCGACCCGGATCACTCCCTCCACAATGTCGTCGATGTGGGTGAAGTCCCGGCTAAGCGCACCCTGGTTGTAGATGTCGATGGGCTCATCGCTCAGGATGGCGCGCACGAACTTGAACAGCGCCATGTCGGGCCGTCCCCAGGGGCCGTAGACGGTGAAGAAGCGCAGGCCAGTGGTGGGCAGACCATAGAGGTGGGAGTAGGAGTGGGCCATCAACTCGTTGGCCTTCTTGCTCGCCGCATAGAGGGAGACGGGGTGATCCACCCCGTCCGAGGTCTTGAACGGCATCTGCTCGTTGAGACCGTAGACCGAGCTGGAGGAGGCGTAGACCAGGTGCTGCACCCCGTGATGGCGGCAGCCCTCGAGGATGGTGAGCGTGCCGTTCAGATTGCTGTCGGCATAGGCAAACGGATTGTCCAGCGAATAGCGCACCCCGGCCTGGGCCCCCAGGTGGATCACCCGATCGAACTGCTCGCGGGCAAAGAGCGCCGCCATGGCGCTGCGATCGGCGAGATCGCACCGCTCGAAGCGAAAAGCGGGCAGTGGCAGCAGCAGTGCCAGCCGTGCCTCCTTCAGGCTGACCTCGTAGTAGTCGTTGAGGTTGTCGATGCCGACCACCTGATGGCCGTCGCGACAGAGCCGCTGCGCCACATGGAAGCCGATGAAGCCGGCGGCGCCGGTGACCAGATACTTCATCGTGTCTGCTCCAGGCTATCGCCCCGGCCGATGGCGTAGTAGGTGAAGCCGCGCTGGCGCAGGCGGGCCGGATCATAGAGGTTGCGACCGTCGATGATGACGGCCTGCTTCAGGGTGCGCTGAACAAGCTCGAAGTCCGGGGCGCGGAACTGCTGCCACTCGGTGCAGATGAGCAGGGCGTCCGCCCCCTTGAGCGCTGCCTCCTGGGTGCCGCACAGGGTCAGATCGTCGCGCAGGCCATAGAGGTGCTGGGCCTCGGTCATGGCCTGGGGATCGAACGCCTGCACCTTGCCGCCGGCGGTCCAGATCGCCTCCATCAGCACCCGGCTCGGCGCCTCCCGCATGTCGTCGGTGTTGGGCTTGAAGGCCAGTCCCCAGAGGGCGAAGGTGCGCCCCGTCAGATCGGCGCCGAAGTGTTGCTGCAGGCGCTCGATGAGCTTGTGCTTCTGCCGATCGTTGACCCGCTCCACCGAGCGCAGCAGGGGGGCATCGCAGCCGATCTCGCCCGCGGTGTGGATCAGCGCCTTGACGTCCTTGGGGAAGCAGGAGCCGCCGTAGCCGCAGCCGGGATAGATGAAGTGGTAGCCGATGCGCGGGTCGGCGCCAATACCCTTGCGCACCGACTCGATGTCGGCCCCCAGCTTCTCCGCCAGATTGGCCATCTCGTTCATGAAGGAGATCTTGGTGGCCAGCATGGCGTTGGCGGCGTACTTGGTCAGCTCGGCGCTGTGCAGGTCCATGTGGATGATGCGATCCCGATTGCGGTTGAAGGGGGCGTAGAGCTCCTCCAGCAGGGAGAGGGCATGGGCGGAGTCGGTGCCTATGATGATGCGATCCGGCCGCAGGCAGTCGGCCACCGCGGCCCCCTCCTTGAGGAACTCCGGGTTGGAGACCACCTCGAGCGGGAAGTCGACGGCGCGCTCACGCAGTATGCCGGCGATATGCTGGCGCACCCGGCTGGCGGTGCCGACCGGCACAGTGCTCTTGTTGACCACCACCTTGCTGCCCTGCATCAGGCGGCCTATGGTGCCGGCCACCGCCAGCACGTGCTGCAGATCGGCCGAGCCGTCCTCATCCGGCGGGGTGCCAACAGCGATGAAGATAAGCTCGGCGAAGCCCACCCCCTCGGCCACATCCGTGGTGAAGTGCAGGCGGCCGGCCTGATGGTTGGCCTGCACCATGGGGGCGAGGGCCGGCTCGAAGATGGGAATGATGCCCTCTTTGAGGCGCTCGACCTTGGCCGCGTCCACATCCACACAGGTCACCAGGTGACCCATCTCGGCCAGCACGGCGGCCTGAACCAGCCCCACATAACCTATCCCGAATACGGCGACTCTCATCTGCTGTTGCTCCTTGATGCAGGCAGTTGCAAGGCATCCATTCTAGAACGATTCGGGGCGCCGGGCAGCGGCTTGTGTCTGGTTTTTCAGGCTGGAGTCAGGCTCGGGCAGGGGAGTGAGAGATTTTGGTGCAAGGGTTGTAACGCAGCGCTGACGCGCACCACTTTGGGGCGTCCGAGCCCGCTCTTGTGATCTGGCTCACTCAAAATGGACACTGTGGCCATAACGAAGCCCTGACCACTGGGCTCGCGCCCGCCAGACAGGGCCAGAAGACACTCTTTTCACTTCGCTATTGGACACCGGTTATGGATAACACCCCCCGCTCCGTGCATCCGCTCTATGAGGATGTGCTCGCCCTGCTGACCGCGGCAGGCTTCGTCTCACTCGGCATCTTCCTGTTTCACCAGGTCGGGCTGCTCACCGGCGGCACCGCCGGCCTGGCGCTGCTGCTGCAGCAGGTCACCGGCCTCAGCTTCGGCCTGCTGTTCTTCGGCATGAACCTGCCGTTCTATGCCCTGGCCTGGCTCAGGATGGGGCCGCGCTTCACCCTCAATACCTTCGCCTCGGTGGCGGCGGTCTCCTTCATGACGGATCACCTCAACGCCGTGCTGCAGATCGGCAAGATTGACCCCGCCTACGCGGCGTTGATCGGGGGTACCCTGATCGGCATGGGGCTGCTCATCATGTTCCGCCACAAGTCGAGCCTGGGTGGCTTCAACATCTTGGCGCTGTTCATCCAGGACAAGTGCGGCATCCGGGCAGGCAAGCTGCAAATGGGGCTTGATTGCACCATAGTCATCGCCTCCTTCTTCGTGGTCTCCCCCTGGCTGCTGGGGCTCTCCGTGGTCGCGGCCATCATCTGTAACCTGGTGTTGACACTCAATCACAAGCCGGGCCGCTACCAGATCGCCTGATCAGGCACCAAGGCAGCGGCACTCCGGTGCTGGCGTGCAATGACAAGCCGGGTCGTCACCAGATCGCCAGAGCAGCCCCATCAGCAGAAACAAACAGAGCGCCCAAAGGCGCTCTGTTTGTTTCTGCATTTCGCTGGCAATTAGCGGTCACACCACCATGGGCAGGCCGGTGTCCGGGTGGTGCAGCACCTGGGCAGGGTAGCCATAGAGACGGGCGATGAGCTCGGGGGTGAGCACCTCGGTCGGGGCGCCGTCCGCCATCAGCCGGCCTTGCTCCAGCATCACCAGCCGATCGGCGTAGCGGGCCGCCAGGTTCAGATCGTGCAGCACCACCAGCACCGCGGTGTTGCGGCCGGCAAGGGCGCGCGCCATGGTGAGCAGCTGATGCTGGTACTTGAGATCGAGTGCCGAGGTGGGCTCGTCGAGCAGCAGCAGGCGGGGGGCCTGTGGCTCGTCCGGCGCTTGCCAGATCTGGGCCAGCACCCGGGCAAACTGCACCCGCTGGCGCTCCCCCCCCGACAGGCCGGGATAGAGGCGGCCGGCCAGGTGTTCGACCCCCGCATGGGTCATGGCGGCCTGCACTATCTCGTCACGACGGCTGCCGGGTTCGGCGTGGGGCAGTCGCCCCATGGCCACCACCTCCTCACACAGGAACGGGAAGCTGAGGGACGAGCTCTGGGGCAGCACCCCGAGCCGGTGGGCCAGCTCGGTGCCAGCCCAGGCCTGCCGGGCGCGGCCAAACAGGTGGATCTCGCCGTCATATTCCAGCTCGCCGGTCAGGCACTTGAGCAGCGAGCTCTTGCCCGCCCCGTTCGGGCCGAGCAGGGCGGTCAGGGTACCGGACTGCAGCGACAGGCTGAGCCTGTCCAGGATGGGGCGCCCCCCCCGGCACAGGTTGACATCCTGACAGTCGAGCAGGGGCGATGGGGATGATCCGGGCAAGATGGAGATCTCCTGTTACAGCGTCTGGCGACTCTTGACCAAGAGCCAGATGAAGAAGGGGGCGCCGAGCAGGGCGGTGATGATGCCGACCGGCAGCTCGGCGGGGGCCAGCAGGGTGCGGGCCAGCATGTCGGCCCCCAGCAGCAGGGCGGCGCCGAGCAGGGCCGAGAGCGGCAGCAGCCGGACGTGGTTGGGGCCGGCCAGCAGCCGCACCAGGTGGGGGACCACCAGGCCGACGAAGCCGATCATGCCCGCCACCGCCACCGCCACGCCGACCCCGGCGGCGGTGAGCAGGATGAGCCGCCGCTTGAGGGATTGCACGTTCACTCCCAGGTGGCGCGCCTCGCCCTCGCCCAGCAGCAGGGCATTGAGGGGGTTGGCGTCGCGCATGAACAGCAGCAACAGCGCGACCAGGGTCGCCAGCGCCAGCGCCACGTCCACCGGCTTGCCGGCGGCCAGGGAGCCCATCTGCCACAGGCTGAGGTTGCGCAGCATCTGATCGTCGGCCAGGTAGGTGAGCAGCCCGATCACAGCACCGGACAGGGCCGTGATGGCGACCCCCGCCAGCAGCATGACGGTGACCGAGGTGCCCCCCTCGCGGGTGCCCAGCAAATAGACAAGCGTGGTGGTCAGGGCGCCGCCGAGGAAGGCGAGCAGGGGCAACAGACCGAGACCGAGCAGGCTCTGCAGCTGCTGGCCTAGGGGGGCCAGCAGCACTATGGCCAGGGCGGCGCCCAGCGCCGCGCCGCCGGAGACCCCTATGATGCCGGGATCGGCGAGGGGGTTGCGAAACAGCCCCTGCATCACGGCGCCACAGAGACCGAGAATCCCCCCCACCGCTATGCACAGCAGGGTGCGGGGCAGGCGGATCTCTTGCACTATCAGCAGCTTGTGCGTCTCTATCCCGCTCTCTGCGCCGGCGAACAGGGCCTGCAGGCTCTCGGCTAACGACAGGGACATGGGCCCGGTTGCGAGCGAGCCGACCAGCAGTAGCGCCAGGGCACCGCAGGTGAGGCCGAGCAGCCAGGGCAGCGGCAGACGCATCATGAACCCTGCCGGATCCACTGGGCGATCTGGTTGGCCTGCTGCAGGGAGCGCAGGCTGAGGCCCCCTTGCAGGGCATGACCGTCGATGGCGTGAATGGCCCTGTTCTTGCCTGCCGGGGTGGCGGCCAGCGCCGGCACCTGGGCCAGCACGCTGTCGACATTCTGATATTGTTGCCAGTCACGGCCACTCACCAGCACCAGGTCCGGCTGCAGCTCGATCAGGGATTCAGTGGAGACTGGCTTGTAGTCGTGCAGCTGGGCGACCGGGTTGACGCCACCGGCCAGGGTTACCAGGGCGCTGGCGGTGGTGTTGCCCCCGGCGATGCTGGTGGGTTGGCCCTTGTGCAGCAACAGGAAGGCGACCCTGAGCGGCTTGTTCTGTCTGGCCTGCGCCGCCAGCTGGTCGCTCTGGCTGGCGATCTCGGCCTTCAGTTTGGCCCCCGCGGCCGGGTTGCCCAGCAACTGGGCCAGGGTATCGATCCGCTGGTTGAGGTTATCCAGCGTCGGCGCCGTGGCCATGACCTCGACCTTGACGCCGGCGCGGCGCAGCTGATCCAGTGTAGAGTTGGGGCCCATCTCGTCGCTGCCGACCAAGCGGGTCGGTGCCAGACTCAGGATCCCTTCGGCGGCCAGGGCGCGGTGATAGCCGACCTTCGGCAGTCCCTTGGGCTCGGGGCTGCTGACATCGGTGGCGATCAGGCTGGACTCGCCGCCGAGCGCCAGGATCAGCTCTGTGGTGGCCGGGCCGACGCTGACGATGCGCTCTTGCGCCATGGTGGACAGGGAAAGGGTGGCGCAGCTCAGCAGGCTGAGTGCGAGGGCAAGGCGACGGCCCATGCGACCTCCGAAGGGTAAATGAAGTGGAATTGCCGCCGAGAATATCAAGTCCAGATGGAAAATGCACTGATAATGAAAGCGATTATCAATTGTATTTGAAGCTCTGCTTTATTACAGTATTCGCCGCGAGACTGAGCACAAGAATCAGATCATCCAAGGGAGAACCGATGAGCATTGCACAACGCATTCATGAGCTGCTGGCACAAGATCCCGGCGCCCATCCCTCCAGCATCGCCGCCCAGCTGGCGGTCAGCGAATGGGAGGTGGTGCGCCACCTGCCCGCCGAGCTGGTGACCCTGGTACCGGGCGAGCAGGCCGAGGCCCTGCTGGCGGATCTGGCCAGCTGGGGTCAGGTGACCACCATCGTCGAGTCCGACGGCTCCATCTTCGAGGTGAAGGCGCCTTTCCCCAAGGGCAAGACGGCCCGTGGCTACTACAACCTGATGGGCCGCGATGGCGAGATGCACGGCCACCTCAAGCTCGACAACGTGGTCCAGGTGGCCCTGGTCAGCAAGCTGTTCATGGGCAAGGAGGGGCACTCCTTCCAGTTCTTCGGCCACAGCGGTCGCTGCATTTTCAAGGTCTATCTGGGACGTGACGAACAGCGCCAGCTGTTGCCGGCTCAGGTGGAGCGTTTCATGGCCCTGCGCCGCCAGTATCAAGAGGAAGTCAAAGCATGAGTGAACGTCAGGAACGTCTGCAGAACCGTCTGCAACCGGAGATCCGCGAGTTTCGTGACGGTTGCCGTACCCTGCAGCTCGCGACCGTGGACAGCGAAGGCAACCCCAATGCCAGCTACGCCCCCTTCGTGCTGCAGGAGGACGGTTACTATGTGCTGATCTCCGAGATCGCCCGCCATGCCCGCAACCTGCAACAGGTGCCCAAGGTATCGCTGATGCTGATCGAGGACGAGACTGGTGCCCGCGAGCTGTTCGCCCGCAAGCGTCTGACCTTCGATGCGGTGGCCGAGGTGGTGGCGCGGGATGACGAGCGCTGGAGCCAAGCGATTGCGGCCCTGGAGGGGCGCTTCGGCGAGATCGTCAAGGGGTTGTCCAACCTCAAGGACTTCGTGCTGTTCCGCCTCAAGCCCGAGCAGGGTCTGTTCGTCAAGGGCTTCGGCCAGGCGTTCCGGGTCTCCGGCGATGAGCTGGTGGACTTCGTTCACCTGGTGGAAGGCCACAAGCGCGTCGACAACGGCGCCGAGCTGACCAGCGAGACCGACGCACCGGTCTGATGCTGGACTCACGAGATGCAAAACGGGCAGCCTGGGCTGCCCGTTTTTTTATGGGTTTGAACCGCGCGGACTCAGTCTTGCCAGGAGGCCAGATTGGGGAAGCCGAGCCGATCGGCCTGGGTGGCGGTCTCGTTGCACTCGCCCCGGATCTTCCAGGAGGTCTGGCTGAGGACTATGTAGCCACTGTGGCAATATTTGCGCTCGGCCAGCGTCTCGGTCAGCTGCTCGTCCTGCAGGGCCTCGCGGCGCTCCAGCAGGCTCTTGCTGTTGCGGCTGAGCCGGCTGTCATCGTCCTGCAACCGGCTCGGCAGCTCCTCGAACGGGGCGGCCTCGAAGGTGAAGCGCTTGCTCCCCTCTTCGTTGATATGGGTGCGAAACAGGGGCGCAGGGCCATCCGGTGCCACCCCCGGCAATCCGGAGCAGGCCGTGATCGCCGGTAACAACAGCACAAGGGCAACGGCAGACAATAGACGCACACAAGACTCCAATCAGGTGATCACTTCAAGGCGGGCAGCTTAGCACGCCAGCGCAGGCTGAGCCGCCTCGAGCAGCTGATCCGTGGTGAGCAGGGTCACGCTTCTGCCCTCTGGCAGGCTGAGGTGCTGCCACATCCAGTTGTGGTGCTCGATGATCTGGGCCGCGCTCAGGTGGGGACGATCGGCGGTGGTGTGACCATCGTTCAACACCAGCACCTCAAAGCCATGAGCCGCGGCACTGCGTACCGTGGTATCGACGCAAAAATCGGTGTTGCTGCCACAGAGGATCAGCCTGTCGACGGCCTGCTCGGCCAACAGGAAGGCCAACTCGGTCTCGAGGAAGCTGTCGCACGCCGTCTTGCGTACCCGGCTATCCCCCTTGGCGGGTTGCAGACCCGGGTGAAGTTGCCAGCCCGGGCTACCGGGCTCCAGCTCGTCGCCTGGCAGGTCGTCATGCTGGATGTAGATGACCCGGCCATGATGCTGTCTGACATGGGCCGCGGCCCGGTTGATGTTGGCCAGTACTTGTGGTTGCTGGTGATGGGTCGCTTTCATGACCCCTTGCTGCACATCGATGATCAGTAACACATCCATATTTTACCCGCCGTATCCTGAAAGATTAGGGTTGCAGCCATTGGCTGCAGTCACGGCTGCGGGATTGATGCAGCGCCCCCATATCTTGCTTCATTTCATCGGCATTTAGCCAGCGTTCCGGCAGGGGAGAGATCTTGACCCTGATCTCGGCGCTGCGCCCGGCGGGAACCTTGTCATCCGGTTGCGATCCTGTCTCCGGCACTATGAGCGCCACCTTGAGCGCCGGGTTGCGGCTGGCGATGCGGCTCGCGATCCCGAGCCCCCCCTCCACGTGGAAGTTGCCGGCGATGTGCATGATGCGCCGGCCGGGGTGCTGTTTGAGATAATCGACCATGCTCTCGGCCATGGTGTCGTCCCAGCTGGTCTGGGCGGCGAAGCGGCGGGCGTTGCCGTCGGCGTCCCCATGGTGCATCGAGGCCATAAATTTCTGGCGGTAGGGATCATCGCTGAGCGTGAGCTCGCGGGCGAGCTGGCTGCGGCGGCTGGCCGGCAGCTTGTCGAGCCACTCGGGGCCCTCCTGGCCGACACAGCTGACCAGCGGCTTGGGGGCGTTGGCGGCGATGACGCTCAGGCGCTGCGCCTTGGCGAACTCCACCAGCGGGCGATAGTCGCTCGGGTAGTTGGGCCAGGCGTGGCCCTCGCGGATCAGCGCCGCCTCGCCGATGCGGCCGGCCAGATAGGCATCCAGCACGGGTTGATCGGCGCGGCTGAACTGCTCCATGGAGAGCACCAGTGCCCGGCCATCGGTCCGGGATGTCTCGGCCAGACCCGCCAGCAGATTCGCCTGCAACAGGTGCACGGCCGGGTGGGTATGCAGTTCGCCCACCAGCACTATGTCGGCGTCAGCCACCCGCTCCAGCGCCTGCGCCAGGCTGAGTGGCTGCTCGCTCTGCCCTTCGCTGAGTTGATAGTGATAGAGGGTCCGGGGCGCCTCGCTCTGCGGCGGGGTGGCGCAGGCGGCCAGCAACAGGGGCAGGGCGAGCAGGGGCAGTCGTCGAGTCATGGCAATCTCACAGTGGACGAGGCGCTGTGCCATACGATGGCAGCATGGCGAGCAGGAAAAAAGAGGGGGCTAGTGTAAAACCTAACTAAGACAAAGTGAAATGAGAATGATTCACTTTATTATTGATCTTTATCGCGAGCTGAGTAATATGCCCACGGTTGATAATAATTCTCAATAAGGACTTTGCAGTGGCGCACAACAACACCCCCTCACTAATTGCCCTCGCCGTGGCGGCCGGCCTCGTTTCCCCGGCCTTCGCCGCAGACAAGAAAGCCGATGAAGTCATGGTCGTCAGCGGCTCCAGGATGGAGCAGAAGCTGGAAGATGTCTCAGGTCCCATCGCCGTCATCACCGCCGAACAGATAGAAGAGCAGGTCGTCAGCAACGTCGCCGACCTGTTCCGCTACGAGCCGGGTGTGAGCGTGCAGGGCGGGGCGGGGGATGCCCAGACCTTCACCATCCGTGGCATGAGCGAGAACCGGGTCAAGGTAGTGCAGGATGGGGTGCGCCAGAACGACGCCTACAAGAACGGCGGGGTCGGCCAGACCTATTTCGATACCGACATGATCAAGCAGGTCGAGGTGGCCAAGGGGCCGGCCTCCGCCGCTTACGGCTCGGATGCGCTGGGTGGCGTCATCGCCATCACCACCAAGGATGCCGGCGACTTCCTCAAGGGCAGGGACAGCTATCTGGATGCCACCACTGGCTATGCCTCCAGCAGCCACCAGAACATGGCCGGCTTCACCGGTGCCCTGCGCACCGGCGAGTTCGAGAATCTGCTGCGCTACACCTGGCGTGATGGCGGTGTGACCCAGAACTATGACGGTGACAAGGACGAGTTCGACATCCTCAGCCAGGCCGTGCTGTTCAAGAGCAAGTGGAATGTCAGCGACGATCAGTTCCTGAAGCTGACCGTCGACTACTTCACCGAAGGGCAGGATCCGGATGCCGTCGACCTGACCAAGGTGGGCTCCATCTTCAAGCAGCCGATCACCGACAAGGACACCGACAACCTCTCCCTGGTGCTGGATCACGGCCTGGCGCTGAACACCGCCTGGGCCGATCGCATCGACAGCAAGCTCTATTACACCCGCACCAAGCAGACCCTGGATCAGTACGCCTCCTCCAAGTACCCGGTCAAGCCGAACAACCCCTATGTGACCAAGACCTCCCTGGATCACAACGGCTTCAAGCAGGAGAGCCTGGGTGCCCAGGTGAAGTTCAGCAAGGCGCTCGACAGCCAGCGTCTGGCCTGGGGTGTCGAGTATGAGCACACCGACAACGAGCGTACCCGCTTCAAGGCGCCGGCCACCCCGGGCGACTTCGTCGGCTACAGCGAGCTGAGCTTCCCGTCCACCACCAGCGAGCGCAGCGCGCTCTGGGCCTTCGACGAGATCAAGTTTGGCGAGCGCTGGGTGCTGACCCCGGGTGCCCGTTACGACTACTACCGGATGACCCCGGACGAGGATCCGGCCTATACCGGCGAGAACCTGCAGAAGATCTCCGAAGGTGAGTTCTCCCCCAAGCTGGGTCTGGTGTTCAAGGCGCACGAGGCGGCCAACCTGTTCGCCCAGTACAGCCACGGCTTCAAGGCGCCCATGTATGACAGCGCCTTCTCGACCCTGAACCATCAGGCGTACGGCTATCGCATCGAACCGAACCCGAACCTGAAACCCGAGAGCAGCGACGGCATCGATCTGGGGGTGCGTGGCAGCGCCGGCGGCTTCAGCTACGAGGTGGCGACCTTCTACAACAAGTTCGATGACTTCATCGAGATGGTGCAGATCGGATCTGAAGGCCGCACCGCCATCTACCAGTACCAGAACCTGGACAAGGCGACCACCAAGGGGGCTGAGGTCAAGGCCGATTACTGGTTGAACGACGTGGTCAACCTGTGGGGCAACCTGGCCTATATCGACGGCAAGGACGGGGATGGCAACTACATCAACAGCCTGAGTCCGCTCAACGGCAGCCTGGGTGTGCGACTGGAGCAGCCGAACTGGAACATCAACACCGCCCTGCGCTTCGCCGATGACATGGATAAGGTGCGCAAGGATGCCAAAGGCAACGACAACATCAAGAGCGCCGGTTGGGGCGTGGTGGATATCTTCGCCCAGTTCAAGCCGATGGAGGATCTGCAGCTCAACGTCGGGGTCTTCAACCTGTTTGACAAGGAGTACGCCAGCTACGAGAGCATCACCGGCCTGAGCGCCACCAGCAGCACCAGCAACCTGACCGAGCCGGGCCGCAACCTGAGCGCCCGCGTCAAGTACGTGTTCTGATACGCAAAGTGACAGTGATGAAGAAGGGGCTGGATGGCCCCTTTTTTTATGGACGAAAACGGCGCCGTGCCCGCCACAAAAAAGAAACCCGCACGGGGCGGGTGGAAGGATTGCAACACTAACCAGGAGGAGGTGTTATTCAGTAGACCGGGGTATGTGACAAAGGTTCAACTTTATTGATATTTATGATTTTTACTGCCCGCTACCCCAGGGGATCCCCGCGCCAAAATCGGTTATCATTTGTCCCCCATGCACCTTGGTCGAGTCCCTATGCCCGCCTTCTCCTGGTTAGCCCTGTTCTTCGGCGCCTTCTACTTCGTCTACGGCGCCTATCTGCCGTTCTGGTCGCTCTGGCTGGAGGGCATAGGGGTGAGCGCCGAACAGATCGGGCTGTTGCTGGGGGCCGGGATGGCGATCCGTTTCGCCGGCAACCTGCTGGTGATGGGCCAGATCAAGGGGGCCAGCCACCTGCTGCCGGTCACCCGGCTGCTCTGTCTGTTGAGCCTGCTGGCCTTCCTCGGCTTCTACCTCAGTCACAGCCTCTGGTGGCTGGTGCCGCTGACTCTGGTGGCGAACTTCATCTACCCGACCCTGATGCCGGTGGGGGAGGCGCTGGCCACCCGCATGGTGGTGCAGGCCCACCTCGACTATGGCAAGGTGCGGCTGTGCGGCTCCTTTGCCTTCATCGTCGCCTCCACCCTGGTCGGCGCCCTGGTGGGCAACTTCGGCAGCGACTGGGTGTTGCACTCCATGGTGGCGGGGCTGCTGGCGATGCTGGTGCTGAGCTGGTTGCCGCTGCAGCCGGCGCCCCAGGATCGCCAGGGAGAGCGGGCCAAGGCGTCGCTGCGGGACACGCTGCGATCGGCTCCCATGCGCCGCTTCCTGCTCATCACCGCCCTGCTGCAGGGCAGCCATGCCGCCTATTACGGCTTCAGCGCCATCTACTGGAAGGCGGCGGGCTACAGCGGCACCACCATCGGCTATCTGTGGGCGCTGGGGGTGGTGGCGGAGATCGGCATGTTTGCCGCGGACAAGCGCTTCCTCAACCGCTTCGGGGCCCAGACCCTGTTCCTGGTGGGGGCCGTCGGTTGCGTGGTGCGCTGGAGCCTGCTCGGTGCCTCCAGCGAGCTGCTGGTGCTGGTGCTGGGCCAGCTGCTGCACGCGGTCACCTTCTGCGTCAGCCACCTCGGCGCCGTGCGCTTCATGACGCGCCAGTTGCCCGCCGAGCAGCTGATCCCCGCCCAGGCACTCTATGCCGCGCTCGGGCTCGGCATGACGGTGGCGGCGCTGATGACCCTGTGCGGCCTGCTGTTCGAGCCGCTGGGGGGCGGCATCTTCTTCATCATGGTGCTGGTGGTGCTGCCGGTCTTCGTCCTGCGTCTGCGCGGGCCGGCCGAGGGGACGCCGGCATGAGTGACGCTCGCCGCGGAGCATGACAGGAGTCCGCCGTCTCTCTAGACTGGCGTGGCTTTCAACACATCTGGACAAGGGAAGTATGTAGATGCACCAAGGATGGCTGCTGATCGGGTTGTCGCTCGCCTATCTGGGATTGTTGTTCCTGATCGCCTTCGTGGCGGACAAGAACAAGCGCCGTCGCCTCAAGGGGCAGCCCCTGCTCTACAGCCTGTCGCTGGCGGTCTACTGCACCTCCTGGACCTTCTTCGGCACCGTCGGCCAGGCCAGCGAATCCCCCTGGTCGCCGGTGCCCATCTACCTCGGCCCCATGCTGGTGTTCCTGTTTGGCTGGCGCCTGCTGGCCCGCCTCATCCTGGTGGCCAAGCGCGAGCACATCACCTCCATCGCCGACTTCATCGCCGCCCGCTATGGCAAGTCCCAGCGCCTCGCCATGGTGATCAGCCTGATCGCCATCATGGGGATACTTCCCTACCTGGTGCTGCAGCTCAAGGCGATCGTCACCGGGCTGGATCTGCTGATGGCCAACTCTGTGCCCGTCGGTACCCTGGGGTCGACCGCCAGCAGCAGCGCCGGGCTGGCCCTCGGCGTCGCCCTGCTGCTGGCGCTGTTCAGCATCTTGTTCGGCACCCGCAACCTGGATGCCACCGAGCATCACCGCGGCATGGTGGTGGCCATCGCCTTCGAGTCCGTGGTCAAGCTGCTCGCCTTCATGGGGGTGGGGGGCTTCGCGCTCTGGCTCATCATCGCTAAGCCGAGCCCGGTCCGCAGCCAGGTGACCGACGACTTTCTCGATGCCGTGGTGGCGGTCACGCCGGGCAGCCTGCTGGAGCTCGCCATCTATACCCTGGTCGCCATGTGCGCCGTCATCTGTCTGCCACGCCAGTTCCACGTGACTGTGGTGGAGAACAACCAGGGTCAGGATCTGCACTGGGCGCGCTGGCTGTTCCCGCTCTACCTGTTCCTGATGGGGCTCTTCATCTGGCCGCTGGCGCTGGCGGGCAAGCAGTGGGTCGGGGCCGGCATGGCCTCGGATACCTATGTCATCAGCCTGCCGATGTCGCTCGGCTACGACGGCATGGCGATGTTGGCGTTCCTCGGCGGCACCTCGGCGGCCACCGGCATGGTGATCGTCTGCACAATCGCCCTGGCCATCATGGTCAGCAACGATCTGGTGCTGCCGGTGCTGCTGCGCCGCTTCTGGCAGCAGGGGCGGGACGAGCGGCTGGTGCGCCTGCTGCTGCAGGTACGCCGTGGCGCCATCCTACTGATCCTGCTGGCGGCCTGGGCGCTCTACCTCTGGCTCGGGGATCTCACCAGCCTGTCGCGCATCGGCTACCTGTCGTTTGGCGCCGTGGCCCAGTTCGCCCCGGCGCTGTTGCTCGGCCTCTACTGGCGCCACGGCAACCGCAAGGGGGTCTACCTTGGCCTGGCGCTCGGGGTCAGCCTCTGGTTCATCACCCTGCTGGCGGAGAGCGGCCTGCTGGCGGGCTCACCGCTGGAGGCGCTGCTGGCGCCCCCTGACTGGCCCGCGTTCAGGGATCTGAGCCTGGGTGCCTGGTGCATCTTCCTGAGCCTGCTGCTCAACCTGCTCGGCTACGTGGCGGGCTCCCTGCTGTCGCGGGCGGCGGTGAGCGAGCGGCTGCAGGCGGCGAACTTCGTCGGCAAGCCGAGCCGGGATACCACGGCGCTCTATCAGGCGCGGGTCTCGGTCAAGGAGCTGGAGATGCTGGCGGCCCGCTTCGTCGGCTCGAGCCGGGTCAAGCGAGCCTTCGGTCGCTTCGCCGGCGAGCGCGGCGGCACCCTGGCGCCCCAGATGCAGGCGTCGGCGGAGCTGATCGCCCACACCGAGCGGCTGCTGGCGGGGGTGTTCGGCACCTCGTCAGCCCGGCTGGTGCTGGCCTCGGCCCTGCAGGGGCGCAACATGCAGCTCGAGGAGATCGCCACCATAGTGGACGAGGCCTCAGACGTGTTCCGCTTCAACCGGGGGCTGCTGCAGGGGGCCATAGAGCACATGGGGCAGGGCATCTCGGTGGTGGACAGGGAGCTCAAGCTGGTGGCCTGGAACCGGCGCTACATAGAGCTGTTCCACTACCCGACCGGTCTCATCCAGGTGGGGCGATCCATCGAGGAGATCATCCGCTACAACGCCGAGCAGGGGCTGTGCGGTGCGGGCGAGATCGAGGCCCATGTGGCGCGGCGGGTCGCCTTCATGCAGCGTGGCAGCCCCCATGTCTCGGCGCGGGAGCGGCCGGATGGGCGGGTGATCGAGATGCAGGGCAACCCCATGCCAGCCGGCGGTTTCGTGATGACCTTTACCGACATCACCCCGTTTCGGGCGGCGGAGCGGGTGCTGCGCGAAGCCAACGAGCACCTGGAGGCGCGGGTGGCCGAGCGCACCCACGAGCTGTCCGAGCTGAACCGTCAGCTGCTCTCGGTGAACCAGCAGGTGGAGCGGGCCAATCACTCCAAGAGCCGCTTCCTGGCGGCGGTGAGCCACGATCTGACCCAGCCCCTCAACGCCGCCAAGCTGTTCACCTCCTCCCTGCTGGAGATGCTGCCCCAGGCGGGGGAGCAGGCCCGCATAGCCCGCCACATCGACGATGCGCTGGGGGCGACCGAGGATCTCATCACCGATCTGCTCGACATCTCGCGGCTCGAGGCGGGCAAGTTCAAGGCCAGGAAGCTCGATTTCGCCCTGAGCGACGTGTTCGACAACCTCAAGGCGGAGTTCGGGGTGCTGGCCCAGGCGAGCGACATCCAGTTCTCGGTGGTGGAGAGCAGGCTGGCCGTGTACAGCGACGTGCGCCTGCTGCGGCGGGTGCTGCAGAACTTCCTCACCAATGCGTTTCGCTACAACCCGGCCGGCCGGGTGCTGCTCGGCTGTCGCCGGCTGGGGGACAAGGTGCGCATCGAGGTGTGGGACAACGGCCCCGGCATTCCCGTCGACAAGCAGGAGGCCATCTTCGACGAGTTCTCCCGCCTCGATCACTCGCGCACCGCCAGGGAGCAGGGACTGGGGCTGGGGCTCGCCATCGCCCGCGGCATCTCGCTGGTCCTGGGCCACCCGCTCTCCCTGCGCAGCTGGCCGGAGGCGGGCTCGGTGTTTGCCATCACCCTCAACCTCGCGACCCGGCCTGTGACGCCCGTGCTGGTGGCGGCGCCCGCCCCGCGCGACAGTCAGCTGGAGGGGGTCAGGATCCTCTGCATCGACAACGAGGACGATATTCTCACCGCCATGCACTCCCTGCTGGGGCGCTGGGGCTGCGAGGTGCGCTGCGCCCAGAGCCTGGTGCAGGCGGAGGCGCTCATCACCGATGGCTTCCAGCCCCAGCTGGTGCTCTCCGATTATCACCTGGATGACGGCAAGACCGGGCTGCAGGCGCTGCACATGATCCGGCTGGCCCATGGCAACGGCATCGGCGGCATCATCATCAGCGCGGATCGCAAGAGCGAGTTGCAGGCGCAGATCCGCGAGCACGGTTACGGTTATGTCAGCAAACCGGTCAAGCCGCTCAAGCTGCGGGCGCTGATGAACAGCTTGCTGTTACCTGTACGCTGATCAGATTGTCGGGGCCAGGACAGTGAGCCAACTCACAGAATTAATCGCCGACAGGCCGAGTCGGGAGTAATCACTTCATCTACTTATTGGGGGTGTTGCGGGCGGTTCTCTGCATAATCGCGGCCAACTAGCAATAGTGAGTCCCATTCACTGTCATTTTTACTAGGTGGCGCGGGTCACGCGCTCATCTATAGTCATTCGGCGATTATTTTCATCGCAAATCAAGTTGTGCAAAAAAGGCAAACCGGATGAAAGTCCGGGACGCAAAGCCTCCGGTCTAAGGGTCAGAGTACCTAGGATAGCGGGGCCACCACAGGTTGTTTCGTCCATGGGCCAAGCCATGGTGCGATGTCGTCTGCGTTACCTGGCCGGTTGCGTTGCCTTTTTTCGTTGTTTATTCCAAAAACGAAAAAGGATGTTCACCTATGTTAAGTCCAAAACCTTCCCTGCTGGCGCTCCTGGTCGGGGGGCTCTGCACCACCTCCGCCTTTGCCGCGCTCCCCGGCAAACCCACCATCGGCTGGGGCGAAACCAAGTTCGCCATCGTCGAGGTGGATCAAGCCGCCACCTCCTACAACAAGCTGGTCAAGGTCCACGCCGATGGCGCCCCGGTCAGCGTGACCTGGAACCTCTGGTCCGGCGAGCTGGGCCAGACCGCCAAGGTGCTGCTCGATGGCAACGAGGTCTGGTCCGGCGCGGCCTCTGCCGCCGGCACCGCGAACTTCAAGGTGACCAAGGGGGGGCGCTATCAGATGCAGGTCGCGCTCTGCAACGCCGAGGGCTGTACCCTCTCCGACAAGAAAGAGATCCTGGTGGCCGACACCGACGGCAGCCACCTGGTGCCGCTCAAGGCGCCGCTGCAGGAGAACAACAAGCCTTACGCCAACAAGTCCGGCAAGGTGGTCGGTGCCTACTACGTGGAGTGGGGCGTCTATGGCCGCAAGTTCACCGTGGACAAGATCCCGGCCCAGAACCTGACCCACATCCTCTACGGCTTCACCCCCATCTGCGGCGGCAATGGCATCAACGACAGCCTCAAGGAGATCTCCGGCAGCTTCGAGGCGCTGCAGCGCTCCTGTGCCGGGCGGGAGGACTTCAAGGTCTCGATCCACGATCCCTGGGCCGCCATCCAGATGCCGCAGGGTAACCTCTCCGCCTTTGACGAGCCCTACAAGGGCAACTTCGGCAACCTGATGGCGCTCAAGAAGGCCAACCCCGATCTCAAGATCCTCCCCTCGGTGGGGGGCTGGACCCTGTCCGATCCCTTCTTCTTCTTCGGTGACAAGAGCAAGCGCGACCTCTTCGTGGCATCCATGAAGGAGTACCTGCAAACCTGGAAGTTCTTCGACGGGGTGGATATCGACTGGGAGTTCCCGGGCGGCCAGGGGGCCAACCCCAGCCTGGGTGGCCCGAACGATGGCGCTACCTATGTGGCGCTGATGAAGGAGCTGCGCGCCATGCTCGATGAGCTGGAGGCCAGCACCGGCCGTCAGTACGAGTTGACCTCGGCCATCAGCGCCGGTGGCGACAAGATTGCCAAGGTCGATTATCAGGCGGCCCAGCAGTACATGGACCACATCTTCCTGATGAGTTACGACTTCAGCGGCGCCTTCGACCTGCAGAATCTGGCCCACCAGACCAACCTGTTCGCATCCAGCTGGGATGCCAACACCAAGTACACCACCGACAAGGGCGTCAGGGCGCTGCTCGGCCAGGGGGTCACCCCGGGCAAGATAGTGGTCGGGGCGGCCATGTATGGCCGTGGCTGGAGCGGGGTGAACGGCTACCAGGCCGGCAACCCCTTCACCGGCAGTGCCACCGGCCCCATCAAGGGCACCTGGGAGAATGGCGTGGTGGATTACCGCGACATCGTCAACAACCGCATGGGTGCCGGCTGGGAGCAGGGCTATGACGAGACGGCCGAGGCGCCTTACGTCTTCAAGGCCAGCACCGGCGAGCTCATCAGCTTCGACAACGACCGCTCGGTCAAGGCCAAGGGGCAGTATGTGCTGGCCAACCAGCTCGGCGGCCTGTTTGCCTGGGAGATCGATGCCGACAACGGCGACATCCTCAACGCCATGCACGAGGGGCTCGGCAACGGGGACGGCGGCACCCTGCCACCGGTAAACAAGCCGCCGGTGGCCAATGCCGGCAGCGATCTGAGCGCCACGGGTCCGGCCGAGGTGACGCTCAATGGCAGCGCCTCCCATGATCCTGAGAACGGGCTGCTTGGCTACAGCTGGAAGCAGGTCTCGGGCCCGCAGGCCAGCCTGCTCGACGCCACTCAGGCCAAGGCCCGGGTGGTGCTCGATGGGGTCAGCGCCGACATCAACCAGGTGTTCGAGCTGACCGTCACCGACGATCAGGGCCTCAAGGCCAGCGATCAGGTGGTGCTGACCAACAAGGCGCCGCAGCCGAACCTGCCCCCCGTGGTGACGGTGCAGGACAAGGTCTCGGTGCAGGCGGGCAAGCAGCTGAGCATCAGTGCCAGCGCCACCGATCCCAACGGTGACAGCCTGAGCTATCAGTGGACTGTGCCGGCCGGTCTCAGCGCCAGCGGCCAGAACAGCAAGACCCTGGTGGTGACGGCCCCGAGCGTGACGGCCAACACGGATTACGAGCTGATCGTCACTGTGACCGACGGCGCCCTGGACAGCCAGGGTCAGACCCGCCTCACCGTGACCCCGGTCAGCGGGGGCGGCGAGTGCAATGCCACCGACCCGGACGCGGTAAACTGGCCCGCCTGGAAGGCCGCGACCACCTACAACGGGGGGGAGAAGGTGAGCCACAACCAGCTGGTGTGGCAGGCCAAGTACTGGACCCAGGGCAATGAACCTAGCCGCACCGCGGATCAGTGGAAGCTGATCAGCCAGGTACAGCTCGGCTGGGATGCCGGCGTGGCCTACAACGCCGGTGACCTGACCACTCACAACGGTCACAAGTGGAAGGCCCAGTACTGGACCAAAGGCAATGAGCCCGGCAAGCACGATGTCTGGCTGGATCAGGGCGCAGCCAGCTGCCCTTGATCCACAAAGGGGCGCGCGCCGCGCGCCCCTTTTTCCCATCGCAACGAGGATGCGGTTCGCCATCGGCGGATCGGCTGCGTTGCGCCGCAGGCACCAGGGTGCGCTGCGGTCGAAATTGAAGGATGTATGCAATGATAAAAACAAGAAAAATGCACAGCCTGGCGCTCGCCATGCTGGCCGTGGGAACCGGCGCTATGGCACAGCAGAATTCCATCACCGGGGAGTGGCGCATGGATCAGGCGCCACCACGGATCTACAACCAGCAGGCCTGGGTCAATAACTTCGCCCTGCAACTGCCGCTCGGGGCGACCTTCGCCCCCCACATGACCGCCTGGGACGAGAACGATGGCGATCTCAGCGCCCGTATCAAGCAGCTCGGCACAGTGAACACCCAGCAGGTCGGCAGCTATCTGGCCAAGTACGAGGTGCGCGATAACGGCTTGCCCGATGGGAATGGTTATGTGGGTGTGGGGGCAGGCACCACCACGTTTTCATTGCCCGTCACCGTCTATGATCCCGCCGTGGTCATCCCGAGCGAAACCCAGCAGTTGGGTACCCTCTGGCAGGAGGCCCCCATGGCCGCGGGCATCTTGAAGTTTGGTCCCGGCCAGAGCCTGAGCCGGGACATCAAGGTGGCCTCGTCCGGGCATCCCCTGAGTGGGGATGCGCTGGAGGTCACCCTGTTCAGGGTGCAGGAGGGGCTCTGGGGCGGCAACAACCGTCAGTTCAGCCTGCGTCTCACCGACAAGGAGAGCGGTGAACTCGCCTACGAGGGCGGCGTCCTGCTCGGTTCAGGCAAGGTGTTGACCCCGACCGCCCCCATCAAGCTGCGGGCCGATCGGGACTATGAGTTCCGCCTGACCTATGTCTCCGGCCCGAGCGAACAGGGCTTTCGTGCCAACGAGGAGAACGAGCTCTGGTTGACGGCCGAGGGGCAGCAGACGCGGGAGGCGAACCCCTATGCCCAGGTGCTGCCCGATCCGGCCAACAAGCTGGCCTTCGACCCGGGCTTGGGCTCTGACATGAAGCAGAAGCTGCTCAGCAGCCGGGGCGAACCGGAGGCGCTGTTGATCGGCAAGGTGGCGGGCCCGCAGCCGGTGACCCTGAGTTATCGCATCGCCAACCCCGCGCTGGCGAGCCTGCAGCTGGTGCAGGGCGAGACCCAGGATCGGCTGCAACTGCAGGGGCTGGCGGCGGGGGAGACCTGGCTCGAGATCCTGGCAGACGATCGGCTGGTGGAGCAGGTGCGGCTGTTCATCACAGCCCCCAAGGAGGTCAGCGTCTCCTACAGCTATATCGCCTTCCCCGGTGAGCGTCAGAGCCACCTGTGGGACGACGGCGCCACCATCATGGCGGACATGAGCCGCCGCTATGCCCCCTACAACATCAGCCTCAGCTGGGTGGACAACGGCGTGCTGGTGCACGAGTGGGACAAGAATGGCAATGGCCAGTCCAACGAGGCCGACCGCTCCGAGTCGGAGGCCCCATTTAACGAGGGCTGGATCCCGAACGCGGATCGGGTCTTCTCCAACCTCTATGTGCTGCGCGGCTACAAGGATGACGCCAGGGCGTGCAGCAGCATGGGAGGGGCCTCCTCCATCGGCATGGGGGCCGACAGCGGTGCGCCGCGCGCGGGCTACCGGAGCGCCTGCCCTGGCAACCATGCCGTCTATGGTCAGTCGATCACCCTGAGCCACGAGCTGGGCCACAACCTGGGGTTGTGGCACACGGGAGACGAGCCTTATCGGGAGAGCAACCTCATGACCGGAGGCCGCTTCGAGGGGGTCTTCTTTGGCTACCAGTGGCGCACCATGCACCAGACCATAGAGGCGAGGATAGCGGCCGGCGATGCCGGGGTGAGCGAGCGCAATGACGAACCCGAGCTGCCGCCACCTGCGGTCAATCTGCCGCCCCTGGCCAACGCCGGCGGCGATCTGAGCACCAGGGGCCCGGCCGAGCTGGTGCTCGACGGCGCCGCCTCCAGGGATCCGGAGAACGGTGCCCTGCGCTACCACTGGCAGCAGGTCGCCGGTCCGCAGGCGTCGCTGAGGGATGCCGAGCAGGCGCAAGCCAGGCTGAGCCTGGGCACAGTCGCTCAGGATACCCAGCTGGCGTTCGAGCTGCGCGTCACCGACGAGCAGGGGCTGGCGGCCGTGGATCGCATGGAGGTGAGCCACCAGGCGCCACCGCCTAACCTGCCGCCCGTGCTGGCCGCGCTGGCGCCCGTCTCGGTGCAAGCGGGCCAGCAGCTGAGCCTTACCGCCAGCGCCACAGATCCCAACGGTGATGCGCTCAGCTACCAGTGGACTGTGCCGGCCGGCCTCAGTGCCAGCGGCCAGAACGGCGCCACCCTGGTGGTGACGGCCCCGAGCGTGAGTGTGGTGACCGAGTATGAGCTGACCGTCACGGTGACAGATGGCGCCCTGGACAGCCAGGGCCAGACCCGTCTCACCGTGACGCCGCTCGGCGGGGGCGGCGAGTGCAACGGCACCGATCCGGACGCGGCCAACTGGCCCGCCTGGCAGAGCGGCAAGGTCTACAACGGTGGCGACAGGGTGAGCCACAACCAGCTGGTGTGGCAGGCCAAGTACTGGACCCAGGGCAACGAGCCGCGCCGCGCCGCGGATCAGTGGGCGCTGCTCAGCCAGGTCCTGCTCGGCTGGGATGCCGGCGTGGCCTACGGTGGGGGAGAGCTCAGCACCCACAACGGCCGCAAATGGAAAGCCAGGTACTGGACCAAGGGCAACGAGCCCGGCCGGCACGCTGTCTGGCAAGATCTGGGGGCGGCCAGCTGCCCCTGATCCCAAGGGGGTGTGCGTCGCACACCCCTTTCCCCACCGTGGCATCCCGGCAAGAGCGCCCTCAGGCCGCTCCCGCACGGGGCACGGATGTGGCGGGTGACCCCTTCGCTTGCAAGATTCCTACAACAGGGCATGTGGACATGCCCCATAACAATGAGCACCACGACAATGAAAATAACTCACATAGCCAGCCTGATCATGACGACGCTGGCGAGCGGCCCCCTGCTGGCCGCGGTTCAGGCTCCTACCGTTCAGGCACCCACGGTTCAGCTATTCAATACCCAGCCCGCGCTCAACGATCTGCAAGGCACGCTGGCGGCGCAGGTGCAGTTTGCCCAGAGCCAGATCCTGCCGTCCCATGCCGTTGAGGGGGACAACCAGCCAAGGCTGACGGCCCTGCGCAAGAGCCTGCTGCTGGTCAGACCCCTGCAAGCCGAGAGCGGCGTGCCGATGACGGTGACGGCGCGAGATGGCGCGGGGCAAACGCTCGGCACCCTGGCCCTCAACCCGCCTGAGCAACTGCCGAAGACGGCCTATTACCTCGACGGCTCGCCGGAGGAGGGGGTCGACTTCACCCCGGGGGCCGGCACCACCAATGTCATTCGCAGCAGCGCCGAGCTGGCCCGGCTGAGCGATCCGGCCGGGGCCTTGCTGCTCGAGCGGTTGGGGCAACATGCCCTGGTGGAGATCCAGACCGCCGACGGCCAGTGGGTCAGAGACATGCGGCTGCCGGGCGGGGCGGCGCTGGAGGGCAAGATGGTGCGTACCCGCTCCAATGCCGGTTATAACTCGACCGTCCACTACAGCGGCCGCCAGGTGACGCTCTCCCGTGGCCAGACCCTGCAGTTCAAATTCGCCGGGGGCCAGTGGATCCGGGACGGGGAGCTTGAGAACAACGGCATCCGCTATGCGAGCGACGCCTGGAGCGCCGTGCTGCCCGCCGACTGGATCCGGCCAGGCCTGGCCTTGCAACTCAGCCAGGGGGCCCTCAGCGGCGAGCTGACGGATCTGCAGGTCGGGGCCCCGAGTGAGCTGCTCATTCACACCATTGACCTCGGCATGCTGACCACACCCCGCGACCAGTTTGCCTTCGCCAAGGATCCCGAGGCCCATCGCGAGTACTTCCAGACGGTGCCCACCAGCCGGCTGATCGTTAGCCAGTATGCCCCCTTGTCGCTGCCTGAAGTCATGCTGCCGGATGGCACCCTGCTCACCGATTTCGATCCCAGTCAGGGCGGCTGGCACGAGGGCACCATGCGCCAGCGCATCGGCAAGGAGCTCATCTCTCTGGGCATCGACAACGCCAACTACGGCATCAACAGCACCGCCGGGGAGGGGGAGAGCAGCCATCCCTATGTAGTGGCGCAGCTCGCGGCCCACAACAGCCGCGGCAAGTACGCCAATGGGGTGCAGGTGCACGGTGGCTCGGGCGGGGGCGGCATAGTCACCCTGGACAGCTCGCTCGGCAACGAATTCAGCCACGAGGTGGGTCACAACTATGGCCTCGGCCACTATGTCGGCGGCTTCCTGGGCTCGGTGCACCGCAGCGCGGAGGCGGTCAACTCGAGCTGGGGTTGGGATGGGGATCGCAACCGCTTCATCCCCAACTTCGGGGCCACCCGCACCGGCCAGAGCACCTGCCTCGACGGCCAGTGCCAGGCCCCCTTCGACGAGCACCCGTTCGGCTTCGACGCCATGGCGGGCGGGTCGCCATTCTCCAGCTTCAACCGCTTCACCCTCTACAGCCCGAACTCGGCCGCCATCATCCAGCGCTTCCTCGAGAGCAAGGCGGTGTTCGATGCCGGCTCGCCGACCGGGTTCAGCAAGTGGAATGCCGCCACGGCCAGGATGGAGCCCTACCAGCACAGGGTCGATCTGCTGGAGCAGATCACCGCGCCGGTCAGCGACTTGAGCGAGGCGAAGCTGACGGCCCTGCTGGCGGAGTACGATCTGGTCAGGGTCGCCATGGGGGATGGCAACTGGACGCGCAACATCCAGATGCCGCCCGCGGCGACTGGGAATGCGGGGCGCACCCTGACCGTCGAGCACGGCGCCGCCTACAACAGCACCCTCTTCATCAACGGTCAGCAGATCACCGTCTCCCGTGGCTTCAAGAAGAGCTACACCTCGGACGGCAGCCGCTGGAACGAGGGGCCGCTGGTGGATCTGCGGGTGCCGCGCAAGCCGCAGGCGTTCGGGGTGCCGGTGACCACCCTGGTGGGCTATTACGATCCGCGCGGGCTCTTGCCCAGCTATATCTACCCGGCGCTGCACGGCGCCTATGGCTTCAGTTACGGCGATGACACGGGGCGGGTGGCGGAGCGCGACTGCCAGCTGCAGGTGGAGACCCGTGATGGCCTGCTGCGCTTCCGGCTGGCCAATCATCGCCTCAATGGCGGCGTGATGAACAAGTTCCACATAAACCTGCCCACGGCCAGCGAGCCGAGCAGCGTCGCCGTGCTATGCGCCAGCCAGGTGCTGGATCAGGCGTCGATCCCGGCGACGGGCGAGGCGCTCTCCTTCACCGTCAACGGGCGTCCTCTCGAATGAGGCGCATCTCCCTCGTTCCCGTGGGGAGCTGCCTGTGTCAGCGGCGCTGTCGATGTGCATGCCCGTGAAATAAAAAAGGCCCGTCAGGGCCTTTTTTCATGGGGGAGGGGATGCGCTTAGAGCGGCTTCTGCCACAGGCCCAGCAACACATCCTGCTCCAGCTCATCCGGTCCCTGGTGGGTGAAGGCGTGGCGCTGCTCACCGCCGGCCCGCCAGCCGAGGCGGCTGGTTTCCAGGATGTGGCCGCGCAGGCCCTGATCCATGGTCATGGAGAACTGGCAGCGCTGCTGCTCAACCGGGTTGAGGCCCGCCAAGGTCGGCCAGCTGAGGGGGTGCTCCATGCTCACCGGGTTGAGGCTGACCCTCAGCTGCCACTGGTGGCGGGGGCCCGGCTGCAGGTAGAGCAGGTAGCCGCCCGGTGCCAGCCAGCTGACCAGCTGCTCGGTCTTGACCTTGAGATCGTTGACCAGCAGCACCTGGGCCGTGCCGGCTTGCAGCGGGGCGCGGGCCGGATCGGCGATGACGAAGTGGCCGTCCGGCTGCGCCTTGTTGGCGGCGAAGATGGCGTTCTTGGCGAGATCGATCCCGCCGAAGCGCCAGCCGGGCAGGCGCTCGGCCAGGGCGCGGCAGTAATAGCCCTCGCCGCAGCCGAGGTGGATCAGCTCATGAGTGCCGAGCGGTGCCAGCAGGGCACTCATCGCCTCGATCAACGGCAGCTGGTGGCCCTGTTCCAGGAAGTGGCGCTTGGCCCGCATCAGCATGCGGCTATCGCTGTCCTTGGGATCCTTCTTGCCGGGGATGAGGTCGAGATAACCCTCGGGCGCCGGGTCAAAATGGTGTTTGTTGTCGCAATAGACCCCACGGGAGGCTTCGTGAAGATGCAGGGGGCTGCGGCACAGGGGGCATTGAAGATGCATAGGCGTAGGTACTCTCTTGGCGAAGGCCATGAAACGGGAGGGCGTTCGGGATTATAGGGGAAGATGATCGAAAAAGGCTGCCGTGGCAGCCTTTTATCTGACGGCTCTGGACGGAGCCTTGGATCCGATCAGCGGGTACCAAACACCACTATGGTCTTGCCGTGGGCGGAGATGAGCTCCTGCTCCTCCAGCATCTTGAGGATGCGGCCGACGGTTTCGCGAGAGCAACCGACGATCTGGCCGATCTCCTGGCGGGTGATCTTGATCTGCATGCCATCCGGGTGGGTCATGGCATCCGGCTGCTTGGCCAGGTTGAGCAGGGTCTGGGCGATCCGGCCGGTCACGTCCAGGAAGGCGAGGTTGCCGACTTTTTGGCTGGTGTGTTGCAGGCGCTTGGCCATCTGGCCGGAGAGGCGCAGCAGGATATCCGGGTTGACCTGGATCAGCTGGCGGAATTTCTTGTAGGAGATCTCGGCGACTTCACAGGCTCCCTTGGCACGTACCCAGGCGGAACGTTCCGGATTCTCGTTCTCTTCGAACATCCCCATCTCGCCCAGGAAATCCCCCTGATTCAGGTAGGACAGGATCATCTCCTTGCCTTCGTCATCCTTGATCAGGACGGCGACTGTTCCCTTGACGATGTAGTAGAGGGTTTCCGCTTTCTCACCGGCGTGGATCAGGGTGCTCTTGGCGGGATACTTATGAATGTGGCAATGCGACAAGAACCACTCCAGGGTGGGATCGCTTTGCGGTTTGCCAATGATCATGAGACTTCCTCTGTAGTGTCTTTTTTATGGACTCGTGCGTCCAGGCAAGTTGCCAGTCTTGCCATTCCTTGTTTGGGTCGCAGTAGGATAAGAGCCTTTGTCTGTGCTGACAAGGCTTTGGGGACTTTTGCCCGTCGCCCTTGCTTCGTTCTGCTGCGCCATCCCGGTCATTCTAGGCAAGATGAGGGGGCTGGATGTTGATTTCGATCTATTTACGACAGGGTCTGTCGAGCTTTCGGCGCAAGCTGCGATCTGACGAGAGATCTGACCCTGTGCAAGAGAATCGACTGTGCCACTCGGACCCTGGCTGAGGTATGCTATGAGCGTTAGAACCGTTGTCATTGAGAGGAAATGTGAGATGAAAGCCAAGGTCAGCTGGGTGGAAGGCATGAAGTTTGTGGGCGAGAGCGAGTCCGGTCATCAGGTGACTCTGGACGGCGCCAACCCGGGCGAAGGTGCCAGCCCGATGGAGATGATCCTGCTGGCGGTCGGTGGTTGCAGCTCCATCGATGTGGTCTCCATTCTGGAGAAGGCTCGTCAGTCCGTGACCGCCTGCCACGTGGAGCTTGCCGGGGAGCGAGCCGAGTCGGTGCCCAGGGTATTCGAGAAGATCCATCTCAACTTCGTCGTGACCGGCAAGGGGCTGGCCGAGAAGCAGGTGGCCCGCGCGGTCGACCTGTCGATGGAAAAGTACTGCTCAGTTTCCCTGATGTTGGAAAAAGCGGTCGAAATTACTCATAGTTATCAAATTCTTGAAGCTTGATAGTTGTAGTTTGTCCCGTCGATAACGCCATGACATAAGGAAAGTGCGATGAAAAAGATGATAATGTTGCTTCCCCTGTTCGGACTGGCCGCCTGCAGCATGCCGCAGCCGACCCAGTATCAATACAGTCAGTATCAGTGTGGGGAAGAGATGTTGGCCATCACCTATGATGCCCAGGCCGACATGGTGCAGTTCCCTTACGCCGGGGTGTATCACAAGCTGGGCCGCATCGAGTCGGCCAAAGATACCGCCAGCTATTCCGATGGGGTGACCACCTTCTCCCATCAGGACAAGCATGCCACCCTGGTGCAAAAAGGCGTGACGCTGCTTAGCTGCGATCTCAAGTAACCGTCATCGGTATCAGCCAGTGTGTGCCAACAACGGCCTGCAACATGCAGGCCGTTGTGCTATGGGGCGAACGGCATCAGCGGGGCAGGGCGCCCAATAATTGCTCGGCCAGCTGCTGGCTCAATTGCTGGCGGGTCGTGTCGTCGATGGGGGTGTCGCTGGCGAGCTGGATGGCGCTGCTCCACAGCGTCTGCTGGGTCTGCCGATCGAGCAGCATGATGGCCAGGGTGCCCTTGCGTGCATCGGCGCCGGCCTGCAGGCCAGGTGTCATGCCGAGGCGGGAGAAGATCTCGCCATCGCTCATGTCCTTGCTGCCCGCCACCCCGATGGCGACCCAGACGTCGGCCTCATCGAGCGGCACGCTCTGCCAGCCCTTGCCGTTGAGATCCCGGCTGACGGCCTGCTGCACCGGCTCCAGCCAGCCCGCCGCACTGTTGCTCGCATACTGGAACTGCTCGGCCAGCGCATAGCGCGGCGTCGCCCCGTAGCGCCAGTTGTCCGCCGGGCGCACCACCATGGTGCCCGTCTCGACGGCGGGGGCGGCGGGGCCCGTGCTGCAACCCGCCAGCAGGCTGGCCAACATGAATGAAAGAAGTGCACCGCGCATCGTAAGCTCCTTGGCTCAGGTGATCTTGCCGGTTTCTAACAGCTGCTGGATCAGGGGGCGCAGGATCAGCTCCATCGCGAAGCCCATCTTGCCCCCCGGCACCACTATGGTGTTCATCCTGGACATGAAGGCGCCATCGATCATCGACAGCAGGTAGGGGAAGTCCACCTGCTTGATGCCCCGAAACCGGATCACCAGCATACTCTCGTCCAGGCTGGGTATCACCTTGGCGCTGAAGGGGTTGGAGGTATCGACGGTCGGTACCCGCTGGAAGTTGATGTGGGTGCGGGAGAACTGCGGCGTGATGAAGTTGATGTAGTCATCCATGGAGCGGACGATGGAGTCGGTGACCGCCTCGCGGGAGTGGCCGCGCTCCGAGGTGTCGCGGATGAGTTTCTGGATCCACTCCAGGTTGACGATGGGCACCACGCCGATGAGAAAGTCCACGTGGCGTGCCACGTTGTGCTCGCCGGTGACCACGCCGCCGTGCAGGCCCTCATAAAACAGCAGATCTGTCTCCCCCGGCAGATCCTGCCAGGGGGTGAAGGTGCCCGGCATCTGGTTGAAGGGCACCGCCTCGTCGAAGCTGTGCAGATAGCGCCGGTACTGGCCGCTGCCGCTCTGGCCGTACTCCTGGAAGAAGGACTCCAGCAGGCCGAAGTCGTTGGCCTCGGGGCCGAAATAGCTGATGTGGCGCCCCTGCTCGCGCGCCTTGCGGATCGCCACGTCCATCTCGGGTCGGGTATAGCGATGAAAACTGTCCCCCTCGACCACGGCCGCCTGATAACCCAGCTGATGAAACATGGATCGGAAGGCATTGGTGGAGGTGGAGGTGCCGGCCCCGGACGAACCGGTAACCGCGATGATGGGATGCTTGGCCGACATAGCGTTCTCTCTTCCTTGGGAGTTCCGTTATAAGGGCAGGGCCGGAGCGCGGTCAAGTGCGCCTTCGATGCCCGGCCGCAGGCATTGGCCGCCCGGGGCCAGCTTCCTGGCTGCGGCAATGGAGTCAGGGGTTGTCGCAGCCTGCGCCGGGCATGGCCCGCTCCCGGCGTCGGCAGGGTATCATTCCCGGTTTGACATCAAGCCTCCGCTGCCTGCCTCCATCCATGTCCCGGTTGAGAACAGGATAGGCGTTATTCCGGGTAGTCTTCCCGTGGTGCACCGCTCAGGGTCGCCTTGGGCACGACGTTGACACTCTCGTGCAGCTCGCTGTAGACGAGCACGGCACTACCTTGTAGTAATTGTTGTCTGACCTCATCAACCTTGTCGGCCAGGCTGACATCTTGTTCACCGTATTCGGTGCCTTCTTGCAAGACAAAATGCTCGAGCAGGTTGTTGAGGGTATCTGGATCCAGCTCTTGCCAGGGGATAATCATGGTTTCATCTTCAGTGACTCGCGTGTGGATATTGTCTGCGTCTCACCCGCAATCGCAAGGGATTTGTGTGGCCAAAAGCGGGAGTGTCTATGCTATCTGCTGAACAGCGCCGCCTCTCCAGTCATTTCGATCAGCACCTGAACGAGGCACGTCGGCGCGCCCTGAAAGCCGGGCTGCGTTGGTACTGGGTCATCAATCTGATCGCCATCCTGTTCTTGCTGACCCGTTTCTACATTTTTCGGGATGCTCACCTGTTGCTCGTCAACGCCCTGCCCTGGTCCTATGAGTGGCAGCTCATCACCATGGCTTGCGTATGTCTGCTGCTACCAATGGGGTGGCTATGGCTCTCCCGACAACCTCATGCCGTCTGGCAACCCTCTCTGTGGGTCTGCGGCCTGTGCTGGGGTATGGCTTGGGCGTCGGTGGGGTATACCATCTCGATCGTCGACTTGAAGGGGGGCTTCAACCTTATCTTCAACATGATCAGCCTGCTGCTGCTGACTGGCCTCATCGCCTCTTATTGCGATGTGCGGCTGTTCTACACGCTGGCGGCGGCCCCCTTGTCTTTTCTGTTGGCACGAGCCTCATGGAGCCCCGAACAGTTCGTCATGCTCAACTTTATTGTGGTCGGGGTGCTGCTGATCGTGCTGGAGACCGGGCGACGGATGCTCAACAGCTGGTTCGAGCTGGCGGTGTCGCGGGAGCATGAGAATCTGGTGCTGGCGCGCAAGCTGGATGCCATGGCCAATCGGGACCCCCTGACCGGGCTCGCCAACCGCCGTCACTTCGATCGGGTCTGCAAGAACGCCATCGCACAAGGTACGACCCTGGAGACGCCGCTCACGCTGATCCTGCTCGACGTGGATTTCTTCAAACGTTACAACGATCACTACGGTCACCAGGCCGGGGATGAGTGTCTGATCCTGGTGGCCGAGTGTCTGGAAGAGAGCGCGCGGGAGTCCGGCGATCTGGTGGCCCGTTACGGCGGAGAGGAGTTTGTGGTGTTGCTGCAAGACACGGATCTGGCGGGCGGCGAGCGGGTCGCCGAGCGCATCCGCCATACCCTGGCGGCTCGCGCCCTGCCCCACGAGGGGTCAGCGGTGGCGCCCCATCTCACCCTGAGTCAGGGCATAGCCCAATGGCGCCAGGGAGAGAGCCTGGTCATGCTGCTCGAGCGGGTGGATGGCGCCCTCTATCAAGCCAAGGGGGAGGGGCGCAACTGCTACCGGCTCGCGCCCTGAGTCTGTTCCCGCAGCCACAGGCTGATCCGCTCCTCCAGCCAGAAGCGGGGCCGCCAGGGGGTGCCGTGCAGGAAGCCCACGTGGCCGCCGCGCCGGCTCAGCTCGTAGCGCACCATGGGGGAGAGTTGCTCAGGTTGCGGGATCACCGCCTGGGACATGAAGGGATCGTCGGCGGCATGGAGCACCAGGGTCGGGATGGGGATGCTGGCCAGCAGGCTGAGGCCGGAGCAGGTCCGGTAGTAGTGATCGGCACTGTCGAAGCCGTGCAGGGGGGCGGTGACCTGTTCGTCGAAGTCGCGCAGGGTGGCGATACGGCTCACCTGCTCCGGCCGCCAGCGGGCACCGGCGGCGCCCTGGTGGCGGATCTTGCTCTGCAGGTTGGCGCGCATGGTGCGCAGCAAGTAGCGCTGATACACCCGTGAGAACCCCTGATTGACCCTATCGGCGCAGCTGGCCAGCTGCAGCGGCGCCGAGATCACCACCGCGGCCGTCAGCTCGCCCGGACAGCCGCGCGCCAGCAGATTGACCAGCATGTTGCCCCCCAGGGAGTAGCCGATGGCGATCATCGGTTTGCCGGGGAAGCGGCGGCCGAGCTCGGCGATCAGCGCCTGCGCATCCTCGATGGCACCGGAGTGATAGGCCCGCAGCAGCCGGTTCGGCTCGCCGCTGCAACCACGAAAGTGCATCAGTACCGCCTCATCCCCCTGCCGCTGCAGGTGGGCAAACAGCCCCTTGGCATAGTGGGAGTGGATGCTGCCCTCCAGGCCGTGAAACAGCACCAGCAGCGGCCGGGCATCCTGGCTGATGGGGCCGCTCCAGGCGAGATCGACGAAATCGCCATCCGCCAGCTCGAACCGCTCGGCCACGAAACGGGCCGGCGCCCGTCGCAGCCACTTCGGCAATATGGTCTGCAGATGGGGATTGCGGGCCCACCAGGGGGCGTGGAAGTGGCTTTCTGTCAGCATGGAACGGCTCTGGCTCTAAGTAGCGGGCGGCGAGCCTCTGCTCTCTGCTCGCCGCGGTGGTCAGGCGGGCAGGCGGTCGTGGTGCTCGGCGCCGCGCAGCATGGCCTGGATCAGTTCGTTGGCCTCAAACTTGGTCAGCGCCTCATGGGCCCCGACCTGATGGGCCCGCTCCACGCTGATCTCGCTGGAGAGGGAGGTGTGCAGGATGATGTAGGCCTCCGCCAGCTTGGCGTCGCTCTGCACCTCGAAGGCCAGCTCGTAACCGTCGAGCCCCGGCATCTCGATGTCGCTCACCAGTATGTCGATGGGGCTGCCCTGGCCGACCCTGGCCTGCATCAGGCTGAGGGCATCGCGCCCGTTGGTGCACACCTCGTAGGGAATGTTGATGTAATCGAGGGCCGCCATCAACTGGCGGCGGGCGACGGAGGAGTCGTCCACCAGCAGGATCCGCATTGGCTTGAGCCGCTCGCGCTGCACATCGGTCAGCACGGGATAGAGATGGCTGGGATCGTCCGGATAGACCCGAGACAGGATCAGCTCCACGTCCAGCAGCTGGATCAGCTGCTCGCCCACCTTGGTCACCCCGGTCACGAACACGTTCTGGCCGAGGGAGGGGGGCGGCGGCTCTATGTCACGCCAGTTGCACTCGGTGATCTTGTCGATGCCGCGCACCAGGAAGCCCACCAGGGTGCGGCGGCAATCGGTGATGATGATGAAGCACTGCGCCATCTCTTCCCTGGCGATGCGCCTGTAACCCACCGCCATCGCCATGTCGATCACCGGTATGGTGGTGCCGCGCATGCTGGCGGCACCCAGCACGGTCGGGTGCGAGTGCGGCATGGCCGTGAGCTGGGTGTAGGGAACTATCTCCTTCACCTTGAGGGTACCGATGGCGAAGGATTGTCGGGCAGAGAGGTGAAACAGCAACATGCCCTGGGATTGGTTGGCCTTGCTCGTCATGGCGGATGTCCTGTTGAACTAAACGGTGGCGGTCGGCTTGGCATTCAGCATAGAGGATGATGAAAGCAATGAGCTGCCTGTTATTAACGGCCGTTGGTCATGAAACTGGATCGCTTTCACCATTTTTTGTTTCCTCATCCGGCTTACTGGGCGGGCTGCTGTGACAGGGTGTCGAGCGCCAGTCCGAGCCAGCGTTGGCAGGCACCGTCCAGCGCCGTTTCATCCCCATAGCCGAGCTTGGCCAGCACCTGAGCGGGCTTGCTGCCGCTTCTGAGCAGACGCACCGCCTGCAGCAGCTGCCACTGGGGGCGCAGGGCATCGGCCGCCAGGGCCGGATCCTCGATGCCGCGCTGGGCGAGGCAGGCCTGCCAGGCCGCATCGCCGTCCGCCTGCCCACTCGCCAGCGCCCGCCAGGCGGCCTGCAGCGGTTGATCTGCCTGCGACTGGATGGGGCAGTATTGCAACTCGTCGAGGATGACCTGCAGGCGATGACCGTGGGCGCCCTGCCAGTCGATGGGCCTAGACCAGTTGGCCAGGCTGTCCAGCAGGGCATCCATCAGCGGGGTAGGCTGCAACCAGCCCGCCTGGGCGGGTTGGGCCACTCGCAGGGAGCAGGTCAACCGATCGTAACGGCAGCCCGCCAGGGGCGTGAAGGCGGCGAGGGCATCGGCGCAGAGCCAGAACTGCTTGCCCGCCGTCAGCAGCAGCTCATGGGAGCCGAGTCTCAGCAGCGCCGCTCCCCGGGTGACGCGCAGCAATTGACCCAGGGGGGAACGTTTGCGGGCACCGACCTGCAGATGAGGCGTGGAAAAATGCTGATATTCGATGGCGTGATGCATGTAAAAACCCTGATATGATGCTGCCTGGAGGTAACACAAATGGAAACCAGACGTAAAAAGCGCTTCATTGCCGGTGCAGTTTGCCCGGCGTGCGGCAAGATGGACACCATGATGCTGTATATGGAGCATGGAGTCGAGAAGGTGACCTGTGTCGACTGTGGGGATACCCAGGTGCAGACCCAGGCCGAGGTAGACAAGGCCACCCGCGAGGCCGAGCAGGTGATAGGGGTGTTCCGCCCCGAGTAAAGGCGAGCCGGATGGCCGGAGTGGCCGAGGCCATCCGCGAGGCCAAACCTGGGCTCTGGCTGTTGAGTCCCGAGTGAGGGGCTTCCTTATATACCCGGGGTGCGACGAGGCTCGTTTTGGACTGCTGACTTTTTCAGCATGCCGGAGCGGGGCAGATCATATGCTTGGCCACCTTTTTGAGGTATTCTGGGCCCGTTTTTTTCTATCCGCAGGATCCCTGACATGAAAGTAGCTCCCCTGAGCGTGGTTACGCTGGAATACACGGTCACCGACGAACACGGTGAAGTCATCGACACCACTGTCGGTAAAGAGCCTCTGGTGTATCTGCACGGTACCCGTTATCTGGTCGCCGGCCTCGAAGCCGAGCTGGAAGGTCGCAGCGTGGGCGAGGCGTTCGACGTCACCCTGACGCCGGGCCAAGCCTACGGCGAGTATGACGAGACTCTGGTGCAGGAAGTGCCCGGCGAGCTGTTCGATGGCATGGAAGTGTCTGAAGGGGATACTTTTGTTGCCGAGACCGACGATGGCCACCGTCCGGTGACCGTCATCGAGGTCTCCGAAGAGTTCATCAAGGTGGATGGCAACCATCCGCTGGCCGGTGTGACCCTGGGCTTCAAGGTCGAGATCCAGGACGTGCGTGCCGCGACCGCCGAAGAGCTGGCCCACGGCCACGTTCACGGTGCCGGTGGCTGCGGTCACGATCATGGCCATGACCACGATCACGACCACGGTGATGACCATGGCCACGGCGGTTGCTGCGGTGGTGGCCATGGCCACGATCACGGTCACGACCATGGTGAGGAGAAGGGCCACGGCGGTTGCTGCGGTGGTGGCGGTTGCGGTGGCAAGGGTCACCAGCACTGAGTTCAGCCTCTGGCTCGATAAAAAAACCCGCGTCTATCGCGGGTTTTTTTATGGGCCGGCAGCGGCTCAATAATGGGGCGGTGGCGTCTCTTCGGCCATGCTGGCGATCTGGCTGGGTTGCACGCTCTGCAGCTTGTCCACCAGCAGCTGGATCTGGTGCTTGAGCCGATCGAGTTCACGGCCCTGGGTGGTCACCTCCTCATTGAGTTGCTCCACCGTGTATTCGGCATAGGCGAGACGGCTTTCCAGGGTCTCGAGGCGATCGTTAAGTTGCTGACTCATGGGCCTTTTGGTCCTTACTTGATTGTCCAGATTTCGGCCAGGCCACTGGAACTGGCGCTGACGAGGTGACTATTGTCGCGCAAAGCCACGCCGTAGACCACAGCGCTCGGCGGTTTCACCTTGGGATGGGGGGAGACGCGCCAGCTCTGCAGCAGGCTGCCGTCGCTGACCCGCCACAGGGAGAGCTGGCGGGAGGGGGCGCCGGTGATGAGCCAGTTGCCGTCGTTGGCGAAGCGGGCGCTGGTATGGACCTCGAAGCGGTGATCAAAGCGCAGCCGGCTCACTTCTTTACCAGTCTTGAGATCCCAGATGCTGGCCTGGCGGCTGTCGGCGGTGAAGGCGAAACGCCCGGCGGGATCGAGCCTGGCCATCACCACCCTGCCGCCGTGGTTGAAGCGCCACACTACCTGCCCGGTGCGGGTGTCCCACAGGTAGGCGCTGTAGTCGTTGCCGCCGGTGAGGGCGTAGCGGCCATTGGCGGAGAGATCCACGGTGTTGACCTGCTCGGTGTGGCCGAGAAACTGGATCCTGCGCCCGCTCTGGGTATCGATCAGCTCGGCCTTGCCATCTTCGCGGCCGATCAGCACCTGGCGACCGTCCGCCGAGAGTGTCGCATCCCTCAGGTTGGATTCAGGAAGCGAATAGTAGCCTTGGGACTGGCCATCTTGCAGACGCCAGATGGCGAAGCGGTGCTGGGAGGCGGTGATGGCGTGGCTGTCATCCGGCGAGAAACGGGTGAGGGTGACGAAGTCGTTCTGGTCATCGGACTGGCGCCAGCGCCAGCGCTCCTTGCCCTGTTCCAGGTCCCAGACGACGGTGCCTTGGCTCAGGCCGGAGACGATGGCCAGCTTGCCGTCAGCGCTCAGATCCGCACTCAGCAAGCCCTGGTTGGCGACGCGGATCTGCTGGCTAGGAGGGGGGCTCTGTTCGCAACCTGTCAGCATCAGACAAATAGCGATGAGATAAATGGCACTTTTGATCATTTTTCCTGTCTCATGCTTTCGTTACCTGCGATCACGGCGTTAGTATAAGGCGCTTATCACGATAAACCTCTCATTTCACGAAGGAACCGAGAGCGGTATTTAGAGTTTTGGAGAAACTGATGAACAATTTTCTGAAGGTGTCCCTGTTGGCTGCGGCCGTTGCCGTAGGTCTGACTGCTTGCCAAAAAGATGAGAAGCCCGCTGCGAACACCGCAGAGGTCAAGGCAGAAGCCAGCAAGCCGGCAGAGGCCCCCAAGGCTGAAGCCAAGAGCTTTGAAGAGCAATCCGGCTATGCAATTGGCCTCTCCATGGGTCGTTATATCGCCAATACGCTGGAGCGCCAGCAGGAGCTTGGCATCAAGCTGGACAACTCCGTCATCCTCAAAGGGGTGACCGACGGTCTGGGCAAAGACGCCAAGATGACTGACGAGGAGATCCAGAAGGTTCTGCAGCAGTACGACGCCAAGATCAACGAGTTGACCAAGGCCAAGGCTGACAAGGATGCCGTGGAAAACCAGAAGAAGGGTGAAGAGTACCTGGCCGCCAACGCCAAGAAAGAAGGCGTGAAGAGCACCGAATCCGGCCTGCAATACCTGGTCGAGAAGATGGGTGACGGCGCCAAGCCGAAGGCCACCGACATCGTCAAGGTACACTACACAGGTACCCTGACCGATGGCACCAAGTTCGACAGCTCCGTCGACCGTGGCGAGCCGGCGACCTTCCCGCTGAATCAGGTGATCCCGGGCTGGACCGAAGGCGTGCAGCTGATGCCGGTCGGTTCCAAGTTCAAGTTCTTCCTGCCGTCCAAGCTGGCCTATGGCGAGCACGGTGCAGGCTCAATCCCGGCGAACGCCGTGCTGGTATTCGACGTCGAGCTGCTGGCCATCGAGAAGCCGGCTGCCGAAGCCGACAACACCAAGAAATAAGCAGGATACTGCACAAAAACGGCTCCTCAGGGAGCCGTTTTTACTTGTGTCGCTCGCCACCGGCGGGAGAAAGAGGCTGGCCGCGGCTTGAGTGTGTGGCGTCTAGCCCCCAGAATAGACAACAAAATCAATCGCAAGGATGGATCCCGTGGCTGAAAGCAAACCTCGCGTCCTGCTGGTGGAAGACACCCGCAGTCTGGCTGTCGTCTATGAACAGTACCTGGCCCAGGATGGCTATGAGGTGCTGCTGGCCGACTGTGGCCAGCAGGCGCTGGCGCAGCTGCTGGCCAGCCCGCCGCCGGTGGTGCTGCTGGATCTGGAACTGCCCGACATGTCCGGCATGGAGATCCTGCAGCAGATCACCGAGCAGCAACTGCCCTGCTCGGTGGTGGTGATCACCGCCCACGGCTCGGTGGACGTGGCGGTGGAGGCGATGCGCCACGGGGCCTTCGACTTCCTGACCAAGCCGTTCGATAGCAAGCGGCTCTGTGCCACCGCCCGCAATGCCCTGACCCATCAGCAGCTGAGTTCGCTGGTGGCCCAGTACAGGGAGAACTTCGAGCGCAGCTCCTTCGCCGGCTTCATCGGTGCCTCCATGCCGATGCAGGCGGTGTACCGCATCATAGAGAGCGCGGCGCCGAGCAAGGCGACCGTGTTCATCACCGGCGAGAGCGGGACCGGCAAGGAGGTGTGTGCCGAGGCCATTCATCAATGCAGCCCGCGCCGGGAGCAACCCTTCATCGCGCTCAACTGCGCCGCTATCCCGCACGATCTGATGGAGAGCGAGATCTTCGGCCACGTGAAGGGCTCCTTCACCGGCGCCCAGGGGGATCGCAAGGGGGCAGCCAGCCTGGCCGACGGCGGCACCCTGTTCCTCGACGAGATCTGCGAGATGGATCTCGACTTGCAGAGCAAGCTGCTGCGCTTCATCCAGACCGGCACCCTGCAGCGGGTCGGCAGCGGCAAGCTGGAGACGGTGGACGTGCGTTTCGTCTGCGCCACCAACCGGGATCCTCTGGTGGAGGTGAAGGCGGGGCGTTTTCGGGAGGATCTCTACTACCGCCTGCACGTGATCCCCCTCAGCCTGCCGCCGCTGCGCGAGCGCGGCGAGGACATACTGCTGCTGGCGCGCGACCTCCTGCTGCGTTATGCCAAGGAGGAGAACAAGCGCTTCCGGGATTTCGATGGCGATGCGGTGCGGGTGCTGCTCGATTACCCCTGGCCCGGCAACGTGCGCGAGCTGCAGAACGTGGTGCGCAACATAGTGGTGCTCAACGACAGGGAGTGGGTGAGCACGGACATACTGCCGCCGCCCCTCAACGGCCGCCGGGGCGGCCCGGTGCCGCTGGCCGCCGCGACCCAGGCAGACGCGAGCGTCCCCACGCCGCTCAATGCCCCCATCCGCCCGCTCTGGCTGGTGGAGAAGGAGGCCATAGAGCAGGCCATCGCCAGCTGTGATGGCAACATTCCCAAGGCCGCGGCCCTGCTGGAGATCAGCCCCTCCACCATTTATCGCAAGAAGCAGAATTGGGAAGAGGCGAACCAGCTCTGAAGAGCTGATTGAAGATCAGCCGCTCAACCTCTATCTATCGCAAGAAGCAGGGCTGGGAAGAGGCGAGCATAGCCTGAGGCGGGGGCGGGATGGCATCCGTCATCCTGGGCAGATGCGCTTGTGTGCGGGGCGGCCAACTGGCCGCCCCGCTGTGTTATTGCTAGAGCTTGGCGAGGCGCTTGAGCCTGGCCAGCCGCTCTGCCTCGTTGGCCTGCAGCCAGCGATCCTGTGACAGCAGAAACCAGGCGCGGGCAAAGTATTCGGTCACCGCAGGATCATTCAGCGCCAGCGCATTCTCCCCCAGCTCTTCAAACACATAGCCATCCTCGGGGACGCCGGCTGCGGCCATGTCGTCCCGCAGTTGCGTCAGCTCGGCCATGGCCCGCTCATGTTGGTCCTGGGCCCGACTCAGCCGCGCCAGGCTCCAGCGGGCGATGAAGGCCTTGGCCTGGTTGTTGTGCTGCTCGTGCCAGGCCAGGCATTTTTGCTGGCAGACGATGGCCTCGTCAATGCGGCCCAGCTCGAACAGGGTCCAACCCTGATTGTTGTAGAGGGTGGCGAGCCAGCCGCGCACCCGCTTGTCCTGGCTGCGCTCGGCCAATGCCATCGCCAGCTGATGCCAGCGGCTCTGTTCTTCCAGCGGGGCGGCGATGGCCACCATGTGGGCCGCATCGATGGCCAGATAGCGCTCCTCGTGCTTCACTCCCTGCTGCCAGGCCTGTTCAAACAGGGCTCTGGCACGGGCCTTGTCGCCAGCGGAGTTGAACGTCCGCCCTCGCTCCAGCAAGGCGCGAAGGCGGGCCCGCGGGGTGGCATCGGTGAGGCGGGGTTCTATCTCGTCGAGCAGCCGATGGGCCTGGTCGAACTGGCGTTGTAGCGAATGGGTGCGGGCTATCTGGGTGAGCAGCTCCAGCTCGTACTGCAGGTCGGCGGCAGCGCGCGCCTCAGGCAGCAGTGCTTGAAAACGCAGGGCGGTGGCGGCGGGATCTTGATAATCCCACTGCGCCATGAAATCGGGTGCATTGTCCATCAGGCCTCCTTGCCGGTTATCCGCCCACCAAGATGCCGGCAGGCCATTGTTTGTACAAGAGGCGCCCATCACAGGGCGCCTCTTGGTCCGTCAGATATCACCACTTTCTGCCGTCAATACACCATGGCCAGGCTCATCAGCATCAGACCGAGGGCGGCGAAGGCGCCCTCCTTGATGGCGAGGCGGGGCACCAGCGCCTTGGGCAGCGCCGGGAACAGGCAGAGTGCGAAGCCAAGCCCCGGCATCAGCCAGTGAAAGCCCGGGCTGCGCAGGGCCGGGTCGGCGGCGCCATTGATGACGATGAGCAGGATGAACAGGGTGAAGGCGGGCAGGATGAACCAGCGGGCGCTGCCGGCCGCGACGGCCCGCAGCGGCGAGATGCGATAGAGCACCAGGGTCACGATAAACAGTACCAGGGGGGCCAACAGATAGAGCGGGGCCGGGTTCATGATAGAGGGTCTCCAGACGGTGGATGAGTGGGGCCGAGTGCCTCATCGTCCTGCCGGTGGCGGCAGGCAGGCGTGGCCTCGGCGCTGCACGGGGCAGGGACAGCGCGGCCCCAGGACGATGGGAGGCGGGATTTAATCAGCCGGCGCGGGACATGACCAGCCTGTCGGCCCCAGGCTGTGAAGCCGATCCCAGGCAAACCTTTGCCTGGGGCGGGATCAGCGCAGCCAGAACCAGGCGGCGGCAAAGCCCAGCCAGCTCAGCAGCAACAGGATCCAGGGCAGGGGATGCTGGCGGGAGACCTCGATCAGCTCGATCTCATGGGTCTCTTCCTCCTGCTCGCCCTGCTGCGGCTGTTTCGCCTTGGCCTGCAGCTTCTTCTGGCGGCTGGCCTCGCGGGCCCGTGCCTTCATCTGCTTCTTGTATTCGTCGACCCCCTTCTGGATCCCCTGGGCGATCAGCTGGGTCTGCTCCTTGGTCTGGCCCGGCTTCTGGTTGGCGCGGGCGATCTTCATCGCCTCTTGCTGGGTCTCGGGGGAAATTTTGTCGTACTTTGCCATTCACGGCTCTCCTTGGCATCGATTGGCGGAAAGTATGCCATAACTGCGCCGCTCAGGCTGCCATCCCGGTGCGCGACCCACTCGGCAGGGCGGGAAAGACGATCGAAATATCAGAATGAGAAAGCAAGTTGCGCAGATGATCACATTTAGCGGAATTTGTGAGTCACCGATGAAAAAGCGTCACATGTTGTTTGTTATATTACCGCCCGACCTAATGGCTTGGGTCGTCCAATAACAAAATAACAAGGTGATATGGAAATGAATTATAAATTTGTCAAAGGAAGTGTCGCACTGGCTGTGCTCGCCGCGCTGAGTGGCTGTAATACCTCCAGCAATGAAAGTGTCGCCCCCTGCAGCGAGAATGTCTGCAAACTCACCGTCCTGCATACCAACGATACCCATGGTCGCTTCTGGCACAATGACAAGGGTGAATATGGCATGGCGGCCCAGAAGACGCTGGTCGAGCGTCTGCGTGGCGAGGCCAAGGCGGCCGGCAGCGAGGTGCTGGTGCTCTCCGGTGGTGACGTGAACACCGGGGTGCCCGAGTCGGATCTGCAGGATGCGGAGCCGGACTTCATGGCCATGAACAGCATTCGCTACGATGCCATGGCCGTGGGCAACCACGAGTTTGACAACCCCCTGACCATCCTGGAGAAGCAGCGTCAGTGGGCCAAGTTCCCCATGATCTCCGCCAATATCTACGACAAGACCAGCGGCAAGCGCTACTTCGACCCCTACAAGGTGTTCAAGCTGGAGAATGGCCTCAAGGTCGCCGTGCTGGGGCTGACCACCGAAGACACCGCCCAGCTGGTGGATCCCAACAACGTCCAGACCCTGGAGTTCCGCGATCCGACCACGGAGGCGGCCAAGCTCGGCAAGCAGATCCGTGCCGACAAAGAGGCGAACCTGGTCTTCGCCATCACCCACATGGGTCACTACGAGGATGGTCAGCACGGCAGCAACGCCCCTGGCGATGTCGAGATGGCCCGTGCGCTGCCGGCCGGCACCCTGGACGCCATCATCGGCGGCCACTCCCAGAATCCGGTCTGCATGGAGCCGGGGACGGTGAACAAGTATGCCGACTTCAAGCCGGGTGACGACTGCCTGCCGGATCAGCAGAACGGCACCTGGATCATGCAGGCTCACGAGTGGGGCAAGTATGTGGGCCGCGCCCAGTTCGACTACCAGAATGGCAAGCTGACCCTGACCAGCTATGAGCTGATCCCGGTCAATCTCAAAGACGCTGGGGGTGCCTTCATTCAGGAGGAGATCACCAAGGATCCCGAGCTGTACAACACTCTGCTCACCTATCAGGAGAAGGGTCAGCAGGAGTTGGGCGTGGTAATTGGTTCCACCGACGGCCTGCTGGACGGTGAGCGTGCCAATGTGCGCAACAAGCAGACCAACCTGGGTCGCCTGATCACCACCGCCACGGCGCAGAAGCTGAGCACCGACTTTGCCATCGTCAACTCGGGTGGGGTGCGTGCCTCCATCGCCGCCGGCGACATCAGCTATCGCGACGTGCTGACCGTGCATCCGTTTGGCAACACGGTCAACAAGGCGACCATGAGCGGCAGCGAGCTGGTGACCTATCTGGGCCAGGTGGCGACCAAGACAGTCAACACCGGTGGCTATGCCCAGTTTGGTGGCATCAAGATGGCGGTGGATTGCCAGGCCAAGAGCGTGACCATCACCAGCGTGGGCGGCAAGGCGTTCGATCCGGCCGCGGTCTACAGCTTTGCCATCCCGAGCTTCAGCGCGGCCGGTGGCGATGGCTATCCGAAGATCAATACCATCAACGCCGGTCTGGTGGATGCCGGGGTATTGAAGGAGTATATCGAGGCGAAGAAGACCATACTGGTGGCCGATTATCAGCCAGCCGGCGAGGTGAGCTATGTTAATTCCGCCTCGCTCGATGGCTGTAAATAACGACAGGGTCCTGCACCCATAAAGCGAAAGAGGCAGCCCAGGCTGCCTCTTTCATATTTATGATGTCACCCGGCTCGGCGGTGAGGCAATATTGGCGAGCTGTCATGGTGGCGCCGGAATAACGTCTTCTATATTTAGTGCCAATAAAAAGGCGACCCTGAGGTCGCCTTTATCATGCTTGCCGGATGGGAGCGCTTACAGCTGCTCGATACCGGCGATGTGCCAGGGGGCATTGTCCTTGGCCAGGTTGCGCTCGAGGTGCCACACCTCTTTGATGTCTTCCTCGACCTGCTCCTGACGGTCCATGTAGCGACCGCTGAAGCGCACGCTGACCTGGGCCCAGTCGCTGCCGTAGTCGGCGCGTACCAGCTGGGTGTCCACATACATGACTTCGGTATGCTGCTCACCGGTCAACTTGGCACGCTCGGCCTTGAGCTGTTCGAACAGCTCCGGGCTCACGTACTCGCGTACCTTCTCCAGATCGTTCTTGTTCCAGGCCTCTTGCAGGGTGCGATAGTGATCGCGCGCGCCGGACAGGAAGCCATTCATGTCAAAGCCGGGAGGCAGACGGAACGGCACGTCACTGTCGGCGAAGCCGGTCGCCTGCGGAGCACCGTGGCTCTGCTCGAACTGCTGGGGCGCGACCGGGGGCTGATAACCCGCATAGGCTGCCTGTGGCTGGGCCGTCGCCGCCTTGTTCTTGCGCAGGGTGCGCAGCAGGAAGACGGCACCCAGGGCCAGCAGGGCGATCAGCAGCATGTCCATGCCCTGCAGACCTTCGAATGCGCCGCTACCCAGCAGGTAGGCGAACAGGCCGCCGGCCAGCAGGCCGCCGAGCAGGCCGCCCATCATGCCGCTCTTCTTGGGCGCCGCGGCCAGGGTCGGGTTCTTACCGTTCACCGGTGCGGCGGTTGGAGCCGGTTGGGCCGGCGCCGTCTTGTAGCTCTTGCCAAAGGATCCGCCGCCACCAAATTTCTTGGCTTCGGCTATGGGTGCCCCGAGGCCAATGGCCAGGATCACGGCAAACAGGGTCAGCATCTTTTTCATTTTGACTCTTTTCACTCTCATGTAGGTGGGGGCATGCTCTGCTTGTGCAAGCTCAGCGAGGCGCATGGCAGGCTGCCGGTCCCTTTTTGTGTTGCAGCTTGCGACTATGATTAACATGGTTGGCATGAATTATTCATGAACAGATTACCCCATCCCGGGGAGCGCAGAGGAGAATCCGCATGAGAAACAGACGGCCGAGTCGCAAGGAGCGCAAGCTGCGCAACAAGCTCAGAGCCAAGGTGCAGGATCAGACGCTGGTCTGGCCCTTCATCGTGGTGTGAGCCCGCCCGCAATCCCATCCAAGTGCCGTGACCGCAACCCAGGGGAGGAGGGTTGCCCCGATCCGAAGTGAATAGCGCGCATTAGCGCTCGCGATGGCGGGGTTTCTTTTGTAAAATTCCCGTCCCCTTCCCGCTGCGGTTTTTATGTGTATGGCAGAGCAAGTGACGGCGAAAAAAGACGCCAAGACACAACAGCTGAAAGTTCCCCCCCACTCTTTTGAGGCCGAGCAGTCCGTACTGGGCGGCCTGATGCTGGATAACGAGGCCTGGGATCGGGTGGCCGAGCGGGTGATCGACAAGGATTTCTACAGCCGTCCCCACCGCCTGATCTTCCAGGCCATGACCCGCCTCACCAACGCGGGCAACCCCATCGATCTCATCACCCTGCAGGAGGAGCTGGAGCGCTCCGAGCAGTTGGAGGAGTCCGGTGGCTTCGCCTATCTGGTGGAGATCGCCAAGAACACCCCGAGCGCCGCCAACATCAATGCCTACGCCGAGATAGTGCGTGAGCGGGCCGTGGTGCGGGAGATGATCGCGGTCGCCAACGAGATCGTCGAGGCGGGCTACGAGCCCCAGGGCCGCACCTCAGGCGATCTGCTGGATCTGGCCGAGAGCAAGGTGTTCAAGATCGCCGAGCAGCGCTCCAGCGCCAACGAGGGCCCGCAGCCCCTGAAGCTCATTCTGGAGCAGACGGTCGACAAGATTGAGGAGTTGTTCAAGACCCCTCACAACGGGGTGACTGGCGTCTCCAGCGGTTACGGCGATCTCGACAAGATGACCGCCGGCCTGCAGCGTTCGGATCTGATTATCGTGGCGGCCCGTCCCTCCATGGGCAAGACGACGTTTGCCATGAACCTGTGCGAGCACGCGGCGCTCACCGCCGACAAACCGGTGCTGATCTTCTCCCTGGAGATGCCCTCCGAGCAGATCATCATGCGTATGCTCGCCTCTGTGGGGCGCATCGATCAGACCAAGGTGCGGACCGGCCAGCTCGACGATGAAGATTGGGCGCGGCTCTCCTCCACCATGGGGCTGCTGCTGGAGAAGGGCAAGATGTACATCGATGATGCCTCCGGCCTGACCCCGACCGACGTGCGTTCCCGTGCGCGGCGCATCGCCCGCGAGCACGGCGGCCTCAGCATGATCATGATCGACTACCTGCAGCTGATGCGGGTACCGGCGCTGTCCGACAACAGAACCCTGGAGATCGGCGAGATCTCCCGCTCCCTCAAGGCATTGGCCAAGGAACTTCAGTGTCCCGTGGTGGCGCTCTCCCAGTTGAACCGAAGCCTGGAGCAGCGGGCCGACAAGCGCCCGGTCAACTCGGACCTGCGGGAATCAGGCTCCATCGAGCAGGACGCGGATCTGATCATGTTTATCTACCGTGATGAGGTCTATCACGATGACAGTCCCGACAAGGGGATTGCCGAGATCATCATCGGCAAGCAGCGTAACGGCCCCATAGGCCGGGTGCGCCTCACCTTCCAGGGTCAGTTCTCCCGGTTCGACAACTACGCCGGCCCGGCGTTTGATGATGACTACTAAGCCGGGGTCGAGATCGCCCCGGATACCAGACACAGTTTTCCCGGTTCGACAATTCTGCCGGTCCGGCCTTAGACGATGACTATTAAGGGATGACACCACTCGGTGCCTGGCGCGCGTGCGCCATCATGCCCTCGTAAGGGAAAACAGATGAAAGCGGCTATTGCCCAAATCGATACGACGGCCCTGCGCCACAACCTCGCCGTGGTCAAGCGCCACGCCCCTTCCTGCAAGATCATCGCCGTGGTCAAGGCCAACGCCTATGGCCATGGCCTGCTGCCGGTCGCCCGCACCCTGGTGGATGCGGATGCCTATGCGGTGGCCCGCATCGAGGAGGCGCTGATGCTGCGTTCCTGCGCCGTGGTCAAGCCCATAGTGCTGCTGGAAGGCTTCTTCTCGAGCGCGGATCTGCCGGTGCTGGCGGCCAACAATCTGCAGACCGCGGTGCACACCTGGGAGCAGCTCGAGGCGCTGGAGCAGGCCGAGCTGCCGGCCCCCGTGGTGGCCTGGCTCAAGCTCGACACCGGCATGCACAGGCTCGGGGTGCGCGCCGACGAGATGCCCGCCTTTATCGAGCGGCTGGCCCGCTGCAAGAACGTGGTGCAGCCGTTCAACATCATGACCCACTTCAGCCGATCCGATGAGCTGGAGCAGCCCACCACCCGCGAGCAGATCGACCTGTTCAGCCGCCTGACCGCGCCGCTCAAGGGCGAGCGTGCCATGGCGAACTCGGCGGGCATCCTGGCCTGGCCTGACTCCCACTGCGACTGGGTGCGCCCCGGCGTCATCCTCTACGGCGTCTCCCCCTTCCCGGATACGGTGGCGGCGGATTACGACCTCAAGCCCGTGATGACCCTCAAGACCCAGCTCATCGCGGTGCGGGATCACAAGGCCGGCGAGCCGGTGGGCTATGGCGCTAACTGGGTATCGACCCGTGACACCCGGCTCGGCGTCATCGCCATCGGTTATGGCGATGGCTATCCCCGCATGGCGCCCAACGGCACCTCGGTGCTGGTCAATGGCCGCATAGTGCCGCTGGTGGGTCGGGTCTCCATGGACATGACCACCGTAGATCTCGGCCCAGGCGCCACCGACAAGGCCGGTGACGAGGCCGTGCTCTGGGGCGAAGGCTTGCCGGTGGAGCGAGTCGCCGAGGAGATAGGCACCATTCCCTACGAACTGATCACCAAGCTCACCTCCAGAGTCTTTATGGAGTATGTGTAGGTCTGGGATCTCGGTTTAGAAGGCAATGAATGGCGGAGACAGGCGCGACCTTTCCCTTACGAGCCCATCACCAAGTTCAGCTCCCGAGTGTTGATGGAATGTGTGTAGGGTCGATTAGCGAAGCCTAATCGGCCGCTGCCATAACCAAGTAAGTTCCCCCGCTGAATGAACCAACAAAAAGGCCGCCCCGATAAGGACGGCCTTTTTTAATCTCTTTTGATCGCGTGGCCGAGATAACAAGCCCCGCGTCTGCGGGGCTTGGGTCTCTGTCACTGTGCGGTGCTTAGCCTATGGTCATCAGGCTGGCGTTGCCACCGGCGGCGGCGGTGTTGACCGAGAGCGCGTGCTCGATCAGCAGGCGCTCCAGCGGGATGTCGGTCTCGCCGCGGTGCAGGCCGTGCACGCCGACGATGGCACCAGGACGGGCGGCGGCGAGCTTGGCCACCTCCCGCAGCTGATCAGAGTCGCCGTGGTGCAGCAGGGCATCGAAGCCGATGTCGCCGTTGGCCCAGTCCGCCACCAGCTGGATGCGGCCCCGAGCCTCGGCCGGCAGGCCGGCTTGCAGGGTACGGTTCTGGGCGTTGTCCTGCCACAGCACTTGCGTCCCGACCGCCAGACAGGCCGCCAGCTGGGCCAGCAGATCGCCCTTATCCTCGGCCAGACAGAGCACCCGCTCCCGTGGCAGCAGGCTGTAAGTGTTGCGCTCGCCGGTGGGGCCGACCAGCACCTGGGTCAGGCCGCTCTGGGCCAGCTCGGCATACTGGTCGCACAGGGCCACCAGCGCCTTCTCCTGCTTGAGTGCCCAGTTGCGCAAGGCCTGCAGGGCCGGCTTGGTCGCCTCGGTGCGCTGGGTTGCACCCGGCTCCTGGCGCAGCTGGCTGGCCACCGCATCCTGCGGGCGGGTCGCCAGCAGGCGGTACATGTAGAGCGGGCCGCCCGCCTTGGGACCTGTGCCGGAGAGGCCCTCGCCACCGAACGGCTGCACCCCGACCACGGCGCCCACTATGTTGCGGTTCACGTAGAGGTTGCCCACTTTGGCGGTGTTGACCACCTGGGCTATGGTCTCGTCGATCCGGGTATGCACCCCCAGGGTCAGGCCGTAGCCGCTGTCGTTGATCTGCGCGAGCAGCTCGCCGAGCTTGGCGCGCGGGTAGCGCACCAGGTGCAGCACGGGGCCGAACACCTCGCGGCCGAGTTCGTCCAGGCTGTCGAGCTCGATCAGGGTCGGCAGCACGAAGGTGCCGCGGCTGTAGTCGGCACCCTGAGCGCGGGCGATCTGGTGCACCTTGCGACCCTTGTCGGTCATGGCCTTGATGTGCTGCTCGATATTGGCCTTGGCCTCGGCGTCGATGACAGGGCCTATGTCGGTGGAGAGGTGCTCGGGGTTGCCGACCTTGTACTCGGCCATGGCCCCCTTGAGCATGCGGATCACCCGCTCCGCCACGTCGTCCTGCACGCACAGCACCCGCAGCGCGGAGCAGCGCTGGCCGGCGCTGTCGAACGCCGAGGAGATGACGTCCATCACCACCTGCTCGGTCAGGGCGGAGGAGTCGACGATCATGGCGTTCTGGCCACCGGTCTCGGCGATCAGCGGTATGGTGCGGCCCTGGGCATCGAGGCGACCGGCCAGGTTGCGGGAGATGATGCCCGCCACCTCGGTGGAGCCGGTGAACATGACGCCACGGATCCGCTCGTCGGCGATAAGCGTCGCGCCCACCGTCTCACCGCGGCCCGGCAGCAGTTGCACCGCGCCCTCGGGGACCCCTGCCTCGCGCAGGATGCGCACCGCCTGGGCGGCGATGAGGGGGGTCTGCTCCGCCGGCTTGGCCAGCACCGTATTGCCGGCGGCGAGCGCCGCGCAGACCTGACCGCTGAAGATCGCCAGCGGGAAGTTCCAGGGGCTGATGCAGACCACGGGGCCGAGCGGCCTGTGGCTGTCGTTGGCAAAGTGGTCGCGCGCCTGGGCGGCGTAGTAACGCAGGAAGTCGACCGCCTCGCGCACCTCGGCGATGGCGTTGCTGAAAGTCTTGCCGGATTCGCGCACCAGCAGGCCCATCAGGGGCTGCAGCTCGGACTCCATCAGATCGGCGGCTCTGTCCAGCACGGCGGCGCGTTCGGCCGGCGGGGTCGATTGCCAGATCTGGCCGCTGGCCAGGGCGCAGGCCAGAGCACTGTCCACCAGCTCGGGGCTGGCCTCGCTCACCTGACCGACGACATCGCGATGATCCGCCGGGTTGAGCACAGCCTGGAACTCGGTCGGAGCCGCAATCTCGCAACCCAGCATGGGCTGAGCCAGATAGCGGTTGTTGGTGCTGCCGAGCAGGGCGGCGGAGAGCGAACCCAGTCGGTGTTCGTTGGCGAGATCCAGGCCGGCGGAATTGGGTCTGGCCTTGCCGTACAGCTCACGCGGCAACGGGATGCGCGGGTGGGGCAGGCCGAGGCTGCCTTCACGGGCGGCCATCTGCTCGATCTGCTGTACCGGATCCTGCACCAGATCCTGCAGCGAGATGCTGTTGTCCGCGATGCGGTTGACGAAGGAGGTGTTGGCCCCGTTCTCCAGCAGGCGGCGCACCAGGTAGGCGAGCAGGGTCTCGTGGCTGCCGACCGGTGCATAGATGCGGCAGGGGCGACCGAGCTTGCCGTCGGCGACCTTGCCGACCACCTGCTCGTACAGCGGCTCACCCATGCCGTGCAGGCACTGGAACTCGTACTGACCCGGGTAGTAGTTCTGCCCCGCCAGCTGGTAGATGGCCGACAGGGAGTGGGCGTTGTGGGTGGCGAACTGGGGATAGATGGACTCCGGTACCGCCAGCAGCTTGCGGGCGCAGGCGAGGTAGGAGAGATCGGTATAGGGCTTGCGGGTATAGACCGGATAGCCCTCCAGGCCGTCCTGCTGGGCGCGTTTGATCTCGCTGTCCCAGTAGGCGCCCTTCACCAGCCGGATCATCAGGCGGTGGCGGCTGCGTTTGGCGAGATCGATGACGTAGTCGATCACATAGGGGCAGCGCTTCTGATAGGCCTGGATGACGAAGCCGATGCCGTTCCAGTCGGCCAGCGACGGATCGAAGCAGAGCCTCTCCAGCAGATCGAGGGAGATCTCCAGCCGATCCGCCTCCTCGGCGTCGATGTTGATGCCGATGTCGTACTGCTTGGCGAGCTGGGTCAGACCGAGCAGGGTGGGGTAGAGCTCTTCCATCACCCTATCGTACTGGGCGCGGCTGTAGCGCGGATGCAGGGCGGAGAGCTTGATGGAGATGCCCGGGCCCTCGTAGATACCGCGGCCGTGGGAGGCCTTGCCGATGGCGTGGATGGCCTGCTCGTAGGAGGCGAGATAGCGCTTGGCGTCCTCCTCGGTCAGGGCCGCCTCCCCCAGCATGTCGTAGGAGTAGCGGAAGCCCTTGCTCTCGGTGCTGCCGGCGTTGGCCAGCGCCTCGGCTATGGTCTCGCCGGTGACGAACTGTTCGCCCATCAGCCGCATCGCCATGTCGACGCCCTTGCGGATCAGCGGCTCGCCGCCCTTGCCGATCAACCCCTTGAGGGAGTTGTTGAGGCCGGCCTCGTTATGGGTGGCCACCAGCTTGCCGGTGATGAGCAGGCCCCAGGAGGCGGCGTTGACGAACAATGAGGTGCTGTTGCCCAGATGCTGGCTCCAGTTGCCGCCGCTGATCTTGTCGCGGATCAGGGCATCGCGGGTCGCCTTGTCCGGGATGCGCAGCAGCGCCTCGGCCAGGCACATCAGCGCCACCCCTTCCTGGGAGGAGAGGGAAAACTCCTGCAGCAGGCCCTGCACCAGGCCCTGACGGCCGCTGGCGCTCTTCTGGTTGCGCAGCTTCTCGGCAATGCCGAGGGCCAGCTTCTGGGTGGCCTCGGCCTTCTCTTTCGGCAGGCGTGCCTGCTCCAGCAGCATGGGCACGGCCTCTGTCTCGGGGCGGCGATAGGCGGAGGTGATGGCGGCGCGCAGCACGGACTGCGGCAAGATGCTCTCGGCAAACTCGAGGAAGACCTGGATGCCCTGTTCGGTCAGCGCCTCTACGGGCTCCTCACCGGCGGCGGCGGCCAGGCCGGACTGCTCGGGCGGGGTCAGGCCGCGCTCCAGCTGCTCCAGGTAGGTGAAGATCGATTGCTTGATCAGCCAGTGCGGGGTGCGGTCCAGGGTCTGCGCCGCCTGTTTCAGCCGGTCGCGGGTCGCTTCGTCGAGTTTAACGCCAAGGGTGGTGGTGGCCATGGGACTTCCTGTGTCGGTACGGTGACAATATTGCCGAATGGTTAAATTTTGACGAGGATGGCGCAACCAGGTGCAACCTGCAAGTTAGAAATTTTAATGCTTTCGCTACATTGCTGAATTTAAAGGAGCCTATCGGGTTGGCGGCTGGGCCCAGTGTGGTGCGGCCGTGGGCGCTTTTTACTGCAAGATGAACAGGTTAATGGCTTGTCTCCCGAATGTTGAAGGAGGTGCAACCCGTGCTGAAGATTGGTTGCTCTTTTCAAGGTTTGCACAGGATGCGTTCGGCGGGTGCCATCGGCCGAGGGTTTCCTTATCGGGGGGCGGGCGCACGGCGGGCGGATGAATGCCGTGCGGATTTGGGCCCCATCAGCCTCAGTGCCCGTGCCGGGCGAATGCGACTGTGGCAGTTGACTCTTCTATGCTGATAGCTGGCCAGCGGGCCAGCCACATCAGTGACAAGGAGATCACCATGGCACGTGTCAGTACCTATCTCAATTTCCCTCGGGAGACGGAGGCGGCCTTCCTGTTCTACCGGGAGGTGTTCGGCGGCGACTTCAACGGCCCCATTCACCGCTTCAAGGATTCCCCCGGCTGCCCTGGCCAGCCCGCCCTGTCGAAGGAGGACGAGGAGCTGGTGATGCATGTAGAGCTGTCCATCCTCGGCGGCCATGTGCTGATGGGCACCGATGCCCCGGTCAGCATGGGGTTCAATCTGGTGCAGGGCAACAACAGCTACCTCAACCTGGAGCCGGACAGCCGTGGCGAGACCGATCGTCTGTTTGCCGCCCTGGGGGCGGGGGGCAAGGTGGAGATGGCGTTGCAGGAGATGTTCTGGGGGGACTACTTCGGCTCTCTGGTCGACAAGTTCGGCACCCACTGGATGTTCAACTGCCAGAGCAAGACTTGAGCGGTGGCTCGAGTGCGACACAGGAAAAAGAGGCTCATGGAGCCTCTTTTTTTATGGCGTCGATCCCGGCATCAGCCCGGTTTGCGCCCCACCATCTCGGCCGGCACCACCCAGGCGTTGGACTCCAGGGGCGCTGAACTGGTCCGAGGCGAGGTCTATGGTTTGCGTCCCACCATCTCGGCCGGTATCACCCAGGCGTCGAACTGGCCGGCGCTGACATGACCGGAGGTGATGGCCGCCTCGCGCAGGCCTATCCCCTCGTGGTGGGCGCGCTTGGCGATCTCGGCCGCCTTGTCATAGCCGATGTGGGGGTTCAGCGCCGTCACCAGCATCAGGGAGTTGGCCAGCAGCTCGTCGATGCGATCCCGGTTCGGCGCTATGCCGATGGCGCAGTGATCGTGGAAGCTCTGCATGCCGTCGGCCAAGAGCCGCACGCTCTGCAGGAAGTTGTAGGCGATCATCGGCCTGAACACGTTGAGCTCGAAGTTGCCGCTGGCCCCGCCGATGTTGATGGCCACATCGTTGCCCATCACCTGGGCGCAGAGCATGGTGAGCGCCTCGCTCTGGGTCGGGTTGACCTTGCCCGGCATGATGGAGGAGCCGGGCTCGTTCTCCGGTATGATCAGCTCGCCGAGCCCGCTGCGGGGGCCGCTGGCCAGCCAGCGCACGTCGTTGGCGATCTTCATGAGAGAAGCAGCGAGGGTCTTGAGGGCGCCGTGGCCATGCACCAGCGCATCGCTCGCCGCCAGGGCCTCGAACTTGTTGGGGGCGCTCACCAGCGGCAGCCCGGTCTGCTCTGCGAGTGTGCTCGCCACCGCCTCGGCAAAGCCGGGCGGGCAGTTGAGGCCGGTGCCGACCGCAGTGCCCCCCAGCGCCAGCTCATACAGATGGGGCAGGGCGGCGCGCAGATGACGCTCCCCCTGCTCGAGCTGGGCGACCCAGCCGGAGAACTCCTGGCCCAGGGTGAGGGGGGTGGCATCCTGCAGGTGGGTGCGGCCAATCTTGACGATGTCATCGAAGGCGGCGGCCTTGCTGGCGAGCGCGCTCTTGAGCGTGTTGAGGGCCGGCAGCAGCTGGCCCGTGATGGCGGTGACGGCCGCCAGGTTCATGGCGCTGGGGAAGACGTCGTTGCTCGACTGGCTCTTGTTCACCTCGTCGTTGGGGTGCACCAGCCGCGCCTCCCCGCGCGCGCCGCCGAGCAGCTCGCTGGCACGGTTCGCCAGCACCTCGTTGAGGTTCATGTTGGTCTGGGTGCCGGAGCCGGTCTGCCAGACCATCAGCGGAAACTCGGCGTCGTGCTGGCCACACAGCACCTCGTCGGCGGCGGCCATGATGGCCTGGGCCTTGCGCGCGGCGAGCAGCCCCTGGGCGTGGTTGACCCTGGCGCAGGCGGACTTGATGCGGGCGAGGGCGTGGATGAGCTCAAGCGGCTGGCGCTCACCCGAGATGTTGAAGTGGTGCAGGGAGCGCTGGGTCTGGGCGCCCCACAGCCGCTGCGCCGGGACGGCGATCTCCCCCAGACTGTCTCGTTCCATCCTGATGTCCATACCGATACTCCTGTCGATGAGGTGTCCAATCCCTAGCATGACCACAAACGGCGGCCGGGGCCAGCTTGCACATATGACAGCGGCTTGCTTATAATAAGCAAGGCTTACTATATAGGTTGCATGCTATGAACAAACAACCCGATTCCATCGGATTCCTGCTCGGCGATGTGCAGCGTCTGATGCGTCGCCAGTTTCAGCAGCAGCTGGAAGGGAGCGGCCTGACCCTGGCCCAGGCCCGTGCCCTGGTGCATATCGCCCGCAGCGAGGGGATCCGTCAGGTCGAGCTGGCCGACGGGCTGGATATCCAGCCCATCACCCTGGCCCGCCAGCTCGATCAGCTGGCCGAGAATGGCCTGGTGGAGCGACGCAGCGATCCCACCGACCGCCGGGCCTATCAGCTCTATCTGACCGAGGCCGCGACCCCTTATCTGGCGCTGATCAAGCGGGCCTCCGAGGTGGTGCATCAGCGCGCCATCGGTGAGCTGGGGGAGGAGGCGACCACTGCCCTCTGCCACTCCCTCAAGATCCTGCGTGCCAACCTTTGCCATTCCTGATTTCCCCTTTTCGACCTAATCATTAGCGGAGCGCTTTTATGACCACTGACTCACCCTCCTCCCGTCCCGCGGCCGACCGGCGCCGGACCCGCTTGCTGCTGCTGGTGGTGGTGCCGGCACTGGCCCTGCTCGGGGTCGGCGCCGTCTACCTGCAGGGCGGACGCTATATCGAGACCGACAACGCCTATGTGAAGGCGGACAAGGTGCCCATCAGTACCGAGGTGCTGGGTCGGGTGGCCAAGGTGTTCGTCGACGAGAACCAGCAGGTCAAGGCCGGCCAGCCGATATTCGAGCTGGATCCCGAGTCGTTCCAGGTCGCCGTGACCAAGGCCGAGGCCGAACTCGCCAAGGCCCGCACCGATCTGGTGGCGCTGCAGACCAGCTATCGCGGTCAGCAGGCCGAGATCGCCGTGGCCCGCACCCGCAATGCCTATGCCCTCAAGGAGGAGCGTCGGCAGGCGGATCTGGTGGCCAAGCACTTCACCTCGACCGCCAACTACGATGACGCGCGCCAGCTCACCATCCAGACCGCCCAGCAGCAGGTGGCGCTGGAGGAGGGGCTCAAGAAGATCGAGGCCTCCCTCAGCGGCGATGTGAACCTGCCGGTGGAGCAACAGCCCGCCTATCGCGAGGCCGCCGCCGTCCTGGACAAGGCCAAGCTGGATCTGGCCCGCACCACCATCTACGCCCCCGCCAACGGCATCGCCAGCCAGCTGCCCAAGCCGGGCCAGTACATGCTGGTGGGCATGACCGCCATGATGCTGGTGGAGACAGACAGTCCCTGGGTGGAGGCGAACTTCACCGAGACCGAGCTGACCCATGTGCAGCCGGGCCAGCGGGTGGATATCAGCGTGGACACCTACCCGGATGCCCACTGGACCGGGGTGGTGGAGAGCCTGAGCCCGGCCACCGGCTCCGAGTTTTCGGTGATCCCGGCCCAGAACGCCACCGGCAACTGGGTCAAGATAGCCCAGCGCGTCGCGGTGCGGATCCGGCTGCAGGAGGGAGCCGATCAGCCGCTGCTGCGCGCGGGTCTGAGCGCCATCGCCGAGATCGACACCGGCCACAAGCGCAGCCTGCTTGGCTGGTCATTCCGAGGTTGATATGACGACAGCAGGCACAGAGGAGGCCGATCAAGGCACCCGTCGCGTCTTCATCACCCTGTCGGTGATGTTGGCCACCATCATGCAGGCGCTGGATACCACCATCGCCAACGTGGCCCTGCCCCACATGCAGGGCGCCATGGGCGCGACCCAGGATCAGATCTCCTGGGTGCTCACCTCCTACATAGTGGCGGCCGCCATCTTCATGCCGCTGACCGGCTTCATCTCGTCGCGGATCGGCCGCAAGCGGCTGTTCATGTGGTCGGTGGTGGGCTTCACCGTCGCCTCCATGCTGTGCGGCGCGGCCCAGAGCCTGGAGCAGATAGTGCTGTTCCGGCTGCTGCAGGGGATCTTCGGCGCCAGCCTGGTGCCGCTCTCCCAGGCGGTGCTGCTCGATACCTATCCACCGGAGAAGCACGGCTCCGCCATGGCGCTCTGGGGCATAGGTGTCATGGTCGGCCCCATCCTCGGGCCCTCGCTGGGGGGCTGGCTCACCGAGTACTACAACTGGCGCTGGGTGTTTTACATCAACCTGCCGTTCGGCCTGCTGGCCTGGTTCGGGCTCGCCGCCTTCATCGAGGAGACCAGACTCGACGCCAGCCGGCGCTTCGATCTGCTCGGCTTCGCCCTGCTCAGCCTGGGGATAGGGGCGCTGCAGATGGCACTGGATCGGGGGGAGTCCCAGAACTGGTTCGCCAGCCGGGAGATAGTGATCGAGACCATCATGATGGTGCTCTGCTTCTACCTGTTCGTGGTGCACATCTTCACCCACCCTCACCCCTACATAGAGCCGGCCCTGTTCAAGGATCGCAACTTCAGCGTCGGCCTGGTGTTCATCTTCATCGTCGGCATCATCTTGCTGGCGACCATGACGCTGCTGCCGCCCTTCATGCAGGGCCTGATGGGCTACCCGGTGATCGACGTCGGCTACCTGTTGGCACCGCGCGGGGTCGGCACCATGTTCGCCATGATGCTGGTGGGACGGCTGTCGGGCCGGGTGGACGTGCGCATCCTGATCCTGCTGGGGCTGCTGCTCACCAGCTTCTCCATGTGGGAGATGACGCTGTTCAACACCGACATCAGCAGCTGGGACATAGTGCGCACCGGGATCATTCAGGGGCTCGGCCTCGGCTTCATCTTCGTGCCGCTCTCCACCATCACCTTCGCGACCCTGGCCCCGCGCTATCGCAACGAAGGCACGGCGCTGTTCAGCCTGGTGCGCAACATCGGCAGCAGCATCGGCATCTCGGTGGTCATCACCTACCTGGCCCAGCGCACCCAGATGAACCACGAGGTGTTCGCCTCCTACATCACCCCCTTCAACGCGGCCCTGAATCAGGGGATGGGCATGGTGGCGCTGATGGCGCCCAAGGGGCTCGCCATGCTCAACGGCGAGGTGACCCGTCAGGCCAGCCTGCTCGCCTATCTGCAGGACTTCCGCCTGATGATGTGGGTCAGCCTGTGCGCCATCCCGCTGGTGTTGTTGCTCAAGGCCCCCAAGCGCGGTGGCAACAAGGAGGAGATGGTGCTGCTGGATTAAGCGCCGGCTACCCTGAACACGTGCCCGCGCCGGACGGGAGAAAGCGAGAGGGATGGCCCAGGCCATCCCTCTTTTTTATGCGCTCAGGGCACGGAGCCGCGTCAGACTCTGGGGATGAAGGGGGTCAGTGCGGCCAGCGGGGTGGCGTCCTGATACTCCTGAGTCGTCTCGCCGTGCTTGAAGATCTTGAAGCCCTGGCCGCGGGCGCTCCAGTATTCGATGCTCTCGCCGCTGATCTGCAGCAGGCTGGCCTCGCGCAGGGCCACCACGTGTTCGCTCGGGTTGATGGCGCAGAACTCGGCGAGGCGCTCGTCGCGGGTCTCCCCCATGTGGCCGCTGATGCTGGCGTCCAGATAGTGGGGGTTGATCTGCTGGGGGAAGAGGCCGAGGGCCGGCAGCACGGCGGCGTTGCACACCGGCATGTCGTTGGTGGTGCGGATGCTGGGGGTCGCCACGTTGCAACCGGCGCTCCAGCCCACATAGGGCACGCCCCGCTCGCGCACGGCGCGCTGGATGGGCACGATCAGGCCGTACTCGTGCAGCAGCTGGTTCAGGCGCCAGGTGTTGCCGCCGCTGATGAAGATGGCGTCGGCCCGGTTGATGGCATCCACAGGATCGTCGAACTGGTGAATGCTGACGGCTTCCACCCCCAGGCTCTCGCCGAGCTCATTGGCCCTGGCATCCCAGTCGCTGCGGATCACCGCGTAGGGGATGAGCAGGATGCGCTTGACCTGTTTGCGGGCGAGCAGGCTCTGCACCCGATCCCGGGCCCAGCCGAGCAGACCCGGACATTCGGTGGCTTTACCATTGCTCAGAAGAAGCAGTTCCATAGTGACTCCTCGATATGAAAGGCGCAGGGCCGCACGGACCCCGATTAAGGCAGAGGGGGCACTCTAACCCCATCGGGGCAGAAAGTGTGTGATCTCATCGCGTTTTGTGTCGCCGAGTCAGGCGTTGCGCCCGCCTTGGCCGGTATCCAGGCCTCAGGACGGTGCGTTGACATCCGCATAGAGCAGCATCAGCTCGGCCAGGGAAGTGACCTCGAGCCGTTTCATCAGGCTGGCGCGGCACACCTCGACGGTGCGCACCGAGATGCAGAGATCCCGCGCTATCTGCTGGTTCTTGTGGCCCAGGGCGATGAGCTGCAACAGCTGGTGCTCGCGCGGTGGCAGGGTCTGGTAGACGCGCTGGCGAGCCAGCCGTTTCGCCGCCGCCAGGGTGGCGAGATTGGCGCGCGCTATGGCCTGGAGCAGGGGCGCGAGCTGCACCGGTTTTTGCAGGAAGTCGACGGCCCCCTGCTTGAGGGACTCCACCGCCAGGGGCACCTCCCCGTGGCCGGTGAGAAAGAGGATGGCGATGGGACTCTGGGCCGTCTTCAGCCGCTGCTGCAGCTCTGGCCCCGACAGGCCCGGCATGCGGCAATCCAGGATCAGGCAGGCGGGCCGGGCCGGATCTATGTCACTCAGGAACGCCTCGCCGCCGGTGAAGCAGCTGACCCTCAGATCGCAGCTCTCCAGCATGAAGCGCAGGGAGTCGAGCACGGCCCTATCGTCGTCGACCAGGTAGAGCGGGAGTTGGGCTTGGCTCGGCATCTCAGTTCTCGCTGTTGATGGTGGGGGAGGTGGTGGCGGCCTGGCTGTGGATGGGCAGGACCACCCGGGCGAGGCAGCCGCGGGGGCTCAGGTTGCTTAAAGAGAGTTGGCCGCGATGGAACTCGACCACGTCCCGGCAGATGGCGAGCCCCAGCCCCATGCCATCGGCCTTGTCGCTGTGAAACGCCTGCTGCAGCTGCGCCTGGGGTAACCTCAGACCGGGACCGTTGTCGCGCACCTCCAGCAGCAGTTGGGCGGGCTCGAAGGCGACTGACAGCTCGACCCGGCCCGGCTCATCCCCCTTGTCCCGCTGCGCCGCGCTCTCGGCCCCATTCTTGATGAGGTTCAGCAGCAGCTGCTCCACCCCGGTGCCATCCAGTGCCAGGAGCCGTGGCTGACCCTGCCAGCGCACCTCGAGGGCGACCCCGAGCGGCGCCAGCATCTGCTCGAGCAGGGGCAGCAGGCCGTTCACCAGGGCGACCAGATCCGTGGGTTCGGGCTGGCGCGGACGCTTCTGCAGGCGGGATCTCAGCCGCTGGACTGTCTGGTTGATGCGCTCGACCTGCTGGCCTATCTGCTCGAGCGCCTGGATCAGCACAGGATCCGGGGCCGAGCCTTGGCCCTGTTTTGCCAGGCGCAGCAGGGCCCCCTGGCTGTAGTTGGCGATGGCAGTGAGGGGCTGGTTGATCTCGTGGGCCATGTTGGCGCCGAGCTCGCCGAGCTGGGCGAGACGCCTGGCCTGCTCGAGCTGGCGCCCCTTGTCGGCCAGCTGGCGGGCCTGCTCATCGAGCCGGCGATGACTGGCGAGCAGCCGGCGCTGGCTGCGGCTGAACAGCCGTTGCAGCAGCAGGTGGTGGCTGCCGAGCAGCAGCACCAGCAGCAGGGCGCCCCAGCCCCACTGCTGATGTTGGCGCAACCAGTGCCAGGCCTCCTGCCACCAGGGGCCCTGCAAGGGGTGGCGATCCAGTGCCTTGAGCAGGCGATCGATGCTGAGTTGGCTGGTGGGCACAGTCCAGCCAGCCGAGTCGGCGGCGATGGCCGCCGGGCTGTCGGGGGGCAGGGCAAACAGCGCGCGGGTGACCGCCAGCGCCAGCTCGGGGGAGGCCTGCTCCGTCTTGGCAAAGGACCAGTTCGGGTAGAGCCGGGTCGAGCTCTGGCAGCCAAAGCCGGCCGGCGCCTGGTTGTCCAGCACCCGAAAATCCGAGTAGGCGATCTTGCCCTCCCGCGCCATGCGCTCCAGCTGGCAGACCGGCACTATGGCGGCGGCGACCTCGTCCGCCGCCAGCTGCTCGATGAGCCTGTCGAGGGGGAAGCCGGTGAAGCGCACGGCGGAGAAGAAGCTATCCAGCCGCACCCCCTGTTCCCCCGCCTCGAAGCGGTAGGCGAGGTAGCCGCCGAAGGCGTTCTCCGACACGGCGGCGACCGGCCGCCCCTTGAGATCCTGCCAGTGCCGGTAGGGGGCATGGGCGCGCACCACCAGGGCGGCGCCGATGGCGAGGTTGTCACCGCCCGCCGGGCTCTTGAGGGTGGCGAGCCAGGCGAGAGGATACTGGCGCGACAGGCTGACCGACTGGCCCGGATTGGTGATGACGAACGCCAGCCGCTCCTTCGCGACGGCCTCGGCCAGGGCATCGAGCTCCAGCGGGACCAGCTCGAAGCGCCGCCCCGGCACGCTCTCATCCAGCCAGCCCATCAGCGGCTGCCACTGATGGCGAGCCACGGCGAGACCGCGGGTCGCCAGCACGCCGATTCGTACCGGCTCGGCCAAGGCTAGTTCCGGCTCGCTCAGGGCCGGCTCAGATCCGGTCGGTGGCTGCACCGGCTCGGCCAGGGCGACGCCGAGCCAGAGCCACAGGGCCAGCAGGGGCCACAGGGCGGGCGATGACGAAGGGGCGTGACGGGACAGGGCGCTCTCCTTGGGCGGGGATGGGGGAAGCCAGTCTATCACCTGGGTATCGTCCTGGGCCCGCCTCGGCGCCATGCTGGGGCGGCGAATGGGGCTCCCGTCACAGTTCGGCGGTTATCGAGTCGATTTTATTGCGCTGGATCAACCCGGCTCCCGGTATGTGGAAAACCACAATAGAGACGGCTCTCTGGCCCGGGGACAATCGGCTCACTCCCCCACGCCAGCGTCAGCAGAAGGAAAGAAGCCATGGAGCTCAGCAAGCGCCGATTGTTATCCGGGATCGCCGCCCTCACCGCGGGGGCGGCCCTGATCCCCGTCGCCCAGGCCCAGTCCGTCCCCGTCCCCCGCAATGGGCGGGCGGCCATAGGCCGGGGGGATGGTAGCAAGCGTTACGGCATGCTGATCGATCTGCGCCGCTGCGTCGGCTGCCAGGCCTGCACCGTGGCCTGCACCATAGAGAACCAGCCCCCCCTCGGCCAGTTTCGCACCACGGTCAGCCAGTACGAGGTGAGCGATGTGGCGGCCCTCGATGCCCCCGCCTCCCTCTTCATGCTGCCCAGGCTCTGCAACCACTGCGCCGAGCCCGCCTGCCTCGACGTCTGTCCCACCGGCGCCACCTTCCAGCGCGAGGACGGCATAGTGGTGGTCAACAACGACTGGTGCGTCGCCTGCGGCTACTGCGTGCAGGCCTGCCCCTATGACGCCCGCTTCATCAACCATGAGACCAACACCGCCGACAAGTGCACCTTCTGCGCCCATCGGCTGGAGGCGGGGCTGCTGCCCGCCTGCGTGGAGAGCTGCGTCGGCGAGGCGCGCATCATCGGCGATCTCAACGATCCCAAGAGCCAGATCAGCCGGCTGCTGCGGGAATACGAGTCCGCGCTCAGGGTGCTCAAGCCGGAGGCCCATACCCAGCCGCGGGTCTTCTATCTCGGCATGGATGAGGCGTTTGTCAGCAAGATCGACGGCCACCCGGCGCAGCGCACCCTGCTTGGCGACGACGGCAAGGAGATAGCCCATGACCATTAATGAACTGCTGGCCCCGGATCAACCCATCACCTGGCTGCCCTGGGCGGTGCAATATTTCTTCCTCATTGGCCTGGCCTATGGCGCCCTCTGGCTGGGGGCGGCCGATCTGTGGCGCAAGGCGCCGGATCGGCGGCTGCAGACCCTGGCCGCGGTGCTGATGATGGGGGCCGGCTTGGTGGCGCCCATCGCCCTGACCGCGGATCTGCACCAACCGGCCCGGGCCTGGCACTTCTACGTCCAGACCCGCTTCGGTTCCATCATGTGGTATGGCGCCTACCTGCTGCCGCTGTTCAGCCTGCTCAGCATGGGGCTGGGCTGGCTGCTGATAAGGCCGAACCTGGCCAGGCGTGGGGAGGAGCATGACAGGGTCGCCGCCCTGGCGCGGCTGCTCTGCCTGGGGAGCTGGTCCGGCGAGCGCTGGCTCAAGCCGCTTGCCTTGATGGCGGCCTTGAGCGGGCTCAGCATAGCGCTCTACACCGGGCTCGAGACCATGGCGGTGCAGGCGCGCCCGCTCTGGCATACCCTCTGGTTGCCCTGGCTGCTGGCGCTGAGCGCCGTGCTGGCGGCCCAGAGCGCCCTGCTGCTGCTCAACCGGCTGCTGGCGGGCTGGCAGGAGTACACCGAGGCGGGGCTGCTGCGCCAGATCCGCCCGACCCTGGGCCTGCTCGCGCTCTCCCTGCTGGGCTGGGCCCTGCTCGGCGGCGCCTCGGCGGCTGAGGCTGGCGCCCTCTATCGGCTCGATCCGAGTTGGCGGCTGGCGGCCCACTGGCTGCTGCTGACCCTGGCCCTGCTCGGCCTGTTGCTGCTGGCGGGGCACAGGATCTCTTTGCGCCTGCAATCCTGGGGGGGGGCGCTGCTGGCGCTGCACCTGGTGTGGGGCCTGCGCTGGCTGGTGCTCATTCAGGGGCAGCTGGCGCCGAAATATGGCGCCGGCGTCTATGTCTACCAGATCGCCTGGGGGCCGGCCGGGGTGCTCGGCATCCTCGGCACCTTCGGCCTGCTGCTGGCCCTGCTGGTGGTGCTCTCCGAGCTGGTTCGCGCCCCCTCTCTGCCATCCGTCACCCAGGCATCCGCCACCCAGGCGTCCACCACTCATTCCGCTCGCGAGGCAATCTGATGGATCACAGCAAACGCAAGTTTCTCAAGGGAGCTGCCATCGCCGGGGGCACGGGGCTGTTCGTGGCCGGTTACAGCGACACCCTCAAGCAGGTGGTGAGCGGGGTGGCCACCGGCAGCTCGGGCAAGCCGACCCGGGATCCCATCCACGGCAACTCCCTGGCGGTGGAGTACAGGGTCGATGAGCGGGGGGAGATCCACCCCAACCCGGCCCAGCGGCTGGCCAACACCATGTGCCTCGGTTGCTGGACCCTGTGCGGGGTGCGGGCCCGCATCGACAACGAGAGCGACAAGATAGTGCGGATCCTCGGCAACCCTTATCACCCGCTGTCCGCCCTGCATCACATCGACTTCAAGACGCCGGTCAAGCAGGCGCTGATCGGCACCAGCGGCTATCAGGAGGGGGGCCTGGATGGCCGCTCCACCGCCTGCGCCCGGGGCAACGCCATGCTGGAGCAGCTCGACAGCCCGCACAGGGTCACCCGCTGCCTCAAGCGGGTCGGCCCCCGTGGCAGCGGTCGCTGGCAGAGCATCCCGTTCGAGCAGCTGATCGAGGAGGTGGTGGAGGGGGGCGATCTATTCGGGGAGGGCAGCGTCGAGGGGCTCAGGGCCATCCGCAACCTCGCCGAGCCGCTCGATCCCGCCAACCCGGAATATGGCCCCAAGGCCAACCAGCTGCTGGTGAGCAACGCCTCGGACGAGGGCCGCGACGCCTTCATCAAGCGCTTCACCTTCAACGGCTTCGGCACCCGCAACTTCGCGAACCACGGCGCCTACTGCGGCCTGTCGTTCCGGGTGGGGGCCGGCGCCCTGCTGGACGATCTGGAGAAGAACGCCCACCTCAAGCCCGACTGGGACGAGAGCGACTTCCTGCTGTTCATGGGCACCTCACCCCAGCAGTCCGGCAACCCCTTCAAGCGCCAGTCCCGCCAGCTGGCGGCGAACCGGGCGCGAGAGGGCAAGCCGTTCACCTACGTGGTGGTGGCGCCCAGCCTGCCGAACACGGTGAACCTGCCGTCCGCCCCCGCCAACCGCTGGCTGCCCATCAGGCCCGCCACCGACTCGGCCCTGGCCTTGGCCATGCTGCGCTGGATCATCGACAACGATCGTTACGCCAAGCCCTTCTTGACGGCCCCCCACTTGGATGCCGCCGAGCGGGCCGGCTATCGCGGTTTCAGCAACGCCAGCCATCTGGTGATAAGCGACGAGTCGCACCCCCGCTTCGGCCAGATGCTGCACGCCAGCGATCTGGGGCTGCCCCACAGCGGTGAAGCCTATGGCGAGGGGGATGAGGTGTTGGTGGTCGAGGCGGGGAGTGACGAGCCGACACCGGCCGGCCGTTGCGAGCGGGCCCGACTCTGGGTGGCACGCAGCATCCCGACTCCGGGCGGGGCGTTGGCGGTCAAGAGCAGCTTCCAGCTGCTGGCCGAGGCGAGCCGGGAGCATACCCTCGAGCAATACAGCGCCGAGTGCGCCGTGCCGGTGGCCGATATCGTCGAACTGGCGCGGGAGTTCACCAGCCACGGCACCCGGGCGGCGGTGATCACCCACGGCGGCACCATGAGTGCCAACGGCTTCTACACGGCCTGGGCCATCATGATGCTCAACGCCATGATAGGAAACCTCAACGCCAAGGGCGGCGCGGTGGCGAGCGGCGGCAAGTTCAACCCCTTCGGGAGCGGGCCGCGCTACGATCTGGAGAGCTTCCCCGGCATGGTGAAACCCGCCGGCGTCTTCCTCTCCCGCTCCAAGTTCCCCTACGAGAAGACCTCCGAATATCGTCGCAAGAAAGAGGCGGGGCAGAACCCCTATCCGGCCCACGAGCCCTGGTTCCCGATCTCGGGCCCGCTGCTCGGCGAGCACCTGACCGCGGCGGTGAGCGGTTACCCCTACCGCGCCAAGGCCTGGATCAACCACATGGGCAACCCGCTCTACGGTCAGGCCGGGTTGCACCAGGCCATAGGTGAACAGCTCAAAGACCCCAGGGTGCTGCCGCTGTTCATCAGCATCGACAGCTTCATCAACGAATCCTCGGCGCTGTCTGACTACATAGTGCCTGACACCCTGACCTACGAGTCCTGGGGCTGGGCAACCGCCTGGCACGGGGTCATGACCAAGGTCTCGACCGGGCGCTGGCCTGTGATCGAGCCTAGGGTGGTCAAGACCGCCGAGGGGGATCCCGTCTGCATGGAGTCCTTCCTCATCGCCGTGGCGAAACGCCTCGGCCTGCCGGGCTTCGGCGAGGGGGCGATCGAGGGATCGGATGGCAAGCTGCATGCGCTCAACAAAGCGGCGGACTTCTCCCTCTACGGGGCGGCCAACGTCGCCTACCTCGGCCAGCCGGTGCCTCCCATCGAGGCCGAGGATCTCGCCTGGTCCGGGGTGGAGCGGATCCTGCCCACCCTCAACGCCACCCTGAGTGGGGAGGAGGCGAGCCGCGCCGCCTATCTCTACGCCAGGGGCGGGCGCTTCGAGCCGGTCGCCAAGGGGCGTGACGAGGCGGGGCAACCGAGCAAGCGCTGGCCCAAGCCCCTGATGCTGTGGAACCCGGCGGTGGGCAGCCGCCGTCACAGCCAGAGCGGCCAGTTCCTGAGCGGCACCCCGCGCTTCTTCCGGGCCCAGCTCGCCGACGGCACGCCGCTGAGCGAGGCGTTCAAGCCGGCCCAGTGGCCCCTGCTGCTCACCAGCTACAAGTCCCACACCATGAGCTCCATGAGCATCGGCTCGGATCGCCTGCGTCAGGTGCACCCCAGCAACGGGGTGCGGCTCAACGCCCAGACGGCGGCCCGCCTCGGCATAGTGAGCGGGGACAGGGTGCGGGTCAGTACCCCCAATGGCAGCGTGATCGGGCTGGCCGAGTGCGTGGCCGGGGTGCAGGTGGATGCCATCGCCATCGAGCACGGCTTCGGTCACAAGGAGCTGGGGGCGCGGGCGCACTGGATAGACGGCCAGCAGGTGGCGGCCAGTGCCCTGCGCGGCGCCGGGGTGAACCTCAACGATCTGGCGGTGCTGGATCCCAGTCGCCACGGCCGTTATCCCCTGGTGGACTGGGCCATCGGCTCCTCGGCGCGCCAGGGCTTGCCGGCCCGGGTAGAGAAGCTGGTGTAGCGCCAGATGCAAAAAAAAAAGCGGGGCCATCATGGCCCCGCTTCATTTTACGGTGATCCCGCGTATTAGGGGTTCAGTTCGACGTCCACCCACACCAGGCGGTGATCCGAGCTCACTCCCTTGGCGATGCCGAGCTTGGCGTCATACACCAGGTGGTAGCCCGGCTCGAAGCTGGCGGGCCAGAACACGCCGGAGGCGACCGCGTTGAGGTTGGCGGAGGGGAGCAGGTGATCGAGCTGCAGGCCGCTGCTGCTGGTGATGCGCTCCGGGGTGGTGCGGCCGTTGTTGCGCTTGCATTGATCCGGCTGGCTGGCGAGGCACTCGGGGCCACCCTGGCTGACCGGGATCAGGGCGCCGTTGGTGACCGCCTGGTTGACCAGCGCATGGTTGTGCAGGTCCTGGATGGCACTGAGATCCCCGTCACCGAGCTGGGGATCGGCGTTGAGATCCCCGGCGATGACGAACCTGGCGCCCTGTGGCAGGCCACCGGCCTTGCCCGCGTCATCCACCATGTAGCTGGCGGTCTCCACATAGTCCTGCCAGAAGGCGACCTCGGCTCTGTTGTGCTTGACGTTGTGGCGCGCCGCGTTGCCGAAGATGGGCGGGGTCGGGTGGGAGATGAGGAAGTGGACCACCTCCTCCCTGTTGCCCTGCTTGATGCGCACCGGCACGTCCGCGTGATTCTTGGAGGAGAGCGGGAACTGCTCCCAGGCCGCGGCGTCATACCAGGGCTCGCCACACTGGCGGCCGGCCGGGATCGGGGCCTTGGGGTTGTTGCAGTCGTCGATGATGGGGTTGGCTTCGCCCGGCATGTCCTTCCACTTGAACCGCTGGAAGGTGCGGATCCCTTTGGTATCGATGGGGTACTTCGACATCACCGCGAAGGCGTACTGGCCGTGGTAGTTGCCAAAGCCCCAGGCGTCATCCGGCCCGCTGTTGCGCTTGCCGTCCAGATTGAGGTCATGACCGCTCATCAGGCCGGTGTTGGTGGCGAAATTCTGCATCACCGGGTAGCTGATGGCCTGCACCTCGCCGTGCTGGGCATGGGCCAGGTAGTTGTCGTTGAACGCCTGCAGATCGGCGGTGCTCTCGCCCTTGCCGTCGTTGTCGAATTCGTTCAGCAGGAAGACGTCGGGGCGGGTGCGCTGGATGATCTCGGCGATATTGCGGATCTGCTGCACGTCTTTTGCCTGGGTGATCTCGGCCTTGCCGAGGCTGGTGTCACCGTCCTGATAGCGGGCGAGCAGGGCGTCCTGGGCGGCGCGGTCCAGGGCCAGTTCGCCGCTCAGCATGCCGGGGGCGGTGCGATCGAACGAGAGGTTGAAGGTAGCGAAGCGAACCATGGGATCGGGGGCCTTGGAGTCATTGTTGCTGTTACAGCCTGCCAGCATTCCGAGAGAAATGGCAGCGGCGAGCAGGGACTTGTTGATATTTTTCATTGTAATATTCCGTAGCATCAATATGTTATGCCTCTGTAGGGTCAAGTGAGGCGTGGCCATTATAGGGATCCCGCCCTTGGGTAGGGCGCCGGATGAGCCAAAGTGTGAGTCCATTCACAGAGCAGAACAGAGGGGAGACGAGATGAGTCGGCGGCAAACGGCCCTGGTGGTCGAGGGGGGCGCCATGCGCGGCATCTTTGCCGCCGGGGTGCTGGATGCCTTCATGGCCAGGGGAGTGACGGCGTTCGATCACTGCATCGGGGTCTCGGCGGGGGCGGTCAATCTGGCGGCCTTCCTGGCCGGCCAGCAGGGGCGCAACCACAGCGTCATCACGGATTACTCCTGTCGCCCCGAGTTCATCAGCCTGGCGAAGTTCATGCGCGGCGGTCACTGGCTGGATCTCGACTGGCTGTGGGAGATCACCATCCGCGAGTGCCGGCTCGATCTGGTGCGGTTTGCCGCGAACCCGGTGCCGCTGACGGTGGTAACCACCCGGGTCTCGGACGGGCAGGCCGCCTATCTCAAGGCGACGGCGGAGGAGCTGGAGCAGCAGATCAAGGCCTCCTGCTCGGTGCCGCTTGCCTATCGCGACTTCGTGCGGCTCGGGGGCGAGGCTATGACCGACGGCGGGGTGGCGGACTCCATCCCGGTGCGCCACGCCTATGAGCAGGGGGCGCGGGACATCACAGTGGTGCTCTCCCGCCCGCTCGGCTATCGCAAGCGGGCGCCGCGTCTGCCCGCCCTGCACCGTTACCTGCTGCGGCAGACCCCGGCGCTGGCCCGCGCCAGCCTGGCCCGCCATCACAGCTACAACGACGCCATCGACTTCATCCGCAATCCGCCGGCGGATTGCCGCATCCGGCTCATTCATCCGCCCGCGGGCTTCAGGGTCGGTCGCATGACCACGGATCCGGACAAGCTGGAGCAGGGCTATCAGATGGGCTGGCAGGCGGCGCAGGCCTACCTGGGCACGGGTTAGTGCCCGGCGGCGAGCGGCTTAACGAAGGGCGTGGTGCGACTGCGGAAGGCGGCCATCGAGCAGCGGCACGTGCTGAATGGCCTGGTCCAGCCAGGCCCAGTCCAGCGGCGGGGTGCCGGCCTTGAAGCGCTGGTAGGCGCGGCCCTCGCGGACGGTCAGGAACAGGGTCGTCGACAGGCCGAGGCGATTGAGATAGCGCACCATGACGTCGCCCTGATAGTTGTGCAGCCGTTGCTGCAGTTGGGGCAGGCTCAAGCCCTGCTCCTGACCGGTTTCATCCCAGATTGCAAACATGCGAGGCGGCTCCTGACGGTGAGGAGTCCACTGTTTCGAAAAAAGCGGGGGAGGGCAATTGTCAGATCTGACAGTGCCAAATGGCATCTAGCCATAAAAGCGAAAACCCGGCGCTGGGCCGGGTTTTCTGAAGAATGGTGGAGGGAGAAGGATTCGAACCTTCGAAGGCAGAGCCGTCAGATTTACAGTCTGATCCCTTTGGCCGCTCGGGAACCCCTCCACAGGGGTACTACTTTTTTTACAGGCCTAACTCATACAGCTCAGGAAGATGGTGGAGGGAGAAGGATTCGAACCTTCGAAGGCAGAGCCGTCAGATTTACAGTCTGATCCCTTTGGCCGCTCGGGAACCCCTCCACGGGGTATTTTCCTGATTTTTCGCACTTGAATGGTGGAGGGAGAAGGATTCGAACCTTCGAAGGCAGAGCCGTCAGATTTACAGTCTGATCCCTTTGGCCGCTCGGGAACCCCTCCCCAAGTGCGAGGCCGCATACTACCAGATCCGGTAAGGTTGTGAACCCCTCAGGCCCATTCTGACGACAAAAAAATATCGTTTGGTTATTTTTTGATTTATTTAGCTCGAAATTCACGCTTTTCAATGACTTTCAGGGGCGGTGCGCCGCCGTCTGGGCGCGGATGTGGACGGGGTGATTGGCGGCAGGGAAGAGGGGCGGAGATAAAGATGGAGATAAGAAAGAGGAGCCAGCGCTGGCTCCTCTTTCTTGTTCATGCCGCTGTGCCTTGCCTATTCATGCGCTTGGCGGCCTGGCTCAGGCCTCGGTGTTGGCCTGCTGGCAGCCCGCGACGGCGTGGGCGATCAGCTCCAGCGCGCTCTGCTCGCAGGGCGGCAGCTCGACATCGCAGTGGCCAAGCGGGGTGACCCTGTCGCCCCACTTGATGAGGGCGGCGCCCCAGGTCAGGCCGGCCCCGAAGGCGGCGCTGAGCAGATAGGAGTTCGGTTTGACCCGGCCCTGCTCCAGCGCCTCGCACAGGGCGATGGGCACGGTGGCGGCCGAGGTGTTGCCGTAGTGCTCTATGTTGACCATCACCTTGTCCATGGGCGCATTCATGCGCTTGGCCAGGGTCTCTATGATGCGCATGTTGGCCTGGTGCGGCACGATGAGATCGACCTGTTCTGGGGTGATGCCAGCCTGGGCCAGCACGGCGCCGGTCGCCTCGCCCATGCCGCGCACGGCCCGTTTGAAGATCTCCTGCCCCTCGAAGTTGAAGGTGAAGAGGCCGTCGATGTCGGCGAAGCGTACCCGATCGGTGCCAAAGTTCGGCACGTGCAGGATCTCGCGCGCCTCGCTGTCGCAGCCGAGCTTGTTGGCGATGAGGCCGGACTCGTTGTCGCTCGCCTCGATCACCACGGCGCCGGCGCCGTCACCAAACAGCACTGCGGTGTCGCGCTTGGCCCAGTCCAGCAACTGGGTGAGACGCTCGGCTCCTATCACCAGCACCTTCTGCATCATGCCGGTCTGGACCAGAGAGGTGGCCACGGAGAGCGCATAGACGAAGCCGGTACAGGCGGCATTGAGGTCGAACACCGCCGCCTTGTGGGCGCCGAGGGCCTGCTGCACCGCTGAGGCACAATTCGGGATCAGGGTGCCCGGGGTGGCGGTGGCCAGGATGATGCCATCCAGCGCACCGGCCTCGAGACCGGCGCAGGCCAGGGCACGGCGACCGGCCAGGGTGGCGAGTTCGGTGTTGCTGACGTGGGAGACCCGGCGTGCCTTGATGCCGGTACGCGGATAGATCCATTCATCCGACGTTTCCATGATGGTGCTGAGCGCATCGTTGGTCAGCACTGCGGGGGGCAGGCATTTGCCCCAGCCGGTGATATTGGCGTATTTCATCTTGTTATCGCTTCTTGTTGTGGATCGCCCGCGGGCGGAAACTCGCGCAATTATGCCGTACCGGTTTTCCAGTGTCATCTCGCGGCCCTGTTTTGGCAAATGGCGGAAGGCGGGGTGGGGGACGAATAAGCCGGTGATTTTGCTTAAAATAGCGCCCCGCCTTGCCCTAAGATAGGGGCTGGTTTCTCCCAGGGATGATCTGAGTGCACAAAGCGAATCTCAACCTGTTGCCAACCCTCAAGGTCTTGCTGGAGACCCGCAACATCAGCCGGGCCGCCGAGCTGCTGCACCTTAGTCAACCCTCCATCAGCAAGCAGCTCAATCAGCTGCGCGGCGAGTTTGGCGACGAGCTGCTGGTGCGGGAGGGGCAACGCTGGCTGCTGACCCCGCGGGCCGAGAGCTTGGCGGCGGCCTTGGCCGATCCGCTCGGGGCCCTGGCGCGGCTCTACGAGGCGCCCGGCTTCGAGCCCGCCCGCTGCGAGCGGGTGTTCCGGCTCGCCTCCTCCGACTATGTGGCCCAGCACATCCTGCCGGACATCTGCGCGGCGCTGGCGAGGGCGGCGCCGCTGGCGGCGCTCGAGTACAGCCTGTGGGACAAGCGCCAGCTGCCGCAGCTGTGGCAGTCCGAGCTGGATCTGGTCTCCACCATCACGGAGCTGGTGCCGGATCAGATCCGGGGCCTACATCAGGGGGAAGACCGGCTGGTGATGCTGATGGGGCGCCACCATCCGCTGTCCGGCACGGCGCCGACTCTGGAGGACTACCTCGCCTGGCCCCATCTGCAGGTGAGCGGCGGCGGTGACAAGGACAGCCCGGTGGAGCAGGTGCTGACGCCCCAGGGCCTCTCCCGGCGCTGGTTCGCCCGGGTGCCCTTCTTCCAGGCGGCGGTCGAGGTGCTGTTGCGCACCGATTGCCTGATGACTACCCCGGCCCACATCGCCTGGCAGCTGTCGCAGGAGCACGGCCTGAGCTTCTGCGATCTGCCCTTCGCCACCCGCGCCCAGCAGTATCATCTGCTGTGGCACCAGCGCCATCATCAGGATCCGGCCCACCAGTGGTTCAGGGAGCTGGCCTATCCCTTCCTGCGAGAACATCTGCAGCGGACCCTCGGCGAGAGCCGAAAACAACTAGCCGAGAGCCGCAAGCAGCTGGACGAGAGCCACAAACCGCTCGGCAGATCCTGAGGTAGTGAGTCGTGCTGGCCCATAGCCATTGGCTATGGGCTCTATTCATAACTTTCACTTCTGGCATGGTAGTGCGCCCGCTTAACCTGACGGCCGGTATTCATTTTCATTCGAGATAGAGGCAGTTATGGAATTCACGAGCTGGCTGGCGCTGGCGGCAATCTGTGTGATGGGGGCCATCAGCCCAGGGCCGAGTCTGGCGCTGATCATCCGTAATACGGTGCAGGGCGGGCAGGGCCACGGGGTGGCGACCGCGCTCGGCCATGGCCTGGGGGTCGGCATCTATGCGCTGGTCACCGCCCTGGGTCTCTCCTTGCTGATCACCCAGACCCCGCTGCTGTTCGATCTCATTCGTTACGGCGGCGCGGCCTTCCTCGCCTGGCTCGGTATCAAGGCGCTGCTGGCGAAACCCGCGAGCGGCGCGACCGAGGAGGCGGTGCATGCGCTGCGCGGTCGGCAGGGCGCGTTCGAGGGCTTCATGGTGGCCTTCCTGAACCCCCAGCTCGCCATCTTCTTCATCGCCCTGTTCAGCCAGTTCGTCCACGCCGACACCGGCTGGCGGGAGGGCGGCATCATGATGCTGACCGCCGGTGGCATAGATGCTATCTGGTACGTGCTGGTGGCGCTGGTGCTGTCTCGCGGCCCCGTGCTGGCCTGGCTCAAGGCGAAGTCCTCCGTCATCGACAAAGTCAGCGGCTTGGTGCTGCTGGGACTGGCGCTGAAGGTGGTGCTTTGATGCTGCTCTCCCGCGCCTGGCTCAAGGCGAAGTCCTCCGTCATCGATAAAATAAGCGGTCTGGTGCTGCTGGGGCTGGCGCTGAAGGTGGTGATCTAGACCAGTGTTTGGTGCCAGTGTAGCCAGCACAATCTCTCTGCTCCCTTCTCCCCTTGTGGGAGAAGGGTTGGGGATGAGGGGTGACCACATAGGCTTTTCTCGGCCCGGCGAGAGCCGCATCTCCCGTTTCGGGATGTCGGCCTGTCCAATCCTGCATTCTGCGGTGATCTTAAGCGGGATCAAGGCGGGGGGCGCCCGGTCTCGCTAGAGTGACGGGCATTTCTCGTCCGCCTTCAGACCAGACCCATGCAGGATCATACCCAGACTAACCGCCTCGAGCTGCTGGCTCCGGCCAAGAACCTCGCCTATGGCATCGAGGCCATCAACCATGGCGCCGATGCCGTCTACATGGGCGGACCCGCGTTCGGCGCCCGCAGCGCCGCGGGCAACACCCTCGAGGATATAGAGGCGCTGGCGCGCCATGCCCACCGCTTCGGTGCCCAGCTGTTCATCGCATTCAACACCCTGCTGCACGACCACGAGCTGGAGCAGGCCCAACGCCTCGCCCACCAGATTTATGAGGCCGGCGCCGACGCGCTGATCGTGCAGGACATGGGGCTGCTGGCGCTCGACCTCCCCCCCATAGCGCTGCATGCCAGCACCCAGACCGACAACCGCACGCCGGAGAAGGTGAAGTTCCTGCAGGATGTGGGCTTCTCCCAGGTGGTGCTGGCCCGCGAGTTGTCCCTCGAGCAGATCCGCGCCATCAGCGCCCAGACCAATGTGCAGCTGGAGTTCTTCATCCACGGCGCGCTCTGCGTCTCCTACAGCGGCCAGTGCAACATCAGCTATGCCCGCACCGGCCGCAGCGCGAACCGGGGCGAGTGCGCCCAGCTGTGCCGGCTGCCCTGCTCGCTGCAGAAGCCGGATGGGGAGGTGCTGGTGGCGGACAGTCACCTGCTCTCCCTCAAAGACATGGATCAGAGCGCGAACCTGGAGGCGCTGATCGAGGCGGGTATCCGCTCCTTCAAGATCGAGGGGCGGCTCAAGGGGCTGGATTACGTGAAGAACGTCACCGCCTGGTATCGCCAGCGGCTCGACGCCATCCTGGATAAACGCCCGGATCTGGTGGCCGCCTCCGCCGGGCGTTGCAGCTACAGCTTCGTGCCGGATCCGAAGAAGAGCTTCAATCGCGGTTCGACGGACTACTTCCTGCACGAGCGCAAGGCCGATATCGGCTCCCCCAGGAGCCCGAAATACCTGGGTGAGCCACTCGGCAAGGTCACCAGGCTCACCCGGGAGGGCATAGAGATAGATGGGCATCAGGTGACGCTGAATAACGGCGACGGCCTCGGCTTCTTCAAGCCGAACGACGAGCTGGTGGGGATGCGGTTGAACAAGGTAGAAGGTAAGCAGTTACTGCTCTCCGAGCCGGTGCCCGGGCTCAAGCTGGGCACCACCATCTACCGCAACCACGACAGCGCGTTCAGCAAGCTGTTGGAGAAGCCGAGCGCCGAGCGCCGCATCCGGGTCGATCTGCGGTTATCCGAGTGCGAGCAAGGCTTGCGGCTGGATCTCGCGGACGAGCAGGGCATAAGCGCCAGCGTGACCCTCGCCTGTGACAAACAACCGGCCGACAACCCGGCGCGGGCGTTGCAGCAGGCGCGGGATCAGCTCGGCAAGCTCGGCAACACCCTGTTCGTGGCGCGCCAGATTGAGTTGGTGTTAACGATGCCGCTGTTTATTGCGGCGTCCATGCTCAACGGGCTGCGGCGGGACGGCATAGCCGCTCTAGAGGCGGCGCGACTCACCGCCTACCGGCGGCCAGAGCGGCTCATCGCGCTGCGGGATGTGGCCTATCCCCAGCACCGTCTCTCCTACCTTGGCAACGTGCTCAATGGCGCCGCCGAGCAGTTCTTCCGCGAGCACGGGGTGGCGCGCATCGCCCCCGCCTACGAGGCAAACAAGGAAGAGGGGGAAGTGGTGCTGATGATCACCAAACACTGCATCCGCTTCAGCCAGAACCTCTGCCACAAGCAGGTGCCCGGCCTCAAACCCGAACCGCTGGAGCTGAAGATGGGCAAGGACCTGTTCCGGCTGCGCTTCGACTGTAATCGCTGCGAGATGCAGGTGATGGGCAGCCTCAAGCGCTAATGCCCTATCGGGGGCCAGACGGGGCATGTCACGGGGCCGGATTCGATGGCAGTATAAGGGAGGCACCATAGGGGGCGGTCGCCTGATCCTGGCCAAAAGCCTGCATGGCGGGTAGCGATGGATGCTTATCACCCCTGCCGTGGCGATGCCGCTTTTTCCGACAAAGGGAGTTGTGATGGAAATCAAGAACCTGCCATTTTGCACGACCCGCTGGGCCGAGATAGCGCCGACCGAGCATCGGGGGGAAACCGGCGTCGCCCGCTGGCACACCCAGCGCTTTGGCGATATGCGGGTGCGGATGGTGGAGTATTCCGCCGGCTATCTGGCGGATCACTGGTGCAGCAAGGGCCATGTGCTGCTGTGCATCGAGGGGGAACTGCACACCGAGTTGCAGGATGGCCGCGTCTTCACCCTGACGGCGGGCATGAGCTATCAGGTGGCCGACAACGCCGAGCCCCATAGATCCTTCACCGAGCAGGGCGCCAGGCTGTTTATAGTCGACTGAGCCATTCGCCTTCTGCCGCCTGCCACTGAGGCCAACCACCATGCTAGAACTCAGACCCAACTGTGAATGCTGTGACAAGGATCTGCCCGCCGGCAGCGAGGAGGCCTATATCTGCTCCTTCGAGTGCACCTTCTGCGCCGATTGCTGCGAGCACCATCTTCATCAGGTCTGCCCCAACTGCGGCGGCGAGCTGGTAAGACGCCCCCGTCGCCCCGCGGCGAAATTGGCGAACAATCCTGCCTCCCTCAAGCGGGTGTTCAACCCGGCGCTGAGAAACCGGCCCTGAGCAACAAAGCCCGATAACACCGCGGCTACTGGGCCGCCATTCCTCAATCCTCAGGTGCGTGGCGGTCATGGCCTGAGGCGCCGGCCCATCATGGGGCTTTACCTTCTACCGACGGTAGCCTCTATCAAGGATCCTCAACCAGAGGAGAGTGCGAGATGGCGGAGCGATTCGAAGGCGCGGGGGCGCAGGATTATGACGGGCGTATCCCCCTGCTGGTGCCCGGTTATGAGCTGTTGCATCGGCTCAGCGCGGCCCAGCTGATGACGAGGCTGGGCCCCGGTGGCAGGGTGCTGCTGGTGGGGGTGGGCACAGGCAGCGAGCTGCTGCTCCTGGGTCGGCTCTGCCCTCACTGGCAGTTTGTCGCCCAAGATATCTCGGCGGACATGCTGGCCCAGGCCAGATGGCGCGCCGAGCAGGCGGGCATGGGCGCCAGGGTGCAGTGGTGGCAGGGGGAGCTGCCGGCCGTTGGGCTGGCGTGTGATGGCGCGCTCTGTCTGCTGGTGCTGCACTTCCTGGCGCACGGCGCCAAGGCCGGGTTGCTGGCCGCCATCGCCCGTCAGCTCACACCCGGGGCGCCGCTGCTGCTGGCGGATCTGATGGCGGCGCAAGACCCGTCCGAGCGGGCCGTCATGGGGCAGCAGGCGCGCCTCGCCGGCTTGCCGGCAGCGGCCAGCGAGCAGATGGTGCGGCGTCTCGCGGACGATTTTATCCCGCTGGATGAGGCGCAGACCCAAGGGTTGCTGCGGGAGGCGGGGTTCACGGCGGGGCGGCGTTACTTTCAGGCGCTCGGCTTTCACGGCTGGCTGGCCGAGCGGATGCCACTCTAAGGGGCAATCTGGTCGGCAGTCGGGGCGGCCCCTGTCTGAGGGGCACGCCCTGTCGTCTCCTGAGCGGGCCCGCAGAGGGCGCCCGCTCAGGTCACACGCTTATTTTTCCATCACCACGTTCCAGGGGCCATCCGCCTGGATAAAGAACACCGCCTCCTCGCTGCCTTCCACCTTGGCGATATGGGGTACCTTGTCGGTCAGGGCGAAATAGGCGCCGGGACCGAGCTGGTACTCCTTGCCCGCCACCGTCAGGGTGATGGCGCCCGACACCAGCGTCACATAGTGATCCGCATCATGATGATGATTCGGCGTCACCAGCCCCACTGGATATTTCAGGAAGAACCGGCTCTCCCCCTTCGTCATGTCACCCGACACCGGGGCGGCGGCGATGCCGTTGCCCATGTCCTTCCACTTGAGATCGGCCTTGCTCATCACCACGGTCGACTCGCCGGCGGCCCAGGCGGGGGCGCCGACCAGCAGCAGTGCCGATAGCGAGAGGACGACTGCATGCATGAATTTCATCTGCTCTCTCCTTTGGTCAGTAGAAAAGCCTGTTCGATGCGTGGCGAGGCCATCCCTCGACCCCGCCTCTCAATCATAGAGCCTGGGGGCACGGTGAAAGGGGGGGGGAAGGGGGCTGTGACGGGATGGACAAGATGGTGCTGCGGGTGGGTCTGTGCCGGTGGGCGAGCGCCCACCGGTGGGTTCGGTCGCAACCTGGGTTAGTTGCTGACGACACACTATGGCTTGGCGTACTGATCGGCGCTGAGCACCTCGATGCCAACGAAGGGTTCTTCCCCCTCGACCCAGGCGTCGTGTCCCGGCGGAATGGTGTAGGACTCGCCGGCGCTGATGGTCTTGAGGGTGCCGTCCGTCAGGCGGACCGAGATCGATCCCGAGACGGCGTAACCCACGTGCGAGAGCTGGCATTGGTCCGTCTTGACGACGGGTTTGATGCATTCAGACCAGCGCCAGCCGGGGGCGAAGTTGAACCGCCCTATGGTGTAGCCATCGAGTTTGACGACCTCGACCCGGGTCTTGTCGGGTGAGCGCACCTCGTCGGGGGTGCCGTGGGACCTCACCTGGAATTGAGTGACGGTGACTGGAGTGGACATGTTTCCTCCTCGTTTCAAACGGATCGTAGCCGATGGCCGCGACCGGATCACCAGGAACACGCCGTGATCTCGACAGTCAACAAGTTGGCAACGCGCAGCGTCATTCCGGTATTCGAAGTATTCGCCCAAACTTGCGTCGGCGCAGCGCTTTGATGCCCGCCGCGGCCAAGTATTCACCCCCTGCGCGGCGCTATTGGCACCTGGTTTTTTGCCCCTTTGCCCGCGGCCTCGGCATAACTCCTTGGCCTTCAATGCCTTGTCTTGTGGGGGCGGGGCGGCCTGTCGTTGGGCCGGGCATGCTGGATGGGGGAGTGACCAGGGGCCGGATGGCCCCTGAGAGTGGTGGAGAAAGCCCGGGGATCAGATCGGGATCCCCTCGAGGCGCAGCAGCGCCTGCTTGATGGGCAGGCCCCCCGCATAGCCGGTCAGGCTGCCATTCTGGCCGATCACGCGATGGCAGGGCACTATGACTGACAACGGGTTGCGGCCGTTCGCGGCGCCGACGGCGCGGCTCGCACTCGGCTTGCCGATGGCGTGCGCTATCTCGCCGTAGCTGCGCGTTTCGCCGTAGGGGATGTCGCACAGCGCCTGCCACACGCTGCGCTGAAACGCCGTGCCCTGGGCCGCGAGCGGCAGCGTGAAGCGTTGCAGCTCGCCGGCGAAATAGGCCCTGAACTGTGCAAGATAGGGCGCCAGCGCCTCGCTGTCTCGCCGCCAGCCGCCTTGATCCGGCAGTGTGCGCAGGCCGTCCACGAAGTCCACGTGGCGCAGGCCGTGTTCGTCGATGGCGACCAGCAGCTGGCCGCAGGCGGTATCCAGCAAATCGTAACGGATCATGATGTCATCTCCTCAGGTTGTTCATTGTCCGGGGTGCCGAGCAGCGCGGGCTGCTCGCTCATGGCGTGCCACAACCAGCTCGCGGCGTAGGCGCGCCAGGGCTGCCAGCACGCGCTGCGCGCCATGACCTCCCTGACCGGTAATTTGGTGCCGCCCCCGAGCGCTTTTTGCAGCACGAGATCGGCGGCGGGGAAGGCGTCCGGATCCTGCCCGGTGCGCAGCCGCCAGTACGACACCGTCCAGGGGCCTATGCCCGGCAGCGCGAGCAGTGCCTCGTCGCTCGCGGTGGCGAGGGTGATCTCCCCGCTCGCGAGCGCGGCGGCCAGCGCCTGCAGCGTGCGGATGCGGCTGCCCGGCATGCCGATGCCGTCCAGCGTGAGCGCGCACAGCTGCGTCGGGGTCGGCAGCGCCGTCACGCCAAATTGCGCCTCGGTGCGCGCCACCAGCCGCCCCATGATGGTGATGGCACCCTTGACCGACACCTGCTGGCCGACGATGGCGCGCAGCATCACCTCGTATTCGTCCCAGCCCCCCGGCAGCCGCACGCCGGGCCAGCGCCCTTGCAGCCGTGCGAGCAGCGGATCTTCTGCGAGTCTTGCGCCTATGCGCACCATGTCAGCGTCGAGATCCCACATGCGCCGCACGCGATACAGCAGATCCGGCAGCGCGCTCGGCGGCAGGTCTCGCAGCGTCAGCTTGAGGCTGTGGCCCTTGCCCGGCTCGATGCGGATCCACCCCTCCTGCTCACCGACTCGATGGCGACGCTCGTACGCATCGCCCTCGACGCGCTCCAGCCCCGGGATCGCGCGCAGCCGATAGAACGCGAGCATGGCCTGCACATCGAACGGCGGGCGATACGGCAGTTGCAATGTGAGGCTCGCCGGCGGCGCGTTCGTCGCCATATCGTCAGCCGCCGTCCCCTCATGTTGGCGCAAGGCGCGCGGTGCCAGGCCATAGGCCTGTTGCCACGCATCGTTGAAGCGTCGGATGCTCGCAAAGCCCGCCGCAAACGCGATGTCGGTGATCGGCAGCGCGGTCTCAGTCAACAGTCGCTTCGCGAGCAGCAGGCGGCGCGTCTGCTCCACCTGCTTTGGCGACGCACCTAGGTGTTGCTCGAACTGGCGCCGCAGCGTGCGCTCCGTGATGCCGGCCTGCGCCGCGAGTTCGCCGAGCGAATGTTCGCCGAGCTCACCGCGTTCGATGCGGCTCAACATGCGTGCGAGCAGCGGCGGCAGATCCCCGCCCTGCGGCGGCGCGAGCTCGGGCCGGCAGCGCAGGCAGGGGCGCAGCCCGTGTTGCTCCGCCGCCGCCGCGAAGCGAAAGTACTGCACATTGTGTTCGTGCGGCGCCCGGGCCGGGCAGATAGGGCGGCAATAGATGCCGGTGGAAAGCACGCCGGTGAAGAAGCGGCCGTCGAAGCGCGCATCCCGGGCGAGCCGGGCGGCGTGGCACTGCTCGCGGGTGAGGCCGGGGATGATCTCGTCCTGATGGGGATCGGTCGGTGGCAACGGGTTCATGGCATGGGGCTCGGCACTGGGGACATGTTTCGAGAGTAAGGGGGAGGGGGCGGCCTGACTAGCCAGAAACGGACAGGGATTAAAATAAAATTTCATCGGGATCTGCGAGCGGGAGAGCGCAGACGGTGAGGTAAAACGGTCGAGTCGGGCGGCCAAATATGCGAATCTGCTGTTGACCCCCTCAAGAAGGATGACCCCATGCCAGGACCCGCCCGCGCCGGTGCCCTGATCTACGCCAAGGATCTCGGACGGCTGACCCACTTCTACCGCACCCTGCTGCAGATGGAGATCCTCAGCCAGGATGAAGGTTTCGTGGTGCTGGAGAATCGCGACATCCAGCTGTTGCTGCATGCGATTCCTGACGCCATCGCCAGCGGCATCCAGATCGCGGTGCCGCCGCGGCTGCGGGAGGAGGGCGCCATCAAGCCGTTCTTCACGGTGTCGAGCCTCGCCTGGGCCGAGGCGAAGGCCGCGGATCTCGGAGGCGGTCTGCTGCCGCAACAGTGGTCAGCGCCGGGCTTCGTGCTGCGCAATGCGTTCGATCCCGAGGGCAATATACTGCAACTGCGCGAGTCGCTCACCGCGCCCGATCCGCTGTGACGGGCGACGACCAATAGAAACGGGGCAGCCTTGGCTGCCCCGTTTCGTCCTGCGGCTTGCTGACCGTTACTTCAGATAACGCTGCTCCAGATGCTTGCGCAGCCACTGCGGATCCAGCGCCGTGCCGGTCGCGCGGCGCACCAGCTCATCCGTATTGTGCTGGCTGCCCTGGGACCAGATGTGGCGGCCGAGCCAGCCGAAGATCTCCGGCAGCCGGCCCGCCGCGATCAGCTCGCCCATGTCACCCAGATCTCTCTCGAGTGCGAAGCGCTGCTGCGCCGCATACATGGCGCCGAGCGTGTAGCTCGGGAAGTAGCCGAACGAGCCGTCCGTCCAGTGGATGTCCTGCATGCAGCCGTTCTGGTAGTTGCCCTTGGTGGACAGGCCGAGCCACTGCTGCATCTTCGCATCCCACAGCTCCGGGATGTCAGCGACCTCGATGCGTCCCTCGATGAGGTCGCGCTCCAGCTCGTAGCGCAGGATCACGTGCGCCGGGTAGGTCACCTCGTCCGCATCGACGCGGATAAGACCCGGCTCGACGCGGTTGTACAGCCGCGCCAGGTTCGCCGGTGCCAACGCCGGCTGCTCGCCGAAGTGCTGACGGATGTGCGGCGCCAGCAGCGCCAGGAACGCGGGATGGTGGCCGAGCTGCATCTCGCAGAACAGGCTCTGGCTCTCATGAATACCCATGGAGCGCGCCTCGGCGACCGGCTGGCCGAGCAGGTTGCGCGGCAGGCCCTGCTCGTAACGGGCGTGGCCCGTCTCGTGCACTATGCCCATCAGGCTGGAGACGAACTCCTGCTCGTTGTAGCGCGTGGTGATGCGCACATCCGTCGGCACGCCGCCGCAGAACGGGTGGCTGCTGACGTCGAGCCGGCCGTGCGCAAAGTCAAAGCCGAGCAAGCCCATCACCTGCTGGCCGAGCGCCTGCTGGGTGGCGACGGGGAAGGGGCCCTGCGGGATCAGCAAGGTGTCACGCTTCTGCAGCTCGCTCACCTGTTGGATCAGGCTGGGCAGCCAGCCGGTGAGATCGCCGAAGATCTGATCCAGCCGCTCGCTCGTCATACCGGGCTCGTACAGCGCCAGCATGGCGTCGTAGGGGCGCACCCCGAGCGCCTCGGCGCGAAGGCGTGCCACTTCCCGCGACAGCTTCACCACCTCCTCGAGATTCGGGGCGAAGCCGGCCCAGTCGTTGTGCTTGCGCTGGCTGCGCCAGGCGTGCTCGCACTTGCTGCCGGCGAGCGACAAAGCCTCGACCAGGTCACTCGGTAGCAGGCTCGCATCCTGCCAGTGGCGCTTGATCTCCCGCAGGTTCGCCTGCTGGGTGGCGTCAAGCGGCTCGCTCTCGGCCCGCGCTATCCAGTCGCCGAGTTCGGGGGCGGTGCGTTTCTGGTGGATCAGCACGCCGAGTTCGGCCATGGCCTCGGCGCGTGCCTCGTTGCCGCCTTCCGGCATCATGGCGGCCCGATCCCAGCCGCAGATGGCGCTGAGATGGGAGAGCCGGTGCAGCTGTTGCTGATGTTGTTCAAGCTTTTGGTATGACATGGGATTGTCCTTGTTATCGTCCCTGAGAGTATGCACCCCGTACCTGGCATGATCGGGGCCGTTCGATGCTAACACTGCCATCGCGCGTTTTACCACCCTGGCCGAGGATGCCTGACCAGATGACAGGTGCTGACTAGCCGAGGCGCTGCTGGTGACGTTCGCGGTTCTGTGCCTGCTTGCGCTCGCTCTTTCTGAGCAGGACGTAGAGCGCGCCGCTGCCGCCGTGACGGCGCTCGGCGCTGTGGATGGCCATCACCGCCGGCAGTTGCGGCAGCCAGGCGCTGACATGGCTCTTGAGCTGGGCGCGCGGGCTGCTGCGCTCGCCCTTGCCGTGCAGGATCAGCAGGCAGCGGATGTCCCGCTGCTCGCAATCCAGGATGAACTGCATCAGTGCCTGGCGCGCCTCGTTCAGCGTCTTCTGGTGCAGATCCAGGCAGCCTTGCAGCTCGTATTTGCCGAGTCGCAGCTTCTTGTAGACGCCCTCCTGCACCCCGTCGCGCTTGAAGCCGATGATGTCGTGGGGATCGAGCATGGGGACAGCCTCCATGCTGAGACTATCCAGAGTGAGCCGCTCGGCGCTGGCGGCCTGGCGGCGCGCGAGCTGTGCCTCGGTCGGGGTGGGGTTGCCCGCTGGGGGCCTGAGGTGGTCGCTACACAGTGGCCGCACGTCGGCCACTTCCTGCAGGAACAGTGAGCGTTCGTCGTCATGGGACACGGCAGGCCCTCCGCATGAGAATGAGGGCGCATTATAGCGAGCCTTGATCGTGCTTAGAATGGCGGGCCGGGCGAGACGGGCTCGCTGGGATCATTGCGCCTCGGTGGGCGGCGCTTTGTGCGCATCACCTCGTATAGCGGGCCCGCGTCGTTTGGCATGGCTTGCCCGCAAGCGGCGGATCCGTTTCGCCTGCCGGTTTATTGCTCCTCGGTGGGCGGCTTGGCGTGCATCACCTTGTAGATGAAGTAGGCCGCGTAGGCGCTGATCAGCAGGAAGGTGCCGATAATCACCAGCATGGACATCAGTCCCACGCGGTTGCCAAACATCAGGTTGAGCCAAAACTCCATCTCGTTCACTCCTGTCATCCTTCGATGACAGGCATGATAGATACCTCTTTGGGAGGGAGGGGATGATCTCGATCAAGTCCCTTGCTGGTTATTTAACCGCGGACATGTTCTGTGAGCGGCCTCGCAGTTGCGGCCGCCGCCGCGCTAAACCCGGCCCAGTGGCCTCATGCCACCAGGATCACTGGGCCGCCGGCGCGGTCGCGACCCTGCCCGGCTCGGTGAGCGCCGTGATGCGCCAGCCCTGCTGCTCCAGCAGCGCGAGCAGGCCCTGCTCGCCGTAAAGGTGCAGCGCCCCTACCACGATGAAGCTCTCGTTCGGCAGGGTGGACCACTTGGCCAGCCAGTTGCGGTTGCGCTCCGCCAGCAGGGTCTGCTCCAGCCAGGCCTGCAGCTTGGGGGGCGCCATCTCCTCTTTCAACAGGTTGATCAGGGTGGCCTGATCGCCGTTCTGCCAGGCCGCCATGACCTCGGCGAATCCCTTCTCGAGCTCCGGCAACTCATCCAGGGTGCTCTCCAACATCAGGGTCTGATTGTCGCCGACGCTGGCGAGGTAGCCGAGCTGCTCGAGCAGCGTCTCGAAGCCGACGATGGGCTTGCCGCTCTCGCTCGCCCGCTTGGCGAAGTGCTGATCCACCCCGAATTCACCGCGATAGCCGGTGCGCTCCAGCGCCGCCTGGGTCAGGGTGATGGCCGCAAACCAGGGTCGCAGCGGTGCCAGCATGGTCTCGGTCAGCCCGTTCTGGCCGGCGGCGATCAGGGTGCGTCTATACAGCTCGGGCGGCACATGATCCTTGAGCGTCTTGCCGTCCACCAGTCGGGTGATGGAGCCCATCTCCTGCCACTGCTCCTGGCTGATGTTGGTCATGTTGACCTCCATCACCAGGGCGCGGCTCTGCTGCCAGGCCCGCTCGACGGGCTCGGGCAGGGGGTAGAGCGAGGGCTTGCCCGCATGAATGGAGCCCAGCAACCAGTGCTGCTCGTTGCCCTTGCTGATGCGATAGAAGGCTGGATCCGCGAAGGCTTGCAGCGGCAGCAGCAGGCACAGCAGGAAGGAGAACAGCGTACGATGAAATCTCATGGGACACCTTATGTGAGGGGATGGCTTCTCTTCAAAGCAATAAGCCCTATGATAAGTCCTCATTTGTCACAGCCAAGAGGTTTCCCATGCCCCACCTTCGTTTTCGGGCAGTTTCTGTCGACACCCTGCAGCAGATAAGCCGCCCCTTGCTGGCGGATCTTTGCGCCCTGACCGGCGGCAAGCCGGAGTTTGTCACCCTGGAGTGCGTCGACAGCATCCGGGTACGCGACGGCGAGCGCGAGGTGGGTTCTCCGTTCGTGGAGCTGGTCTGGTTCGAGCGCCCGCAGGAGCTGCAGGATGCCGCCGCGGCGCTCATCACCCGCCATCTGAAGGCGGTGCTGGGGGAGCAGACCTATGTGGTGGTGCAGGTGCTGCCGATCGTCAAGAGCCACTACTACAGCGACGGCCAGCACTATTGAGGAGGGTAAACCAGGTCGGCGCCTCGGGGCCGCTATGCGGCCCGGCTTGCTGGATGCCCATGGCCGCTCACGGGATCACACCGACTTGCCGAGGATCCGGTCAAGCCAGCGGCTCGGCAGCAGGCGGCGCAGCACAGTGAACAGCTTGGTCGGCAGGGTGACCGGGTAGCGATGCTTGGGGCGCTTGTTCTGCAGCGCATGCAGCAGCGGTGGTATGCAGGCCTCGCTCGACAGGGTGAAGCCGCTGGTGGCCCCCTCCTTCTCCAGTCGGGTCAGGGTCTGGCGATAGGCGCCCTGATGGCGGCTCTGGGCCGGGTCTATGTGGCGCACGAAGGCGTCGCGGGCATTGGCGCGAAAACGGGTGTCGATGGGGCCTGGCTCGATCAGGCTGATGTGCACGCCGCTGCCCTCGAGTTCTAGGCGCAGGGTGTCGGTGTAGCCTTCCAGCGCGAACTTGCTTGCGTTGTAGGCGCCGCGATACTTCATGGCCACCAGGCCGAGCACAGAGCTGTTCTGCACTATGCGTCCCTCACCCGCGGCCAGCATGGCCGGCAGCACCTGACGAATGAGATGGTGCCAGCCAAACAGGTTGGTGTCGAACTGGGCGCGCAGCGCCTCGGTGGGCAGGTCTTCCAGCGCGCCGGGCTGGCCGTAGGCGCCGTTGCTGAACAGCCCGTACAGGCGACCCCCGGCCAGTGCCAGTGCCTCTGCCGCCCCCCGCTCTATGCTGGCGGTGTCCGCCAGATCCAGCTGCACCGCCAGCAGGCCCTGCTGCCGCAGCTGTGCCACATCCTCGGCCTTGCGGGCGGAGGCGATCACGGTGAAGCCGTGGGCACCGAGCGCCTTGGCGGCGGCGAGGCCGATGCCGCTGGAGCAGCCGGTGATAAGCACGAAGGGGTGGGGCATAGGGAGCATCCTGATTGGCGGCCAGCAGATGGCCGAAGCGGGCATGGTAGCCTGAGCGCCACCAAAAACAAAACCGGGCCATGTGGCCCGGTTTGCTGGCAGAACATCGTCCTGATTACAGGATGGTGAACGGCATGATGATGTGGAACTTGACGTCATGCTCGGAGCTGAACATGTTCGGGTAGTACCAGCTGCCCTTGTCGTCCTGCTCGTTGTTGTAATCGGTGTAGTGCAGCTTGAACAGCGTGCCCTTCAGCTTGCCATCCTGCACCGTGTACATGACGTCGAAGTTGAAGGCCCACTCCTTGCCCGGCTCGAGGGTACCATCGCCGTTGTTGGCATCCCAACCGTAGGCACCGGAGACACCGGCGGCCCAGCCTGGAGCACCGACCAGATCATCCAGCGTGCGGCTGGTGCCGAAGAACACGGCCTTCTCTTCGTTATGGTTCCAATCTGAGCGGGAATCCCACCAGATCTCGTTCGCACCCTGGGAGTTGCCGTAGCCGCGGGTCAGACGGGGCAGGTAGTTGCCCAGATCCCCTTCGGCCTTGGTGTACAGCCCTTCCAGGCGGAAGGAGTAAGGACCGGCGCCCCAGCTGGCGGTCAGGGCTTGTTGCCAGGCCAGGCCGTCATAGTCTTCGTTCTCGGTGTCGGAACCGTAGAACTGGTAGCTGGTGTTCAGGCCACCCAGTACGTCAAACTTGTGGGCCAGCTTGAAGTGGTAGCTGTCCATGTAGCCTTCGGCCTGACCGAAGGAGCCGGTGACGGCGGTGCCATTGTCGAAGGTGTAGCGGGCCGCCAGACCGTGGATGTAGTCGATCTGGTTCTCATCGGAGAAGGGATCGCTGGCATAGGGGTTGCTCTTGGAGAAGCCGGCGGTGTTCTTGAACCAGGGCGCCTTGTATTCGTCGGCGATGGCGTAGGTCAGGTAGAGCTTGCCGAAGTTACCCTCGATCTGGCCACCACGGTAGGTACCGGGTTGATAGGACCAGTTGACGCCGATCACCCCAGGCACATACAGCTGGGTGTAACCGCCTTTGGCCGTCACGGCGCCATCCATGAACTTGAGTTTCAGGGCGGCGGTGGAGAGGCTGAAGCCATTCTCGGGAACACCGTCACCACCTGAACCCCACTGGTCGCCCCAGAAGGAGAATTCGTTCTCTTCGTTGACCGGGTTGCTCTCGTCAACGGCCAGGTCATAGGCACCGAAACCGCCCACATCCAGACCCACCATGTCCCAAGCATAACCGGAGTTGTAGTTCAGGGCGGCTTGGGTGGTGGCATGGCTCAGGTTGGAGTGGTACTTGCCATCCTGACCGGGACCGGCTTGTACGCGGTCACGCTCACGCTGGAAGTAGAACAGGCCGCCGGTCAGCTTGCCTTCATCGAGGAAGGCCTCGTAGGATTTGCCGTATTCCGGGCTCATCATGTCCTGGGCGGCCAATGCCATTCCGGGGGCGAGCAGCGCCGTAACCACAGCGGCACTCAACGCGGCGCGCTTGAAGATCACTTTTTCCATTTTGTATTGCTCCTGATTTTATGGACTTAGCTTTTTTGTCCGGCAGTCAGGCAAAGGCCCGCCGCTCGGTAATGGCATTGCAATCAAAACCCCGTAGGGCAAAAAAGAAATACTTGTCTATGTGTGCCGCCATTCCCGGGTGCCTTGGCGCCTCTCGGTGAAGGGCAGTCTGTTCTTTACAGTCTTTATTTTTTGAGTACCGACCCTTGGCGATCGGACACCACCAAGAGTACGTTCGCGGTGCGAAATATCAATGTAAAGTTCCCCCGAAGTTTCAAAAATATGACCGAGTGCAAATAATCATGATTCTTGGTGTGGGCACTCCCAGCCCTCTCATGGCGGCGATGACAGCGTTATCACGCGGGATTCCCCGTTGTCGTGCCCGGATCTCGCGCTGAAGGCAGAACTTTCTTTGTTAACCTGGTGGTAACAGATAATTTTGTGTCACAAAAAAAGATATGCCGAACGCCGGGGGCGAGAGAAGGCGATCGAAGGGTGTCGTTATGCGCCCATTTGCGAGGGGAGCGGATCGGGCTCGGATGGGAGGTGCGGGCTGAGCCTGGACATGGGCGAGCAGGCCTGCTGCAAGGGGGGGCGCAGGCCCGAGCCGCGCGGGGGCGGCTCGGTTTGGCGGCTTAAATCAGGTCTGGATGGGCGGTTCTGGCCGGGCCTATGCCAGGCTCGGCCCAGACCCGGATGACCCGCTCAAGCCTGACCCAGGATGCGGGGGATCCGCTGGGCCTGGTGGTGAATGTGTTGCGACACCTGCACCGAGAGCTGGCTGCCCTGGCGGGCGTGCTGGCTGATGCGGCCGATCAGGGCGGCGAAGCTGGCCAGCCGGTGCTCCTGGCTCCTGGCGTTGTCGGCCCCCTGCAGGGCGATGACGGCGGTGCTGCGTGCCATCTCCCGCACCTTCTGGGTGGTCTGGCGCAGTTGCTCGGCCTGCTGGCGCTGGCCGCTGGCCTCGCTGGTGATGCGGCTCAGCACGGTCGCGAGCTGATCCCCCGCCTGGGTGAGGCGCGCCAGGATCTCGGTGATCTGGCCGAGGGAGCGCTGGGTGTCGGCTGACAGGTGGCGTACCTCGTCGGCGACCACCGCGAAACCGCGTCCCTGCTCGCCGGCGCGGGCCGCCTCTATGGCGGCGTTGAGCGCCAGCAGGTTGGTCTGCTGGGCGATGTGGCCGATGACATCGACGATGGCGGTCACGTCGTCCACCGAACGCTTGAGCTGCACCAGGGCGCCACTGCTCTCGTCGATGGCGAGGCCGGTCTGGGCGGTGGCGGCCAGCATACCCCCCACCAGCCGCTCGCTCTGGCTCATGGAGTGTTCCGTTGTGCTGGGCGTGCTGCGCTATCTCGGCGGCCACCAGGTGTACCTCGCTGGCGAGCTGGTTCAGCTCGTTCATCATGCTGTCGCTCTCGTCCACCACCTGCTCCGTGGTGCGGGTGCTGTGATGGATCTCCTGCACCTGATCCACCATCTCCTGCAGGCTCAGGGAGACGCTCGACAGCTGGCTCGCCTTCTGTTGCTGATCCTGCTGCAGGCGCAGGATCAGGCGGTTGTAACTCGCGACTATGTCCCCCAGCTCGTTGCGCTCGCGCCCCGCCGGCAGCAGTTGCGCCTCGCCGGTGGCATCGAGCTGCAGGAAGGCGCCGCGCAGCTGCAGCAGGGGCCTGACCAGCCAGCGCCGCTGCACCAGCGCAAACAGCAGGGCCACTATCACCAGGCAGAGCGCCAGGGAGCCGAGGATGGTGGCGAGCTCCCGGTTCACATCCTGCCGGGCGGCGGCGAGTCGCTCCCCCATCTGGCTGCCGGCCTGCAGCAACTGTTCAATATCCTGTTGCACCCTCTGGCGGGCCGATTGCTGCTGTTGCAACGCCTTGCGGCTGTTGTCCAGCTCCTGCAGGTAGCGCTTGAGCAGGGAGACCAGCTCGCTGCGCGGCTGTTCGCCAAGCTCATGACGCACCGGCTCCCCCAGGCTGAAGTCGTCGGCCGGCGCCTCCTCAAACAGCCCGAGCGGCGGCAGCCTGGTCAGGTTGTCCGCCTGTTTTTGCAGGGCGGCCAGCTCGAATTGCAAGCCGGTCAGCAGCGCGGGGCTGGCCTGTGTCATGTAGGTCTGGCGCCGGTGGGCCAGTCCCGGCAGGCTCGCCAGTATATCGGCCGCTCCCTGGCGGTATCGAGCGGCGCTGGCAGGATCCGCCCCAGCCGCGCCCTGCTGGCCATAGTGCAGCAGGGCCTTGGCGTGGGCGGTCAGCTCGTTCTCGGCATTTTGCAGCAGCCACTCGCGGTTGCCGGAGAGCTTGCCCGCTGCCAGGTAATCGCCGTCGATGCGTGCCCCCATCCGCTCGAGCAGGGTGCGCAACGGGGCGCTCGGTGACGCTTCCTGCCGCGCCAGCTGGCTGAGCGCCTGCTTGCGGATCCCCTGGGCTTCGGCCAGGCGCAGCGGGTCGCCGCTGTCGAGGTAGTCGCGCAACTTGCCCTGCAGCGGGCCGGTCAGTTGCTGCTGCAGGCGCTCGTGCTGGCGCTGGGCTTGCTCGGTATGCTGGAGTCGCTGCCAGCCATGAAACAGGGCGGCGGCTTGTACGCCGGCGACCAGCAGCAGAACGAGGGAGGAGAGGGTGGCGTAATGGGCTATTTTCACATCAGATTCCTGCTTGAACCACGCGATGGCGCGAGCTTAAGCAGGAGTGATGGCGTTTTTATGACAGGGAAGCGGGGGCCTTGCCAGCCTTGGGGGAGCGGGCCAGCAGGCCGAGCAGGGCGCCGCCCATGATGAGGGCCCCCGCCAGCAGATGGCGCGGGGTGAGCTGCTCGCCGTTGAGCCAGACCAGCAGCAGGGTGCTCAAGAGCGGCGTCAGATAGGCCAGCGCGCCGATGCGGCGCGGATCCCCGTCCCGCAGCGCCAGGTACCAGGTGACGAAGGCCGCCCCCATGGGGCCGAGTGCCAGCCCCACGATGAGCAGCCAGTCTGCCTGCGGGATCTGGCCTAGCGGCAGCGGCCCCTCCAACCCCCAGGCGAGCAGCAGCGCCAGCAGCCCGGCGGGCAGGCAGGCGGCGGCCGTGACCACGGCGGGGGCGGGGGGCAGGCGGCGGGAGAGCACGGAGTAGGCGCCCCAGACGATGGCTGCGCCGAGTGCCAGCAGGTAGCCCGGCAGGTGAGTCTGCTGCAGCTGCAGCTTGCCATCGACCATCACCAGCACAGAGCCGGCGAGGCCGAGCGCCCCGGCCAGCAGGTGATGCGGATGCAGCGGATGACCCGGCAACAGCAGCGGTGTGAACAAAATGATGCACAGCGGCCACAGGTAGTTGATGAGGTTCGCCTCCAGCACGGGGGCGTGGCGAAAGCTCATGAACAGCAGCAGGTGGTAGAGCAGCAGGGCCGTGATGGTCACCAGCCAGGTGACGGGGCGGGCCCGCCACTGGCGCCAGAACGGCAGGGCACCCGCGCCGCAGAAGAACAGCACCAGCCCCACCAGCACCAGCGGCGAGACGCTGGTGATCCGGGAGGTGAGCGCCGCGAGCGAGGCCCACAGCAGTATGGTGACCAGGGCCAGTCCGGTGGACTTGTCCCACCAGGAAACAGCAGACATCCGACACTCCTTTGCAAGATGAATAAAAAAAGAGGGCCAGTCTAGCAGACTGGCCCTCCCTTGGCTGCGGCCTCTTAGGCGGGCCTGCCGATAACCCCTAGTGCTCGGTGCGATACCTATCGTCGGTCTATCCCTGGCCCCAAGTGATCAATCACAGCTTGTTCATCGTCTCTCCTTGGCAGGCAAGGTGCCGCTCGGCCCAGCTTCCATCGTCAGGGGATCAGCTTGAGCAGGCGGCCGTTGCCGGCATCGGTCAATAGATAAAGGGCACCGTCCGGCCCCTCCTTGACGGTGCGGATCCTTTCCCCGAGATCGGTCAGCAGCCGCTCCTCCGAGAGGATCTTGTCCCCCGCCAGGCGCAGGCGCAACAGGGCCTGGCCGCGCAGGGCGCCGACGAACAGATCCCCCTGCCATGCCTTGAACAGCTCGCCTCCATAGAAGGTCATGCCCGAGGGGGCGATGGAGGGGACCCAGACCCAGAGCGGTGACACCATGCCCGCCGCCGCCGTGCCCGAGCCTATCTTGCCGCCGCCATACTCCTCGCCGAAGGTCACTTTGGGCCAGCCGTAGTTGCGGCCGGGCAGGATGAGGTTGACCTCGTCCCCGCCCTGGGGGCCGTGCTCGTGGGCCCAGAACTGCTGGTTGCCGGGGCGCAGTGCCGCCCCCTGCATGTTGCGATGGCCCAGGCTCCAGATCTCGGGCAGGGCGCCCGGCTCCTTGACGAAAGGGTTGTCGACGGGAACCCGGCCATCCCGGTGCAGGCGCACCGTCTTACCGAGGTGGTTGTCCAGGCTTTGGGCCCGCTCCCGCTCGGTGAAGCGATCCCCCAGGGTGATGTAGAGGTAGCCGTCATCGGTCAGCAGCAGACGGGAGCCGAAGTGGGCGCCGCCGGCGACCTTGGGCACCTGACGAAACAGCAGTTGCCAGTCGACCAGGCTGTCTTTCTGCAGCCGGGCCCTGGCCACGGCGGTGCCGGCGCCCCCCTCGCCGGGCTCGCTGTAGCTCAGATAGAGCCAGCCCTCCTGGTCCAGGGCGAGATCGAGCAGGCCACCCTGGCCCGCGTTGGCGATGGGCGGCAGGCCGGCGATGACGTGGCGCTGGCCTTTGGCATCGATGCGCAGCAGGCGGCCGGGGCGCTCGCTGATCAGCAGCTCCCCCCCGGGCAGGAAGGCCAGCCCCCAGGGGTGGGCCAGCCCGTCCACCAGCGGCACCAGGGTCAGCGCCCGTACCGGGGTCACCAGGCAGATCAGCAGCAGTGCAAGCAGTCGCAACAAGGGACTTCTCCTCTCTCGAATGGACCGGGGTACCGGGCGGGCCAGCGGGGATGGTCGCTGAAGTATAGGGAGGGAGGTTGCAAAGAGTCGGAAGCAACAAGCCCCTGCGTGGGCAGGGGCTTGGGCGGTGACACAGTCGGCTGACGTTTAGAGGCCGAACGTCTCCTGCAGCTCCTGCATGTCCCGCGCGCTGACCCCTTCAGGTTCGAAGCCGCTGGCGAGGCACATCAGGTGCAGCTTGGCGCCCTTGTTCGCCACGTCGACGAAGTCGAATGCCATCAGCGCATCGATGCCGGTGGCCACGGCGCCGTGCTTCTCCCAGATCGCCACATCATGCTGGCGCAGGGCGGCGGTGGTGCCGTCCGCCATGGTCTGGCTGCCGGGCATGCAGTAGGGCACCACTGCGATGCCGCGGGGCACGAAGGCGCGCACTTCCGGCAGCATCTTCCAGCAGGCATGGGTGTAGGACGCGCTGTCGCGGGCGTAACGCGGATGGTGGGAGAGGGCGATCAGCTCCAGCGGGTGGGTGTGTACCACGCAGCGGTCGGCGGCGCCCCGGCGTTGCTTGTCCATGATGATCTCCACGTGGGAGATGAACTCGCTGGTCGGCCGGTAGTCGTGCAGGCCGCGGCCGCCCCACAGGATGTGATAGCCGCGGGCCTCGTCATCGATCCGCAAGACACAGCCCGCGAGATCCGGGTTGCGCAGCTCGCGGATCCGCTCGCCGGTGCCCTTGACGAAGAACAGGTGACCGGCGCTGTCGGCCGGGAAGGCCCCCTCACCGCCCACCATGGAGAGCGGGCAGTGGGGATAGCCGCTCAGATCGGTCGGCGCCGGCCCGAAGATGTCGGTGAGATCGACCGAGATGTTGCCGCCATTGCGCTCGGCCCACTCCCGTTGCCACAGGTAGGCGGACACCTCGACCACCTTCTCGATTTCAGCCAGCACGGCCGCATTGAATTCAATCTGCTGCATCATTCCCTCTACTCGCATTGTGAAGCTGGAGCCACTGTAGCGGGGGCCGGCGAGGCGGGCCTCAACGAGGCAGCCAAGGCCGGGGAGGAGTTGGCCGGATTTTCAAGAAGCGGGAAATGGGCTGTAAAAACGCCGCCCTGGGCAGGCGGCGTAGCGAGTGCGATTGGCTAGGGGCCTGGCTCAGAAGGCGGCCTGATAGAGCGCCAGCAGCTCGGCCTTGCTGGCCGGTCTCGGCGCGCAGCCGGAGCAGGGGTCGGCTTCGGCTGCATCGACCCAGCCCGGCAGATCCTCTGGCCGGATGCCGAGCTCACGCAGGCCGGAGGGGATGCCGACCCGGCTGGAGAGCGCCCTTATGGCCTCGATGGCGGCGTGGGCGGCGGCCTCCTCGCTCAGGGCGCCGGTGTCGACCCCCATGGCGGCCGCTATCTCGGCGAAGCGCGCCATCCTGACCTGCAGGTTGAACGCGCAGACCACCGGCAGCAGTATGGCATTGCAGACACCGTGGGGCAGGTTATGGGTGGCGCCCGGCTGGTGTGCCAACGAGTGCACATAGCCGAGCCCGGCGCTGTTGAACGCCATGCCGGCGAGGAACTGGCCGTGCGCCATCATCTCGCGGGCGGTGAGATCCTGGCCGTCTGCCACCGCCTGCGGCAGGTATTCGGCGATCAGCCGGATGGCGGCGAGGGCCGAGTGATCGGTCAGCACGTGGGCGCCGATGGAGACATAAGCCTCGATGGCATGGGTCAGCGCGTCCATGCCGGTGGCGGCGGTCACGGCGGCCGGCAGCCCTGTCATCAGGGTCGGATCGTTGACCGCCACCTCCGGGATCAGGGCCGGATCTATGATGACCATCTTCACCTTGCGCCCGGTGTCGGTGATCACCGCGTTGCTGGTCACCTCGGCGGCCGTGCCCGAGGTGGTGCTGACGCACGCCATGAAGGGGCCGCGGTGGATGACCTTGCCGATCCCCTCGAACGCATGGATCGGCTTGCCGGGGTTGGCCACCAGGGCGCGGATTGCCTTGGCGGTGTCCATGGCGCTGCCGCCGCCAAAGCCGATGAGGGCATCACAATCTCCCTCCTGCCAGCTCGCCAGCGCCGCCTCGACGACCCTGTCGGTCGGGTTGGCCAGGACGCCGTCGAAGATCACCGGGTTGAACCCCTGATCGCGCAAGGCGGCGAGCAGACCATCCAGCAGGCCGAACGTCAGCAGCGCCTGCTCGGTCACTATCAGTGGTCGGCGGGCGGGTTGCTGGCTCATCAGCACGACCAGATCCTGGATGGCGCCGCGGCCCGAGAGGCTGAGTTGGGGCAAACAGAGTGTGAAGCTCATGATCAATATCTCCTTGGGAATGAAATTAGGGAGATATTAAGCCTGTCAGGGCGGATAACCTTGAAGAGACAGCCAGCATAAATAATATATTGGCAGTGAGCTGAAGATTATTTATAGCGCTTTCGATATTGCAGTGGGGTCGCTTCAAATACATGGTGAAACTTGCTGGAAAAATAATTCCCATCATTGAATCCGCTTTCGAACGCGATCTCGGTCACGGATTTTTCGGTATGACTGAGCAACCAGGAGGCGCGGCATAATCTGAGCCGGCCAAGATAGTTATTGGGCGTCAAACCCGTGTGTTCCTGTATTTTCCGATTCAGGGTGCGCAGCGGAATGGTGAAGCGCTCGGATAATTCACTCCAGTCGATCTCTTCCCGATAATTTTCGTCGAGATAGCTGATGAGGGACGACAGCCGCGCCTGATCGGCCTCCCCCTGCTCGCCGGTCAGGGCGCGTTGTTGGGTGCGCCAGAGCAGCACCGCCAGCTGGCTGAACAGGGCCTCGATCATCACCGGAGAGCAGGCATCCCGCCGATCGCTCTCCTGCGCTATCTGGCCCAGCAGGGTCTCGCTATGGGCCTGCAGATGGGCGGGCAGGCGCAGCACCCCGCTCCCCGGGTGGCAGCTGGTCTGCAGCATCTGCTCCAGATCGCCGGCAAGGTGGAATCCTTCTGGCCGGAACAGCACATTGGTCAGGCAGAGATCCTTCATCTGATCGAACATGTGGGCATCGTCCTCCCGCAGGTAGAACACGCTGCCCCGGCTGATGTGTACCGCACTGCCGTCCGTGATGTGGATGGCGCAGCCAGACTTGATCAGCACCAATTCATGAAACGAATGGCAGTGCTCCGGGAAGGGTTCCTGAGGGGCACGCGGTAACACGCTGATGATCCGGTTCTGGTCAAAGAAGTCGGTCTGCTGCAGACGAAACATGATCAGGCTCTTCATGAAGGGATGCTCAGTGAATACGCGCATAGAGGGAGCAGGGTCAAATTGGCAGAGTGTTTTCCGTGAGGCCTTTCACAGTTATCCGGTTATTTATTTAACGGCCAGCTTCAATTGTTTCCTGCCATGGAAATTAAATTTGAACTGACTCACAGTTTTATATCGGCAACGGACTTTCTCGATTTTTATGCCAGTCGTTCCTTTTTTATGGCCTTGGGAGAAAGGTGGCGAATAATTCAGAAACATAAAGTGACGACATCGAGAATTATGGAGTCGATTCGATGTCAGTCAATATTGCAGCAGTGGATTTGGGTGCCTCCAGCGGGCGAGTAATATGGGCCCGCTATGATCCGGTCACACAAGATATCGCCATGCAGGAGATGCACCGCTTTGCCAACGGCATGGTGCAGATCGACGGGCAGGATTGCTGGGAGCCGGAGCGCCTCTTCTCCAACATTCTGCACGGGCTGGAAAAAATCGATGCCGCCGGTGTGCGACTCGACGCGGTCGGCATCGACGCCTGGGGCGTCGACTTCGTGCTGCTGGATGCGGCCGGCAAGATGCTCGGCGAGGCGGTGGCCTATCGCGACGATCGCACCGACGGCGTGCCGGAGCGGCTGTGGCAGCAGTTGCCACGGGAGGCCATCTACCGCCGCAGCGGCATCCAGTTTCTGAAGTTCAACAGCCTGTACCAGATCCGGGCGCTGCTTGACGAGCAGCCAGCCTGGCTGGCCCAGGCCGCCCGCCTGCTGCTGATCCCGGACTACCTGCACTACCGCCTGAGCGGCGAGCTGAGCTGCGAATTCACCAATGCCTCCACCAGTCAGCTGGTCAACGCCCGCAGCCGTGACTGGGATCCCGAGCTGCTGGCGCTGATCGGGGAGGGGGCCAACTGGCTGCAACCCATCACGGCCCCCGGCACCCGGCTGGGGCACTGGACCAGCCCCTCCGGCCATCAGGTCAGCGTCATCCTGCCGGCGACCCACGACACCGGCTCGGCCATAGTCGCCACCCCGCTGGCCGGGAGTGGGGCCGCCTACATCAGCTCCGGCACCTGGTCACTGGTCGGGGTCGAGCGCCAGGCCCCTATCACCGACGAGGCCGCAGAGGCGGCCAACCTGACCAACGAAGGGGGGGTGGAGGGCACCTGGCGTCTGCTCAAGAACGTCATGGGGCTCTGGCTGGTGCAGCGGCTGCAGGCACTGTGGCCCAGCCAGAGCTTCGCCACCCTGGTGGCACAGGCCGAGCAGGTCAGGCCCTTCGCCTACCTTATCCACCCCAACGATGAGCGCTTCCTCAATCCCCCCTGCATGCGTACGGCGATCCAGCAGTTCTGTCAGGTGACGGGGCAGGGCAAGCCGCAGACGGCGGGGGAGCTGGTGCGCTGCGTGCTGGACAGCCTGGCGCTCTGCTACGACCGGGTGCTTGGCGAGCTGGAGGCCGTCACCGGCGAGCCCATCACGACACTGCACATCGTCGGGGGGGGCTCCCAGAATCAACTGCTCAACCGCCTCTGCGCCGACATCTGCCAGCGCACCGTGCTGACCGGGCCGGTGGAGGCCTCGGCGCTCGGCAACATCGGCTGGCAGCTCAAGGGGCTGGGCCTCTTGCAGGATCTGGCGGACGTGCGCCGGCTGATCCGCCACAACACCCGCATCGAAACCCTGGAACCCCGTGAGATCCCGCAGCTGGATCGCCACCGGAAACACTTTGCCGCGCTCTGTGCGCACAGCCATTCAGATACCTTAATCGAGGAAGTTGTATGAACCCGAATATTGAAACCGCCTTCGCCCTGGCCAAACAGCAATATGCCGCGCTCGGCGTCGACGTCGACCAGGCGCTGGCGACCCTGGCCACCATTCCCGTCTCCATGCACTGCTGGCAGGGGGATGACGTTGGTGGCTTCGAGGCCGAGGCCGGCGATCTGACCGGCGGCATCCAGGCGACCGGCAACTACCCGGGCAAGGCCCGCAACGCCACCGAGCTGCGACGGGATCTCGACCTGGCGATGTCGCTGATCCCCGGGGCCAAACGCCTCAACCTGCACGCCATCTACCTGGAGTCCGAGGTCCCGGTGGCGCGCGACCAGATAGAGCCGAAGCACTTCGCCAACTGGGTGAACTGGGCCAAGGCGAAGGGGATTGGGCTCGATTTCAACCCCAGCTGCTTCTCTCACCCGCTGAGCGCCGATGGCATGACACTGGCGCACCCGGACCCCGAGATCCGCCGCTTCTGGATCGATCACTGCAAGGCCAGCCGCCGCGTCTCCGCCTCCTTCGGCCAGGCGCTGGGCACCCCCTCGGTGATGAACATCTGGATCCCGGACGGCATGAAGGATCTGCCCGCCGACCGGCTGGGACCCCGCCAACGCCTGATGGCCGCCCTGGACGAGGTGTTGGCCGAGCCGCTGGACGAGGCCCATCACATCGATGCGGTGGAGAGCAAGCTGTTCGGCATAGGTGCCGAGTCCTACACCGTCGGCTCGAACGAGTTCTACCTGGGCTATGCCAGCTCCCGTGACATCGCGCTCTGCCTGGATGCCGGCCACTTCCACCCCACCGAGGTCATCAGCGACAAGATCAGCGCGGCCTCCCTGTTCGTTCGCCACCTGCTGCTGCACGTCAGCCGCCCGGTGCGCTGGGACAGCGACCACGTGGTGCTGCTGGATGACGAGACCCAGGCCATCGCCAACGAGATAGTGCGCAACGATCTGCTGGCGCGGGTGCATGTCGGGCTCGACTTCTTCGATGCCTCCATCAACCGTATCGCGGCCTGGGTCATCGGCACCCGCAACATGAAGAAGGCGCTGCTGCGCGCCCTGATCGAACCCATAGCCCTGCTGCGTCAGGCCGAGCAGCAGGGGGATTACGCCACCCGTCTCGCCCTGATGGAAGAGACCCGCAGCCTGCCCTGGCAGGCGGTCTGGGACTATGCCTGTGCTCAGGAAGGGGTACCGGTCGGTACCGACTGGCTGGCGGTGGTCAAGGGTTATGAGACCGAGGTGCTGTCGGCGCGTCGCTGATGGGGCATCAGGCACCCGGCCTGTGCCGGGTGTCATAAAAACAACAAAAACAGCTCGGTAGCCCGCCGGAACGCTTTCCCCCGGCGGTCAGCCGCAACACAATCGTACCCATACAAGGAAGATCTTATGTCTGCTATCGCATCAGGAATCGGTTGGCACCTGGTTGGCGCCGCCTCCGCCGCCTCCTTCTATGCCCCCCTCAGCAAGGTCAAGAAATGGTCGTGGGAGACGACTTGGGCCCTGGCCGGCCTCTTCTCCTGGATCCTGCTGCCCTGGTTCGTCACCTCCCTGCTGATCGAGGACTTCGCCTCCTTCTACAGCGTGGTGGACAGCAAGGCGTTCTGGGGCATGTTCCTGTTCGGCGCCATGTGGGGCGTCGGCAACGTCAACTATGGCCTCACCATGCGCTACCTCGGCATGTCCCTCGGCATCGGCATCGCCATCGGGGTCACCCTGGTGGTCGGCACCCTGATGCCCCCCATTCTGCGCGGCGAGTTTGGCACTCTGATCAGCACCTCCAGCGGCCAGATCACCCTGTTGGGAGTGCTGGTCGCCCTGGTGGGCATCGGCATCGTCACCTGGGCCGGCCACCAGAAGGAGCAGAGCCTGGGCACGGCGACCAAGGAGTTCAACCTGAGGAAGGGGCTCGGCCTCGCGGTCATGTGCGGCATCTTCTCGTCGGGCTTCGCCTTCGGGCTGGAGGCGGCGGCCCCCATCAAGCAGGCCTCGCTGGCGCTGGGCATAGACCCGCTCTATGCCATGCTGCCGAGCTACGGCATCATCATGGGCGGCGGTGCCATAGTGAACATGGCCTTCTGCTTCATCCGCCTGGCCACCCGCCCCGAGCTGTCGCTGCGCAAGGATCTGGCCCAGCCACTGCCGAGCCTGCTGATCAACGGCCTGCTAGCCGCCACCGGTGGCATCATGTGGTACCTGCAGTTCTTCTTCTATGCCTGGGGTGAGGCCAGCATTCCCGAGCACCTCTCCTTCGTGAACTGGATGCTGCACATGAGCGGCTACGTGCTCTGCGGTGGGATCGTGGGGTTGCTGATGGCGGAATGGAAAGGGGTAGGGACGCGCCCGGTGCGCATTCTCTGCATCGGCATGCTGGTGATCGTCGGGGCCGCCAACCTGGTTGGCATGGGCATGGCGTGAGGAGCGACAAGATGATCCGCAAGGCATTTCTGATGTCGGTTCACCCCGGCTGCGAGACGGAATACCGCCGTCGTCACGATGAGATCTGGCCAGCCCTGGCCGAGACCCTGAAGGCACATGGGGCCAGCAACTACAGCATCTTTCTCGACTCCAAGAGCTGCCAGCTGTTTGCCTACGTCGAGATAGAGGACGAGGCACGCTGGGAGGCGGTGGCGGACACCGCCATCTGCCGGGAGTGGTGGGGCTACATGAAGAGCCTCATGCCCTCCCACCCGGATGACAGCCCGATCAGCCGGGAGCTGGTCTCGGTCTTCTGCCTGCCGTGACGCGACAGGAGCAGGGTTCATCCTGATTGGAACGGGACGCGCGAGCGTCCCGTGTTTCGTTGTGGCGGCTCAGGCGTCGGCTACTGCGGCGCGCCCGTCACCTATCTCGAGGCATTCAGCCCGGCGCAAGGCGGGGCGCGTACACTTCATGGTATGACGAGACATAGTCGGCACGCCCAGGCGAGCGGCTATGGCCGTCGGTTGGCAACGGCCTCTTTGAGCGCCGGTTGCAACATCAGGGCCCGATCAGGCCAGCGATCATGGAGGATAAGATGTCATCACCCGCGTCGGCGCCAAGGCGCTCCCTGTCCGATCTGCTGGCCGGCGTTACGGCATCGGCGGTCGTGCTGCCCAAGGCCATGGCCTATGCCACCGTGGCCGGTCTGCCGGTGGCGATCGGTCTCTACACCGCCTTCGTTCCCATGTTGCTCTACGCCCTGCTGGGCTCCTCCCGGGTGCTCAGCGTCAGCTCCACCAGCACGCTGGCGATCCTGACCGCGACCCAGCTCGGGGTGGTGGTGCCGGATGGCGATCCCGGCCAGCTGCTCATTGTGACGGCCACCCTGACCCTGCTGGTGGGGGCCATGCTGATGCTGGCGGCGGTGCTGCGGCTCGGCTTCGTGGCGAACTTCATCTCCCTGCCGGTGCTGGTGGGGTTCAAGAGCGGCATCGGGCTGGTCATTATCCTCGATCAGCTGCCCAAGTTGTTCGGGGTGCACATCCAGAAGGAGAACTTCTTCATGGATCTCTACCACCTGGGGCAGGCCTTGCCCGAGACCTCCTGGCTGACGCTGGGGGTCGCCTTCGTCACCCTGGTGGTGCTGGTGTTCATGGAGTGGCGTTTCCCGCACTCCCCGGCTCCCTTGCTGGGGGTGGGCATCGGCATAGCGCTGGTGTGGGGCTGGGGTCTGAACGAGGCTGGTGTCGCCATCGTCGGGGCCATTCCCACCGGCCTGCCCAGCCTGACGATGCCGGATCTGGAGCTGGTGCTGCAGCTGCTGCCGGGGGCGGCGGGGATAGCGCTGATGAGCTTCACCGAGACCATAGCCGCCGGCCGGGCCTTCGTGGGGGAGGGGGAACCCGAGATCAATCCGAACCGCGAGCTGGTGGCCACCGGTCTTGCCAACCTGGGCGGCGCCTTCTGCGGCAGCATGCCGGCGGGGGGCGGCACCTCCCAGACCGCGGTGGTCCGCTCCGTCGGGGGTCTGAGCCAGTGGGCCAGCGCCGTCACGGCCGCGATGGCGCTGGCCACCATGATCTTTCTCGCCCCCCTGCTGTCCTGGTTGCCGAACGCCACCCTGGCGGTGGTGGTCATCGTCTACTCGGTGGGCCTCATCCAGCCGGGAGAGTTTCGCAAGATAGGGCAGATCCGCATGATGGAGTTCCGCTGGGCCGCCACCGCCTGCCTGGGGGTGCTGCTGTTTGGCACCCTGCAGGGGATAGTGGTAGCGATCCTGGCCTCCCTGCTGGGGCTCGCCAGCCAGACGGCGCAGCCCCAGGTCTATGTGATTGGCCGCAAGCCGGGGGAGGATGTGCTGCGCCCGCTCGCCGAGCGCCACCCCGATGACGAGACGATCCCGGGCCTGCTGATCCTGCGGCCGGAGGGGCGCCTGTTCTTCATCAATGTGCAGTATGTGGCCGCCCAGATCCGCCAGCTGATCGAGACCCACCAGCCCGAGGTGGTGGTGCTGGATATGAGCCGGGTGCAGGATGTGGAGTACTCGGCGCTGATGATGCTGATGGAGGGGGAGCAGCATGCGCGTGCCAGGGGGGTCAACCTCTGGCTGGCCGGGCTCAATCCCGGGGTGCTGGAGAACGTGCGCCGCTGTGGTCTGGCCAGCCAGCTGGGGGCCGGCCGCATGCTGTTCAACGCCAGGGCGGCGATCCGTCAATATCAACAGGGCAAGGGGTGAGCCTTGGCTCACCCCTTGCGGCTGATCAGAAGGGTTCTGGGATGAAGCGGAACGGGTGGTCGGTGGGCTTGACCTTGCCGATCTTGCGCTTGGGCAGCTTGACCGGTTCGGCCGGCAGCTCCTCGTAGGGGATATGGGTCAACAGGTGGGAGATGATGTTGAGCCGCACCCGTTTCTTGTCCTCGGAGCGGGCCACGAACCAGGGGGCCCAGCTGGTGTCGGTGGCGACAAACATGGCATCCCGCGCCTCGGTGTAGTCATCCCATCGATCGAATGACTTGATGTCCATCGGCGAGAGTTTCCAGGTCTTGCGACCATCGTCGATGCGATCCCGCAACCGGCGCTCCTGCTCCTCCGGGCTCACCTCCAGCCAGTACTTCAGCAATATGATGCCCGAATCGACCATGGACCACTCCATCTGCGGCGTGCTGGCCAGGAACTTGTCGCTCGCCTCCGGGGTGCAGAAGCCCATGATCCGCTCCACCCCCGCCCGGTTGTACCAGCTGCGATCGAAGATGACGACCTCGCCGGCGGCGGGCAGATGGGGGACGTAGCGCTGGATATAGAGCTGGCTCTTCTCCCGCTCGGTGGGGGCGGGCAGGGCCACGACCCTGAACACCCGCGGACTGACCCGTTCGGTGATGGCCTTGATGGTGCCGCCCTTGCCGGCGCCGTCGCGCCCCTCGAATACGATGCACACCTTGAGCCCCTTGTGCACCACCCACTGCTGCAGCTTCACCAGCTCCACGTGCAGGCGCCGCAGCTCCTTCTCGTACTCCTTGGTGCCGAGCGCCTTGAGCTCCTCGGCCAGTGCCGGCTGTTCAGGTTTGGATTTTTTTTTGCTAGCCATGATTCCCTTCTCTTGATGCGAGCCAATGAAGAATGGTCGTCTCGTCATCGACGACTCACTCCAAGAGTGTACATGACTGAATCCGCCGTGACAGGCCTGGCCGTTGAGCGTCAATCTTGTCCCTTATGCCATAGCCCCGGGATGACTAGCCGAGGCTAGTGCGGGTCAGTGCGAGGGATCTCGGGTGGGAGGCGCCAGGATCGGTGTGGGGGGGAACCACCAGCGATAGAGATCGAACCAGCCGTCGCGCTGGGCAATCACCACATCGTGCACCGGATCCCGCTGGAACAGGGCAATCTTGTTCTCGGTGAGGGGCACCCAGGCGTAGTTGACCAGCGCGTATTCCGACTGCAACTGGTTGTATTCGTTGAGGTAGGAATCTTTTTTGCCGGAGGCGTGCAGCTGGGTACGGCTATCGATCAGGTAGATCAGCTGATTGAGAAAGGTGAGCTGGAAGCCGGTGACGCGCCACACCTCACCGCTGGCCAGCTCCTCCTGGATGACGGTCATCTTGCCCCAGCGACAGATGCCATGATAGTTGACGCCGTTGGCCGACATCTTCAGGTCGTAGTGGCAGCCGAAGCTGTTGATGACGAGCCCCCCCGCGCAGAGCAGGAGCAGCAGCAGGGGTGACAGCAGCAGGGCATTGCGCAGCGTGCGTCTCATGGTTCCACCCGGGGCATCAGAACTCCTTGTCCAGTTCATGGTATGAGAGTGTCAGCACCCGGTGACCCGAGATCAGGGTCAGGGTGCCGGGGGACATGGCCGTTGGGCTGGCCTTGGCTTCCATCTGGCAGAGGCTGTGGCTGGCGGCCTGCTCGCAGCGCACCCCCAGCCACTCGAAGCGCAACAGGCCAGCGGCCAGCAGGAGGCACAGCAGCAGGGCCAGATTGACATAGCACAGGGTCCTCGTTTGCAGCAGCCGATCGAGGCCGCTCAGCCAGAGCCGCTTGCCGCGTTGCCAGAGGGGGCGGACAGAGGGGGAGTGCCACGCCGGCTCCGCCGGTTGGGGCGGTACCTGGGACCCGGCTAGCTCTGGCTGCGGCACCTGGGCCGGCTCCTGCTTGCCGCCGATGTGGCTCAGCGGGCCGCCAAGGTGCAGCGCATAGCCCTTGCGCGCCGTGCTTCGGATCTCGGCGCAGCGGGGCGAGGGGAGCAGATGGCGCCTGATGTTGGCGATGGCGACGTTCAGGGAGTTGGGGCTGATGGGGCGTCCCTGCCAGCCGGCGGCGAGCAGGGTCTCCTTGTCACAGATCTCGTCGTGGTGATCCAGCAGGTACGCCAGGATCAGGGCCTCGGCGCAGGAGAGCCGGGCCGAACTCAGGGGCTGGGGAGAGGCCGGATCGGCGCACAGGCTGAGTTCCCGCCTGTTCACATCGAAGCGATAGTTGCCGAACTGGTAGGCAGAGATGCTGCCTGCCTCCGTCTCATCCTGCATATCAACGACTCCTGTCGGGTGGCCATCTCAGCTTTGCGGGCCATGGCGTGTGGTGAGCATGTCATTTGAACATGGTTTTGGAAATAGCCGCCCGGGTTGGCGGCGCTAGGCGCCGGTGCCAAACCATTCCCGCAGACGGCACGGCGTGCGCCATGCCGATCGGGGCGAGGCAGATTACCCGTAGGGTCCAGGGGCGTCGTTGACCGAAATCAGGGAATGAGCGAGCGGGCACCCGGATGGCCGTGGGGGAGTCACGCCCGCCACCGCCGGCAGATCTGGCCAGCGTTAGGGCCCGACTGGCCGCAGGGTGAATGTGCAAAACGACCAAGGGGGCGACTCTTCCTCCTCTATTCCGCCAGCGGCAGTTGGACGGACGATTATTGCCTCGGCCTGCCGCAGTTTGGCATCCCTGCCGGCACCGGGCGAGCCCTGGCCGCACCACGCTGACGAGATATCCGGGAGGGAGGTGAAAGGGAGGGTGCCTTTGTTTGGCCTGATATAGAGCCCCGGCGTGCTGCCAGCTATTATTGTGGAGCCATTGAGCTCCGCTTTATTTATTCCAATACTTAATGGGTGCTGAATTTAATAATAAGCTGAATGCAGCCTAGATATGAGAGTGAAAAAATAAAAACCAACTTGCAAAAATATAGTTAACGACAGTTGGTGTAAACGATTATATTAATGTGATCATTATCACCTGTTCATTCTTTATGGAGGGGTATTATTACTCCGCCACCCATGGTGGTTTCTTCCGACACATATTCATATGGCATGAAGGTCTATTCCTTTCTTATGCTAATTGAGCGTACCTGCTCAGCCAATATAATAACTATCGAGGATGTATCTTGAAAAACTCAATTCGATATATTGTGGCCGCATCTTTATCTATCGCGGCCACCAATGCTGTTGCTGCTGAAGATTTTGATTTTTGGGGCTATTTTCGTGCCGGGGTTGGCACTGGTGCGGATGGTTCCGCTTCAAACAGCATTGGTGGCTCTGATTTTCAGAAGAACAAGATGGGTCGTTTGGGGAACGAATTCGATAATTATGCCGAGATTGGTTTTGGCAAAGAGCTGATTAAGGAGGACGATCAATCTGTCTATATCCAGACCATGTTCAATATGTGGGATGGTGACTCCGACAGCGTCAGTAATGACTCCCCATTCGGTTGGGAAAACATGAACCTGCAGTTGCGGAATTTCATGGGGATGGGGGAGACCTCCTGGGCAGGTATTCGTCAATATAATAAAGGTTATTATATTGACATGAACGATTACTTTTACTGGAACCAGACCAACGTCGGGGCCGGTATCGAACGCATGAGTCTCGGCGCGGGCCAGTTCTCCGTGGCGGTACTGCATCGTGACTTTGAGAATGAGATAGGCACGGACACTCAGCACGCCAAACACCAGATCAATGCCAACAACCTGGAATTGACCTATGACTCTCTGCCCTTGTGGGAGGGTGGCACCCTGGCGCTCGGGTACAAGTTCCTGAATGCCGATCCCTCGACGGAGCAGGTGGATGAGCCGGGGGCCGGCGAGCATGATTACAGCGATGGTCATGCCTTCATGCTGGAATTGAACCAGACCGTGGCTGGCACCGGTTTTAACAAGACGGTGCTGCAATTCTACGTGGATGGTTCGGCGGCGCAGGGGGTGCTCATGGGGGCGGCCGATACACTCAATGGCAACATCAAGAGTGGTAGCGGTTATGCGATTCGCAACTATGGCAGCATTCCGCTCAGTGGCAATTGGGATCTGAGCCACGCCATCAACTATGCGGCGGCCGATAGCATCGAGACCTGGGACAACGATCAGATCGATGCCAGCATGTTTGGCGCCTCAGCCAAGCTGGCCTACCACTGGTCCGAGCGGACTCGTACCTATGCGGAGATGGGGTATTTCTCCGATGAGAAGACGGAAAATGGTTCCGATTATGACCGCAGTGGTTCCAAATACACACTCGCCCAGGCCTGGTCTCTGGGTCGTAACCAGCCGGAGCTGCGCCTCTACGCGAGCTACTTCGACAGCAACAACGACAACTGGAGCGACAATAGCCAGACTTTCGAAGGCAATGAAAGCGATGATACTTGGGTTGTCGGTGTGCAGGCCAATGCCTGGTGGTAACGGCCTGACCAAGCTCAACGGCTGAAATCCGTTCTCTGCTCTAGTGGAAGTGGATGAAAAAACATAGATAACAGAGGGTTGGCATCATCACTATGCCAACCCTCTGTGTTAGATGGCGAGCCATCTCGGCGTCGAGCCAGTGGCTTTTCCTTGTGGACCAAGGAGCGGCGGATATCATCTGACGGTTGCTGATGCCTGCGTATTCCTGATGAGGCACAGCGGTGAGGAGGATTCCTCTCAGTCAGCATAGGCAGCAAAAAACGCCCCCCATCTTGCGATGGAGGGCGTTTTATCATTCTGGCTATTGGGCCAAGGCGGCCCAATGTTCAGCGATTACAGGGGCTGTTACAGGGACTCTGCGGTCGCAACCACGTTTTCCACGGTAAAGCCGAATTCCTTGAACAGCAGCTCGGCCGGCGCGGACTCACCGAAGGTGCGCATGCCGATGATCTTGCCGCCGAAGCCCACGTACTTGTACCAGTAGTCGGCGATACCCGCCTCAATGGCGACACGCTTGGTGACGGCAGCCGGCAGGACGGACTCTTTGTACGCGGCAGACTGGGCGTCGAACACGTCGGTGGCCGGCAGGGAGACCACGCGCACGGCACGGCCCTTGGCGGTCAGCTGCTCATAGGCGGCCACGGCCAGCTCCACTTCGGAACCGGTGGCGATCAGGATCAGCTCCGGCGTGCCGGCGCAATCCTTCAGCACATAACCACCCTTGGCCACATCGGCCAGTTGCTGGGCGGTGCGGTCCATCTGGGGCAGGTTCTGACGAGAGAAGATCAGCGCAGTCGGGCCGTCATGACGCTCGATGGCGTGCTTCCAGGCGATGGCGGATTCCACCTGGTCACAGGGGCGCCAGGTGCTCATGTTCGGGGTCAGACGCAGGGAGGCGATCTGCTCCACCGGCTGGTGAGTCGGGCCATCTTCACCCAGACCGATGGAGTCGTGGGTGTAAACGAAGATGGCGCGCTGCTTCATCAGGGCGGCCATGCGCAGGGCGTTGCGGGCGTACTCCATGAACATCAGGAAGGTGGCGCCGTAGGGGATGAAACCCCCGTGCAGGGCGATGCCGTTCATGATGGCGGACATGGCGAACTCACGCACACCGTAGTGGATGTAGTTGCCGGAGGCATCTTCATTGGTCAGGGATTTGGAGCCGGACCACATGGTCAGGTTGGACGGCGCCAGATCCGCAGAGCCACCCATGAACTCGGGCAGCAGCTTGCCGAAGGCTTCCAGGGAATTCTGGGAGGCTTTACGGGTCGCTATCTTGGCCGGGTTGGCCTGCAGGGTCTCGATGATCTTGGCAGATTCTGCGGCCCAGTTGGCCGGCAGCTCACCGACGGTGCGGCGCTTGAATTCGGCGGCCAGGGTCGGGTGCGCGGCTTCATAGGCGGCAAACTTGGCAGCCCAGTCGGATTCGAGCTTGGTGCCCTTCTCCTGGGCATTCCACTCGGCGGCGATCTCGGACGGAATGACGAACGGCGCGTGATCCCATTTCAGGAAGGCACGGGCGGCGGCGATCTCGTCGTTGCCCAGCGGTGAGCCGTGGCAATCGTGGGAGCCGGACTTGTTCGGTGAGCCGTAACCGATGATGGTGCGGCAGCAGATCAGGGTCGGCTTGCCGGTCTCGGCCTTGGCGGCTTCGATGGCGGCGTTGATGGCTTCCGGGCTGTGACCGTCAACCGCAGGGATGACGTGCCAGCCGTAGGCTTCGAAACGCTTGGGGGTGTCGTCGGTGAACCAGCCTTCCACGTGACCGTCGATGGAGATGCCGTTGTCATCCCAGAAGGCGATCAGTTTGCCCAGCTGCAGAGTACCGGCCAGGGAGCAAGCCTCGTGGGAGATGCCTTCCATCAGGCAGCCGTCGCCCATGAAGGCATAGGTGTAATGGTCGACGATGTCGTGACCCGGCTGGTTGAACTGCTCGGCCATGGCCTTCTCGGCGATCGCCATGCCCACGGCATTGGTGATGCCCTGACCCAGTGGGCCAGTGGTGGTCTCGATGCCGGGGGCATAACCGTACTCCGGGTGACCCGGGGTGCGAGAGTGCAGCTGGCGGAAGTTTTTCAGGTCATCGATGGAGAGGTCGTAACCGGAGAGGTGCAGCAGGGAGTAGAGCAGCATGGAGCCGTGGCCGTTGGACAGCACGAAACGGTCGCGGTCGGCCCACTTGGGGTTGTTCGGGTTGTGCTTGAGGTGGCCACGCCACAGCACTTCGGCGATATCTGCCATTCCCATGGGGGCGCCCGGGTGACCGGAGTTGGCTTTTTGAACGGCATCCATACTCAATGCGCGAATGGCATTGGCAAGCTCTTTACGAGAAGGCATCTGTATCTCCTGCGATTGCTTCATTTGATGGCCAAGATTAAGGCGAATTACTGTCTAAAGCGGGCGCTCGAGGGCGCCCGACGGGGAGGGTGTACAAGCCCTATCAGAGGCGACCGGCCAGCATGGTTTCCAGCTTGCCCTGGTCGATGGCGAACATGCGGATGCCTTCGGCCAGCTTCTCGACGGCCATGGCGTCCTGGTTCAGTTCCCAGCGGAATTCGGCTTCGCTCAGCGGAGCCGGTTTTGCCTTGCGATCGCTGGTGTAGTTCAGCTTGCGCACCACGGCGCCTTCGCTCTTGCTCAGCTCTTCCAGCAGGGCAGGGCCTATGGTCAGGCGGTCACAGCCGGCCAGTTCCAGGATCTCGCCGGTGTTGCGGAAGCTGGCACCCATGACCACGGTCTGGTAGTCGTGCTGCTTGTAGTAGTCGTAGATGGCGGTGACGGAGACCACGCCTGGATCTTCGCTCGCGCTGTAGTCACGGTTGTGCTTGGCCTTGTACCAGTCGAGGATGCGGCCCACGAACGGGGAGATCAGGAAGGCACCGGCCTCGGCACAGGCACGGGCCTGGGCGAAGGAGAACAGCAGGGTCAGGTTGCACTGGATGCCTTCTTTCTCCAGGACTTCTGCGGCACGGATGCCTTCCCAGGTGGAGGCCAGCTTGATGAGGATGCGATCGTTGGTGATGCCGGCTTCGTTGTAGAGACGGATCAGCTTGCGCGCCTTGGCGATGCTGGCGTCGGTATCGAAGGAGAGACGGGCATCCACTTCGGTGGAGATGCGGCCCGGGACGATTTTCAGTACTTCCAGACCGATGTTGACCGCCAGCTTGTCGCCCGCGTCGATGATTTGCTGTGCCTTGTCCTGGCTCTGGGCCTTGGCCCAGTGGATGGCGTCTTCGATCAGTGCCGCGTATTCGGGGATCTCGGATGCCTTCAACACCAGGGAGGGGTTGGTGGTGGCATCGATGGGCTGGTAGCGCTTGATGGCTTCGATGTCGCCGGTATCGGCAACGATAGGGGTGACGGCGTTAAGTTGCGTTAGCAGACTGGTCATAACATTGTCCTTGGCAAAAATAAGAGCAATAAAAAGCCCCCGTGAGAGGGGGCTGGCAACGGTTTATTTGCAGAGCTTGTAGTAGACCTCGTTCCAGCGGATCTCCTGCTGGAAGGCCGGGATCCGGGTGGCTTCGTCGATCACCAGGAACTCGATGCCCATGATGTCGGCGAAGGTGCGCAGTTGCTCGATATCCACCGCCTGGCTAAACACCGAGTGGTGGGCGGCGCCGGCCAGGATCCAGGCTTCGGCGCTGGTCTGCAGATCCGGCATCGGGTTCCACAAGGCGCTTGCCACCGGCAGCTTCGGCATGGTCTCTGGCAAGTCCACCACCTCCAGCTGGTTGACCACCAGGCGGAAGCGGTTGCCCATGTCGATGAGGCTGGCATTGACCGCCTTGCCCGCCGGGGCGGAGAACAGCAGGCGGGCCGGATCGGCCTTCTTGCCGATGCCCAGATGCTGGGCATCCAGCACGGGTTTGCCAGCGGCGATGGAGGGGCAGACCTCCAGCATGTGGGCACCCAGTACCAGATTGTTGCCTTCTGCCAGATGGTAGGTGTAGTCCTCCATGAAGGAGGTGCCACCCGGCAGACCATGGCCCATCACCTTGAGGGTGCGCAGCAGGGCCGCGGTCTTCCAATCCCCCTCCCCACCAAAGCCGAAGCCTTGCTGCATCAGGCGTTGGCAGGCCAGCCCCGGCAGCTGGTGCAGGCCGTAGAGATCTTCGAAGGTGGTGGTGAAGGCACCAAAGCCGCCGTCGGTGAGGAATTTCTTCATCCCCAACTCCTGACGGGCCGCCTCATAGAGGGACTCCCGCTGTGGGCCGTTCGCCTGCACCGCCTCGGTCAGGGTATAGGTGGCCTCGTACTCCTCCAGCAGCGCCTCGATATCGGCGACCGGCACGGCGTCGATGACCTTGACCAGATCGCCGACCGGGTGATAGTTCACCTGATAGCCAAACTGGATCTGGGCCTCAATCTTGTCACCCTCGGTCACGGCCACGTTGCGCATGTTGTCGCCAAAGCGGGCGACTTTCATGTGGCGGCTGTCGTGGATGGCGGCGGCGATGCGCATCCAGTTGCCGATCTTGGTGTGAGCCTCCTTATCTTGCCAGTGACCGACCACCACAGTACGGGGCAGACGCAGACGGGCCCCCATGAAGCCGAACTCGCGGCCGCCGTGGGCGGTCTGGTTCAGGTTCATGAAGTCCATGTCGATCTCGCTCCATGGCAGATCGCGGTTGAACTGGGTGTGGAACTGCAGCAGCGGTTTCTGCAGCTGGCTCAGGGCCGGGATCCACATCTTGGCCGGGGAGAAGGTGTGCATCCACACCATCAGGCCGACGCACTGCTCGTTGTGGTTGGCGTCGCGGGCGACGCTGCTGATCTCATCGAGGGTGGTGCCGGTGGGCTTGATCACTATCTTGATCGGCAGGCCGGCGTGCTCATTGAGCTGGCTGCTGATGGTGTGGGCGTGATCGGCCACCTGCTTGAGGGTGGTGGCGCCATAGAGATGCTGGCTGCCGACCAGGAACCACACTTCCAGCTGTTTCATGAATTCCATCTTGATGTCCTCTGTTTATGCTTTTGTCTGGCCGTAATAGGCGTGCTTGCCATGTTTGCGCTGGTAGTGTTTCTCCAGCAGATAGTCGGGCAGGGCGTTGGCCTGCGGGTTGATCTGGCCGGTGAGCCAGGCCATGCGCGCCACCTCCTCCAGCACCACGGCGTTGTGCACCGCGTCGTGAGCGTCCTTGCCCCAGCTGAAGGGGCCGTGGTTGGCCACCAATGCTCCCGGCATGGTGAGAATGGGGGTCTGTCGCAAGGTCTCGACGATGAGATGGCCGGTCAGCCCCTCGTAATCCTCCTCGACCTCGCCCGGGGTCAGCAGGCGAGAGCAGGGGATCTCACCGTTGAAGTAGTCGGCCTGGGTGGTGCCGAAGAGCGGGATGGCGCGCCCCGCCTGGGCCCAGGCGGTGGCATGGGTGGAGTGGGTATGTACCACGCCGCCGAGCTCGGGATAGGTGCGATAGAGCACCAGGTGGGTGGCGGTGTCGGAGGAGGGGCGCAGGCTCCCCTCGACCTGCTTGCCGGCGAGATCCAGCACCACCAGATCTTCGAGCAGCATGCTGTCGTAGCTGACACCGCTCGGCTTGATGACCACCAGATTGCGCTCGCGATCGATACCGCTCACATTGCCCCAGGTGAAGGTCACCAGGCCGTGGCGCGGCAGATCCAGGTTGGCGGTCAGCACTTGCTCCTTGAGTGTGCGCAGGTTCATGCCAGGTCCCCCCGATTGTAGAGAGGCTCGGCGGCACTGCTCCATTGGAGATAACGCTGGTAGAGCCGCTCATATTCGGCGACTCGCTCGGGTTGTGGCTGGTGGGTGCGCTCCACCGCACTGGCCATGTCGCGCTGGGCCTCGGCCACATCGGGATAGATGCCGGCGGCCACGGCGGCGAAGATGGCCGCGCCGAGGGCGCAGCACTGATCCGACGCCACCACCTGGATGGGTCTGTTCATCACATCGGCACAGGTCTGCATCACGGTGACGGACTTGCGGGCTATCCCCCCAAGGGCGATGACCTGCTCCACCGGCACCTGTTGGCTGGTCATGCACTCCATGATGCTGCGAGCGCCAAAGGCGGTGGAGGCGACCAGGGCACCAAACAGATCGGCGGTGCTGGAGCCCAGGTTCAGACCCGTGATGGTGCCTTGCAGGCGTTGGTTGGCGTAGGGGGTGCGGCGGCCGTTGAACCAGTCGAGCACAATCGGCAGATGTTGCAGATCGAGTTGTGCATCCCAGGTCGCGGCGAGGTTGGGCAGCAACTGCTGTTTCTGGGCTTCGACGGCGGTGCAGAGTTCGGGGTATTGCTCCGCGAGTTGATCCAGCGGCCAGCTCAGCAGCCGTTGATACCAGGCATAAATGTCGCCAAAGGCGGATTGTCCTGCCTCCAGCCCCACCATGCCGGGCACCACGCTGCCGTCTACCTGACCGCAGATCCCTTTGATCGCGCGATCGCCAATGGTGGCCTCATCGGCGATCAAGATGTCGCAGGTCGAGGTGCCTATCACCTTCACCAGCGCATTTTTACTGGCTCCCGCCCCCACCGCACCCATATGGCAGTCAAAGGCGCCTCCCGCGATGACCACCTCGCAGCTCAGATGCAGGCGCTCCGCCCACTCCGGCGTCAGGGTGCCGACCGGCAGATCGGCGGTCCAGCTGTCGGTAAATAGCGGGAAGTCGAGATCGTCGGTCAGCAACGGATCCAGGGCATTGAGGAACTCGGCGGGGGGCAGGCCACCCCAGCTGGGGTGCCACAGGGACTTGTGGCCGGCGGAGCAGCGCCCGCGTTTGATGTCGGCCGGGGCCTGGCTGCCGCTCAGGATGGCGGGGACCCAGTCACACAGCTCAACCCAGTTGCAGGCCGCTTCACGGACGGCAGCATCTGCGCGCGAGACGTGCAGGATCTTGGCCCAGAACCATTCGGAGGAGTAGATGCCCCCGATATAGCGGCTGTAATCGGCAAACTGGCCACTGTGACAGAGCGCCGTGATGGCCTCGGCCTCCTCGATGGCGGTGTGATCCTTCCACAGCACGAACATGGCATTCGGGTTGTCGGCAAATTCGGGCCGCAGTGCCAGCACCCGCCCCTCGTTATCGATAGGTGCGGGAGTCGAGCCTGTGCTGTCGACCCCGATGCCACGTACCGCCGCGCGCTGCTCGACGGACAGTTGACCGACCACGTTGACCACGGCCTGCTCCATCGATTCGATGTAGTCGAGTGGGTGGTGACGGAATTGGTTGTGGACCGGCTGACAGTATTTTCCCGCTTGCCAGCGTGGGTAGTAGACAACGTGAGTTGCTAGTTCGGCGCCGTCGTGACAACGGACGGCGAGCGCTCTTACCGAATCGCTGCCGAAATCGAGTCCGATGACGATGTGCTCAGACATGGTGTACTCCTGACCATCAATGAAATGGGATGACTGGGTGCAACCATAGGAGATGAGGCGGGTGAGTGGTTATCAATAGGCTGCTAAAAGTATGGATATTTAAGCTGGGAATGTAATGACGTGACCGCACTCGCGAATCAGATATATGACAAATTAGCTGAAAATATAGACTAAATAGCTATGGTTCCATAGCGAGATCCTGCTCTCAAATTCCTACCGAGAAAGCGGCTAAAACTGTGTCTGCTCATATGCACTGAATAGAATTTATATAATAACGACATGTTTTTTAATGGATTAATGTTCTCTGTGGATTGAGTGAATTAATAAGCCCTTCCTCGTTGATACATGGATTGATAGAGCAATTGGAGATACTCGCATGAACAAAATCGTTAAAAGTATGATTGCGCTGGGATTTGCCTTTGGTATGGCAAATTCTGCTTTCTCGGCCGAGGCGTTGAAGCTGGGCTATCTGGTCAAGCAGCCGGAGGAGCCCTGGTTCCAGACCGAATGGAACTTTGCCGACAAGGCCGGCAAGAATCTCGGCTTCGAGGTGATCAAGATTGCGGTGCCCGATGGCGAGAAGACCCTCAATGCCATCGACAGCCTGGCGGCCAACGGCGCCAAGGGCTTCGTCATCTGCACCCCGGATCCCAAGCTGGGGGCGGCCATCATGGCCAAGGCCAACAGCATGGATCTGAAGGTCATCACGGTGGATGACCAGTTCGTCAACGCCAAGGGTCAGCCGATGGAACAGGTACCGCTGGTGATGATGGCAGCCACCAAGATAGGGGAGCGCCAGGGTCAGGAGCTCTACAAGGAGATGGAAAAGCGCCAGTGGGATCTGAAGAGCACCGCCGTGCTCGCCATCACGGCTGACGAGCTGGATACCGCCCGCCGCCGGGTCGAGGGTTCTCTCGGTGCCCTGAAGGCCGCCGGTTTCCCCGATGCCCAGATCTATCGCTCCCCGGCCAAGGCCAATGACATTCCGGGGGCGCTGGATGCCGCCAACTCCATGCTGGTGCAGCACCCCGAGGTGAAGAACTGGCTCATCGTCGGCATGAACGACAACACAGTACTGGGCGGCGTGCGTGCCACCGAAGGGCAGGGCTTCAAGGCCGAGAACGTCATCGGCATCGGCATCAACGGGGTGGATGCGGTGAACGAGCTCTCCAAGTCCAGCGCGACCGGTTTCCTCGGCTCCCTGCTGCCGAGCCCGGACGTGCATGGCTACAAGAGTATCCAGATGCTCCATGACTGGGTCACCAACGGGGTGGAGCCGGCCAAGTTCACCGAAGTGACCGATGTGGTGCTGATCACCCGCGACAACTTCAAGGTCGAGCTGCAGAAGAAGGGCCTGTGACAGGCCTGGTTAACCCCTGACACCTATACCGGCATGGCGCTGCGTCGTCATGCCGGTTGCCTGGAGTGAATCCATGAATCAAGTTCCTTATCTGGAGTTTTGCGGCATCAGCAAGGAGTTTCCTGGCGTCAAGGCGCTGCAGAATGTCTCCTTTTCCTGTCAGCAGGGCACAGTGCATGCGTTGATGGGAGAAAACGGCGCGGGCAAGTCCACCCTGCTCAAGATCCTGAGCGGCTTTCAGGCCCCCACCACAGGGGTGGTGAAGCTGGCCGGTCAGGAGAGGGTGTTTCAGAACACGGTCGATGCGTTGGAGAGCGGGATCGCCATCATCTACCAGGAATTGCATCTGGTGCCCGAGATGAGCATCGCCGAGAACATCTATCTCGGCCAGCTGCCTACCCGGCACGGGGTCATCGATCGGGAAAGACTCTATCAGGATGCGGCCAGGCAGCTGGCGCGCCTCGGCATGGATGTGTCGCCAGAGACGCCACTCAAGTACCTGTCGCTGGGCCAGTGGCAGATGGTGGAGATCGCCAAGGCGCTGACCCGCGACGCGCAGATCATCGCCTTTGACGAGCCGACCAGCAGCCTCTCGTCCCGCGAGATCGAGCAGCTGTTTCGGGTCATTCGCCAGCTGCGCGACGAGGGCAAGGTCATTCTGTATGTCTCTCATCGCATGGATGAGATCTTCGCACTGTGCGATGCCATCACCGTCTTCAAGGATGGTCAGTTCGTGCGCACCTTCGGCTCCATGGCCGAGGTCAACCGGGATCTGCTGGTCAAGACCATGGTGGGGCGTGAGCTCACCGATGTCTACGGCTACAGCCCCCGCCCGTTGGGGGAGCTGGGGCTGCGGGTGCAGAACCTGATGGGGCCGGGCTTGAAGGCGCCGATATCGTTTGACGTCAGACGGGGGGAGATCCTCGGCATCTTCGGCCTGGTGGGGGCCGGTCGCAGCGAGCTGATGAAGCTGATCTTTGGCGCCGACAAGATGGTGTCCGGCGAGATCTCGGTGTTTGGCAAACCGGTGCCCATCCGCAATCCCATCGATGCCATTCACAGCGGGATCATGCTCTGTACCGAGGATCGCAAGGCGCTGGGCATCATCCCCATCCACTCGGTACAGGAAAACATCAACATCAGCGCCCGTCGCCACAAGGCGTGGGGGGGCTTCTGGATCAATCAGCGGTGGGAAGACGAGAACGCACGGCTGCGGATCCGTGACATGCGGGTCAAGACCCCGTCCCCCCATCAGGCGATCATGAATCTCTCCGGCGGCAACCAGCAGAAGGCCATTTTGGGTCGCTGGCTCTCGGAAGACATGAAGGTGATCCTGCTCGACGAGCCGACCCGTGGCATCGACGTCGGAGCCAAGAACGAGATCTACAACGTGATTTACGATCTGGCCAAGGTGGGCATCGCCGTGGTGGTGGTGTCAAGCGAGCTACCGGAGGTGCTGGGCATAGCGGATCGCATCATGGTCATGCGGGAAGGGGTGATCGCAGGGGAGCTTTCCCATGCTGATGCCAATGAAAACAAGGCGCTGGATCTGGCCATGCCGGCCCGCTGAGCCGCCGACATGACCCGATAGCGATTCGAAACAATTCAGGAGAAATAGAATGATAACAACGACCTCTGTCAGCCAGGGAAGCGCTGCTTCGGTGGAGACCGGCGCCAGACTGCAACTTGCCCGGATCTGGGATCAGTACGGGATGCTGGTGATCTTCGCCATCCTGTTTCTGCTGGCCTGCCTGCTGGTACCCAACTTTGCCAGCCTGATCAACATGCGCGGGCTGGGACTAGCCGTCTCCATGTCGGGCATGGTGGCCTGCGGCATGCTGTTTTGCCTCGCCTCCGGCGAGTTCGACATGTCGGTCGGCTCCGTGGTCGCCTGCTCCGGCGTCGCCTGTGCCGTCGGGATCAATGCGACCGAGAGCATTACGGTCGGCATCCTGGCCGGCATGTCGATCGGTGTGCTGTTTGGGCTCATCAACGGCATAGTGGTGGCCAAGTTCAAGATCAACGCCCTGATCACCACCCTGGCGACCATGCAGATGGCGCGCGGGGTCGGCTACATCATCTCGGACGGCAAGGCGGTCGGCATTGTGGAGGAGGGCTTCTTCGAACTGGGCAACTCGGCCATGCTGGGGATCCCGACGCCGGTCTGGCTGACGTTAATCTGCTTCGTGCTGTTTGGCTTGTTGCTCAACAAGACCACCTTCGGCCGCAATACTCTGGCCATGGGGGGCAATGAGGAGGCGGCGCGCCTGGCCGGGGTCAATGTGGTGCGCACCAAGATCATCATCTTCACCATGACCGGGCTGATTGCCTCGATCGCGGGCATCATCCTCGCCTCCCGTATGACCTCGGGTCAGCCCATGACCTCCATCGGTTTCGAGCTGGTGGTCATCTCGGCCTGCGTACTGGGTGGGGTCTCCATGAAGGGGGGGATCGGCAAGATCTCCTACATCATCGCCGGGGTGCTGATCCTGGGGCTGATGGAGAATGCGATGAACCTGCTCAACATCTCGCCTTTTGCCCAGTACGTGGTACGCGGACTGATCCTGCTCGCCGCCGTCCTGTTTGACCGCTACAAGCAGGTGCGCAAGGCGCGACGCTAAACCCTCATGCCAGGCCAGCCCCCGCTGGCCTGGTTGCTAATACTGTGTTTAATATCAATGAGTGTGATCGAGCTCAATTTTTCCGTATCGCACCGACCGCCAGATAGCGCATTAAGAGGATGAATCTCTACAATGGCTGACGCTGATTATTTTACCGAAACGCTTTTCTCTGCCATGTCCTCGATACAAAAAGACAAGCCAAAACAACTCAACCCCTTGTTGCCAGGATATGCATTCAATGTGTTTCTGGTATCAGACATGACGCCTATCGAGAAGGACAGTGCGCTCGATTTCATCATCGATCGACCCGGCGGCATGAAGGGCTTCATCGTCAATCTGACCATCAAGGGCAAGGGGCAAATCTTCCAGGGCGATCAGGCCTTCACGGTTGAGCCCGGTGATCTGCTGCTGTTTCCACCTGCGTCCGTACACTACTACGGCCGGGCGCCGGATGCGCAGGAGTGGTATCACCGCTGGGTCTATTTCCGGCCAAGGGCATATTGGGCAGACTGGCTCAAATGGCCGCGAGTGCTGGAGAGGGTAGGGCGGTTGAGCCTGGGCGATAACCAGCTGATCCAGGAGTTTGATGATCTCTTCATCGATATAGAAGAGACGTACAAGCAGATCCGTCCCATGTCAGAGCAACTGGCGATGAATCTGCTGGAGCGCCTGCTGATCCGTTGCTATGAATTATCCTCCCAGACGGAATATGCCACAGTTGATCACCGCGTCCATGAGGCTTGCCAGATCCTGAGCGAGTCGCTCTCGGCAGAGATTTCGATTGATGCGCTGGCCGAACAAGTCTTCCTCTCCCCGTCTCGCCTTGCCCATCTGTTTCGAGACCAGATTGGGGTGAGTATCGTTCGCTGGCGCGAGGATCAAAGGATCATGCGTGCCAAACTGCTGCTGCAAACCACTCCTTTGACGGTGGCTGTCATCGGCCAGCAGGTCGGTTATGACGATCAGCTCTACTTCTCGCGGGTGTTCAAGAAACGGGTAGGAGTGAGCCCGACTGAATACCGTAAATGCGCCACCCCGCTCTGATGAAGCCATCCTTGCCTTATATCCGGGACCTGATATTGCTGAACGGCTCGGGCCTCGTGATATGAGGTGGTCCGATCTTGCCAGTGCCTGAATACATGGCAAATCAGGGGCGCTGGTATTTACTTCGCAGCAGGGTGACCTACATGGCTCTTATTATATTTATAATTGAACTCGATTGACCCTTGCATGAAGACAATTCGATGGTTTTATATCAGGGACTTTCCCTTGCTCCACTTCGAACCAATACCGCCTACCTCACACTTTACTATCCATGACAACATTATCCATATCGGCAGCGATTTTTTGGCAGGCAACTTCCTCATTAAGAATGAATAATCTTGCCCACGACTTATCGCTCGGGAGAGTTGACGATGAAAAATAATAAGCTGTCGATTAAAGAAAAAATAGGTTATGGGATGGGGGATGCCGGCTGCAATATTTTGTTTGGCACCATAATGTTATTTGTTAACTATTTCTATACCGATGTGTTTGGCCTTGCGCCAGCGCTAGTCGGTGTGCTGCTACTCTCGGTGCGAATTATTGATGCAATAACTGATCCCATCATGGGTGCCATTGCTGACCGAACACAGAGTCGTTGGGGACGTTTTCGTCCATGGTTATTATGGATGGCGTTACCCTTCGCCATATTCAGTATTCTGATGTTTACGACGCCAGACTGGAGTTATGAAAGTAAGGTTATCTACGCCTTTGTGACTTATTTCCTGTGTTCGCTTGCTTATACCGCCATCGGTGTGCCTTATTGCTCGCTGGGCAGCGTGATCACCAACGATCCTAAAGAGCGCGTCTCTTGCCAATCCTATCGTTTCGTCATGGTGGGTATCGCAACATTGATCCTCTCGCTGACGCTGCTCCCCATGGTGGAGTGGTTTGGTGATGGCGACAAGGCGAAGGGTTATCAATGGGCAATGGCGGTGTTAGCGATGCTCGCCGTGTGCATGTACTTGTTCTGCTTCTTTACTGTCCGCGAACGTATTCGTCCGGCCGTGCCAACGAACAGTGATCTGAAATCTGATTTGAAAGACATATGGAAGAATGACCAGTGGGTACGCATTCTGCTGCTGACGCTGTGCAACGTTTGCCCTGGTTTTATCCGTATGGCGGCGACCATGTATTACGTCACCTGGGTCATGCAGCAAAGCACCAGCTTTGCCACCATGTTCATCAGCCTTGGCGTCATCGGCATGATGGGCGGCAGCATGCTAGCCAAAACCCTGACCGACCGATTCTGCAAACTGAAGGTCTTCTTCTGGACCAACATAGTGCTGGGCTTCTTCTCTTGCGGCTTTTATTTCCTCGACCCGCATGCAACCGTGCTTATCGTGGTGATGTACTTCCTGCTCAACATTCTGCACCAGATCCCTTCCCCGCTGCACTGGTCGCTGATGGCCGATGTGGATGACTATGGTGAATGGAAAACCGGTAAACGTATCACCGGGATCAGTTTCTCCGGAAACCTGTTCTTCCTGAAGCTCGGCCTGGCGATAGCCGGTGCCATGGTCGGTTTCCTGCTTTCCTGGTACGGCTATGACGCGAGTGCAGAACAGCAAAACCGGGACACGGTCAAGGGTATCATCATGCTGTTCACCGTTATTCCTGGTATTGGATATCTGATCACCGCGGGTGTAGTACGTCTGCTTAAAGTTGATAGCGAACTGATGAAGCGTATTCAGGAAGACTTGAAAAAACGCCGCGCCAACTATCAAGAACTCAACACCAATAATGATGGTAAGCCTGCCAAGGCCTAAGCATAGGGAACATAGAATGACGCAGACAGTGTGGCCTAATCCATTCATTGAACAACGTGCCGACCCGTTTATTCTGCTCCATGAAGGTTGGTATTACTTTATTGCTTCAGTGCCAGAATATGATCGGCTGGAAATTCGACGTGCGGCCACTATTGGTGCGCTGGCGGACACAGAGGCGGTGGTTGTATGGCACAAACCTGAAATGGGCCCGATGAGCAATCTCATCTGGGCACCGGAGATTCATCATATCGATGGGCGATGGTACATCTATTTCGCCGCTGCTCATACGCAGGCACTCGATAGTCTGAATATGTTCCAGCATAGAATGTTCGTACTGGAATGTGTGAATATGGATCCGCTTGAAGGCCAATGGGTCGAGAAGGGACAAATTAAGACACAATTCGATACATTCAGTCTGGATGCGACTACTTTCCACCATCAGGGGAAACTATGGTATCTCTGGGCTCAAAAAGCTCCCGATATTCCTGGCAACTCGAATATTTATATCGCGGAGATGGATACACCATGGTCAATCAAGGGTGAACCCGTGTTGCTCAGCAAACCCGAATTACCTTGGGAATGTCGAGGATTCATGGTTAACGAAGGCCCCGCCGTGGTGAGTCATGGTGAAAGACTCTTTGTGAGTTACTCGGCCAGCGCCACGGATGAAAATTATTGCCTTGGACTATTGTGGATAGACATGACAGCGGACCCGACCAAGGCCGAAAACTGGCATAAGTCCCCGCACCCCGTCTTTACCACTAGCTATGAGAACAAGCAGTTCGGACCGGGTCACAACAGCTTTACCAAAACGATAGAAGGGGAAGATGTGCTGGTTTATCACGCACGGAATTATACGGAAATTGAAGGCGATCCGCTTTACGATCCCAATCGTCATACCCGTCTGAAAACGATCGCTTGGAATGACAACGGTATGCCTGAATTTGGTGTGCCGCCGGCCGACCATGGCTAAAGGAGAGTGCCCTCAGCTTGTTTCGCATCCTGAGGGATTATCTCGGCGTATTGTGGATGATGTTTCGGCCAAGTACGTTAAGCGGCGTGGCTGATCCAACCAGTGCGCTAAAGCCAAAAACGACCAAGGGGTTGGCATCTGATGATGTCAACCCCTTGTCTTGTATGGTGTTCCCGACTGGAGTCGAACCAGTGGCCTGTCCCTTAGGAGGGGACCGCTCTATCCAACTGAGCTACGGGAACCTTGTGGCGGGCATTATACAAGAAGCCGCACTCTTTTAAACCCTTGATTCCTATTCCAATAGGGCCAGATCGCCGACTTGGACGTTAAACGGCGAATATTTGTTCTGGCTGCTGATGACGGCGCCATCCTCGAACACCTGCACCACCTCGAACAGGCCGTCGGCCGGGTTGCGCATCATGCGGGACTTGCCATAGGGGTCGACGAAGTCGGCGCTGTGCTGGATGCGGAACTGATCCCCGAGCCGGACGCCGTTGCGGCGACCCAGGTTGATATGGGGGCCGCGTTCTTGCTGGCCCACCACCCTGGCGGTGACCGGGGCGCAGCTCAGCTGGGAGACGATGTCCTGCGCCGCCTCCTGCAGCTGGTAGTTCACCTCCTGGCCGTAGCTGGACTGCCAGAATTGGCCGCTGTTGCTGCCTACCTGCTCTCGCTTGGAGAAGGTCCAGTTGGCGCGCCCCTGGTACTCCTTTCGGCTGAGCAGGCTGCCGTTGATGCCGTCGAACAGGTAGAGCTGCATGCGGAAATTGCGGATGGGATCCTGGTACCAGCTGGTCAGCTGATTGCCCTGGGGCTCGAGGGAGAGGTCATCTATGCTGCCGAGCACCAGATACTGGCTGTCGGTGCGCAGGCTGAGGGCCTTGATCTCCTCCAGGGCGCTGCGATCCCCCTGCTGCAGATGGAGCGGATCGATGCGCAGATTCTCGTCCAGCCACTGACGGGCAACTACTCCCTGCGGCGTGCCGGCCAGGGTCTCGAACAGGTGACGGGAGAGATCGGCAGGCATGTCATCGAGGGCGCCGGTGCTGGCCTGATCCGGATAGCGCAGCCGCAGCCTGACCAGCGTCAAATCCTTGGCGTAGTGCTGGGTCTGGCAGATCTGGCGTTCCGCCTGGATGTCAGCCTTGATCGTGATGTACATGCGGCCGTTGCGCACCTCTTCCCGTTTGAGCCGATACTGACGGATGTCGCCGCCGGATCGGATCTGGATCTGCTCCGAGCGCAGGCTGCCATTTTCCAGGCGCTGGATGCTGGAGACGGCCGCGCCGCTCGCCAGCAGGGCCTGGCGCAGCGCATCCCGGGTCGCCTGCTCGCGGGCATAGGCCTCGTCGCCACCGAGGATGGCGGCACTGCCCTGGGCCTCGATGAGCTCGGCCCGGGCCGACAGGCTGATCAGCAGCAGGGTTAACAGCAGCGGAACTTTCATAACAGACACCTTGAATAGACGGATTGGCAATGGCCGCCTGTCGCGCAGACGCCATCGGCCGATACGGAACATGACGCTGGTCGGTTTGCACCCATGGTGCAAATAAAAGCAAGATCCATGCCTTATTCCCGGTCTCCGCCGTTCCTGCCCGTGCCGGTGAATGAGATGCGGCAGGATCCCGGGCATTCCGGCGGCTGGCAGGCTCTCATCACGGTCTGGGGAGGGGCGGCCAGCGGGGTACATTCAGGCTGGCGGCAGCGTGATGGCGGGCTACCTGGCGCATTCCTGCCTCAAGTGTTGGCCGCCGCGACCGATAACAGGTCAGGTGTAGATACAGGATAGGTATCCATGAACAGATTCATCACGGCGCTCGCGCTCGCGCTGGCCCTGGCCGGTTGCGGCTCCGCCGACCCCATCAAGCGGGATCAAGGGGATCCCAGGCAGGCCGAGAAGGGGATGGAGCTCAACTGGCTGGTGGCCCGCATGACCGATCAGCTGATGGAGCGCAAGTCTCCCACGACGGTGACCGAACCCATCGCCGTCGCCTCCTTCGTCGATCTCGACACCCTGAAAGACACGAACTGGATGGGGCTGCAGATCGAGGAGAGCTTTATCTACGAGCTCAACCGGCGCGGGGAAGTGGTGGTGGACTTCAAGACCACGGGCAACATTCAGGTGACGCCGCAGGGTGACTTCGTGATGAGCCGCAACTACCGGGATCTCTCCTCCCGTTTGCCCATATCCCGCATCCTGACCGGCACTTTCAGCCGCAACTCGCAGGGGATCCTGGTCAACGCCCGCATCATCGATCTGCGTACCAAGATGGTGGAGACCACGGCCCAGAGCCTGATCCCGCAACAATATCTGTCCGGCGCCAGCAATTCGTTCGGCCGGGCCTCGGTCAACCGGGGCTACCTGATGCGCGGCAGCCAGGCCGGCACCAGCGGTCACCTGGTCAATCTGACCCCCTGACAAGGAGTGAATCCCATGAAGATCCTGTTTGGTTGCCTGCTTGCCCTGCTGCTGACGGCGTGCAGCGGGAATCGGGTCGTGGACTACGACGTGGCCGAGAAGCCGGATGACTTCCCGGTGCTCAAGGCGGTCGGCTATGCGGTAATCAACATCCAGCCGGGGCCGACCCAGTCAGAGAAGATGCTGCAGGCTATCCGCGCGTCCAAGATGGATGCCTACCGCGAACTGGCGGAGCAGCTCAATGGTCAGCAAGTCAAAGCCCATAGCAGCTACAAGGACCTGACCCAGACGTCCAACGCGCTGGATGTGTCGGTGGCCGGCATGGTGCGCGGTGCCAAGGTGGTGGCGACCTATCCTCGTGGCAATACCTATGCCACCGAGATGGAGCTCGATACCCGCACCCTCTATAACATCAATCAGCTGATGGCTGACCAGTTTTGAGATGAGTGGCCGGACGCGGCCCACAGCGTGACAGCAAAAAGGCGAACCCAGGGTTCGCCTTTTGTCTATCTCGGGGGCGAGGGGCCTCAGCCGCGCATCACTGGTTGCCCAGCAGCACCGGTGGCACCGTGGTCGGCTTGACGTCTTCGCTCGGATAGCAGCCCAGCACCTTGATGTAGCGGGTGATCTTGGTCAGCTCCACCAGGGCCGCCTGCATGTCGGGGGTCTGCAGGTTGGCGGAGACATCCAGATAGAACATCTCCTCCCAGGGATTGCCCTGCACCGGACGGGATTCCAGCTTGGTCATGTTGATGTCGTGGCTGCGCAGCACCAGCAGCGCCTCCACCAGGGAGCCGGGGCGCTGGGAGGTGGACATGATGAGGGTGGTCTTGGCCGGGATCTGGGGCGCCACATCGATAGGCTTGCGCGCCACCACGATGAAGCGGCTGTAGTTCTCCTTCTGGTTGGCGAGCTGCTCGGCCAGCACATCCAGCCCGTACAGTTCACCGCCGGCGGCACTGCCGATGGCGGCGGCCTCCGGGCTCGCCAGCTCCTTGACCTTCATCATGGCGCTGGAGGAGGAGTCGCAGATCTCGTGGCGTGCCCCTTCCAGCTTGCTCAGGTAGTGGGAGCACTGCTGGAACACCTGCGGGTGGGCGTAGAAGGTCTTGATGCGGGCGAGTTCGGTCGGCACCGCGGTGAGGATGCAGTGCTCTATGGGGTAGGTCAGCTCACCGACGATGGAGAGGGTGGTGTGCTGCATCACGTCATACACCTCGTTGATGGAGCCCGAGCTGGTGTTCTCGATGGGCAGCACCCCGAAGGCGGCGCGGCCAGATTCCACCGAATCCAGCACCTCGCGGAAGTTCTGGCAGTTTACCTCGATCACCTGATCCTTGTAGCGGGCCAGGTACTTGCGCGCCGCCAGGCTGGAGTAGGAACCGCGCGGACCCAGGTAGGCGACGCTGGTCATGGGCTCCTGCTGCTCGGGGTTGAGCAGGCTCTGCAGATAGGCCTGCTGGGAGAGCACAGAGTCTTCGATGATGGTGTGATAGAGGCGGGTGATGTACTGGGCATCCAACCCCAGGGTCCGGCCCTGCTGGATCAGGGCGACCAGCAGATCCTGCTCACGCTGGGTGTCGCGGATGGGACGCGGGTTGGCCTGCTTGGCGCGCGCGACCTCGATGCTGAGGGTCTTGCGCCTGGCCAGCAGGGCGAGCAGCTCCTGATCCAACTGGGTAATGTCTTGTCTGATCTCGTCGAGCGTTGCCATTGTGGTTCCCTATCCAAGTAATCTGTGGTGGTAGCTGCAAAAAAAAGCCTCCGCTAGGGGAGGCTCGATTCGTCTTTGGTTTCTGTTGATGCGACGACAGGGCCTTCCCTCAAGTGGGCCGGATAAACGAGAAAACAAAGAAGAATGGTGTGTGCATGATCTTGTCCTGAATGTAACGTCATAACCATTAAGGGATTTGGCTGCCGGATGCAAGTAAAACTTGCCCGGGGGCGGCGAACGGGGCAGGGTAATTGGCTCGGGCCAGAGGCGGTGATCAGCGTCATGTTGGTCCTGTCTATGGTGAGGACTGATATCAGGAGCGGGTGACGATGGCGATTATCTTCGATCTGGGACGGGTGGTGGTGAGCTGGGATCCGGTGGGCATAGTGCGCAGGGTGAGAGGGCCCGACGATGCCGAGGCGCTGGCCGATCGGCTGTTCAATCATCCCGACTGGCTGGAGGTGGACAGGGGGACCCTCTCCCTGCACGCCATGGCGCGTCAGGCCGAGACGCGCACCGGCCTGTCGACCGCCGACAACCTCGCCATCTTGCAGGCGGTGCCCGCCTCCCTACTGCCGGATCCCGCCATGCTGACGCTGATCGAGGAGCTGCACGCCGCCGGTCAGGTGCTCTATGCGCTCTCCAACATGGGCCATGCCAGCATCGACTGGCTGGAGCAGCACGCGTTCTGGCGCTGCTTCAGCGGCAAGGTGGTGTCGGCGCGGGTGCGGATGATGAAGCCCGAGCCGGACATCTACCGCTACCTGCTGGTGTCGTTCGACTTGCAGGCAGGGGACTGCCTGTTTATCGATGACAGCCCGGCCAACGTGGCCGCCGCCGAGGCGCTCGGCATCCGGGGCCTGGTATTTCTCGACGCAGCCCAGTGCCGCCGGACGCTGGTCGAGCAGGGATGGCTGCCCGGCTGAGCCGGGTAGCGCGTGGGGATCCGCGCTCGACTCAGGCAGGCTCCGTTAGAGGCCCGATGAAATAAAACACGGTTTTATCCGCATCCTTTAAGGGTCTATTCAGCTTTAAAACGACAAAATGGCAGCCAATTCACCATCCGGAGCTGTTGTCATGGATGCCAATGTTGTCGTGCTGAATCGGGGATACGATCAGACCTTTCAGGCCAGGGAACAGCTGCTCATCGAGACCCTGGCCGGTCATGGCGAACTGATCGTCTCCTTCTCCGGCCGGCTGGCGTCCTGTTACAGCATGGATCTGTGCCGCGCCAGCGGGGCCAGGATCCGGGCCATCACCCTGGACAGCCCGACCCTCAGCCGCCAGGCGGTCGCCCGGGCCAAGCGCTACTGCCGCCATTACGGCATAGAGCACAAGGTGCTCAAGACCGACGAGATCCTCATCTGCAACGCCCCCGGCCGTTCTGGCAAGGCGATCGATCCCATCCGTTACGTCTGTCAGCTGACGGCGCTGGAGAGCAACTGGGGTCATCAGCCGATCCTGTTGCCCGCCTCTGCCGAGGAGCAGTTGCGCTATCTGCACCACTTCGGCAGCCTGCCGGCCAACACGCTCTGGTGTTTCGCCGAGCAGGGCATGACGGATCGCGATTTTCGCTACGGCTTCAACAAGCGGCGGCTGGATCTCTGGGGTCATGGCGGCAACGGCTGCCTGAGCAGCCGCTTCGCCGATCCCGACTCCCTCGACCGGGATCACCTGCGGATGGTGGACATGGCCGAGGAGATGCTGGCCGACATGGGGCTGGACGGGGTGCAGGTGTTCTTCCACACCCTGGCGGATCGGGTGACCACCCTGGCCAGGGTGCGGGTCCCCCAGCGCATGCGGGCGCGGGCCTTCGACATGCAGGCCAGCATCCTCAAGGCCCTGCAGAGCACCGAGTTCGATCTGGTGACTCTGGACATGGTGCCGGGCGAGGATCCGCAAGAGCTGGCCGTCTGAGTCCAGGGAGGGAGAGCGCCGTTACGTGAGTCGGGTCATAGGCAAGCGGGTCCCGACTCTTTATACTGACGCCCTCCTGCATCTCTATCGAGTCACTAGCCTATGAAGCCCCTGTCCCGACTGCTGGTCGCCCTCTGTCTCTCTCCCCTGCTGGCCCAGGCCGCCCCCCTCAGCCAGGTCACCCTGCCGGATGGTCGTCAGGTTCAGCTCAACGATGACTTCACCTGGGAATATCTGCTGGTCAAGCCGGCGGCGACGACCGGGGTGGCGACAGGAGCCGTGGCGGCGCCGGTGCTGACCGAGCAGGCGCTGACCAATCCGGACATGCTCTCCCAGGCGAGCAAGGATGGTATAGGCGTCAAGCTGACCCAGATCGATGGCGACGATCCGCTGCAACTGCAATTCATGCTGAACAATAGCGGCAGTCGCAACGTGGTGCGGGTCAGCGGCAGCGTCACCCTGTTCACCGAGCAGGGCGTCCAGCTGACGAGCCAGGAGGTCAGGTTCTGGGCCGGCGAGAACCGCCTGCCCGACTCCTATCTGCGCAAGGGCGAGCAGCGTCCCTCGCGGGCCATCGAGCTGGCTCGCCCCGCGGGCCTCGGCGGCAAGCCGCTGGTGCGAGTGCAGATCGACGAAGTGGAATTTCGCTGACTCTGCGCCACTCGGCCACCACCTGAAAACAGGCTCCATCACGGAGCCTGTTTTCGTTCAATTGTTAACCCGGTCACTGCCAGCAATATTTGCTTACATCTGCAATGGTTTGGCAACAGCTTGCCGCTCGGCACCGTCCCCGCTAGCCGTCACAATGGCTCCATTCCAGCTAGGTCCTCACTAGCTCTACCTATGGAGTCAACAAAATGCAAAAAGTCGCACTGTCTATTCTGGTACTGGCCGGCCTCTCTTCCTCCTCCGTCATGGCGCAGGATGCCTTCAGCTACGTCAAGGGCTCCGCTACCTGGGCTCACAGCAAGTCTGACTACGTCGGTGGCAAGGACAGCAACAACCGTGACTTTGGCGGTCTGAGCCTGGATCTGTCCAAGAGCTTCGGTTCCAACTTCTATGGCCGTCTGGGCACCGAATACACCTCGCGCAACAGCGGCAACGACAGCATGGCCATCACCAATCTGGGGATGGGGGTGTTCACCCCGCTCAGCTCCGGTCTGAACCTGTACGGTGAAGCGGGCCTGATGGGCTACAGCATGGAGCGTGAGCTGGCCGCCGACGTGAACGACTCCGGCTGGGACAACATCACCCGCAAGGAGAGCGGCAGCCTGTACGGCGAAGTGGGTCTGCGTTACGACCTGGGAGTGATGGAACTCTCCACCGGCTATCGTTACGCCAACATGACCGATGACATGCACGATTTCAAAGTGGGCGCCGCCTACAAGGTGAGCCAGAACCTGGCCCTCACCGCCGACTACACCTATCGCAAGTGGGACCTGCAACAGGGCTCCATCTCCAGCGTGGGTGTGAAGTACAGCTTCTAATTTTTCCATCCTGTCGTGTCTTTGCCCATGGCCCTGGTCATGGGCTTTTTCATTTTCCGGTGATCCTGTTTTCGCCCTTGTGTCGTATCGGTCCTTAATCGTTATACAACTTCCATTCCTTTGTATAACTGCTATAACTGATTCAATACTTATACAAGGGTAGAAATCATGTACAAGATCAAGGTCGGTATCAGTGCCTGCCTGCTGGGGCAGGCGGTGCGGTTTGACGGGGGCCACAAGCGCTCCAGCTTCTGCGAACGGGATCTTGGCGCTCATTTCGACTATCACCCCGTCTGCCCCGAGATGGCCATCGGCCTCGGTGCGCCGCGCGCCGCCATCCGCCTGGTCAAGCGCCATGGGGAGGTGCGTGCCGAGGCGAGCAACGGCAGCTTCGACGTCACCGAGCGGCTCATCGCCTTCAGCGAGCAAAAAGCCCGTCAGCTCGATTTCCTCTCCGGTTACATCCTCTGCGCCAAGTCCCCCAGCTGCGGCATGGAGCGGGTGCGCATCTATGGTGCCAACAACGAGGGGAGCGCCAAGGAGGGGATAGGCCTCTTTGCCAAGGCGTTGATGGCGGCCAACCCATTGCTGCCGGTGGAGGAGGATGGCCGCCTGTGCGATCCCATACTGCGGGAGAACTTCGTGCTGCGGGTCTTCGCCTATCACGACTGGCAGCAGCTCTGCGCCCGCGGGATCACCGCCGCCGCCCTCATTCGCTTTCACTCCCGCTACAAGTATCTGGTGCTCTCCCACGCCAGCACCCACTACCGCACCCTCGGCAAGCTGCTCGGCAACCTCGGCAAGGCCAACCTGCAGGAGGTTGCAGACAGCTACATAAGGGGCTTGATGGCGGCGCTGACCCTGCGCGCCAATCGCCGCAGCCACACCAATGTGTTGATGCACCTGCAGGGCTACTTCAAGCGGGTGCTGAGCTCGTCCCAGAAGCAGGAGCTGGCCGAGACCATCGACAAGTACCGCACCGGCATATTTCCGTTGCTGGTGCCGCTCACCCTGATCCGCCACCATCTGCGGGAATATCCCAATGCCTATCTCGCCGAGCAGGTCTATCTCAACCCGCACCCCGATACGCTCAAGCTGCGCTACGGGCTTTGAATTCGCTTGTTACCCCGGCGCAGGCCCTGCGTCGGGGAGCTTCACTCCTCTGTTTGATGGACGTTGCCATGTCTGATTTACCGCAAGAAGTTGCTCCTCTGCCTGATGAGGGGATCTACCCCATCCGCGAGGTCTCTCGCCTCACCGGAGTCAATGCCGTCACCCTGCGGGCCTGGCAGCGGCGCTACGGGCTGGTGCAGCCCGCCCGCACCGAGAAGGGCCACCGTCTCTACAGCGAGCAGGATATCCGCCAGATAGGCGAGATCCTGAGCTGGCTGGAGCGGGGGGTGAGCATAGGCCAGGTCAAGGGGCTGCTGAGCGAGCCCCAGTCCCAGCCGGTGAGCGATCACTGGCAGCAGACCTTGGATCGGGTCAGCCAGGCGTTGCTCGCCTTCAACCAGCGCAAGGCGGAGGCCGAGCTTAACGATCTGCTGGCGAGCTACCCCTTCGAGCTGGTGCGCAGCCGGGTGCTGCAACCGCTGGTGGAGCGGCTGCTGGGCCTCTGGCGCGAGCGGCCGGACGGCGAGCTGCTGCAACATGTGTGGCTGGGCTGGCTTCACACCCGCTTCGCCCGCCACCTTATCGAGCAGGAGAAGGGCCTGCCCGTCACCCTGGCGAGCTGGGGTCAGGTCGGCCCTCTCGATCTGGTCTGGGCGGCCTACGAGCTGATAGGTCAAGGCTATGAGGTGCAACTGCTGGGGGCAGTGGAGCCGCGCCACGTCGCTCTGCTGGAGGGGCGGGCGACCACCCCCTGGCGGGTGCTGCTGGGGGCCGGGCTGGGCAAGCCGGCGCTGGCCGCCGACTGGCCCGCCGGTACCCGCCTCTTTGGCGAGCTGGGGCGACTCTATGACGCGGATTGGTTGGCCGCCCACGGCTGGCGGGCGACCCTGGCCGAGGTGATGGCAGACAAGCCTGCCGCGCGCGGCTTGGGCGGGCGCGGGAGCAAGAAATCATGAGACTGGTCTGGTTTCGCAATGACTTGCGTCTGGCCGACAACCCGGCGCTGCGCTCGTGCTGCGGCAATGCCGGCGCCGATGAGGAGCCGGTAGCGGCCCTCTTTGTCATCTCGCCGAGCCAGTGGCGGCAGCACAAGATGGCCCCTATCCGTCAGCGCTTCATTCTGGCTCGGGTCGATGCGCTGGGCCTTGAGCTGGCGGCCCTCGGCATTCCGCTTCATCTACTGCGGGTCGAGACCTTTGCCGAGCTGCCGGCGGCGCTGGCCGAGCTGACCCGCGAGCTTGGCGTCACCCGGCTCTACGCCCATCAGGCCATCGAGCTCGACGAGCAGCGCCGCGACCGCGCCGTCGACACGGCCTTGGCGAAGCAGGGGACGAGTTGCCACTGGCTCAATGGCTGCTGCGTGCTGCCGCCGGGGCGGGTGCTGACCGGCTCGGGGGAGATGTTCAAGGTGTTCACCCCCTTCAGCCGCGCCTGGCTCAAGGCGCTGGACGAGGATGGCTTCGTCATTCACCGGGCCCCGGCGCCGCGGGGCGACGCCCTGCCCTGGCAGCCGCTGGCCGAGAGGGCCTTTGTCGATGAGGCGATCGGGGAGACGACACCGGATCCCCGCTGGCCCGTGGGGGAAGCCGAGGCAAGTCGCCGTCTGAATGATTTTCTGGAGCAGGCGGTGCTGGACTACGGCGAGACTCGGGACTTTCCGGCCCTGGCGGGTACCTCCATCCTCTCTCCCTATCTGGCGGCGGGCATCATAAGCCCGCGCCAGTGCGTGGCGGCCTTGCAGCAGCGGCTCGGCTGCCGGCCCCAGTCCAAGGCGCAGCCCGGTTTCGTCTGGCTCAATGAACTCATCTGGCGCGAGTTCTATCGCCACCTGCTGGTGCTGGTGCCAAGCCTCTCCATGAACCTGCCCTTCAAGCCCGAGACCGGGGCCCTGCCCTGGGGCTGGGACCCGGATGCCTTCGCCGCCTGGTGCGAGGGGCGTACCGGTTACCCCATAGTCGACGCCGCCATGCGCTGCCTCAACGCCACCGGCTGGATGCACAACCGGCTGCGGATGATAGTGGCGAGTTTCCTCACCAAGGATCTGCACATTCACTGGCGGCTCGGGGAGGATTACTTCATGAGCAGGCTGATTGACGGGGATCTGGCGGCCAACAACGGCGGCTGGCAGTGGGCGGCGGGCACAGGCGCCGATGCGGCCCCCTACTTTCGGGTGTTCAACCCGACCACTCAGGGGCAACGATTTGATCCACAAGGGGACTTTATCCGTACCTGGGTATCTGAGCTTGCCGATCTGCCTGCCACCTGTGTGCACCAGCCCCACGACTGGCTGCGGCTCAAGGGGCGGCAGTATTACCCGGCGCCCATGGTGGATCATGCCGTTGCTCGGGTGAGGGCCATCGCGATGTTCCGTGACCTGGAGAAGAAATAACATGAACGACGCGCTGGCCCATTTCATCGTCCTCTATCTGCAACTGGACAAGCATCAGTTGCATCGCCTGCCGGAGATCTATGCCGATCAGGTGGTGTTCATCGATCCGGCCCACCGCATCGAGGGGCTGGCCGCGCTCACCCGCTATTTCTCCTCCCTCTACGGGCGGCTCAAGGAGTGCCGCTTCGAGATCACCAGCCAGCAGCAGCAGGGCAACGAAGCCTGGCTCAGCTGGGTCATGGTCTTCGCCCATCCCAGGATCGCCGGTGGTCGGCCCGTGCGGGTCGAGGGCGCCACCCGGCTGCAGTTCGATGCCTGGGGCAAGGTCTGCCTGCACCGGGACTACTTCGATCTCGGCGCCATGATCTACGAGCAGTTACCACTGCTGGGGCCCGTGGTGCGCGCCATCAAGGGGAGGCTGGGAGCATGAGCGGACGTGTGCTGATCACCGGGGCCACCTCCGGCATAGGCCGCCAGCTGGCACTCGATTATCGGCGCTCTGGTTGGCAGGTGTGGGGCTGTGGCCGCGACGGCGAGCGGTTGCAGGCATTGGCTCATGAGGGGATCACCCCCCTGCAGTTCGATGCACGGGACAGCGCCGCCATGGCAGAGGTTGCCGCCGGCCTGCCCGCACTGGATCTGCTGATCCTCAACGCCGGCAACTGCGAATACATGGACCTGGCCCAGGGATTTGACGGCGCCCTCTTTGCCCGGGTGATCGAGACCAACCTGGTCGCCACCGGCCACGCCCTGGCCGCCTTCCTGCCGCGGCTGGCGGCAGGATCACGGCTCGCCATCGTCGGCTCCTCGGTGAGCTGGCTGCCCCTGCCAAGGGCCGAGGCCTATGGCGCCTCCAAGGCCGCCCTCGACTATCTGGCCGCCACCCTGCGTCTCGATCTCGCGGCCCGGGGCATAGGGGTGACCCTGATCCGCCCGGGCTTCGTGCAGACGCCGCTCACCGCGAAGAATGATTTTCCCATGCCCTGTCTGGTGACGGTGGAGCAGGCTTCCCGCGCCATCCTGAGCGGGCTGGCCGCCGGTCGTCACCAGATCCACTTCCCCCGTCGCTTCATCTGGCTGCTGCGCCTGCTGGGGGCGCTGCCGACAGGGCTCTGGCTGCGCCTCGGTCGCGCCCTCATCTCGAAAGGATCCCCGTCATGAAGAAAAAGATCGCCATCATAGGTTCCGGGATCTCGGGGCTCAGCGCCGGTTATCTGCTCCACAAGCTGCACGACATCACCCTGTTCGAGGCGGCCCCCCTGCTCGGCGGACATACCGCCACAGTAGATGTCAGCCTGGCCGGTCGCAGCTATGCCATCGACACCGGTTTCATCGTCTTCAACGATCGCACCTACCCGAATTTCCTGAAATTGCTGGAGCGGATCGGGGTGGCGCGCCAGCCCACAGAGATGAGCTTCTCGGTCAAGAGCCCAGAGGGGCTGGAGTACAACGGCCACAACCTGGATACCCTGTTTGCCCAGCGCAGCAACCTGCTGAGCCCGCGTTTTTACCGCTTCGTCGCCGAGATACTGCGTTTCAACCGAGAGGCCCGCGCCTGGCTGGCCGACGGCCAACGACATGGCGAGTGTCCCGCGCTGACCCTGGGGGACTTCTTGCAGGTGGGGAACTTTAGCGATTACTTCGCCCGCCACTATATCCTGCCCATGGGGGCGGCCATCTGGTCCTCCACCCTGGCGGACATGCGCGCCTTTCCGCTGGGCTTCTTCCTGCGTTTCTTTGCCAACCACGGGCTGCTCGATGTTGCCAATCGTCCCCAGTGGTACGTGATCCCGGGCGGCTCGCGGGAATACATAGGCCCGCTCACCGCAGGCTGGCTGCCGCGGATCCGGCTGGCCTGCCCGGTGCAGGGGATACGGCGCACGGCCGAGGGGGCGTTGGTCCAGAGCGGCTACGGGGAGGAGCGCTTTGACGAGGTGATCCTCGCCTGTCACAGCGATCAGGCGCTGGCCCTGCTGACGGATGCGAGCGAAGGGGAGCAGGCCATTCTCGGCGCCATGGCCTATCAGGCCAACGACGTCTGGCTGCATACCGATGCCAGCTACCTGCCCAGCCGTCGCAAGGCCTGGGCCAGCTGGAACTATCAGCTCGGGGACGATGACGAGGCGCGGCCGCTGGTGAGCTACAACATGAACATTCTGCAGGGGATAAGCTCGCCGCAGCCCTTCTGCGTCAGCCTCAATCCCAAGGGCCGGGTGGACGAAAGCAAGGTGCTGCGCCGCTTCGTCTATCACCATCCAGTCTTCAATCAGGCCTCCATCGCCGCCCAGCAGCGACGAGCCGAGATCTGCGGCCGGCAGCACACCCATTTCTGCGGCGCCTACTGGTACAACGGCTTTCACGAGGACGGGGTGCGTAGCGCCCTGGACGTGGCCAGTCGCTTCGGAGCCAGCCTATGAAGGCCGCCAGCGATACCATCAGCGCCATCTGGCAGGGCTCGGTGCGCCACCGCCGCTTCGCGCCGAGCCGCCACGCCTTCTCTTACGGCCTCTTCATGCTGGGGCTGGATCTGGACGAGCTGCCGCAACTCGATCAGGGGCGCTGGTTCGCTGTGGAGCGGGCCGGGCTGCTCTCCTTTCGCCGCCGCGACTATCTGAGTGGCAGCGAAGGGCCCCTCAAGCAGGCGGTGTGGGACAAGGTGACCGAGCTTGGCGGCAGTGCCGAGCCGGACGGCCGGGTGCTGCTGCTCGGCAACGTGCGCTGCCTGGGCTTCTACTTCAGCCCGGTCAACTTCTACTTCTGCTACCGGGAGGGGGAGGCGCGCTATCTGCTGGCGGAGGTGTCGAACACCCCCTGGAACGAGCGCCACTACTACCTGCTGGATCTGGCGGCCCTGGCGCCCCACGACAAGGCGTTTCACGTCTCCCCCTTCATGGGACTGGCCATGCGCTACCACTGGCGCATCAGGGCGCCGGCGCAGGAGACGCTGATCCATATCGAGAGTCATCCCAAGTCCGGCGAGGCCAAGCTGTTCGACGCCACCCTGGCGCTGCGCCGCGAGCCGCTGTCGCGTAAGGGGCTGGCGGCCCTGCTGGCCCGCTGGCCCTGGATGACCCTCAAGGTGCTGCTTGGTATCTACTGGCAGGCCCTGCGCCTTTTTATCAAACGCACCCCGATCTTCAGCCACCCGGAGAGCCGCTAATGGAACTTGCTCAATCAACCCTCTCTGCCTCTTTCATCGACAAGGGGGCCAGGCAACTGCTGCTCACGCTGCTGGGACGCCTCGAACAGGGTCAACTGCTGCTGCGGGACGGCAGCGAGCGCCACAGCTTCGGGGTGGCGGGCACCGATCTCCATGCCGAGGTGATAGTGCAGGATCCGGCCTTCTATCGCCGCCTGTTGCTGGGGGGCAGCATAGCCGCCGGTGAAACCTGGGTGGAGGGGCTCTGGACCAGCCCGGATCCGGTGGCCCTGGTGCGGCTGCTGGCCCGCAACCTGACGCTGCTCGACAGCCTGGAGCGGCGGCTCGGCTGGCTCAGCTTCCCCTTCAACAAGGTACGCCACTGGCGGAGCCGCAACACGCTGACCGGCTCGAGATCCAACATCGCCGCTCACTATGATCTCGGCAATACCCTCTATCAGGGCTTCCTCGACAGCCACATGCAGTACTCGAGCGCCCTCTACCCGAGCGCCGAGGCCAGCCTGGAGCAGGGGCAGCAGGCCAAGCTGCGCACCATCTGCGAGCGGCTCGAGCTGGGGCCGGACGATCACCTGCTGGAGATAGGCACCGGCTGGGGCGGCCTGGCGGTCTATGCCGCTCGCCACCATGGCTGCCGGGTGACCACTACGACTATCTCCCAGGCCCAGCATGACTACGCAAAAGAGTGGATTGCGCGGGAGGGGCTGGGTGATCGCATCACCCTGCTGCTGGAGGATTACCGCAAGCTGGAGGGGAGCTTCGACAAGCTGGTCTCCATCGAGATGATAGAGGCGGTGGGGCACGCCTTCCTGCCGGACTACTTCCGCCAGCTGTCGCGCCTGCTCAGGCCCGGCGGCCGCCTGCTCATTCAGGCCATCACCATCGCCGATCAGCGCCACGCCCAGTATCTGCGCGGTGTCGACTTCATCCAGCGCTACATCTTCCCCGGCGGCTGTCTGCCGAGCGTCTCCCAGATGGCGGGGCTGCTCGCCCGGGAGACCGACATGCAGCTGGTGCGACTGCACGATCACGGCCACCACTACGCCCGCACCCTGGCCCACTGGTGTGAACGCTTCCTGGCGTTGGCCCCGGAGTTGCCAAGACTCGGCTACAGCCAGGACTTCATCCGGCTGTGGCACTTCTATTTTGCCTACTGCGAGGGGGGCTTCTGGGAGCGGGCCATCAGCCTGGTGCAGCTGGAGGCGGCCAAGCCGGGCCCGCTCGGCTGGTCCGGTGATCTGCCAGTGAGCGGTCACTGACCATGTGGCAGTGGGCCCAGCTGCTGGGGTTCAACCTCTATTGGCTGCTGGCGGTGAAATGGCAGCAACCAGGCCCGCTGCTGCTGATGCTGTTGCTTCATTTCCTCTTCTCTCCTCGTCGCCGGCAAGACTGGCGGCTCATTCCCGTTGCCCTGGCAGGTTGTCTGCTCGACATCCTGCTCTGGCGGCTCGGTCTGTTCCAGTTTCCGTCCGGCTTCCCCCTCTGGCTGTTGCTGCTCTGGTGCGGTTTTGCCCTGACCCTCTCCCACGGTCTGCGCTGGCTTCGGCCCTTGCCCCGCTGGCAGCAGGCGCTCTTTGGCATGGTGGGGGGCGCGAGCTCCTATGTGGCGGGGGCTGCCATGGGGGCCGTACACTTACCCTGGGGCATCTGGATCAGCACGGCGCTGCTGGCGGTGATCTGGATGTGGTGGTTACCCGTACTGCTGTGGGTAACGGTGACGCTGGAGGGTGAGCCGAGATGAACGCCTTTTCGACCGACGCCTTGTTGTTTTCCAAATGGACCAAGGAGAGCCAGTACGAGCTGGCCGATCGCTTCTACCTGGTGGTGGCCTGCCAGCGGGATGCGCGAGGTCAACTGGCGAGCGTGGTGATGCAGGATATCAATACCCTGCAGGAACAGGAGATGGACTGGCATGAACTGGAAGATCCTGCCCATTGGCACATGGGGTGGAATTAGTGCCTTGCTGGCGGCGCTGACGCTGACGCTACTTGTTGCTACTGCCGTGCAGGCCTCTGCCGTACCCTGGCAACAGCTACGCCCGGTCGGGCAGGGGCAGATGAGCTGGCTCTGGTTCAAGCTCTATGACGCCACCCTCTACAGCGAGAGCGGCCGCTACGAGCCCGGTCGCTATCCGCAGGCGCTCACCCTGACCTATGCCAGAGCCATAGAACGGGAAGATCTGCTGAGCGCCACCGCCGCCGAATGGCAGCGGCTCGGGCTTGGCAGCGAGACGGATCGCGAGCGCTGGCTCGGTCGGCTCGCCGCCCTCTGGCCTGACGTCGGAGCGGGGGACAGACTGACCTTCTATGTGGACAGTGCGGGAGCCGGCCACTTCTGGTGGCAGGACAAGCCCCTGGGTTCCCTCGCCGATCCGCAGTTTTCTGCTGCCTTTCTGGCCATCTGGCTCGCCGACAACAGCCGCGATCCCGCCCTTACCCGCCGCCTGCGCGGCCAACCCTGATGCTGGAGCCCTTCATGCCTCTCTACCGCACATGGCGCATGCTGCTGCTGTGGCCACTTCTGCTGCTGGCAGCTTGTGGTGCCAGCCTCGATGACTATAGAGGGCAGGGTCCGAACTGGGATCTCGCCCGCTTCTTCAACGGCAAGCTGGTGGCTCATGGCCTGGTGACCGACCGCAGCGGCGAAGTGACCAGTCGCTTTCGGGTCGAGATGCAGGGGCGCTGGCGAGAGGGTAAGGGGGAGCTGTTCGAGCAGTTCTATTTCGATGACGGCCGCCGGCAGACCCGCACCTGGTTTTTGAACAAGGGGGCGGATGGGCACTGGCGCGGCACCGCCTCGGACGTGATGGGGGAGGCGGTGGGCAAGACGGCAGGCTTTGCCCTGAACTGGCGCTATCGGCTCGATCTGGCCCTGCCGGACGGGGAGGTGGTGCGGGTGAGCTTCGATGACTGGATGTATCTGCTGGATGAAGATCGCCTGATCAATCGCGCCGAGATCAGCAAGTTCGGCATTCACCTGGGGGAGGTGATCCTCTATATCGAGCGGTTCGGGGGATGAGTCAGGAGCTGGAGCCCGCTGGGCGATAGCCATTCGCTATCAATGGGCAAGGCAGGGACGATTGTCCTTTGAGTCTTCATGGGGATATTCTTGCCCTGTTCCCAATAATGTTTTCCACCTGGAGGTGAATGATGAAGAGCCCCATTGGTCTTGATACCGTTCAATCACAAGCCCTGGCCGCAGAGCTGAACAAGTTGCTGGCCAGCTACCAGATCCTCTACATGAACGTTCGTGGCTTCCACTGGAACATCCGTGGCAACCAGTTCTTCGAGCTGCACCTGAAATTTGAAGAGATCTACAACGATCTGCTGCTCAAGGTCGATGCCCTGGCCGAGCGCATCCTCACCCTGGATGGGGTGCCCATGCACAGCTTCAGCGACTATCTCAAGGTCTCCGCCATCCCCGAGCAGAAGGGACTGCACGACGGCCGTGCCTGTGTCGAGTCGCTGCTGGAGAGCTTCCGCGAGCTGCTGGTGGCCCAGCGCCGCATCCTGGGGCAGGCCGCTGAGGCCGGTGACGAGGGCACGGCGTCCATCCTCTCCGACTATGTGCAGCAGCAGGAAAAACTGGTCTGGATGCTGCGCGCCTATCTGGCCTGATCCTTTGTTGAAGCGAGTTTTGTTGTAAACCTTTGTTGTAAACCTTTGTTGTAAACCTTTGTTGTAAACCCGAGTTGTCTCTCCTTTTATCCACCCGCTTGCCGCCCTGTTTGGGCGGCTTTTTTGTTTTTGATCTGCATCAATGAAAACTTAATTGGCAAATTGAATGCCTATTAAGTTTTTCACGAGGGGCATAGAATCGCCACAAAACAAGTAACTGAAATGTCCAATTAGGAGAGGCATGATGTTTTGTGTGCAATGTGAACAGACAATTCGTACCCCGGCAGGCAATGGCTGTGCTTATGCACAAGGCATGTGCGGCAAGACGGCCGAAACCTCGGATCTGCAGGATGTGCTGATCTATGCGCTGCAGGGCCTCAGTGCCTGGGCGCTGGCCGCTCGCGAGCACGGCGTCATCGACAACGAGATCGATGCCTTCGTGCCCAAGGCCTTCTTCGCCACCCTCACCAACGTCAACTTCGACTCCGCCCGCATCGTCGGCTATGTCAACCAGGCGCTGGCTCATCGTCAGCAACTGGCCGACCGTCTGGCTGCACTGGCGGTGCAAGTCACCGGCTTGCCCGAGGCTGCCGGCTTCGAGCCGGGTGACGAGCTGCTCGCCCAGCTGGCCCATGCGCCGCAAACCGCGGTCAATCGCGGCAAGAGCGAGGTGCACGAAGACATCATGGGGCTGCGTCTGCTCTGCCTCTACGGCCTCAAGGGCGCCGCCGCCTACATGGAGCACGCCCGGGTGCTGGGTCAGCAGGATAGCGCCGTGGCGGCCGAGTTCCATCGCATCATGAGCTGGCTCAGCACGGACCCGAGCGAGCTGGATCCCCTGTTCAAGTGCGCCATGGAGATCGGCCTGCTCAACTTCCGTGTCATGGAGATGCTGGATCTGGGCGAGACCAGCGCCTTCGGTCATCCGGAACCGACTCAAGCAAGGGTCACCCCGATCCCGGGCAAGTGCATCCTGGTCTCCGGCCACGACATGGTGGATCTCAAGCTGATCCTGGAGCAGACCATGGGCACTGGCATCAATGTCTACACCCACGGCGAGATGTTGCCGGCGCTGGCCTACCCCTTCTTCAAGCAGTACCCCCATCTGGTGGGCAACTACGGCTCCGCCTGGCAGAACCAGCAGAAGGAGTTCGCGAACTTCCCCGGCGCCGTGGTGATGACCTCCAACTGCATCATCGACCCCAACGTGGGCGACTACAGCGATCGCATCTTCACCCGCTCCATCGTCGGCTGGCCGGGCGTGACCCATCTGGAGGGGGAAGATTTCTTCGCCGTGGTGGCGAAGGCACTGGCGCTGGAAGGTTTCAAGCACACCGAGCTCGAGCACTTCATCACCATCGGCTTCGCCCGCAACGCCCTGATGCAGGCCGCCCCCGCGGTGATCGACAAGGTCAAGGCCGGCGAGATCAGCCACTTCTTCCTGGTGGGCGGTTGTGACGGCGACAAGGCCGAGCGCGCTTACTTCACCGAATTTGCCAAGGCCGCCCCCCAAGACAGCCTGCTGCTCACCCTGGGCTGCGGCAAGTACAAGTTCAACAAACTCGACTTCGGCAACATTGGCGGCATTCCCCGTCTGCTGGACGTGGGCCAGTGCAACGATGCCTACTCCGCCATCCAGCTGGCACTGGCGCTGTCCGAGGCGTTCGAGTGCGGCGTCAACGATCTGCCGCTGACCCTGGTGCTCTCCTGGTTCGAGCAGAAGGCCATCGTCATTTTGCTCACCCTGCTGGCGCTCGGGGTGAAGGACATCCGCACCGGCCCGACCGCCCCGGCCTTCCTCACCCCGGCCCTGCTCAAGGTGCTGGAGGAGCAGTTCGGCCTGAAAGGCACCACCACGGCCGAAGCGGATCTGGCCGAGATCCTGGCGGCCTGACGCCGCAGGCTGTGCCAGCCTGATCATCTCAGCGTGTTGTAAGCCTTTGGCGAGCCCCCCGGCTCGCCTTTTTTCGAATCAGACCTTTTCATCAGACCGAGGAGCCTTGTGATGACCTCTCTCACCCTGCGCTGCATTGGCCGCCGTGCCGACACCCATGATGTGGTGAGCTGGCAGTTCGCCGTCGTCGATGGCGCCTTGCCCCCGGTGCTGGCCGGCCAGTGCCTGACCCTGCACACCGAGGTAGGCGGCGAGCCCAAGTGCCGCGCCTACACCCTCTCCTCCAGCCCGCAAGATCCTTTCTGGCAGGTCACCATCAAGGATGTGGGGCTGGTGTCCCATCATCTGCACCAGAGCCTGCAGCCGGGGGATGAGATCCGGGCCGACGGCCCCTTCGGCGACTTCAACCTGAGCGCCTTGCCCTGCGAGCGACCGCTGCTGCTGAGCGCGGGCTCCGGCATCACCCCCATGTGGGCCATGCTGCGCGACGAGCTGGCCAAACGCCCTGAGGCGGACATTCGTTTCATCCACAGCGCCCGCTCCCCCGAGGACGTGATCTTCGCCAGCGAACTGGCGGCCCTGGCCGAGGCTCATAGCGGGCTGCGCCATGCTTTAGTGCTGGAGAAAGTGCTGGAGCAGGACCAGACCACTCACCCCTGGCTCGGCCGGCTCGACCCCGCCATGCTGAGGGAACTGGCGCCTGACCTGCTCAGCCGTCACGTCTACCTGTGTGGGCCCGCGCCCTACATGGCCGCGGTGAGCACCATGCTGGCGGAGCTGGGCCTGCCGGTCGATCAACTGCATCAGGAGTCATTCGGCCTGCCCGAGGCGGCGCCGGTGGCCACCGATGGCGACCATTTCTGGCTGACCCTGAAAAAAAGCGGCAAGAAGGTGAAGATACTGCCGGGCCAGACCCTGCTGGCCGCCCTCGAGGGTGCCGGCGAGACCATGGCGGCCGCCTGCCGCGCCGGGGTCTGTGGCGCCTGCCGCTGCACCACGACCGGCGAGATCGAGCGCCAGAGCGTGGTGACGCTGAGCGCGCAGGATCTCGAGAGCGGGGTGGCGCTGGCCTGCTCCTGCACCGCCAAAGGGGACATCAGTCTGGCGTATTGAGGGCGTCATTGATCTCTTCGTCTTTTCCCTGTGGGGGCGGACGGGTAGACTCTGTCCCAGTTTCAGCAGAACACGGGATGATAAAATGACAATACTGGTCACGGGCGGCGCCGGCTATATCGGCTCCCATACTCTGGTCGAGTTGCTCAATGCGGGGCAGCGGGTGGTGGTGCTGGATAACTTGTCCAACGCATCGCCCGAGTCGCTCAAGCGGGTCGAGCGGATCACCGGCCAGGCGGTCACCTTCGTCGAGGGCGATATTCTCGACCGGGCCTGCCTGCAGCGGCTGTTCGCCGCCCACAAGATTGAATCTGTGATCCACTTCGCCGGCCTCAAGGCGGTGGGGGAGTCGAGCCAGATCCCGCTCACCTATTACCAGAACAACGTGACCGGCACCCTGGTGCTGTGCGAGGAGATGGCCAAAGCCGGCGTGTTCCGGCTGGTGTTCAGCTCATCGGCTACCGTCTATGGCGATCCCGCCTCTGTGCCCCTGCGGGAAGATTTTCCCACCAGCGCGACCAACCCCTATGGCCGCTCCAAGCTGATGGTGGAAGAGATACTGCGGGATCTCGCCAAGTCCGATCCGCGCTGGGCCATAGTGCTGCTGCGCTACTTCAACCCGGTCGGCGCCCACGAGAGCGGCCTCATCGGCGAAGATCCCAACGGCATTCCCAACAACCTGCTGCCCTACATCAGCCAGGTCGGGGTGGGCAAGCTCAAGGAGCTGGGGGTGTTTGGCAACGACTACCCGACGCCGGACGGCACCGGGGTGCGCGACTACATCCACGTGGTGGATCTCGCCATCGGTCACCTCAAGGCGCTGGCCCGCATCGCGAGCGACACCGGGGTCTTCACCTACAACCTGGGTACCGGCCAGGGTTACTCTGTGCTGGAGATGATAGCCGCGTTCGAGACGGCCAGCGGTCGCCCCATTCCCTACCAGGTCAAGCCCCGCCGCCCCGGCGACATCGCCGAGTGCTGGGCCGAGCCGCACAAGGCCAGCACCGAGCTGGGCTGGCGCGCGGAGCGCGGGCTCGAGCAGATGATGGTGGACACCTGGCGCTGGCAAAGCCAGAACCCGAACGGCTATCAGGCCTGAGGGGCTGAAGCCCGAATAGCAAAACGCCCCGGCATGGCCGGGGCGTTTTTTTATCAGCGCGTGGCGAGCTTACTGGATGCTCTTGCCTGCGCGCACGTCCTTGACGATGGCCTGCAGGCTCGCCAGATCCCGCGGTGCACCGCGCAGGATCTGGTCACCGATGATGAAGGCCGGGGTGCCCGAGATGCTCATGGCTTCGGCCAGGGCACGGTTGGTGCCGAGGTTCTGATCGATGCTGCCGTCCTTGAACTTGGCCTCGACCTTGCTCCAGTCCACCCCGGCGGCCGTGGCGATCGCTTTCACCTGGGCTTCGTCGGCCAGCGGACCCTGATGGGCATACAGCTTGTCGTGGAAGGTCTGGTACTTGTCAGGCTGACCCAGCTGCACCGCCAGGGCGGCGCGGGCGGCATAGTAGGAGGTCTCGCTCAGGATGGGGAACTGCTTGTAGATGTAGCGGATCTCCTTGTCTTCACCCAGCAGCTGCTTGACGAGCGGGTGAGCGCGCTTGCAGTAGCCGCAGTTGTAGTCGAAGAACTCGACCACGGTCAGGCTGCCCTTGGGGTTGCCGCTCTCGGGATCCTGGTTGGAATAGAGCTGTTTGGCATGCGCCTCGATCAGGGATTTGTCGCTGGCGGCCTGCTGGCTCTCCTGCTTGGCGCGCAGGGCATTAGACATCTCGACCAGTATTTCAGGATTCTTGACCAGGTAGTCGCGCACGATCTGCTCGACATCCGTTTTGGTCAGCTCGCTCGCCTGCACCGGCGCCGCAAGCAGGGTCGCGCCAGTCAAGGCTGCGATCAGGGCATGTTTGATTCTCATAAGTCCATCTTGCTGGAATATCGTGGTGGCCACTATAGTGGGTGAGTCTGTTTTCAAGTCAAGTTATCCGGTCTAAAAAGCGCGGCTCATGCCCTGTTTGTGGGCTTTTTGCGTAGTTTAGCCCAATAAATCGGCAAACGAACGGGGCGGGGATTTACAAGCCGGATCGGCATGGGTAATATTCGGCGCACTGCTGCGGAGGGGTGGCAGAGCGGCTGAATGCACCGGTCTTGAAAACCGGCGATGGGCGACCATCCGTGGGTTCAAATCCCACCTCCTCCGCCATTCATTCAGAGCCCAAGCGATTCAATCGCTTGGGCTTTATCATATCCGCGCGCCACTGAGTACGCTCATAAATGTGGGCGTCCAGGCTAGCCGAGGGAACTTCTCTGGCCCTCGATGGCTTGGCTGTTCAGGGCACAGCCATTTCCTATTTTGCCTTCGCCTTGCCTGAGGAGTTGCTTTGGTGAAAAGCCAAACAGCTTGCGAAACGCCGTAATGAAGTTCGAGACATGGCTGTAGCCAGCGTGCTCCGCGGCTTCCTGCAGGGACATGCTTCGCGCTTCTAGCTTCACCTTCGCCTCCTGCAACTTTCGCTCGCGCAGATAACGCTGCAGGCTCATGCCCAGCTCTTTCTTTGCCGCTCGTTGCAAGGTAGACACACTCATTCCCAACCTATCGGCAATGTCGGCAAGTGCCATCTCGTCCACCCTTTCATCCATCAGCAACATTTTCAGACGGGTCGGTTGTTCGTTGTGGCGCTGGCCACAGACAAAGGCGATCTGCTGGATGTTGGTCATCAGGCTCTCCCATACGGTGAGGGCGAATGCCTCTCTCATCAGCATCTCGGGGGCATTCTGACTGCTGGTGAGGTTCAAGGCTTCCGCTATCTGGCCAAGGTGCGGCGGCAGCGACCAGTCGAAGCGACTCAAGTGATGGTTGAATATGCGTTCGAACAGCGCGCGGTGTTTGCCGATCAGGTGGCGCTCAAGCCAAGGCAGGCTGAGCGACAAGACGATGCTGCGGCTGCGCACATGGGCCTTGGCGGCGCCTTGCACCATGTCAGGTTCGGCATAGAAGATGGCGGTGGCCACAATGGGATCGGACTTGTGAAAGCGGCAACCTCTGAGCCTGTGGGTGGCGCCATAGGTCATCAGCGCCCTGCTCTCGAGCGGGATGGCGATGATCAGCTGTGGCGGCAGCTCTCGCTGGGTGGCGAAATCGGCCTTGTGAACGATGTCCTTGTTGTGGAAGAGGATGCTGTCCTGAATCATCAGGTTCTCGACTCTTCCGGTAAACAGGCCGCGTTTACGAACGCTGGTATCTCTTGCCACTGTGTCAGTCATGCTCACTTTGACCATTTCGAAATATTAAATGACCGAACCGCAAAACTACTGCGGATTCTTGGATGCTATATTAGCCCCCACAAAATCAAATGAAAATGATTATCATCTCTGTTTGGGGTCACTCTTTCTATGGTTGTCTTTAAGGATAAAGCGCTCAGCCCGCTTGCTCTGGCCGTTTCTGCCGCCCTGGCTGTCACTGTTGCTTCCCCGGCTCTGGCGGAAGAGCAGAACGTCGTCCCGGATGAAACCCTCGTTGTCTACGGCAACCCGCTTTACGGGATGGCGCCGTCGGAGGAGACCGGGGGTTACAGCGTCGACTCGGCCACCGTGGGTACCAAGACCCCGGCAGCCCTGAAAGACATTCCCCAGTCGATCACGGTGTTGACCAATGACTACATCAAAGAGCGCAACTTCGTGGCGGTGGACGATCTGGCCAAATACACGCCGGGCCTGCGCACCATGGTCAACGACAGCGGCCGCTCCTCCATCTTCTCGCGCGGTTACGAATACGATGAGGTGAGCCTGAACGGCTTGCCATCGCCCATGCAGAGCAAATTCGGCACCCTGCCGTCGCTGGCCGCCGTCGACCGCGTGGAGATCATGCGCGGCCCCTCCGGCTTGTTTAACAGCACCAGCGAACTGGGGGGCGTGATCAACATGGTGCTGAAGCGCCCGACCGACGAATTCAAGGGCTCGGTCACGGCGCGCTATGGCAGCTGGGATCGGCACTATCTGGAAGCGGACATGGGGGGGGCGCTCAACGAGGAGGGCTCGGTGCTCGGCCGCTTCGTGGTGAGCAACGCCGACATCAAGAACCAGGTTGACTACAACAACAACGATAACGGGACCTACTACGGCACCCTGGAGTTCGAGCTGTCGGATCGCACCCTGCTGTCGGTCTATGCCCTGCATCAAACCAAGGACATACTGCCCACCAATGGCCTGCCGGCGTACAGCGATGGCAGCATGCTAGACATCAGTCGCAGTACCTACCTCGGTTCTGACGAAGACTTCTTCGACGCGAACACCACCGATGTGGGCGCTTCCCTCCAGCATGCCTTTGCCAACGGTGGCGTCGGCCAGGTCTCGGCCCGTTACATGGATCACGACATGCGCCTGGAGCAGACCTATACCAACGGCCCGGTGGATGCCGCGGGGAACACCGGGCTGATGTTCAATGCCCAGGCGAACCAGCAGCAGAACGTCGCGCTGGATGCCAACTACAGCCAGATGTTTGGCCTGCTTGGGCACAAGAGCGAGTTCGTGCTGGGGTCTGACTACAAGCACTATGCATCCGATATTCAGACCTACACCAACCGCAATATCGGCAAGATCAATGTGTTCAATTTCGATCCGACCACGGTCGCCAAGCCAAACTACCAGTACACCAAGAACGACCATGAAGAGAAGTCAGAACTGGGTCTGTATGGCAAGGTGACCTGGCGCTTGATGGAGCCGCTGGCCGTGATCACCGGGGCCCGTGTCTCCTGGTATGACACCGAGGTCGTCAGCACGCCCCTCAGTTCGGGGGCGCAGAACAGCCAGTCGGGTGATTTCAATGGGAAATTCACTCCCTATGCGGGGGCCGTCTATGACCTGACCGATGAACACACCCTGTATGCCAGCTATTCAAAGGTGTTCAAGCCGCAGACCAGTCAGGATGAAAATGGTGACATGTTGGCGCCTCGTGAGGGCAGCCAGTGGGAAACCGGCATCAAGTCATCCCTGCTGGATGGCCAGCTCAACACCCGAGCGACCGCCTTCCTGATGAAGGACAATAACATCGCGGCCCAGGCCTATGACGAGCAGGGGATCGCCATTTCCAATACCTACTGGGCGACCGGCAAGGTCGACACCCAAGGGGTGGAGCTGGAGGCGACCGGCTATCTGAGCCAGAACTGGATGGTCATGACGGGTTATACCTTTACCGATATCGAGGAGAAATCCGGCGATCACAACCCGAAATTCGATGCGATCCCGCGCCACTCCCTGTCCCTCTGGACCGACTACCATCTGGCGGACTGGGTGCCGGGCCTGCACTTGGGTGGCGGGATGACGGCGGTCAGCGACTACTCCTTCAACCAGAATGGAGTCACTACCCATCAGGGGGGCTATGCCCTGTTTGATGCGGCCGTGCGCTACGACATCACGGACAAGATGCAGGCGACCCTGAATGTCTACAACATCTTCGATCGCGAATATTTCTATCGCGTCGGCTCGACGACCACCTTCAACATGTACGGCGAACCGGCCAATTTGATGGCAGGTTTCACCTACAAGCTGTAACGGCAATCGGCAACAGGGCCTGATGGCGCTGTTGCCGATTATCTGTGCCGCCCGGCGAACCCTGCGCCAGATGCCGCGCCAGAGGCTTATCCATGACGCTCAACTCTGGTATGACTCAATGAAACCACTCATCACCCTGCTACTCACTATGCTCAGTCTCTCTTCTGCCCAGGCAGACATGCTCCACTATGCCCAGCGCTTTACTCATCACTCGACCCTGCTCAATGAGGCGCGGCAATACAGCGTCTATCTGCCAGAGGACTATGAACGGCAGCCGCAGCAGCGCTTTCCCGTGCTCTATCTGCTCGATGGAGAGAAATTTCTGTTGCAGGTCGCGGGCATCACCCAGGCGCTGCGTGCCGGACTGAATCCGGCGATCCCGTCTCTCATCATAGTGGCCGTTCACAACACGGACAGGATGCGGGATTACACGCCGAGCCATACCATGGTGCTGCCCAATGGCGAGCCAGCGGGGGCCGGTTATGCCAAGACGGGTGGCGGCCCGGCGTTTATGCAATACCTGACTCGGGAGCTGCGTCCTGTCATCGAGCGCCAATATCGTACCCGCTCGCCGGCCCTGCTGGTGGGCCACTCCCTTGGCGGCTTGCTGGCCCTGGATACGGTGGCAAACGACAGCGGCCTGTTTCAGGGATACATCGCCCTGGATGCCAGCCTGTGGTTCGACTATCCGCACAATTACCAGCGCATCGAGCGGGCCCTGACCCATCCGCTCAAGCACGCTTCATCGCTGTTTATCGCGGTGGCCAACAACCCGTTCACGCCGGGATTCGGTCGCTCCGAGTTTCACCGGGACCACCTGCGGCAGTTTGCCCGGCGCGTGGCGGCGCAGCCCGCCGAAAACCTGAACGTCACCAGCCGATACTACGAGGAGGAAGATCATCATTCGGTTTATCACCTGGCGGTCTATCAGGGGCTGCAGTGGTTGTTTCGAGGCTACCGGTTGGATCTGACGCCGGGTGCCTTCAGCCGGCAGGCGGTCATAGCCCGTTACGAGGCCCTGAACCGGCAGCTCGGCAGCCAGCTTCGCCCTGAGCAGGAGAACTTGTTGGATATCAGGGACAAGGCCACCCGCTGGCCCCAGATGCAGATCTCCCCGGCGGAGGCCAGCGCCCTGCTTGACCACTACTACGGGCAATGATGAAGATGAGGGGCCTGCCCTGACAGGCGCCGCCATTTGCCAACCTCGGACTGTCGGGGTGGCCAGTCCCCGCTCCATGCTTCGGATGAACTGCGCCTGATACCGGCTGGTTAGGGGGATAATGCCTATTTATCCGCCTTGCCGGCGGCATCGGCCAGGCTGGCCAGCCGCTTGTCGAGCCAGCGCACTGCCCGTCCCTCATCTTCCGCCCGCTCCTTGCGCCGGATGGCGTTGCGCACCAGCATGGCCCCCAGCCAGCGGATGGGTTCCGGCGGGAAGTAGCCGCGCGGGCCGCCGACCAGGGCGCAGTGGCGCCAGGGGGCATCCTCTTCCCGTTTATCTTCCCTGACCAGGGCCGCCAGGATGCGGCCGCCGATCCAGCTCTGGGCCACGCCGTTGCCCGAATAACCGAGGCCGTAGACGATGTTGGCGGAGTGGCGCCAGTGGCCGAAGAAGGGCAGCCCATCCACCGAGCGATCCGAGGCGCCGCACCAGCTGGCGGCGATGGGCACCTGTGCCAGCGCGGGGAAGAAGCGGTGCAGCGCCAGGGTCAGCGGGGCCAGATAGCGGCTCGGCCGATCGAAGTCGGCCAGGTAGCGGTTGGCGAAGGCGAAGCGGTTGCCCCCCTTGCCGAGCATGAGGCGGCCATCCGGGGTCGAGCGATGGTAATAGACGAAGGTGCGCCCATCCACCACGCTGCGACCGTGATCCATCCCTTGGCGGGTAAGCTGCTCCGGCGCCGGCTCCGTGATCACCATGTCCGAGGAGACCAGCACTATACTGCGGCGAAACTCGGCGAAGTGATCCACCATGGCGCCGTTGAGGGCCAGCACCACCCGCCCGGCCTGTACTTTCCCCTGCGGGGTCAGGATGCGGGCCGGCTGCCCCGCCTCCAGGCGCAGCATGGGGCTATTTTCATACACCTCCACCCCCAGTTTCCGGGCGACCCGCAGCAGCCCCCGCACCAGCAGGGCGGGCTGCACCGAGCCCCCGTGGGGGCTGAACACTCCCTCCAGGTGAGCCGATGAGCCGCATTGCCCGGCCAGATCCTGCTCCGCTATCGGCCGCCACTGGTTCAGCCCGGCCTGCTCCAGCTGGCTCATGATGGGCGTCATACCGCCGCGCTGGGCCTCGCTGGTGGCGGTGTAGCAGCTACCCTCCACCCGCAACTGGGCCTCGATACCGTGCGCCGCGCAGAAATGGGCTATCTCGTGCACCGCCTGTTCCGAGGTACGCACCAGCCAGGCGGCCTGCTGCTCGCCAAAACGCTGGCGCAGGCTGGGGTACTTGGCCGACCAGGTGAGCAGGCAGCCGCCGTTGCGACCGGAGGCGCCGCTGCCGCACAGCCCCTTCTCCAGCACCAGGATGCGCAGACCGGGCTCCGCCTGTTTGAGGTGGATGGCGCACCAGAGCCCGGTGAAGCCGCCGCCGACGATGCAGACGTCGGCCTGCAACTGGCCCCGCAGCGGGGTGGGCTCGGGAGGGGCTTCGGCGGCGAGGGCCTCGGCCAGCCAGAAGGGGTGGGGTTGGCTCATGGATTCTCCTTGGTGGTTGCTCATGGGTGGCGCCAGCGCTGGGTGCGCTCCAGCAGGGTGCGACTGAGGTAGAGCTGCAGCAGCTTGATGCCGGCGGCGGCCAGCAGGATCAGGGTGGCCATGGCGGCGGCGGCGGCCGTATCGCCCGAGTCTTCCATGTTGAGCACTGCGATGGAGGCCAGCACGCTGTCGCTGGAGTAGAGGAAGATCACCGCCGAGGTGGTGGTCATGGCGTTGACGAACAGGTAGATGAAGATCTCCAGCAGGGCGGGCAGGCTGGCGGGCAGGGTGACGCGCCAGAAGGCCTTGAGCAGCGGGATGCGCAGTGAGATGGCGACCAGCTCCAGCTCCTTTGGCAACTGCTTTAGGCTGGTCAGCGCCGTCATGTGACCCACGGTGTAGTAGTGGATGATGCAGGAGAGCACCATCAAGGGCAGGGTGCCATACAGGCCGCCCAGCAGGCTGTCGGCCCGGTTGAAGAAGAAGATGTAACCCAGCCCGAGCACCATGCCGGGCACGGCCAGGGAGAGCATGGCGAGCAGGTGCATCAGCTGGCGCAGCGGGGCGAAGTGGCGTCCCTTCTCCTGCGCCCAGGCCAGCACCATGATGAGCAGGGTGCCGGTGATGGCGGTGAGGGCACCGAGCTTGAGGGTGTTGAGGAAGGGCTGCCAGCCGTAGACGCTGTTGCTGTCGAAGGCGTAGTGCTCCAGCGTCAGTGTCAGGTTGTAGGGCCAGAACTGCACCAGGGAGCCGTAGATGGCCATCCCCACCAGGGCCAGGAACAGCAGGGCCCAGAGGCCGCACCAGAGCAGTGCCAGCAGATCCCGCAGCCGATGGGGCGTGGGGCTATAGGGCACGGCCTTGCTGTTGCTCTGCTCCTGCATCTTGCTGCGCACCCTGTGCTCCAGCGCAAAGCTGAGCAGCGCCGGCAGCAGCAGGGTCACGCTGGCGACCGCCCCCAGGGAGAAGTTCTGCATGCCGATCACCTGGCGATAGATGTCGGTGGCCAGCACGCTGTACTGGCCGCCGATCACCTTGGCCACCCCGAAGTCGCAGATGGTCAGGGTGAACACGGCGATGGCTGCGCTCAGCAGGCCGTAGCGGGCGGTCGGCAGGGTGACGGTGAGGAAGGTGCGCCAGGCGGGGCTGCCCAGCACCCTGGCGGCCTCGTAGAGGCGGGCATCGCTGTGACCCAGCGCCGTGACCAGGATCATCAGGGCATGGGGGAAGCACCAGAAGCCGAGGCCGATGACGATGCCGATGGGGCCATAGATGCTCTCGCCCCCCAGCAGTCCCTTGGCGACGCCCTGGTTGCCGAACCAGTAGACCAGGCTGATGGCGGGCAACAGGGAGGGCATCAGCAGCGGGATGAGGCCGATCAACTTAAACAGGGACTTGCCGGGCATGCAGGTACGGGTGAGGGCATAGGCATAGCCGAAGGCGATGCAGACCACCAGCGTAGTGATGAGCAGGCCGAGCCAGAGGGTGTTGCCTATGGTGCGGCTCAGGTTGGGGGAGAGGAAGTAGTCCCGAAAGTTCGCGAGCCCCACCCAGTTGCCGTCCATGTCCTGCAGGCTCTTTTGCAGCATGGCGAGCAGGGGCAGCAGCAGGCCGCCGACCAGCAGGGCTATGCCCAGCAACAGCAGCGCCAGCTGGATGGCCCGATCGCGGCTCCCGCCGGCGAGGGCGCGTCGCCACCAGGGATGGACGGGGCGGGGAGCGAGGAGGGGGGCGTGCAGGGGGGCTGTCATGGGGCGGCCTCCTCAAACAGCTGCATGGCGTCGGCGGGCCAGTGCAGGGTGCAGGCCATGCCACTGCGCCAGTCGCTGCCCCCATCGTTGGGGCCTTGCACCAGCACCCGCTGGGGGCCCAGATAGGTTTGTGCCACGCAGATCAGCCGCTGGGCGGCGCCGAGAAACTCCACCTGCGCTATCTCGGCCTGCAGCCCTTGCCGCGCCGGGGGCGCCAGGCTGATGGCCTCGGGCCGGATGGCGAGCTGCAGCTTGCTGCCGGCGGCCGCCCGGTTCGCCAGGGTGAGCGGCTGCTCGTTGAGTCGCACCTGCTGCGGGCTCAGCACCAGGGCATCGAGGAAGTTCATGCTGCCGACGAAGCTGGCCACGAAGCGGCTCGCCGGCTGGTGGTAGATCTGCCTTGGCGTGCCTATCTGCACTATGGTGCCCCCCTCCATCACCACTATGCGATCCGCCATGGTCAGCGCCTCCTCCTGATCGTGGGTCACCATGATGGTGGTGATGCCGAGGCGTTGCTGCAGGGCGCGGATCTCGCTGCGCAGGTGGGTGCGCACCTGGGCATCGAGCGCACTCAGGGGCTCATCGAGCAGCAGCAGGCCGGGGGAGAGCGCCAGCGCCCTGGCCAGGGCGACCCTCTGCTGCTGGCCGCCGGAGATCTGGCTCGGGTATTTGTGGGACTGGGCGCCGAGGCCGACCAGTTCCAGCCAGTGTTGGACCGTCTCCCTGATCCGCGCCTTGTCGAGCCGCTGATTCTGCAGGCCGAAGGCGATGTTGTCCGCCACCGTCAGGTTGGGGAACAGGGCATAGGACTGGAACACTATGCCGAAATCCCGCTGCTGGGGCGGCAGCAGGGAGATGTCGCGACCCCCCTGCCAGATCTCGCCACTGCCCGGCAGATCCAGCCCGGCGATCGCCCGCAGCAGGGTGGTCTTGCCGCAGCCGGAAGGGCCGAGGAAGCAGACGAACTCCCCCTGCTCGATGGCGAGGGAGATATCCTTGAGGGCCTGGAAGGCCCCGAAGTGCTTGTTGAGGTGTTTGATGTCCAGATAGGGCCGGGTCATGATCAGACTCACTGCTGGTTTGGTATATACCAGTTTGAGTTTGAAGTGTGACCGAGGGATGACGGAAAGATGACAGGGCGGTGATGGCGGGTGACTCCCGCACAGGGGGGCTAGCAAAGAACAAGGCCGGCGGAGGCCGGCCTTGTGTGCGGGGTCACGGCGAGGGGATGCCTCACCCTTACTGCTTGGCCTCCGACTTGCCGTCGAAGCTGGCGGTCCACTGGGTCAGGATGGCGTTGCGCTCCCGGGCAGCCCAGGCGAAGTCATTCTTGATCATCTGGCCGTTGATGTCGGCCGGGTAGCCGGCCCTGGGCTTGGCCACCTGGGGGATGGCCACCACGGCGAAGGACTGGTTGTAGAGGCTGTTGGCCTGCTCGGTGGCGGCGAAGTCGAGCAACTGTCTGGCGGCTTCCAGCCTGGCGGTGCCCTTGATGATGGCCGCGGCCTCCATGTCCCAGCCGGAGCCTTCGCTCGGGAACAGCACCTCGATGGGGGCGCCCTTGCTCTTGAGGCTGGTGGCCGGGAAGTCGAACGAGATGCCGACCACCGTCTCGCCGCTGGCCGCCAGCTTGCAGGGGGCCGAGCCGGAATGGGTGTAGCGATCGATGTTCTGGTGCAAGCCGCTCATGAACTGCCAGCCCTGCTGCTCACCCATGGTCTGCAGCCAGCCCGCCACGCTCAGGAAGCCGGTGCCGGAGGAGCTGGGGTTGGGCATGATCACCTTGCCCTTGTAGATGGGCTTGGTCAGATCGGCCCAGCTCCGGGGGGCCGGGATCCCCTGCTTCTCGGCCTCGACCTTGTTGAAGCAGATGGCGCTGAAGAAGGCATCCAGCCCAATCCAGTGCGGCTCGGCCCTGGGATCGCGGAAGCGGCTGTCGAGTTTGTCCAGCCCCTTGGGGGCGTAACCCGCCAGCATCTGCTGCTGATCGAGCTGCATCAGACTGGTGGCCGCCAGGCCCCAGACCACGTCGGCCTTGGGCTGGGCCTTCTCGGCCAGCAGCCGGGCCGTGACCACGCCGGTGGAGTCCCGTACCCACTTGATGTTGATGTCGGGGTGCTGGCGCTCGAAGGCGGTCTTCAGCTCACTGAGCTGCTCCGGCTCGAAGGCGGTGTAGACGGTGAGATCGGTCGCGGCCATCACCGGGGCTGTCATGGCGGCCAGCAGCGCGCTCGCCAGCAAGGGGGTTCCCTGTTTCATCCTCTTCTCCATCAAAGTTGGTATAAACCAGATTGGTCGAAGCAGAGGCTAGGCAATCTTTATGACGCTCAGGTGACGGCCGTGTGACGTTTTGATGAGCTCAATCCAGGGTGTCGACATCGATCTCCAGGCTGTCGTGGCGCCAGTATTCCAGATCGAAGTCGAGCACCCGCCCGTGCTGATCGAAGTTGAGTCGCTCCAGGCGCAGGGCGGGCAAGCCGGCGGTGGCACCCAGCGCTTTGGCCACCTCGTCGGGCAGGGCGGTGGGGAAGAAGCGCACCTGCATGCGGGCGTAGTGCAGGCCGTAATGCACCTGGTAGAGCTCGGTCAGGCTGCCGGCCAAGTCCAGCTCGAGCAGGCCGGGCACCCGCTCCGGCAGGCAGTGGTTCTCGCAGTAACAGATGGCGCGCCCGTTGGCATAACGCAGCCGCTTGAGCAGGAAGAGGCTGTCAAAGGGCCTGAGCTGGAGCCGGCTCAGCAGGGCCGGCGGCACCGCCTGGCGGCTCTTCTCCAGCAGCTCGGTGCGTGGCTCACCGCCCTGTTCGCGCACTATCTGGTGGAAGTTGGAGGTGCGTCTGGGGTTGAGGCGAAAGCGCGGCGGGGTGACGAACCAGCCCCGCCGATCCTCCCGATAGATGAGGCCGTTGGCCTCCAGTTGCACCAGGGCCTCGCGAATGGTGACCCGGGTGGTGCCATAGAGTTCCCCCAGCAGCCGTTCGGAGGGGAGCTTGTCGTTGGCCTGCAAGCCTCCTGCCTGGATCTGTGTGGCGAGGGCATCCTTGATCTGCAGGTACTGCGGTTTGCTCATGGTGATCCTTGTCGGTGTCAAAGTGCTTGGTAGAGACCAGTTCTGGTCACTCCGCTCGGGATGACTAGATTATCGCGATGAGGGCGCCGAAAATGAATTTTTTGTTGCACGATAGGGCACCCCTTTGACCTGGGAGGGGGAGTTATCCAGAATATGCTCAATCTGGTATATACCAAATGGAGCGAGCCATGACCCACATTCCTGCAGCCCCCGCTGCCGTCGATTACCTGCTGTTGACCCCGGGCCCCCTCTCGACCACCCCCACGGTGCGCGCCGCCATGCTGCAAGACAGCTGCACCTGGGATGCGGACTACAACCTGGGGGTGGTGGAGCCCATCCGCCGCGAGCTGGTGCGACTGGCGACCACCCCGGAACAGGCGGCCGACTACGGCGCCGTGCTGCTGCAGGGCAGTGGCAGCTATGTGGTGGAGAGCGTGCTGGGCTCGGCGCTGGGGGCCGATGATGGCCTGCTGATCGTCAATAACGGCGCCTACGGCGCCCGCATGGGGGAGATGGCGCGCTGCCTCGGCCTGCGTCACCTCGAGCTCGATTGCGGCGAGACGGCGCGGCCCGAGGTCGCGGCCATCGAGTCTCTGCTCGGCCGGCACCCGGAGATCACCCACCTGGCCATGGTGCACTGCGAGACCACCACCGGCATGCTCAACCCGCTGGAGGAGGTGGCGGCGCTGTGCCGGCGCCGTGGCATTCGCCTCATCGTCGATGCCATGAGCAGCTTTGGCGGCATCCCCATCGATCTGGGCCGCCTCGGCATCGAGTTTCTCATCAGCTCCGCCAACAAGTGCATCCAGGGGGTGCCGGGCTTTGGCTTCGTCATCGCCCGCCGCGCCGCGCTGGCGGCCTGCGCCGGACGGGCCCGCTCCGTCTCCCTCGATCTGCACGCCCAGTGGCAGACCATGGAGCAGCAGGGGGGCAAGTGGCGCTTCACCTCGCCGACCCACACAGTGCTGGCCTTCGCCCAGGCGTTGCGGGAGCTGGAGCAGGAGGGGGGGATCGCCGCCCGCCATCGGCGCTATCAGGAGAACCAGCGCACCCTGGTCGCCGGCATGGCGGCCCTGGGATTTGAGCCCCTGCTGCCCGCGCCCTGGCAATCCCCCATCATCACCGCCTTCCATTCGCCGACCCATCCCGACTACCGCTTCGCCGATTTTTATCAGCGCCTCAAGGGCCAGGGCTTCGTCATCTACCCGGGCAAGGTCTCCCAGGCAGACTGTTTCCGCATCGGCAACATCGGCGATGTGAGCCCGGTCCGGGTGCGCGAACTGCTGGCCGTCATGGCCGAAGCCTGCTACTGGCAGGAGGGTGTGCTATGAGCAGCCATGCCAGCCTGCCCGGCGGCGGCCTCGCCGATACCGAAGGGGACATCAACCTGGGGGAGGCGCGCCAGCGCTGGTGGGCGGCGCAAAGCGAGCCGGTACGGGAAGGGCTGGCCGAGGATGGCCGCTATTTTCTGCATCAGGCGCTCTCCACCCCCTGCCTGGATCTGCTGGCGGGGGCGCAGGGGACTGTGTTGACCAGCGTCTCCGGCAAGCAGTACCTCGACTTTCATGGCAACAGCGTCCATCAGCTCGGTCATGGTCACCCTAGTGTGGTGGCCCGGGTGCAGCAGCAGCTGGCGGATCTGCCCTTTGCCCCGCGCCGCTACACCCACCCGGTCGCCATCGAGTGCGCCCGCACCCTGGCGGAGCTGGCGCCGGGGGATCTCAACCGGGTGCTGTTCGCCCCAGGTGGCAGCGAGGTGGTGGGGATAGCCCTCAAGCTCGCCCGCTTCATCACCGGCAACAGCAAGGTGGTGTCACTGTGGGATGCCTTTCACGGCGCCTCCCTCGACGCCATCTCGGTCGGCGGCGAGGCCTGCTTCCGGGCGGGGATGGGGCCGCTGATGGCCGGGGTCGAGCGGATTCCACCCCCCACCCGCTATCGCGGCGTCTGGTATCGCGGCGAGGGGGAGGATCTGCACTACGCCGACTACCTCGAGTACGTGATCGAGAAGGAGGGGGGGATAGGCGCCTTCATCGCCGAGCCCATCCGCAACACCGACGTGCAGGTGCCGTCGCGGGCCTATTGGCAGCGGATCCGCGAGATCTGCGATCGCCACAAGGTGCTGCTGATCGTCGACGAGATCCCCAACGCCCTCGGTCGCACCGGCCACTGGTTCAGCTTCGAACAGTTCGGCATCGAGCCCGACATCATTTGCCTCGGCAAGGGCTTGGGGGGCGGCGTGGTGCCGTTTGCCGCCCTCATCACCCGGGATCGCTTCAATCAGGCGGCCGCCATCTCCCTCGGCCACTACACCCACGAGAAGAGCCCCATCGGCTGCGCGGCGGCGCTCGCCACCATAGCGGTGATCCGGGAGGAGGGGCTGCTGGCCAAGGTGCGGGAGGATGCGCTCTTTATGGAGCGAGAGTTGACGGCACTGATCGACCGCCATCCGCTGATCGGCCAGGTACGGGGAACCGGCCTGCTGTGGGCGCTGGATCTGGTGGAAGATCACCAGAGCCGGACCCGGGCCAGCCAGGCGGCGGAGCAGGTGCTCTACCGCTGCTTGGCACTCGGCCTGAGTTTCAAGGTATCCCAGGGCAATGTCATCCAACTCTCTCCCCCACTCACGGTCAGTCGTGCCGAACTCGCGCACGCCATCGTCATTCTCGATCTGGCGCTCGGCCAGGTCGAAGCCTCACTGGAACAGGAAACCCCCCATGTCTGCCAAACAACTGTCTGTTAAACCAGAGTCTGATGTACAAGCGCTGATCCTCGACTGGGCCGGCACCGTGGTCGATTTCGGCTCCTTCGCACCGACCTCCATCTTCGTGGAGGCCTTCGCCCGGTCCTACGACTTCCCCGTCACCCTGGACGAGGCGCGCCAGCCCATGGGCCTTGGCAAGTGGGATCACATCGCCACCCTGGGTCGCCTGCCCTCGGTGGATGCCCGCTGGCAGGCCCGCTTCGGCCATCCCATGAGTCGGGAGGAGGTGGATCACCTCTACCACACCTTCATGCCGCTGCAGATCGCCGCCGTGGCCCGCTTTGCCGCCCCCATCCCCGGCGTCTTGCCGGTGCTGGCGCGCCTGCGCGAACAGGGGCTGCGCATCGGCTCCTGCTCAGGCTATCCCCGCCCTGTGATGGAGGCCCTGGTGCCGGCGGCGGCTGAGCACGGCTATCGCCCGGATCACTGGGTGGCCACCGACGATCTCAAGGCCGGCGGTCGTCCCGGCCCCTGGATGGCGCTGGCCAACGTGATTGAACTGGGGATCGATGCCGTGCATCGCGCCATCAAGGTGGACGATGCGGTGCCCGGTATTGCCGAGGGGCTGAACGCCGGCATGTGGACCGTGGGGCTGGCCGTCTCCGGCAACGAATTTGGCGCCACCTGGGAGGAGTTTTCGGCCATGAGTGACGACGAGATCACCGCGCGACGCACCCCGGCCGAGGCCAAGCTGCGGCAGGCGGGCGCCCACTATGTGATAGCCACCCTGGCCGATATCGAGCCGGTGATTGCCGATATCAACCGCCGTCTGGCGAGGGGGGAGTGCCCCGCCTGACACGACCATGAGGGCGCGATGAACTCGTTGCGCCGAGTGATAATGAAGCAAGGCGCCCACCCGGGCGCCTTGCTTCATTATTTGTCTGACTCTAGGCCAGACAGACCCTGCCAAGCCACGTGGCCCTCCCTCAGCGAGGGTGATTGCACCGCTCGGGGGACCATGGATAAGGTGATGCAGGTTTAATGTAGTGATGTTTTCGTGGTTTTTAAGTTCATTTGGTGTGAATTAAATATAAACATCCATACAATATATTGTAAAAATTAATTTTTCTGAAATTTTATGGAATCTGTCAGATCTGACCACCGGTGGTACCCTCCACCTATCCCTACAATCCAAGTGACTCAAGCACCTGGTTTTTTTCGTTTTTGTAGCACACATGTTTCACGTTATTAACATGTGATTCAGCACCCATTGGGGTTCATGCTGAACAATATGGCTACCGTTTGAAAGCAGCATCATGACATGGATACATCTGACGCATTAGATTTCATCTCCCGGTTCGATCAAGCCGGCGATGAACGCACCATAGTGGCGCTGTTGCGCCAATTGACGGTACAAATGGGGTTTGATCATTTCCGACTGGCCCTTATTTTTCCCAATACCATACAGCGACCGGATGTCACCATCTTCAACGGCTGCCCGCCTGCCTGGGTGGAGGCCTATACCAAGGCAAATTTTTTTGCGATAGATCCGGTCGTGCTACGCGGCATGGTGCAGAGCACCCCCATCCTGTGGGCGGATCTCATGGAGGAAGGGGCCTGTGATGAGCAGAGCCTGGCGGTCATGAGGCTGGCACAGGAGGCAGGGCTACGCGACGGCATCACCTTCCCCTGGCATGGTGCAAACGGCCATGTCGGCCTGCTCTCCCTGATCACCCGTGAACCCCGTACCGAGCAGCAGTGGCTGGCCGCCGTGCCGGCGCTGACCTGGCTCTCCATGCATATCTTCGAAGCCGTGGCGCGGGTGTGTCTGGTGGGCTTGTCTCCCCATGATGCCCTGAGCCTGCGTGAGCTGGAGGTGTGCCGCTGGGCGGCCGAGGGCAAACAGAGCAGTGACATAGCGCAGATACTCGGCATTACCCCGCGCACTGTGACATTCCATCTGAACAATGTGGTCGCCAAGCTGGGGGCAAGCAGCAAGTGTCAGGCGATTTCCTGGGCGCTCAAGCAGGGGGTCGTCAGGCTAAATGTCGAGCTGGCCTCGGTCGCCAATGTGGATGAGCGGTAGTGATTTAGTCTGCATGGCGCAACTGTTTGCGCGATGTACAAGATATTGCACTGGTCAGGCAACGGGTGGTGGTTTAAAGAATGGAAAACCACAACTTGTTGCGCCGCGAGGCTGGGCGTTTGAGGTGCTGTTTTTATAACACATTGAAATAATTGAATTAAATGGAGTGGCATGGTCGCTGCTAATGGTTAGGTCGAGTGTCATTACCGTTCAACCAATCAGGAGCATACTCATGCCAACTCCATGTTATATCAGCATCGAAGGTAAAACCCAGGGCAACATCACCGCCGGTGCCTTCACCTCCGACTCCGTCGGCAACATCTTCGTGCAGGGCCATGAAGACGAGATGCTGGTGCAAGAGTTCCAGCACGTCGTTACCGTACCGACCGATCCACAATCCGGTCAGCCGGCTGGCCAGCGTGTCCACAAGCCGTTCAAATTCACCGTCGCGCTGAACAAGGCCGTGCCGCTGATGTACAACTCCCTGGCCTCCGGCGAGATGTTGCCGAAAGTGACCCTGAAGTGGTACCGCACCTCGGTCGAAGGCAAGCAGGAGCACTTCTTCTCTACCGTGCTGACCGATGCCACCATCGTCGACATCGACTGCCAGATGCCCCACTGCCAGGATCCGGCGAAGTCTGACTTCACCCAGCTGATCCAGGTCTCCCTGGCCTACCGCAAGATCGATTGGGAACATACCGTTGCAGGTACCTCGGGTGCCGATGACTGGCGTGCCCCGATCGAGGCTTGATCCTCGATTTTGTAGCAGGTCCTTCCTTGTAGTGCATTTTTGGGCCTGGCCGTCGCAGTGTCAGCGATGGTCAGGCCTGTGCAAGCTTTCTCCAGCCTGTCTCAGGGATTTGGCTGGAGCTTTTGTATTTTGCCATATGACCGCTGGCATCGGTCTTATTGCAAAGCACAACAGAGGTCAGTCGTGATGTGTCCCACTATTGCATTGCTCGGTGACATCGGCACCGACCACGAGGGGTTTCACCCCTCTTCGGTGATTGCCGCGAGCCCGAATGTCTTCCTCGACGGTAAGCCGGTGGCCCGTCAGGGTGACCCGCTGGCGCCCCACGACAAACCCAACAATCCTCCCCATCCGCGCAGCATCTCGGGTGGCGTTGG
>NZ_JAHUXC010000070.1:0-214 GCF_019218665.1 Aeromonas sp. sif2416
ATCACCATCACCGGCGTGAACGATGCGGCCGTGATCAGCGGTGCCGACCACGGCGCGGTGCTGGAAGATGAGAGCAAGCCGACCCTGACCGAAACTGGCAGCCTGACCCTGACCGACGTGGACGGGGTGGACGAGGCCGAGTTCAAACCGGGCCTGGGCGCGCCGAGTGCCGGCGCCCTGGGTCAGCTGGAGATCGATGCGGCTGGCAAGTGGA
>NZ_JAHUXC010000071.1:0-212 GCF_019218665.1 Aeromonas sp. sif2416
GGTCACCGCACCGCTGCCATCACCCACAATCACCGCACCGTCATTGACGCCGGTGATGGTGATGGTCACGGTGTGGCTGGTGCCGTCCAGGCTCTGTACGGTGAAGGTCTCGACCTTGGTCTCGCCCTCGCCCAGGTACTGCACCTTGTCGTTGGCGACTTCATAGCTCCACTTGCCAGCCGCATCGATCTCCAGCTGACCCAGGGCGCCGG
>NZ_JAHUXC010000072.1:0-212 GCF_019218665.1 Aeromonas sp. sif2416
GGTCACCGCACCGCTGCCATCACCCACAATCACCGCACCGTCATTGACGCCGGTGATGGTGATGGTCACGGTGTGGCTGGTGCCATCCAGGCTCTGTACGGTGAAGGTCTCGACCTTGGTCTCGCCCGCGCCCAGGTACTGCACCTTGTCGTTGGCGACCTGATAGTCCCACTTGCCAGCCGCATCGATGGTCAGGCTGCCCAGGGCATTGG
>NZ_JAHUXC010000073.1:0-210 GCF_019218665.1 Aeromonas sp. sif2416
CTTGCCATCCGCGGCAATGGTCAGGCTGCCCAGGGCATTGGCACTCGGCGCGCCCAGGCCCGGTTTGAACTCGGCCTCGTCCACCCCGTCCACGTCGGTCAGGGTCAGGCTGCCGGTCTCGGTCAGGTTACCGCTGACCACGTTCAGGTCTTCGGTCACCGCACCGCTGCCATCACCCACAATCACCGCACCGTCATTGACGCCGGTGAT
>NZ_JAHUXC010000074.1:0-209 GCF_019218665.1 Aeromonas sp. sif2416
CTCAGGTTGGAGCCCGCCGTCAGCGCCTGGGTCGCCGCCTTGCTGTTGTCCAGCACATAGGTCCAGGCGCCGGTGGTCGGATTTTGGGTGAAGGTACCGTAGCTGCCCAGTGCAGCAACCGCAGCACTGTTGTCATGCCCGCTCGCACTCCAGCCCACAAAGACCGCCGGGGTGTCGGCACCCACGGTGTCGTTGCCCAGCACGTTGCC
>NZ_JAHUXC010000075.1:0-208 GCF_019218665.1 Aeromonas sp. sif2416
GATAAAGCCTCTGAAAATAAGGCTTGACTCGAGAAGGCGGTTGAGTAGAATGCCACTCCCGCAGCGACAAAACGTTGCAACGCTCTTTAACAATTTGAATCAAGCAATCTGTGTGGGCACTCACAGCGTCGAGCATCAAAAACAATTTTTGATTTTCAATGTCTGGTGAAGTGACCAAAACGACTTGTTAGCAATAACAAGCCGAACA
>NZ_JAHUXC010000076.1:0-200 GCF_019218665.1 Aeromonas sp. sif2416
GGTCACCGCACCGCTGCCATCACCCACAATCACCGCACCGTCATTGACGCCGGTGATGGTGATGGTCACGGTATGGCTGGTGCCATCCAGGCTCTCAACCACGAAGGTCTCGACCTTGGTCTCGCCCGCGCCCAGGTACTGCACCTTGTCGTTGGCGACCTCATAATTCCACTTGCCAGCCGCATCGATGGTCAGGCTGC